>NZ_SLXT01000025.1 GCF_004341395.1 Heliophilum fasciatum
AGCGAAGCCAAAATACCTTTAAATGGCACAAAATACCATTGAATACTGAGTTTTATGAATCGACCCTTGGGATGCGGGGGTTTTTAGACAGACTCGATTAAGTACAACCTCGACCAGGTCATGACCGAGCGCAATGTCACCGAACGAGACCTTGTTGCCGCGGGAGTGAATCGAAATACTCTGAAGGGGTTTCGCTCCGGTCTTAACGCAAGAGTAGATATCGCTGTTCTTGACCAGCTTTGTAGCATCTTGGATTGCACGGTAGGGGATCTACTGGTGTACGAAAAGCAAGAGAAGGCCTCGGAGTGAGGCCTTTTCTAGTGACCACGTTTGACCACTTTTTGACCACGCAAGCAAGTAAAAATTAAACTTTTTCAGCTATCATGTTACAGGATAAGAGCTTAAAATCGGTTGGTTTCCGCGCATTTGTTTCCTATTATAATAAGTGGTACAGCGTAAAATTACATGGGCGGCATGATGTAATCATCCCGCACCGGGACCTATTCATTCCAATAAAAAAGGAAGGCGCCACTCTGGAAAAGGAGTGGCGCCTTTTTGCATGTAGCAAGTTTTTTTCCTTCCCGTTCCTGCATAAGCATTAGGCAGGAAGGGGGGCTTGCTATGCGTTCCGTCACCATTATTATAGGTAAGATGCGATGGATCATGGCCGTCTTGGGACTTTTTCTCCTTGGGGGGGTAGGTTATTATCTGCTGCCGGCCTACTTAGACGATCGAGAAGTGGCTTCCTTGGCGGGCTCACTTCAAGATAAAACGGTACTGATCGATGCCGGTCATGGCGGCGGCGACGGCGGCACCAAAGGAAAGCAAGGCACGCTGGAGAAGGATATCAACTTGGCCATTGCCAAGAAAGTTGCCGAGCATCTGCGCCAATCGAACATCCGGGTTGTCATGACCCGCGAAACCGATGCCAACTTGTTTACCGGTCCCTGGACGCAGCGCGATGAATTGACGAAGCGGGTGGAAGTGGCCCGTGAGAACAAAGCGGATATCTATGTGGCGATTCATGCCAACAGTTTTTCGGCCAAATCATCGGGAGCGCAAGTGTTTTATCAACCCGGCTCGGAGGAAGGAAAACGTTTAGCCCTGCATATCCAGCACCAGTTGGTGGAACGCATCGGCAACAAAGACAAGCGCGTAGCGACCGATGAAGATTACTTTGTTCTGCGCACCAGCCATTGCCCGGCGGTGATGGTGGAAGTAGGCTTCCTTTCGAACCCGACGGAAGAAACGATGCTCAAAAGCGACAGCCACCAAGAAACTATCGCGAAAGGAATTTTTGCCGGGATCGTTCATCATCTTTCCGGTGAACCGGCGCCGACGTCAAAAGCGGGTTCCAAGGAAAAAACCGATCAACCGGCAACGGATCAAGAAAAAGAGCCTGTGGCCGGTGAACCGCAAGCGTGACGAAAAGAGCCTAAGGTACAGTCTTGTCGACATCCCCAAACCGACGTACAATAGAGTAGAGCGTCGAATTTTATCGTTTGGGTATTTGCGCTTAAGAAGGGACCGTACAATGAATGAAGGATGTAAAACCATGGCGGGTACTTCCTGCGGTCGCAGCAACTGCGATGGAGGGACCTTGGTCGCACCAACGCGCTACCAACGCTTTACGTCGATGCGTAAGCCTTGAGCGTGGCGACGAAGCCGGTATTTACAGCCTTTTTTGCTTTGGAGCAAGGTTAAGAAAAAAGCATTGAATAATTATACGCAACTATGTATAATCATTCCTAATGTTTCACGCAGGCGAACAATCTGGCAAAAAAGGGGAACGATGATGATTAAAGCAGCGATTATTGGAGCGACGGGATATACAGGCGCAGAATTGGTTCGTTTGTTGCGCTGTCACCCCGAGGTCACCTTGACCGATCTGACCACACAAAGCTATGTAGGACAATCTTTTGCGGACGTTTATCCCCATTTTCAAGATCAAGTGACGCAGGTTTGCTGTGCCCAGGACTTGTCGGCTATTGCCGGCGAGGCCGATGTGTTGTTTTTGGCGTTGCCCCACGGGCTTTCCGTTCCCTGGGTCGTGGAAGCACGGCGATTGGGGAAAAAAGTCATCGATCTGGGCGCTGATTTTCGCTTTCGCCAGGTGCAAACCTATGAGCAGTGGTATCATGTGACCCATGAAGCGCCGGAATTGCTCTCCGAAGCGGTCTATGGCTTGCCAGAATTACACCGCGCGTCGATTCGCCAGGCTTCGATCATCGGCAATCCCGGTTGCTACCCGACGGCATCGATGCTAGCGATGGCGCCGCTTCTGGGTCAAGGGCTGATCGACGAAGGGCGGATCATCATTGATGCCAAATCCGGTGTTTCCGGGGCGGGACGTAAAGCTGTGCTGGGTTCCCTCTATGCCGAAGTCAATGAAAATGTCAAACCCTACGGCGTAGCGACGCACCGCCATACGCCGGAGATTGAGCAAGAAGCGTCACGTTTGGCTGGTTCCGATCAGGCGATCAAGCTTTCCTTTACACCGCACTTGATGCCGATGACGCGAGGCATCTTGGCGACGGTTTATATGGACCTGCGACCGGAGGCGGACGTGACGGCGGCCCAAGTGCGCGAGCGCTATCAAGCCTTTTACGCCGGCGAAACCTTTGTGCATGTGATGGATGAGGGCGTTTGGCCGCAGACCAAGTGGAGTTACGGCTCTAACCACGCCTTCATCGGTGTGACGGTGGATCGGCGGACCCGGCGGGTCATCGTCGCTTCGGCCATCGATAATCTGATCAAAGGTGCTTCCGGACAAGCGATTCAGAATATGAATTTGCTCTTTGACTTGCCGGAAACGATAGGACTGACTATGTCGGGAATTTATCCTTGATCCGGGAAGATGATCGGGGAGAGGCCCCCATATGCGGGGGTTTTTCAGGATAAGCAAAATCGGCCGGTAGCCTAGCCGGCGGCAATCAGCAAGGAGGAAGGACAATGGCAAACAGCCATGAAGTATCGGGAGCAACAACCGTCACCGTTCAGGATGGGAATGTAACATCTCCTTGCGGTTTTACCGCAGCCGGTGTCGATGCCGGTGTGAAAAAACCTGGCGTGTTGGATATGGCCATGATTCAAAGCGATCGCCCGGCAACGGCGGCCGGCGTATACACCACCAATAAAGTGCAGGCAGCGCCGCTGAAAGTAACGCGGGAGCATATCGCGGCCGGTCCTTTACGGGCGGTGGTGATCAATGCCGGCAATGCCAACGCCTGTACCGGTGAGCAAGGCGAACGCGATGCGCGGCGCATGGCGGAAGCGACGGCCGGCGCATTGGGGCTGCAACCGCAGGAAGTGGCTGTGGCGTCGACCGGCGTCATTGGCAAGCCCATGCCTATGGGCGTCATCGAAGCGGGAATCGCCCGCCTGGCCGGTGCCCTTGCCGTAGACGGTGGCACGGTTGCTGCAGAAGCGATCATGACGACCGACACGGAGCCGAAAACCGGCAAAGTGGAATGGCGGATCGGCGATCAGCAAGTGACCATCGGCGGGATGGCCAAAGGTTCCGGGATGATTCACCCGAACATGGCCACCATGCTGGGCTTTTTCACGACGGACGTGCAGATCGCCCCGGCGCTGCTGCAAAAGGCGCTCCAGCGGGCGGCCCAGGTGTCTTTCAACATGGTTTCTGTCGACGGTGACACATCGACGAACGATATGGCGCTGATTCTCGCCAACGGCGCAGCCGGCGCACCAGCCATCGAGACAGAAGGTCCCCTTTATGATCAGTTTGTGCAGGCGCTGACGGCGCTGGCGATTCATCTGGCCAAAGCCATTGCCCGTGACGGCGAAGGTGCCACCAAGTTGATCGAAGTCTGCGTTCGCGGCGCCAAAACCGAAGCCAGCGCCGCCCAAGCCGCCCGTGCAGTGGCTGCGTCGACCTTATTTAAGGCGGCTGTATTCGGTAACGATGCCAACTGGGGGCGGATCCTTTGCGCTGTCGGCTACTCCGGTGCTGATTTCGATCCGGCGAAAGTTGATGTGTATTTAGGGCATGTCCAAACAGCGGCGCAAGGGCAAGCGTTGGATTTTTCGGAAGCCGAAGCCTTAACGGTGTTACAAAAGCGGGAAGTGCGCGTGACCGTTGATCTTCATGATGGCGACGCCACGGCGACTGCTTGGGGTTGTGACTTGACCGTGGACTACGTGCATATTAACGCCGATTACCGGACTTGATCCGCAGGATCAGCCGATTTAATGGGGTAGCAGAAGAGGAGGAGAACCGGTGCTGACAGCGTTAGAAAAAGCAGGGATTTTAGTTGAGGCCTTGCCGTACATCAAAAAGTTGTCCGGTAAGACCGTCGTGATCAAATACGGTGGCAATGCCATGCTCAACGATGAGCTCAAAGAAGCCGTGATGACCGATGTGATCTTGATGAAATATGTCGGGATCAAACCGGTCCTCGTCCACGGCGGCGGCCCGGAGATCAACGGCATGCTGCAGCGGGTGGGCTTGCAGTCCACCTTTGTACAAGGAATGCGCGTCACCGATCAAGCGACGATGGAGATCGTCGAGATGGTGCTGGCCGGCAAACTGAATAAAGAAATCGTCGCCATGATCCAGCGTTTTGGCGGGCAAGCCGTGGGCCTTTCCGGGCGCGACGGCGGTTTGATTAAAGCCAAAAAACGCTTTGAACTGGTTAAAAACGAAGCCGGTGATCGCGTACCGACCGATATCGGCTTTGTGGGCGATGTGGTGCGGATTCAACCCGATCTGGTGCGGGGCCTCACGGAGCAGGGCTACATCCCGGTCATCGCGCCGATCGGCGCCGGCGATCACGGCGAAGCCTACAACATCAATGCTGACGTGGTGGCCGGTGAATTGGCGCAGGCTCTGGAAGCGGACAAGCTGATATTGCTGACCGATGTGGAAGGGATCCTGCGCGATCGCCATGACCTGGGCAGTTTGATCTCTTCGCTGCGCATCGGCGATGTGGAAGATCTAGTTGAACAAGGCGTAATCAGCGGCGGCATGATTCCCAAAGTACACTGCTGTGTGCAGGCCATCGAAGGCGGCGTCGGCTCTACCCACATCATTGACGGGCGCATTCAGCATTCGTTGCTTCTGGAAGTGTTTACGGAAAAAGGCATCGGTACGATGGTGGTTAAGTAACCGGACGGTACGATGCAATAAAGGATGGGAAAGAACGTGGAGAAAGACCAAATCCGGAGCAACCAAGCGCTGGTGGAACAGGGCAAACAAGTGGTCATGAACACCTATGGACGCTTGCCGATCGCCTTGGTGCGCGGTCAGGGCGCTACCGTATGGGATGCCGACGGCCGCTCGTACCTGGATTTTCTGGCCGGTATCGCCGTCAACGCCTTGGGACACTGTCATCCCCAAGTGGTCGCGGCACTGCAAGCGCAAGCGGCAGAACTGATTCATGTGTCCAATCTCTACTGGATTGAGCCACAAGTGAAGCTGGCCCAGCTGCTTGTGGATCATTCCTTTGCCGATAAAGTATTTTTCTGCAATTCCGGTGCCGAAGCCAACGAAGGTGCCATCAAACTGGCCCGCAAGTATGCCAAGAAAACCTGGGGCCCCAATAAATATGAAATTATCACGATGGAAAAATCCTTCCACGGCCGTACCTTGGCGACAATCACGGCGACAGCGCAGCCGAAATACCAAAAAGACTTTGATCCCCTACCGGCCGGTTTTCGCTATGTGCCTTTTGGCGATCTGGCGGCCCTGGAAAGTGCTATCGGCCCGCAAACCTGCGCGATTTTGGTCGAGCCTGTTCAAGGTGAAGGCGGCGTCAACATCGCTGACCAAGCGTACTGGCAAGGCGTGCAAAAGCTGGCCGCCGAGAAGCAAGTGCTCTTGATTTTTGATGAAGTGCAAACCGGCTTTGGCCGTACAGGCAAACTCTTTGCCTATGAAAACTTTGGCGTACAGCCCCAGATCATGACGCTGGCCAAAGCCTTAGGCGGCGGCGCACCGATCGGTGCCTTGCTGGCGACCGATGAAGTGGCCAATGCGTTCCAACCGGGCGATCATGCCACCACCTTCGGCGGCAACCCGCTGGTTACTGCCGCCGGCCTGGCCGTGATGAATGTGCTCGTTAACGAAGGACTGCTTGCCCATACCGAGAAAATCGGTGCCTACTTCCGCAGCAAGCTGGAAGACCTGGCTGCACGTTTCTCCCTGATCCGCGAAGTGCGCGGGCTGGGACTGATGCTGGCTTGCGAACTGGACCGCGACGGCGCGCCGATCGTAGCGGCCTGCCTGGAAAAAGGCTTGATCATCAACTGCACCGCCGGTTCGGTACTGCGCTTTGTTCCGCCCTTGATCATCAGTGAAGCCGATGTGGATCAAGCGGTGGCCATCCTTGAACAGGTGCTGACGGAGGCCGGTGCCTGAAAAGGGCCAGGAAGGAGCGTACCATGACCAACGGGAAAACTGCAGTTGCCTACTTGCTCTTAGAAGATGGAACACTGTATAAGGGTGCTTCTTTTGGTTACCGGGGCGATTGTTTTGGCGAAGTTGTTTTTAACACCGGCATGACCGGGTATCAAGAAGTGCTTACCGATCCTTCCTATTGCGGGCAGATCGTGACGATGACCTACCCCTTGATCGGCAACTATGGGATCAACACGGGCGATGCCGAGTCGACGAAACCGCAAGTGCGCGGTTTTCTGGTGCGGGAAGCTTGTGCCCGGCCGTCCCACTATCGCTCGGAAAAAACAGTTGAACACTACTTGGCCCAGCACGGCATTCCCGGTTTGGCCGGGATCGATACGCGTTCCGTGACGCGGCGCATTCGCAACTATGGCACGATGCGCGGCGCCATCATCAGTGGCGAAGCCGGTGCTGATGCCGGCCTGGATAGCTTGCGCGTCGGTGCTTGCGTGACCCTGGCGGAATTGATGCCACAGTTGACCAGCAATACTCAGGCCATCTGGCAAGGGTACTTAAATGCTGTGCGCCAGCAAGTGGTAGCCGGACCGCACTTGGTCCAACAAGTGACAACGCCGCAAGCTTATGTGATTCCCGGCGACGGTCGCCGCGTTGTTGTCCTTGATTTCGGCATCAAAGAAAACATCTTACGCATGCTCAAAGCCTTGGATTGCCACTTGATCGTCTTGCCGGCCGACGCATCGCCGGAAGATATCTACAGCGCCCAGCCGGAAGGCATCTTTTTAAGCAACGGACCGGGCGATCCCAAAGATGTCAAGTCCGCCGTGGGCACCGTGCAGGCGCTTTTGGCGCCACGAGCCGATTTCTTACCGATGTTCGGCATTTGCCTGGGTCACCAACTGCTGTCACTGGCCTTGGGCGGCGATACGTACAAACTGAAATTCGGCCATCGCGGGGCCAACCATCCCGTGCGCGATCTGGCGACGGGACGGGTCATGATCACGTCGCAAAACCACGGCTATGCCATCCGTGAAGCCACCTTGCCGCCGACGGTCATCGTCAGCCACCGCAACGCTAACGATGATACGGTGGAAGGCTTACGGCATGTGTCACTACCGGTTTATTCGGTGCAATATCACCCGGAAGCTGCGCCGGGTCCCGAGGACTCGACGTACCTCTTCGATACGTTTATGGCGCACATGGGCGCCCGGGCCAAGGCCTAAGCGTCTTAAACCCATTGAAGAACCGACCATCGGCCGCGCCATGACGGCTGTCGATGAAACTGCCAAAGGGGGTACTGTTGTGCCAAAAGCATCGTACTTGCAAAAAGTCCTGGTCATCGGTTCCGGGCCGATCATCATCGGTCAGGCTGCGGAATTTGACTATGCTGGCACCCAAGCTTGTAAGGCCTTAAAAGAAGAAGGCCTGGAAGTGGTTCTGGTCAACTCCAACCCGGCGACGATCATGACCGATGCCAACATTGCCGATCATGTGTATATCGAACCGCTCGATGTGCCGACATTGACACGCATCATTGATCAAGAGCGTCCCGATGGGATCTTGCCCACGCTGGGCGGTCAAACGGGCCTCAATCTGGCCGTCGCTCTGGCGCAGGCCGGCGTGCTGGAAAAATACCATGTGCGCTTGCTCGGCACCTCCTTGGATACGATCAAGCGCGCTGAAGACCGAGAACTGTTCAAAAAGACTATGGTGGACATCGGTGAGCCGATCCCCCTGTCGGAGATCGTGTCCACGCTCGATCAGGCACTGTCTTTCGCCCAGCAAACCGGCTATCCCTTGATCGTCCGTCCCGCCTATACACTGGGCGGCACCGGCGGCGGCATCGCCCACAACGAAACGGAACTGCGTACGATTTGCGACATGGGCCTCAAAAAATCGATGATCGGTCAGGTTCTGCTGGAGCAAAGCGTCGCCGGCTGGAAAGAGATCGAATACGAAGTGATGCGTGATGCCGCCGACAACTGCATCACCATCTGTAACATGGAAAACTTCGACCCCGTCGGTGTACATACCGGTGATTCCATCGTTGTGGCCCCCTCGCAGACTTTGACCGATAAAGAATACCAAATGCTGCGCAGCGCATCGCTTAAGATCATCCGCGCCTTAAAAGTGGAAGGCGGTTGCAATGTACAGTACGCGCTGCACCCCACATCGAACGAGTACATCGTCATCGAAGTGAACCCGCGAGTCAGCCGCTCGTCCGCGCTGGCATCGAAAGCGACGGGCTATCCCATCGCCAAGATGGCCGCCAAGATTGCCATTGGCCTGACGCTCGATGAAATCAAAAACCCCGTCACCGGTAAAACCACGGCCTGCTTTGAGCCAACCCTTGACTATTGCGTAGTCAAGATTCCCCGCTGGCCCTTTGACAAGTTTGTCACGGCAGACCGCCGGTTGACGACGCAAATGAAAGCGACCGGCGAAGTCATGGCCATCGACCGTTGCTTTGAGGGTGCACTGCAAAAAGCCGTCCGTTCACTGGAAATCGGCGTTTTTGGCCTCCGCTATCCCGGGGCGGCAACCTGGACGGAAATGGAACTGGAAGACAAGATCACCGGCGCCGATGACGAGCGTTTGTTTGCCATTGCCGAAGCCTTTCGCCGGGACTGGACCGTTCGGGAAATTCATCAGGACTCCAAGATCGATCCTTGGTTCTTGGTCAAAGTCAAAGCCATCGTTGATATGGAAGCGCGCCTGGCCAACTGGCCCGCTTCGCCCGAAACGCTCAGGGAAGCGAAAGTGTTTGGCTTTTCCGATTATCAGATCGCCAAGATTGCTTGTGTGCAGACGCAAGTGATCCGCGATGCCCGCAAAGCGGCGGGAATCTTGCCGGTCTATAAGATGGTCGATACCTGCGCCGCCGAGTTTGAAGCGCTGACGCCGTACTACTACTCCACCTATGAAGCAGAAGATGAAGTGCGTGAGACCAACGGCCGCAAAGTCATCGTCCTTGGCTCCGGGCCGATTCGTATCGGTCAGGGCATTGAATTTGACTACTGTTCCGTCCATGCCGCTTGGGCATTGCAAGCGGCCGGGATCGAATCGATCATCATCAATAACAACCCCGAGACGGTATCGACCGATTTTGATACGGCTGACAAGCTGTTTTTTGAACCGCTGGCACTGGAAGATGTATTGAATATTATCGACAAGGAAAAGCCCGAAGGTGTGGTCGTGCAGTTTGGCGGTCAGACAGCCATTAACTTAGCCGCTGGGCTCCATGAGCACGGTGTGCCGATCTTGGGCACCTCTGTCGACGGCATCGATCAGGCGGAAGACCGCAAGCGTTTTGAAGCGCTGCTGGCCAAGCTGGGAATTCCCCAATCGGAAGGCCGCACAGCCACGACGGTCGACGAAGCCAAGCAGATTGCTGTGGAGCTGGGCTTTCCCGTGCTGGTTCGTCCCAGCTATGTCATCGGTGGACGAGCCATGGAAGTGGTAGAAAACCTGGCCGATTTGGAAAGCTATATGCGCACAGCTGTGCGGATCAGCCCCAAGCATCCGATTCTCGTTGATAAGTACATCCGCGGCAAAGAAGTGGAAGTCGACGCCATCTGCGACGGTCAGGACACGTTGATCCCGGGGATCATGGAGCACATTGAGCGCGCCGGGGTTCACTCGGGCGACTCCATGGCCGTCTACCCGCCCCGTACCTTGACGGCCGATGAGCAAGACAAGATCATCGACTATACGCTGCGCATCGCCAAGGCGCTCGGCGTGGTGGGCTTACTCAACATTCAGTACGTTGTAGAAAAAGGCAACGTTTATGTGATTGAAGTGAACCCGCGGGCCTCCCGCACGGTGCCGATCCTTTCCAAAGTGACGGGCGTACCGATGGTCAACGTGGCCGTACAAGCCATGCTGGGCCGCAGTTTGGCAGCGCAAGGTTATGCCGGCGGCCTTTGGCCCACACCGGCCTATACCATCGTCAAAGCACCGGTCTTCTCCTTTGAGAAACTGACCGATGTGGACATCTCACTGGGGCCGGAGATGAAGTCGACCGGCGAAGTGATGGGCATTGACTATAACCTGTCGTCGGCGTTATACAAAACGATGGTCGCTGCCGGGATGAAAATTCCCACCGGCGGCACACTGTTCATCACTGTCGCGGAGCGCGATAAAGATGAAGTGGTAGCGCTGGTCCGTGAATATGCCGATCTGGGTTTTCGTATCTTGGCCACCACCGGCACGGCCAAAGCGTTGCAGGCCGAAGGGGTAGCCGTTACGGCCGTCGATGTGGCGTCCTATTCCGTGCAAACTGTGCTTGATCAGATCAAAGACGGCGCCATCCAACTGGTGATCAATACACCAACACGTGGTAAAATTGCCGGGCGCCCCGGTTTCCGTATCCGCCGTGCCGCTTCGGAGTATCGCGTGCCTTGTTTGACGTCGCTCGATACGGCTTGGGCGCTGGTGGAAGCGATCCGCATGCGCAATGAAGGGCGCACACCGCAGTACCAGTCCATCGGCACGTTCCAGGAGAGCAACGCCGATGACTGGCACCTGCATGTGGCAGCGGCAACCAGTCAACCCTAATCCCAGGTTCTATAGATCATAAAAAAGGGGGGGATCATGGATGACAGCAATCAACGCAGTACATCTCGATGAGCGCCTACGGGGACGCGATTTTTTATCGCTCCATGACTTTAGCCGCGCCGAAATTTTTTACATGCTGGAAGTAGCGCAAAACCTCAAAGCGATGCAGAAAGCCGGTCGCTCCCATCACGTCCTCGAAGGAAAAACCTTGGCGATGATCTTCACCAAATCATCGACCCGTACCCGTGTTTCCTTTGAAGTAGGTATGTACCAGTTAGGCGGTCAAGCGCTTTTTCTCAGTTCGAATGATATCCAGATCGGCCGAGGTGAACCGATTCGCGACACGGCCCGTGTACTTTCGCGTTTTGTCGACGGTATTATGATCCGCACTTTCGATCATCAAGATGTGGTGGAACTGGCTAAGTATGCCGATGTACCCGTGATCAACGGGCTGACGGACTTGCTCCATCCCTGCCAAGTCCTGGCGGACCTCCTGACGATCATCGAGCATCAGGGCCGTACGGACGGCCGTAAGCTGACGTACATCGGCGATGGCAACAACATGGCCCATGAGTTGATGTTTGGTGGTGCCAAAGCCGGTATGCATGTGGTCATCTGTACACCGGAAAACTATCGCCCTGATCCGGAAATCGTGCGCTTGGCCACAGCCGATGCCTTGGCCGAGGGCGGTTCGATCACCTTGTGCAGCGATCCCTTAGAAGCTGCGCGCGGTGCTCACGTCCTGTACACCGATGTCTGGGCGTCAATGGGCCAAGAAGGGGAAGCAGAAGCGCGGGCCCAAGCCTTTCAAGGCTTTCAGATTAATCGCCAGATTATGGACGTGGCCGATCCCCAGGCGATCGTCTTACACTGCCTGCCGGCCCATCGCGGCGAAGAAATCACCGACGAAGTGCTGGAAAGTCCCCAATCGGTTGTCTTTGACGAAGCCGAAAACCGGTTGCATGCCCAAAAAGCGATTATGGCCCTGATGATGTAGGGTTTCCCTGATAGAAGAGAGGAGAACAATCATGAGCAAAAAAGTCGTACTGGCCTATTCGGGCGGTCTGGACACGTCGATCATCATCCCCTGGCTGAAAGAAAACTATGGCTATGAAGTCATTGCCATGGCCGCTGACCTCGGTCAAGGGGAAGAACTGGCCCCCCTCAATGAAAAAGCGATCAAAACCGGTGCCAGCAAGATCTATATTGAAAATGTACAAGAAGAATTCGTCACCGAATTTATCTGGCCCACGCTCAAAGCCGGTGCGGTGTACGAAGGCAAATACCTGCTGGGCACTTCCTTTGCCCGCCCGTTGATCGCCAAACGGCTGGTCGAGATCGCCCGCGCCGAAGGCGCTGAAGCCATCGCTCATGGTGCGACCGGCAAAGGCAACGACCAAGTGCGCTTTGAGCTGACCGTGAAAGCACTGGCCCCGGAAATGAAGATCATCGCGCCCTGGCGCGAGTGGGACATTCGTTCCCGCGAAGATGCCATCGACTACGCCAATGCCCGCAATATCCCCATTCCCGTTAAA
Organism: Heliophilum fasciatum; assembly: GCF_004341395.1. Lineage (GTDB taxonomy): Bacteria > Bacillota > Desulfitobacteriia > Heliobacteriales > Heliobacteriaceae > Heliophilum > Heliophilum fasciatum. The sequence goes on from NZ_SLXT01000025.1 coordinate 12,469, forward strand.
AAAGATCGCGCCTACTCGATGGACCGCAACCTCTGGCATCTCAGCCATGAAGGCGTCGATCTGGAAGATCCCTGGAACGAACCGAAAAACGATCTGTACATGATCTGCACACCGCCGGAAAAAGCCCCAGACACACCGGCCTATGTGGAAATCGACTTTGTCCAGGGGATTCCCGTCGCCGTCAACGGCCAACAGCTTGGCCCCGTTGCGTTGATGGAAACGCTCAATCAACTGGCCGCTGCTCATGGTGTCGGCATCACCGATATCTGTGAAAACCGGCTGGTGGGCATGAAATCGCGCGGTGTCTATGAAACGCCGGGCGGCACCGTCCTCTATGCGGCGCACCGTGAACTGGAATATCTCTGCCTGGACCGGGCGACGATGCACTACAAAGAGCAGATCGCGCTGCGTTATGCCGAACTTGTCTATGACGGTGTTTGGTATCATCCGCTGCGGGAAGCCTTGGACGCTTTTGTCGATGTTACCCAGAAAACTGTCACCGGCAAGGTGCGCATGAAGCTCTTTAAAGGCAGTTGCACCCCGGCCGGCGCCCAATCGCCCTACTCCCTCTATAACGAAGCCTTCTCGACCTTTGGACGCGACGAAGTATATAACCAAAAAGATGCCGAAGGCTTTATCAACCTTTTTGGCTTACCCTTAAAAGTGCGCGCCTTGATGGAAGAAAAGTCCGGCCTGCGCTAGTTCGTCAGATGGGATAAGGCAAAAGAGGCCAACCATCGACGCAACATGCGCCTAACGGTTGGCCTCTTTTGTACGATCGTCCCTTCAATAGGTGCGATCATCCCGGTGGTGACCGGCCAGTGCGTCGTCATCTTGATCGTCGGCTACGTTAGCCATGGTCTGACGCATGTTGACGCTGATCGCTTCACGTAAATCACCGGCATGATGATCGTCGGTGTGATTAACGCCGACTTCTTGCAGGGGGCGGGCTTTGCCCATACCCGATGATGACGGAAGCACCGGCATGGTATGAACGTTTTTTTCCATAAGGATCACCTCGCTTTTAGCATGTCAGCAACGGCGTTACATATACGCTTTTTGAAAAAAGAATAGAGATCACCTGCCATGAAACGAGGAGGAACAACCATGAGTATTTCCCGATCACTCTGTACCACGGCCTGTTCTTTGGTGACGGTTCTTTTACTGGGTTGCTTTACACCGCCTTGGCTTACGGCGCAAGGGGTCGCAATTTCACATGCTTTTGCCGAATCATCGCCGAACTTCTTCTGGCCGGTACCGGCGATTGCCCGTAAAAACGGACCGGCCATTGTCGGGATTTCCAACATGAGTGCCGGCCTTTATGATCAGGATGAGGAACAAGGGACCGGCTCCGGCGTGATCATTGATGCGGCCCAAGGTTATGTGGTTACCAATTACCACGTCGTAGAGGGTGCCAAAACGTTGCAAGTGAGCTTGTCTGACGGACGGACCGTAGCCGGCCGTTTGCTGGGAAGTGACGCACGATCGGACCTGGCTGTTGTTCAGATTCCGGCTAGCGGCTTGACCGCAGCGACGCTGGGCAATTCGGGCACGATGGAAGTGGGCGAGTTGGTCGTGGCCATCGGCAACCCCCTGGGTGACGAATTTGCGCGGACGGTAACCCATGGCATCGTCAGTGCCGTCGATCGCTTGCTCGAGATCGATGAGGTTCGACTGAAAGTGATCCAGATCGATGCGCCGATTAACCCCGGCAACTCCGGCGGCGGTTTGTTCAATGTACGGGGGGAACTGATCGGCATCAACAGCGCCAAAGTTTCCCTGCCCGGTGTGGAAGGCATGGGCTTTGCCATTCCCATCGATACGGCCCGGCCGATCATCCAGCAGCTCATCGAACAAGGAAGCGTACAGCGCCCCTGGCTCGGCATTGAAGGCTTCACCGTCAGCGCGCTGGTTTCCGAATATTATGGCTTACCGCAAGGCGTACTGGTGCGCCGCGTGACACCAGACAGCCCGGCGGCCCAAGCCGGCGTGCGCCGTGGTGATATCATCACCGGCATCAATGAAAAGACCATCACGTCGATAGCAACACTGACCGAGGAGTTGGCCAAGCGGCAAGTGGGTGATCCGGTGAGCGTGACCCTTTTCCGAAAAGGGCAAACCGCAACGGTATCGGCCGTATTAGCGAACTTACCGCCGGAATTGCGGTAATAACAACGGGATAAGCAGGAAGGGGGAGGTGGGTTCATGGTTAATTTCAATGGGTTTGTGCGTTTTTGGGGGGCAAGCACCGCGTTGATGTTGCTTGCATGGACCCTAAGCGCCTGCGCTTCCGCGACAACAACAGCACCTTCCCCGGAGCCGACAACGGGAATCGCTACTGCGACCACCGCCACAGCCGGCACCGCGGTGGTAACCACCCCAACAGTCACCACAGCACCTGCCACTGCGGTAGCCACCACGGCCGCTACGACAACCGACACGCCTGTCGCCGACGAAGCAAAGCGCGCGCAAGCGCAGAAACGATTTGAAGAAGGCTATCATATCTTTGATGTGGAAGGCGGGACCAATCACCTTGCCCGAGCCATCGAGCGCTATGATCAGGCCATCGCGCTTGATCCGGCCTGTGCCAAGGCCTACGCCGGCAAAGGCATCGCCCTGGCTTTTCGCGGCGATCTATCTACGGGCGTGCAACTATTAGATAAGGCGATCAGCCTGGCACCGGACGATGCCTTTGGCCACTATAACAAAGGCTTGGCCTTGAAGCTCCATCGCCAATATCCTGCAGCGGAAGCGAGCTTCCAAGAAGCGTTGCGGCACGATCCGCACCATCCCTGGACCTATTTCGGGCTCGCTTCGATCTATGACAGTTGGGGAAAAGAAGCCGAGGCATTGCGCTACTTGGGCAAAGCGATTGAGATTTTGCCCTATTGCAAAGTGACGGCTCGGGAAAAAGCACAAGAAGATTTTGCCCACGTCCAAGGCACCCCGGCATTCCAACGCTTGATCGCCGATTGATTCCGAAACAATGGGAAATGCTGATTGTTCTATTAATTATTTATGTGGTACAATCGATAAATAAACACAGGTGAGCACAAAAGCCTCTACAGATAAACAGAAAGAGGGAGTGCCATGGGTTCTTTTGAAGTAAATGAACGAGAATTAACGCGAGCAGCACAAGGTTTTTTTTCCATTGGGATGCGTATTATGGCCGAGATGAGCCAACGGACCGATCTGACCTATACCCAGTTTGCGATTATCCACTACATTTCCTATTGTGGCCTTGCGTTGCAAAAAGACATGCGCAAACAGTTCCATCTGACGCAGGGAGCGCTGTCGACCGCCTTAAAAGATCTGGAGGCGCAGGATTTGATCTCCCGAACCCAAAGTCCCGTTGATCAGCGGGAGTGGGTCATTTCGCTCACCGCCAAAGGCGAAGCCATCTTAGATGAAGTGGGTTCGGCCAAGTCCAAGCGCTTTCATAACATGGTACAAAAAGATCCGGAAGCGGCAAAACAGTTTGTCGATGCGATCAACTGGTTTATTATCAACTATAACCGGGAAAACAAGGATATAAATGAATAAGCTCGCTGGTTGATCCAGCGAGCCTTCCTGCGGTTGCGCTATTGAAAGGATTTGTTCTTAAACGTTTGACAGCAAGTTTCGTCGTTCTTCTGAGCGGGGGTGGCGGTTAACTGTGACAACTGGGCATTCGGCGAGAAACCACCGTTTTGATCGTTTTGAACAACAATTTGCTTGGCCGTGCAAAGGTTGCCGGAATCCCAATAATGACAGTTGTTGACGGTACAATTGACGTCAGGCATCGTAGGACCTCCTTTTTTTACTTCGGCATCGGGTTCACCCTTAGTGTAACAAAAAGAGCCGAAAACTATGCATAATAAAAGAAGGTGATCCCTCGTTCAGGAATCACCTTCTTTGGATAACAACAACGATCATACCAGGGGATCAGGCGTCACCGACTAATCGCCGCAGCCACAGCCGCCACTGGCCAGCATCGCCGGAATATCGCGTACCACAATACCCGATTCGAGCCCGTCATCTTCAAAATCGATGAGTAAGCCATCAACCAGATCTTTTGTCAGATCATCGGCGACAAAGTTGATCCCGCTCGATTCAAAGGCAATGTCGCCTTTACGAGGTTCTTTCTCCAGCGTCAGATCATAGATGGCTTCCGGACGCCGCCCCGTCGACAAGATGCGCACATAACGTTCTTCCGTTGCCGCCAGTAACTTGACCAGCGCTTCACGGGCTTTTTCTGTAACAGCAAACAAAACGCCCACCTCCTACTTGATTGTAGCGAACTGGCTAAAAAAATCAAGGGCAGGAGTGGGCCAGGCGAAAAAAGGTGGGCCATGGAGAGAGGCCTGTTGGAGCAGCAACGAGATTCAGCGTTTATCCATGGGTCAGAGCCGCTAAACCTGCTGCAATCGATACGCCGATCAGTAAGGTCAGGAGATCCCACTCTTGCAAAGACATTCCCCAGCGATGACAGAGCGATTTCATCGGTCTTCACCCCACGTTTCACTGATTTCTCGATGAGACCTTGGCGGCGCCATCTCACCGGATATTTCTTAGACAACGAAGCCAGCGCAAAAGTTCCCGAAGTAACACAATTGTTATTAGAATAATCATTAATTTATTTTACAGAGGAAGGGTCGAATACATTGACAAAAAAATTATGGGGCGGACGTTTTCAAAAAGGCATGGACAAAGTGGTGGAAGATTTTCATTCGTCCATTCACTTTGATCAACGCCTCTACCGCCAAGACATCCGGGGGTCTATCGCCCATGCCCGCATGCTCGGCAATCAAGAGATTATCCCCGCTGCCGATGCCCAGATGATCATTGCAGGTCTGCAGGACATCTTAGCCGACATCGAAGCGGGCAAGGTGGAGTTTGATGTATCCGCCGAAGATATCCACATGAACATTGAAAAACTGCTGACGGAACGTATCGGGGAAACCGGGAAAAAGCTGCACACGGCCCGTAGCCGTAATGACCAGGTAGCCCTCGACATTCGCCTCTACCTGCGCGATGAGTGCACCGAAACTCGGCAACTGCTGGCCGAATTGATCAAGACGCTCCTCGACGTGGCTGAAGAAAACCTGGAAACGATCATGCCGGGGTACACGCACCTGCAAAAAGCCCAACCGATCACCTTGGCCCATCATCTCCTGGCCTATGTGCAGATGTTTGAACGCGATCGGGACCGCTTTGCCGATGTGGCCCGTCGCCTCAACCGTTGCCCCCTCGGCTCCGGTGCCCTGGCCGGAACAACGTTCCATCTCGATCGCCAAGCCGTTGCCGACGAATTGAACTTTGACAGCATTACCGAAAACAGCCTCGATGCCGTGGCCGATCGCGACTTTGCCATCGAATATACAGCGGCCGCTTCGCTGACGATGATGCACTTATCGCGCTTTTGCGAAGAAATCATCTTGTGGAGCAGCCAGGAATTTGCGTTTATCGATCTCGATGACGCCTACGCCACCGGCAGTTCCATGATGCCCCAAAAGAAAAATCCGGACCTGGCCGAGTTAATCCGCGGCAAAACGGGCCGTGTCTATGGCGATCTGATGGCCCTGCTCACTGTCATGAAAGCGCTGCCCTTGGCATACAACAAAGATATGCAAGAGGACAAGGAAACGCTGTTTGACGCGGTGGACACCGTCAAAGGCTGCCTGACCGTCTTTACACCGATGATTCGCACCATGGGCGTACGCAAAGACAAGATGCGCGCCGGTGCCAGCGGCGGCTTCACCAACGCCACGGACGTAGCCGATTACCTGGCCAAAAAAGGTGTTTCCTTCCGGGAAGCCCATGAAGTTGTCGGCAAAATGGTGCTCATGTGTGTGCAAAAAGGTGTTTCGCTGGACGAGTTAACCTGGGAAGAATACCAGGCTTGCTCACCGGCGTTTGAACCGGACATCTATGAGGCGATCAAGATTGAGAAATGTGTTGCCGATCGCCACGTACCGGGCGGCCCGGCACCCCAAGCGGTGCGCCGAGCCATCGAAGCAGCACGGGCTCGTCTTTGCTAGATCGTAAAAGCTAAAAAAATAGTGAAAATTTCTTATTGATGCCGGCGCCTTTACATGATATTTTAAACATGTTGAGTTTGTCCTCATCAAGTAAGGAAAGGAAGAACGAAACATGGCACACAAAGTTACAGACGCTTGCGTATCCTGCGGCGCTTGCAAAGATGCATGTCCCGTCGATGCCATCGTCAAAGGCAATCCGTACTCGATCAACGATGCTTGCATCGACTGCGGTACCTGTGTAGATAGCTGCCCAGCCGGAGCGATTGTCGGCGAATAGGTTGACACGTGCGGCAACGATGCAATCTTGAGGGCATAGCCCTTATTGATAAAAGGGGGTGAACCAAAGAATGACCTACAAAATCACGAATGACTGCACTGCTTGCGGCGCTTGCGTCGAGCATTGCTGCGTCAGCGCGATCTCCGAAGGCAACCCGATCTTCTCGATCTCTGATGACTGTGTTGACTGCGGCGTTTGCCAAGACGTTTGCCCGAACAATGCAATCATTGCAGGCTAATCTCGGATATGGCCTGGGCGCACCCAGCGAAGGCTGGGTGCGCTTTTGCTATGTGGGGCCGTAGAAGAATGGTAGTACGGTGAGCCAACCATGCCAAAGTAACCGGCAACAGGAAGCCGCCCACACGACCATGTAGAATGACGATACAGCGAAACAGCCGGCACCGCCAGCGACAACCGGAGTCCGGTGTTGTTCTCGGTTGTTTTTTTTTATATGCAGAGAGGTAGGAAAGGGGTTGCACCTGTGATTTGGCAACCAGAAGCAGAATGTATGGAACGGGGCGCATTGCGGGCGTTGCAGTACGAGCGGCTGCGCAAGACGCTGCAACGCGTATATGAGCATGTTCCGTACTATCGACGCCGGATGGACGAGCTTGGCGTCAAACCGGAAGACTTACAAACGTTAGCTGATATTCGCAAGTTTCCGATGACCACCAAGAATGACCTCCGGGACAATTATCCCTTTGGACTGATGGCCGTCGATCGCAAGGAGATTGTGCGCTTTCATTGCTCCTCCGGGACAACGGGCAAACCGGTTGTCGGGGGATATACACGCAATGATCTGAACACCTGGTCGAATTTGGTCGCCCGTGTAGTGGCACTGGCCGGTGTGGAGCCTGGCGATACGGCACAGATCGCCTTTAACTATGGCTTATTTACCGGTGGTTTTGGTTTGCATCAAGGGTTAGAGAAACTCGGCTGCGCCATCGTACCGGCTTCCGGCGGCAACACGCAGCGCCAGATCATGCTGATGCAGGACTTTGGCACGACGGTGTTGATCTGCACCCCCAGTTATGCCTTGCATCTGGCCGAAGAAGCCAAAGCCATGGGCATCGACCCGGCGACTTTGCCGCTGCGCATCGGTTTATTTGGCTCCGAACCCTGGTCCGAAGGCATGCGCCGCCAGATCGAAGCCGACTGGGGTATTCGCGCCTACGATAACTACGGATTGACCGAACTAGGCGGCCCTGGTGTGGCCGGCGAATGTACCTTTACCTGCGGTCAGCATATCCAGGAAGATCACTACCTGGTGGAAGTGATCGATCCGGAAACGGGGGAGCCCCTTCCGGACGATCAAGAAGGCGAACTGGTCATTACCAGCATCAACCGTGAAGCCATGCCGATCCTGCGCTACCGCACCAAAGATATCAGCCAGCTTGATTTCCGTCCCTGCGCTTGCGGACGTACGACGGCCCGGATGCGTAAAGTCACCGGACGCACCGATGATATGCTGATCATCCGCGGCGTCAACGTCTTCCCATCACAAATCGAATCGGTCTTGATGGAAACGGCCGGCGTAGCGCCCCATTACCTGCTTGTCGTGGACCGTAAAGGCCATCTGGATACGCTGGAAGTTCAGGTCGAACTGACAGAAGAACGTTTTCATGATAAATATGCGGAGTTAGAGCAACTGCAAAATGCCATCCAGAACCGCTTAAAGAGCGTACTTTCGGTCAGTGCCAAAGTACGCCTGGTGGAACCGCGTTCGTTAGAGCGCACTGCCGGTAAATCCAAGCGTGTTCTTGATCGACGTCCGCAACTGTAAGCAGAACAAAGGTGGGAAAGAACAACGTGAAAGTATTAATGACAGGGAACGAAGCGATTGCCCGCGGTGCCTATGAATACGGCGTTGGCGTGGCCGCAGCCTATCCCGGAACGCCCAGCACGGAGATCCTCGAAAATATCGCCACCTACAAAGAGATTCCCTGCCAGTGGTCGCCTAATGAAAAGGTCGCTTTGGAAGTGGGCATCGGTGCGGCCATCGCCGGCGCACGGACGATCGTCACGATGAAACACGTCGGTGTTAACGTAGCGGCCGACCCGCTGCTCACGGTAGCCTATACCGGTGTGCGCGGCGGTTTGGTGCTGGTTTCGGCTGATGATCCCGGCATGCACTCCTCGCAAAATGAGCAAGACAACCGTTTCTATGGTCCCTTTGCCAAAATCCCCGTGCTGGAGCCTTCGGACTCGCAGGAAGCCAAAGAAATGGTTGGCCTGGCACTGGAGATGTCAGAAACCTTCGATACGCCGGTGATCCTGCGTATCACCACACGGATCGCTCATTCCCGCAGCCTGGTTACACTGAACGAGCCAGTCGAGCGTACCGCCAAGCCCTACAGCAAAGACGCCAAAAAATATGTCATGATCCCTGCTTACGGTCGTGCCCGCCGTTTGTTCATTGAAGAGCGTGATCAAAAGCTGGGCGCCTTTTCGGAGACCTGCCCGGTCAACCGCATCGAAGCCGGCAGCGAACCAAACGGCGTCGGTATCCTTACGTCCGGCATTGCCTACAGCTATGTGAAAGAAGCCTTTCCGCAAGCACCTGTGTTGCGCGTCGGCTTAACCCATCCCATCCCTAAGCAGCTGATCACCGATTGGGCCCAAGGCTTTAACCACGTCATCGTCGTGGAAGAGTTGGAGCCCTATCTGGAAAATCAACTGCGCGCTATGGGCCTGCCCGTGCTGGGCAAACCCTTTTTCCCGCCCTTTGGCGAACTTTCCGTGCAGAGCGTCCAAGCCGGTGTGCAAGCGGCCTTAGCCAGCCGTGGCGTGGCCATCGCCATACCGGAAACGAACGTACCGGCGCCTTTTACCGCGCCCATGCGTCCGCCCGTTCTCTGCCCCGGCTGCCCGCACCGCGGCGTATTTTATGTGCTCAAACAGTTGAAAGCCGTTGTCTCCGGCGATATCGGCTGTTACACCTTGGGCACCATGGCCCCCCTTGACGGCATCGATACCTGCATCTGCATGGGCGCGTCGATCTCCGGCGCCTTAGGCATGGAAAAAGCCCATCCCGAGATGGCCAACCGCATTGTCGCCGTCATCGGCGATTCGACGTTCCTTCATTCCGGCGTCACCGGCTTGATGGATATCGTCTACAACGGCGGTACTTCCACCGTGATGATCTTAGATAACTCGATCACCGCCATGACCGGCCACCAGCATCATCCCGGTACTGGTCAGACCTTGATGGGTGATCCGGCGCCGATGGTCGACTACGAAGCGCTTGTCCGAGCCCTGGGCGTCAAGCGGGTCGTCGAAGTCGATCCTTTGGATATCAAGCAAGTCAAAGCCGTGCTCAAAGAAGAAATGGCCGTACGGGAACCGTCAGTGATCATCGCTCGTCGTCCCTGCGCCTTGCGCGTCAAAAACGATCGGCCCTTAATCGTAGAAAACTGCAAAGGCTGCCGCGCTTGTATCGGCGTCGGTTGTCCGGCGCTGTCGATGGACCCGGCAACCCGTAAAGCCGTTGTGGATGCCACCCTGTGCACCGGCTGCGGTGTTTGTGCCCGTGTTTGTATGTTTGACTGTTTCCGTCCGGGAGGGGAATAATCATGAGCGAAACGAAAAACATTCTCCTTGTCGGCGTTGGCGGGCAGGGAACGATCCTCGCGTCCAAGATCCTGGCCCACGTGGCCTTAGGCCAGGGCTGGGATGTTAAGATGTCCGAGATCCACGGCATGGCCCAACGGGGCGGTTCCGTCGTGACCCAAGTGCGCATCGGCACCAAAGTCTATTCGCCGATTATTGAACCGGGGGAAGCCGATGTGCTCGTCGCTTTTGAACAGTTGGAAGCCTATCGCTGGATTCACACCTTGCGGCCTGATGGCACGGTGATCATCAACGATCAGAAGATCGCCCCGCTGCCCGTCGTCGCCGGCGCGGCGACCTACCCCGAGACGATCCTCGACGATATCCGCGCCAAGGTCGCTACGGCGATTGTTGTACCGGCCTTGTCCTTGGCGACGGAAGCCGGCAACAGCAAAGCCACCAATGTGGTCTTGATGGGTGTGCTGGCCTCGGTCATGCCCGATGTACCGGCGGAATCCTGGCAAGAAGCGCTGGAAGCCAACGTGCCGGTGCGTTTCTTGGAAGTCAACCGCAAAGCCTTCGCCGCCGGTTTTGCTTGCGAACGCTAGGGCACAGTTAGTATGATCGATGCCGCCTTGGGCGGTGGGAGGGAGCCACAGTGGTGGTTCCCTTTTTTTTTTGGCGACATGAGTAAATGTGCGAAAAAGTACACAGTATATTATGAAAGAGATCTTTGACTTTTCTGATAAATCGGGCTACTATTATGGACGAGCGGGCTAAATGGCAGAGATTGCATTGCAAAGTGACTACGCAATCGATGAACAAACACCAACTCCCGTAACATTGGCGAGGAAGGGATCGCAGAGGGCGATCCAACCAACACAGAGGAGGACGAAATACCCATGGCTCAGTACCGTTATGCACAAGTTCCTGAACAAGGAGAAAAGATTACCTTTTCAGAGGGACGCATGCAAGTTCCCGACTGTCCGATCATCCCTTTCATCGAAGGTGACGGCACCGGTCCCGATATTTGGCGTGCATCGGTTCGTGTATTTGACGCCGCTGTGGAAAAAGCCTATCAAGGCAAACGTAGCATTGCCTGGATGGAAGTATATGCCGGTGAGAAATCCAAAAACCTTTATGATACATGGCTGCCTGATGAAACGGTGGAAGCATTTAAAGAGTTTCGTGTGGGGATCAAAGGCCCCTTGACGACGCCCGTCGGCGGCGGCTTCCGCTCGCTTAACGTGACCCTCCGTCAAGTCATGGACCTCTATGCTTGCGTTCGTCCCGTGCGCTATTATGACGGCGTGCCTAGCCCGGTCAAAGAGCCGCAAAAAGTCGATATGGTCATCTTTCGGGAAAACACCGAAGACGTTTATGCCGGCTTGGAGTGGCAAGCAGGCAGCGAAGCGGCCACCAAAGCGGTGGAATTTTTCCGTAACGAACTTGGGGTCAAAATCCTCAAAGACGGCACCGCCATCGGCTTAAAGCCGATGACCGAATCGGGCTGCAAACGCCTGGTGCGCAAAGCCATCCAATACGCCATCGACAACAACCGCAAGAGTGTCACCTTGGTGCACAAAGGCAACATCATGAAGTTCACCGAAGGCGCTTTCCGCGATTGGGGTTATCAATTGGCCAAAGACGAATTCCGCGATCAAATCGTTACGGAAGATGAGCTCTGGTCCGAATACAACGGCAAAGTGCCCGAAGGCAAAATCGTCATCAAAGATCGCATCGCTGACAGCATGTTCCAACAAGCGCTGCTGCGTCCCGACGAGTATGAGGTTCTGGCGACGACCAATCTCAACGGCGATTACCTCTCCGATGCACTGGCAGCCCAAGTGGGCGGCCTCGGCATCGCACCGGGCGGCAACGTCTCCGATGAATATGCCGTGTTCGAAGCGACTCACGGCACCGCGCCCAAATACACCAACCTCGATAAGATCAACCCCGGCTCGGTCATCCTCTCCGGTGTGATGATGCTGGAGCATCTCGGCTGGAAAGAAGCGGCCCAGTTGATCATCAAAGGCCTGGAAAAAGCCATCCAAGATAAGGTGGTTACCTATGACCTGGCGCGGCAAATTGAGGGCGCCCAAGAAGTCAAAACGTCGGAATTCGCGGCGGCCATCATTGCTCGCATGTAGGTGATACGCCAAGGGCGGTCATCATACCCTGCGATAGGGTAGTGAAAAAGTCATCTTCGGTGTATAATAACACTGGCAGCGTGTGGACAAGCACGCTGCCAGTTTGAGCATCTAAGAAGCGAAAGGGGAACCATCCAACATGGCACGCAAAAAAATCACGATCATTGGTTCAGGAAACGTAGGGGCGACGTGCGCGCACTGGGCAGCCGCTTCCGAATTGGCTGACATCGTCCTGCTTGACGTTGTCGAAGGTGTACCGCAGGGCAAAGGCCTCGACTTGCGGGAAGCTTCCCCGGTCTACGGCTTTGACTGCAATATCATCGGCACGAACGACTATGCTGACACGGCCAACTCTGACGTAGTTGTCATCACCGCAGGGATTGCCCGCAAACCTGGCATGAGCCGCGATGATCTGGTGGCCATTAACACGAAAATCATGAAAGAGTGCGCCGAAAAAGCGGCCGCTGCTTCGCCGAACTGTATCATGGTGATCGTGGCCAACCCCTTGGACGCCATGTGCTATGTGGCGCAAAAAGCATCAGGTTTCCCGACGAACCGTGTCTTCGGTATGTCCGGTATTCTTGACACCGCGCGCTTCAAAACCTTTATCTCCATGGAACTGGGCTGCTCTGTTAAAGACATCACTTCCTTTGTTCTCGGTGGCCATGGCGATGACATGGTTCCCCTGCCGAGCTACACCTATGTCGGCGGGATTCCCATCCGTCAACTGCTGCCGGAAGATCGCATTCAAGCGCTCGTCGACCGTGCCCGTAACGGCGGTGCGGAAATCGTCGGCTACCTGAAAACCGGTTCGGCCTACTATGCACCGGCCGCTTCGGTCGTGCAAATGGTTGAAGCGATCCTGAAAGACCAAAAACGAGTGTTGCCGGTTGCGGCGTACTTAAACGGTGAGTATGGCTATGAAGGCCTGTACACCAGTGTGCCGGTCATGCTTGGCGCCAACGGTGTGGAAAAAATCTATGAAATCGAGTTGAGCCAAGACGAAAAAGCGTTGCTGGCCAAATCGGTCGATTCGGTCAAGAAACTAATTGCCGTCACCGGTATGTAAACCCTTTTGCCCAGGTAACCATGATACCCGGGTATCCATGAACGAGCCTCAGTACCTATAGAAAAGCCGGTCCCCTAAGGGATCGGCTTTTTCTATGGATACAATGAGTACATTCAAGGGCAACCTTGTGCTCCCATACGGTTATGATGCCGCATCAGTATTGAGCAATTGCAACCGCAAGGTACATTCACTGGCACCGTCAGGCAGACAGTGAACCAACGTCAGTTCAATATGAGGCCACAACGTAGTGATGAGGCCGCTTAAAATCGCATGATGTAACGCGCAGAGCGATACACCGAAGCGTTCAAGCATCTCATGAAAAGGACAGTTGCGCAAGCGTAACGTGGCGCTGCTGTCTTGCGACGTGATCAGGTTCGGTGGAATCCCGTCGATCGTCAGCAAGGAGCCTAAGGCGGTGATCGGCAGTTCCCACGGTGTAGCCGGCAACGCCGGAACGGTCATGCGTGCCGATTGAGCGAGACGTTGGCCGTGAAGAAAACCGATCCGCAAAAGCACCGCTTGTTCATTGGGACCGAGTTGCTGCAGTGTCTCTAAGAGCAATTCGCTGAGCAACGGGTACATGCGTGGCGGAAAGCTGAGCGTAAGCGCTTCTTGACGAAGACTATACACCCGCCCCGGCCGTCCCGGTGACGTTTGATGATCCCAATCCGAACGAAGTAGGCCAATCTCTTCCAGCTTCGAGAGATGAAGACGAGCCACATTGGGATGAATGTGGAATTTCTGAGCGATCGTCTTGACGGTATAGGTGACTTCGCTTTGAGTGAGAATAAATTGATAAATCAAGAAACGAGTTTTATCGGCAAAGACGGAACTTATTTTTTGTGCTTCCTCAAAAATCTCGTTCACCTCCTCTGCAAAGAAGCCAATCTCACTGTTCCTATTATATATTAAGTGAAAACTATTGCAAATACGAAGGTTGCACCAACACGACCAGATTTACCCTGTTCAGTGATTGTGAAAGCTTGTTCAGGGACATAATGAAGATTGCCGGATGATTGAGGAAGAAAGGGTCAACATACGATGAGCACAGAAAATCAAGGCGTCTATAATATCAAAGCCGTTGAAAAAATGACCGGTGTGGCCGCAGGTACACTGCGTGTGTGGGAGCATCGCTACCAGGTGATTCAACCGGCACGGAACCGGGCGGGATACCGGGTGTACTCCCAAGATGATGTACAGACGATCCAATGGCTGGCGCAACAAGTGAAAAATGGTGTGACGATCAGTCAAGCGGTGAAAATGCTTCAACAAGAAGTGTTACCGCCGCAGCGAGCGCTTCTGGACATGGGTATGAGTACGATGAGTAATCTGCAAGGGCGGATGCAAAGCGCCATTATGGCGTACGATGAAAAAGGCGCCGGCGCGGTGATTGAAGAGGCGCTCAGTTTTTTCAGTGTGGAACGGGTGGCGATGGAGCTGATCGTTCCGGTCATGGCGCAGGTACAGCAGCAAATTGATGAAGCAACGATGACCTTAGCCCATGCTCATTTTGCAGCAAACTTTTTCCGGACACGCTTGGCGGCCATGCTGGGTGCACTGCCGACGAATCAACACCGGCCCTTGGCCTTGGTGGCCAGTTTACCGGGCGATCAGCATGAATTGTGCTTGTTGATTTTGTCGATCTATTTGCGGCGGCGCGGTTTTCGGACGATTTACCTGGGTAACAATCTGCCGGTGCAGGAACTGGCACGGGCGATGCAGGAACTGCAGCCCCGTATTGTCGGCGTTTGTGTGGGTGAACGGGCGCTGGCACCCACAGTGCCGCAAGTAGCCGAAGAACTGAGTAGGTCCGTTGATTTGGCTGCCATGAACATCCATATTGGTTTTGGCGGGTTGGGCTTAATGGATGATCGGGAAACGCAGGAGACCCTCGGGGAGCGATATATCGGCATGGATTTGGAACACTGGGACGATTGGTTGGAACAGTTGGGCTAATTGGCTAGGGAAAGATTGGGGCTGAGGAAAACCGATGTAATAATAAGATCATAGTGGTTGCCATCGCGATTCCCCGGAGGTAAAATGAGTAGAAAGTCGATTTTCTGCAAGTAGAGTTCGATATAGCGCAGGTTCTTTGGCTCATTGGCCAGTCTCGTACAAGCAGCTTCTTTATCTACGCAGCATGAAGCAACCAAGCAGAGAAGCAGGCCAAGCGGCAAGGAAAAAAGGGGGAATCGAAGTGGCACGGGAAGAAACCTTTTATGGTGTACTCGAACGGCGCGGCGTAAGCCGGCGGGACTTTCTCAAGTTCTGCACCGTCATGGCCGCATCGCTGGGGTTGAGCAGCAGTTCCGCAGCAACGATTGCAGAAGCCTTAGAAACCAAACGGCGATTGCCGGTGATCTGGCGGCATTTTCAGGAATGCACCTGTTGTACCGAATCGTTCATCCGTACGGCCCATCCCATTGCCGGCGATATTGTGTTGAACATGATTTCGTTGGATTATGATGAGACCTTGATGGCTGCAGCGGGCCATCACGCTGAAGCGGCGGCCAAACAGAGCATGGAAGAAAACCGGGGGAATTACATTTTGGCGGTAGAAGGCGCAATTCCCACCGGCGATGACGGTATCTATTGTTGCATTGGCGGACGTTCAGCGCTGGAGATGCTCCAAGAAGAAGCGAAAGGTGCCAAGGCGATCATTGCCTGGGGTTCTTGTGCAGTGAACGGTTGTGTCCAAGCCGCCAAACCGAACCCGACAGGGTCCGTACCGGTGCAAGCCATCATCAAAGATAAACCGATCATCAATGTGCCTGGTTGCCCGCCGATTGCGGAAGTCATGGCCGGGGTGATCACCCACATCTTGACCTTTGATCGTTTGCCTGATGTTGATAACGAAGGCCGGCCCAAAGCCTTTTACGGCCACCGCATCCATGACAAGTGCAACCGCCGTGCGTATTTTGATGCCGGGATGTTTGTACAGAATTTTGACGATGAAGGTGCCCGGCAAGGCTGGTGCCTCTATAAAATGGGCTGTAAAGGACCAAATACATATAATGCGTGCTCCAATCTGCAATGGAACGGCGGCGTTTCCTATCCGATTCGCTCCGGTCATCCCTGCATTGGTTGTTCGGAAAAAGGATTTTGGGATAACAACGGCGGTCAATCCATGTATACCCATTTATCGGGCGTACCGGGCATGCAAATCGGCATGAACGTCGATACGATCGGGGTCATGGCCGTAGGCGCCGCCGTTGCCGGTGCAGCAGCTCATGCCACAATATCAGCAGTTACCAAAAAAGTCGGAGAATCATCGGAGCCTAACGATAAATGAACTTGCCGCTCCAGTAAATAAATCTACAGACCCATTGTGTTGGAACTAGATATAGTATGGAGGAGGATTCCATGGCCGAACGGATCGTCGTTGACCCGATCACGCGGATCGAAGGTCATTTGCGCATAGAGGCAAAAGTGGAGGACGGCAAAATCATCGATGCGGCCAGCGCCGGTACGATGATACGCGGATTGGAATTGATCCTGCGCGAGCGCGATCCCCGTGATGCCTGGGCATTGATTCAACGGATTTGCGGTGTTTGTACCACGGTGCATGCCTTGACGTCGCTGCGCGCGGTGGAGGACGCCCTGGATATTCGCATTCCTCGTAATGCCGAACTGATTCGTAACATCATGCACTGCGTGATTTATATCCATGACCATGTGGTGCATTTTTATCATCTGCATGCGGCCGACTGGGTCGATATTCCCAATGCGCTGAAGGCCGATCCGGTAGCGACGGCTGCGCTGGCGCAAAGCATCTCCAAGTGGCCCAAGTCGACGGCCGGGTACTTCCGGGATGTGCAAAACAAGCTCAAAGCCTTTGTCGACGGCGGACAACTCGGCATCTTTGCCAATGCTTACTGGGGTCACCCGGCGTACAAGCTGCCGGCCGAAGCCAACTTGATGGCGGTGGCCCATTACCTGGAGGCCCTCGATTGGCAGAAAAATGTCGTCAAAATCCATACGATTTTTGGCGGAAAAAACCCGCACCCGAACTACGTGGTCGGCGGGATGGCTTGCTCCATCGATATCAACGGCGACAATGCCATCAACATTGAGCGCTTGAATATGGTGTCGCGCTTGATCGATGAAGCTACTGAATTTGTTAATCAAGTCTACATTCCCGATCTCCTGGCCATCGCTTCCTTTTACAAAGATACAGCCGCTTATGGTGGGGGCTTAGGCAACTACATGTGTTATGGCGATTTGCCGACAACTCATATTCGTGATTCTGCCAGTTTTCTTTTCCCGCAAGGGGTTATCCTCGATCGCAATCTCAATGAAGTCTACGATGTGGACCCGCGCGATCCGGCGCAGATTGCTGAATTTACCGATCACAGTTGGTATGAAAACAGCAAAAACGGTCTCCATCCCTGGGACGGGGAAACGGCGATCAAGTATACCGGCCCGAAACCGCCCTATGATACGCTGGACCCAACGGGCAACTTTGAAGGCAAGTACTCTTGGCTGAAATCGCCTCGTTGGAAAGAAAAACCGATGGAAGTGGGCCCGCTGGCGCGGATGCTCGTCGGTTATGCCAAGAAAAATGCACCGACGCACGACCTGATCAAAGAGGAAGTAGACAAGGTGCTGGCGCATCTGGCCGTAGGACCGGAGGCACTGTTCTCAACGCTGGGCCGGACGGCAGCCCGCGGCATTGAGTCGCGCTTGGCGGCCGTGTGGTTGCGGCAGTTCTTCAATGAACTGGTGGCGAACGTCAAAAGCGGTGATCAGTCCACCTTTAATCAAGACAAATGGGAACCCAAGACCTGGCCGGCCGAAGCCAAGGGTGTCGGTCTCACGGAAGCGCCGCGCGGTGCCCTGGGGCATTGGGTACAGATCAAAAACGGCCGCATTTTCAATTATCAGTGTGTGGTGCCCAGCACCTGGAATGCTTCGCCAAAAGATCATAAACAACAACATGGCGCCTATGAAGCGTCGCTGATCGGCACGCCGCTGGCCAAGCCGGAAGAGCCGTTGGAACTGTTGCGAACGATTCATTCTTTTGACCCTTGCTTGGCTTGTGCTGCCCATTTGACGGACAGTGAGAATCGCGAGATCACGTCGGTGAAAGTCCTCGGATAAGGAGGAATAGCCATGAAGTTGTTTAAACGGGTCTACGTCTGGCAGTTTCCCGTTCGCATGTATCACTGGCTCAATGCGCTGTTTGTGATGATCTTGTTTGTGACCGGTATTTACATCGGCAGGCCCGAACTACGCCTGTCGGTGATCACCATGGATGCAACGACCGCGTTTATCATGGGCAAGTTTTTCACAGTTCACATGCTGGTGGGCTATCTGTTTGTGGCCAATTTTATTTATCGGGTTTACTGGGCCTATGCCGGCAATCAGTATGCCCGATCGCACCGCTGGCCTTGGCAGAAGCAGTACTGGCTCGACTTTCGTGATACCTTGCTGCACTACCTGTTCTTAAAAAAACAGGAGCCTCATTATTTGGGGCATAATCCGCTGGCGAACCTGGCTTATTTTTTCGTGGTGATCTTGGGATCGGGATTTATGGCTTTTTCGGGCTTTGCCATGTACAGTGAACTACATCCGGACGGAATGACGGGCCATCTTTTTGGCTGGGTGATCCAGGTCATGGGTGCTTCTTTCTATGTGCACATGTGGCACCGGCTGGGGGCCTGGGTGTTCATGGTGTTCGTGGTGATCCATCTGTATATGAGCCTTCGCCATGAGCTTTTTGTGCGCGACGGGACGATGTCTTCGATCGTCAGTGGCTATAAATATGAAGCGCAGGACAAAAAAGGTTGAAACTGACCGGTGCGGGCACTAGTATGGTGACCGGTGCAGGTAGCAGTGGTGAGTATGGACAAAGAAGTAGCGGCGGACGGTTCGGGTAATTGCCTGGCCGCTCCGCTGTCTTTTTTCCGGGGTATCGATGGGTATGTATGTGTAGGAAGGGAATGGGGTATGAAAAAAACGATCGTTTTGGGACTGGGAAATTTATTGTTTTCCGATGAAGGCATCGGTGTTCATGCTGTGCAAAGGCTCTGGCAGGACTATGATTTTGATGATACGGTTGAGGTGATCGATGGCGGCACCTTAGGACTTTTGCTTCTGGAGCATGTGGAAGAAGCCGAGCGGCTGCTGTGCATTGATGCGATTGCCTCGGGACGGGAGCCGGGCACGCTGGTGCGGCTGGAGGGGGAAGCGATTCCGGCGTACTTGGGCGTCAAGATGTCACAGCATCAGATGGGCTTTCAGGAAGTCTTAGGGTTGGCCCGTTTGCGCGGCACGCTGCCGGAGGCGATGGTGATGGTCGGGATTGAGCCGTCGAGCTTGGAGTGGGGAACGTCCTTAACGGGTACGGTGGAAGCAACAATGCCCCGTTTGGTGACGGCCGTCATTGAGCAACTGCAAGCCTGGGGGGTACCGCCTCGGCGCAAAGGGATCGACCATGCATGAAATGGCATTGATGGAAAGTCTGACAGAGGTGCTGCGCCGGGAATGTGCGCAGCGTCAAGTGGGGCCGGTGACGAAAGTCAAGTTGGTTGTCGGCGCGCTGACGCACGCCATGCCCGATGCGCTGCGCTTTGCTTTTGAAGTCTGCCGATCGGCTCCGCCTTATGCACCGGCGGCCGAATTAGAAATTGAAGAAGTGCCGACAGAGGGAAGCTGCCGCGACTGTCAGGAGCGGTTTCCCGTCGCTGCGGGGGAGTGGATTTTTCTTTGCCCTCGTTGCGGCAGCGGTGCCGTGACGATTGTGCAGGGGCGGGAACTGCGGATTGATTATTTTGAGACGGCCGATGGCAACGGTTGAACAGGGGGGAATCCGGTGCAAATCCAACTGGGTCAGCATTTGTTAGGTTCTAATCAAAAGGTGGCGGCAGAAATCCGCCGTTTGATGGATGAAAAAGGTGTGTTTCTGCTGAACTTGATGAGTTCGCCGGGCGCCGGCAAGACAACATTGTTGGAAAAAACACTGGCTGCCCTGCGCGATCAATTGCAGGTGGCGGTCATTGAAGGGGATATTGCGACCACACGCGATGCTGATCGGATCGCGCGGCAAGGGGTACGGGCTGTGCAGATCAATACCCATGGGGCGTGCCATCTGGACGGAGCGATGATTCAAGGCGTCTTGCCGGCTTTTGATCTGGATACGTTGGATCTGTTGATCATCGAGAATGTAGGCAATCTGGTTTGTCCGGCGGAATTTGACTTGGGTGCCGATGCGTCGGTGGTGGTCCTGTCGACGACGGAAGGTGTGGATAAGGTCGTCAAATATCCGCTGATGTTTCGGGAAGCGACGGCGCTGGTGCTCAATAAGATTGATTTGCTGCCCTTTACCGATTTTAGCTTGGACGAGTTGGCGGCGGATCTGGCGCAGGTGCACCCGGGATTGTGCCGTTTCGATCTTTCGGCCCGTACGGGTGAAGGGATGGAAGCCTGGGTTGCTTGGTTGATGGCGCAAGTGCAGGCAAAAAGGGGACGCAGGGCGCTATGAAAACAGCGCGGCGGGTCATGGTCAAAGGTGTTGTGCAAGGTGTTGGTTTTCGACCCTTTGTCTATCGGTTGGCAGCAGAACTCCGGCTCGGCGGTTGGGTAGCCAATACGGCCCGCGGCGTGGAAGCTGTCGTGGAAGGTGACGTGGCGGCGGTTGAGGCTTTTTTGCGGCTCCTTGTCGATGAAGCGCCGGCTTTAAGCCGGATCAGCGAAGTACAAGCGGAGCATGTACCTTTGCAGGGGTGGAGCTCTTTTCAGATTCGTACCAGCAAGCCCAGTGCTGATGTGGCTGCGTCGATTCCGCCCGATATGGCCATGTGCCCGGCTTGCCGCCAGGAGATGAACGATCCGGAGGCGCGTCGTTATCGCTACCCTTTGACGAACTGTACCAATTGCGGGCCGCGCTACTCGATTGTGGAACGGGTGCCTTATGATCGTCCTTTTACGTCGATGCGTTCCTTTGCACTTTGTCCGGATTGCCGCCGGGAGTACGATGATCCCGGTGATCGACGGTTTCACGCGCAGCCGTTGGCTTGTCCGGTTTGTGGTCCGCAGGTCTGGTTGACCGGTGCGGACGGTATGCTGCTGGGCGGTGACGGTACATTGCTGCAAAGTGACGCCCTGACCAGCGATGATTGCATATCCATGGGCGATGACGCCCCTGCCGGCGGTGACGTCTCGAACGGCCCCGCCTTAATCGATGCCCCGGTTATGGCCGGCGATGCTCAACAGGACAGCGCCAGGAGCGAAAGCTGGGCACCGTTGTTAATCAGGCGCTTACAAGCCGGGGCGATTGCGGCGATCAAGGGCGTCGGTGGGTTTCACCTGGCCTGCGATGGGCGAAGCAGCGAAGCGATTGCCCGTTTGCGGCAGCGTAAGCACCGACCGGCCAAGGCTCTGGCGGTGATGGCCCGCGATCTGGAAGCGGTACGTAAAGTTTGCAAGCTCAGTGTGGCCGAAGAAGTGCTTTTACTGAGTCCGGTGGCACCGATCGTGATCTTGGAGCGCCTTCCGGATGCGAATCTACCGGCGAACTTGGCGCCGGGGACAAAGACGCTGGGCGTGATGCTGCCTTATTCGCCGCTCCATGAAGTGCTATTTGCAACAGCAGCGGAGCAGGCTCCTGATCTGGATCTGCTGGTAATGACGTCGGGCAACCGGGCCGGACTGCCGCTTTGTTACGGCAATGAAGCGGCGCTGGCCGAACTGGGTGATATTGCCGATCTTTTTTTGCAGCATAACCGGGCGATCGTTAACCCGATTGATGATTCGGTGGTGCGGGTTATCGACGGGCAGTTGACTTTTTACCGGCGGGCGCGCGGTTATGTGCCGGCGGCGATTCCGGTGCCGGTGCCGCCCGGTGTGGATGCGGTCAAGGAACCGGCCATCATCGCCGTCGGTGGTGAGTGGAAAAACACTTTTGCCTTGCTGGGGCGTGGGGAAGCGGTGCTCAGTCCCCATATCGGTACGGTCGAGACGCGGGAGGGCCGGGCACATTTTTTGTCGACCTATCAGCGGCTGCAGGAATTGCTGGCGCTGACGCCGGTGACGGTGGCTGTCGATCGCCATCCCGGCTATCAGGTATCGGCGCTAGGGCGTGATTTGCATTTGCCCGTGGTGGAAGTGCAGCATCATCATGCCCATTTGGCGGCGGTATTGGCTGAGCATGGCTATACCGGTGAAGTGATCGGGGCGATTCTTGACGGCACCGGCTACGGTGAAGACGGGGTGATCCGGGGCTTTGAACTGCTGCGCGGCAGTGTACGCGGTTTTGAGCGATTGGCCTGGCTGGAACCGGTGCCGCTGCCGGGTGGTGACAGTGCGGTAGGGCGGCCCTGGCTGGTGCTGGCGGCGCATTTGGGTGCGGCGCTGGGTGAGCAAGGCTGGGCTGTGGCAAAAGAACTTTTTCCGCAGTTTGCGCGGCACCTGGCGGGAGCGCAAGCGATGATCCAAGCCGGGCTCAATGCACCGCTTGTATCGAGTGCCGGTCGGTTGTTTGACGCTGTGGCGGCCCTGCTGGGGCTTTGTTTGGAAAATACCTATGACGGGCAAGCGGCCGTCGAGTTGGGCGAAAGTGTAGCGATGCGGCTGGGGTTGAACGGTGGCCTGGAGGGTCATGATTGGGCAAGGGCAGCGGCGATGGGCACTTATCCGGTCGCTTTTGCCCAGCGACAGTGGCAAGTGGCGCCATTGTGGTCAGCCATGCTTCAGGAGCGGGACCGAGGCGAAGTGCCAGAGGTAATGGCGCAGCGTTTTCATAATACAATCGCCCATATGGTCGTTACGCAGGTGATGCAGGCCGGACGGGCGGCGGGGATTCAGACTGCCGTGTTAAGTGGCGGCGTCTGGCAAAATCCTTATTTGACGGTGATGGTGCGCCGGCAGCTTTTGGCGCAGGGCTGGCAGGTGCTGTTACCTCGGCTTTTGCCGGCCAATGACGGCGGCTTGGCGCTGGGGCAAGCGGTCGTTGCTCTTTGGCAGCGGCAGGGAGCCGGCAGAACATCGGCAGAGCCGGTAGGGAAGCGGTAGCGGGCTGGTAGAGGTGGTTAGCTGCATCAGAGAGCGTGAAAAGGATAGGCAATGGGGGGGGGGATAGCGTGTGTGTTTAGCTGCACCGGCGCAGATTGTGCGCATTGAAGAGGGAGGCTGGCTGGCGGAAGTGGAATCTTTCGGCAACCGCCGTTCCGTTGGGCTGACCTTGGTTCCGGAAGCGAAAGTCGGTGATTATGTAATTGTCCATGCCGGTTTTGCCGTGGAAATCATCGATGAGGAAGCGGCCAAAATCAGCTTGGCCACATGGGAGGAACTGCTTTGCTCGACGAAATAATCAAGCCCTTACGGGACCCGGTGCGAGGACGGCAAATGCTGGCCGAGATCCAAGCGCGCTGGCATACTTTGGCGGCGCGGCGCGGTCGTCCCATCGTACTGATGGAGTTTTGCGGAACTCATACGGTGGCGCTGGCGCGGACGGGCATTCGCTCGCTGCTCTTGCCGGAGGTGGAACTGAAGAGCGGACCCGGTTGCCCCGTTTGTGTGACTGATGCGCGCGACCTTGATCGGGCCATCGCCCTGGCATCGGTGCCGGGCGTGACAGTAGCCACCTTTGGCGATCTTTTGCGCGTGCCGGGCAGTCGAGGCAGTTTGCAGGAAGCGCGGGCGCAAGGGGCCGATGTGCAGGTGGTAGCGTCGCCCTTGGACGCGCTGCAACTGGCCATCGCTCACCGAGAGCGGCAAGTGGTTTTTTTGGCGGCCGGCTTTGAAACGACGGCACCGGCGACGGCGGTGACGGTACAGGCAGCGGCGCGGCAAGGCGTTGAGAATTTTTTTGTCTACTCCTTGCATAAGATGACGCCGCCGGGATTGCGGGCGGTCCTGGGTGATCGGGAAATCGGGATCGACGGTGTGATCTTGCCGGGCCATGTCAGCTTGATTGTGGGCCGGCAAGCCTGGGATTTTGTGGCGGAGGAACATCAATTGCCTGGTGTGGTGGCTGGGTTTGAACCGGTGGAATTGCTGGCGGCGCTGGGCTTGATGGCGCTACATTGGGATGAAGAGCCGCAGATTTTGAATGCCTATGAGCGGGTGGTCCGTGAGCGTGGCAATGGGGCGGCGCAGCAGGCGCTGGCGGAAAGCTTTGTTCCTGTTGATGCGCACTGGCGCGGGCTGGGGCTGTTGCCGGGAAGCGGCCTGGCGCTGGCCGAGCGCTATCGCCAATGGGATGCAGTGGTACAGTTTGCCGATTGCTGGCGCGATTTGGAGCCACCGAAGCCAATCGCCGGTTGCCGCTGCGGCGATGTGCTGCGCGGTGTTTGTACGCCCTTGGATTGCAGGCTTTTTGGCCAAGGATGCAGTCCGGCGACGCCGGTAGGGCCTTGTATGGTGTCGCAAGAAGGGACCTGCGCGGCTTATGCGCGGTTTGCTGTGGCGAAGTGATGGCTACGTAGGTGGCCAAGGTGTTGAAGCCGGTAGTCAAAGGAGGGGTACCGAGAGATGAAGCAGGAACAAGTGCTCCTGGCCCATGGCGATGGCGGACAGTTGACGCACCAATTGGTACAGGAACTGTTTTTACGCTATTTTAACTTTCCCGCTTTACAAGCGCTGACGGACGCGGCTTTGTTGCCGCCGCCGGCAGGGCGCTTGGCGGTTACGACGGATTCCTTTGTGGTGCAGCCGCTTTTTTTCCCAGGCGGTGATATCGGCACGCTGGCTGTGGCCGGAACGGTCAATGATCTGGCTGTCAGCGGGGCCAAGCCGATGTATTTGACGGCCGGTTTTATCTTGGAAGAAGGACTGCTGTTGGTTGACTTGGAGCGCGTCGTCGCTTCCATGGCGGAGACGGCTCGGGATGCTGGTGTAGCCATTGTGGCCGGTGATACGAAGGTCGTTGAGCGCGGACGCGGTGACGGTTTGTATATCAACACGGCCGGCATCGGGGTGGTGCTTCCTGATCTGGACGGCGAAGGGGCTTCGCTGGACGGTTCGCGGATCGGGGAAGGGGACGCTGTCCTGATCAGCGGTACGCTGGGCGATCACGGGCTGACGATCATGGCGCAGCGAGCGGGGATCGCTTTTGATACGCCGGTGCAAAGTGACTGTGCGCCGTTGTCATCGCTGATCGCAGCGCTTCAGGAGAACTGCCTCGGTCAGGTTAAATGGATGCGTGATCCGACCCGTGGTGGTGTAGCGACGACGTTGAAGGAAATCGCCGAAGTGACAGCGAAAGATATCGTCATTGATGAGCAAGCATTGCCGGTGCGCGATGCTGTTGCTGACGGGGCGGCCATATTGGGCTTAGATCCGCTGTACCTGGCTAATGAAGGCAAGGTGCTGGTGATCGTCGCGCCGGAAGCGCGGGATGCGGCGCTGGCTGCGTTGCAGGCGCACCCGCTGGGTCGGGAGGCGGCTTGTATCGGCCACGTTAGCGGTGGCAGCGGACAGGTCTATCTCAAGACGCCCTTAGGCGGGCACCGGATCTTGAACCGGTTGATGGGCGAATCACTGCCGCGCATTTGTTAAGGGGCGAGGCAGACCGGTAGCGCTGCTGATCGCGGCAAGGGAGTTTATTTTTTGATAGGTTGATCGCAAAAGCTTTTCGGTCGCGGTGTAAAGGTTCCGGGCCGGTAAAAAAGAGAACAGGAGGAACGACGATGTGTACACCGGAAACGTTCTTCACGGAATTACAACTGGTATTGAAGCAACTGCGTGGCCGTTGTCATCGTTTGTATCATGATACGGACGATGTGGCCGTTTACCTACAAGAGGGGCGGCAGGATTGGGCGATGGCCGATCTACTGCGTGAGGCAGCACAAAAGTTACAACAGGCCGAACAGTTGGTCGTCAAAGCGCAGGAACTGGCCGAAGAACGGCGCAATGAAGTCCAGCCAAGGGTAACGGCAACGATTGTCGCCCCTTGATCGGATGGGGTACGTGAAGCGAGGTAGAGTGATCATGAAGCGATACTGGCATGGTGTTGTGAGCGCGGCGCTGCTGGCGCTGGTGACGGTAGTGGCGATGCCGGAAGTCGGTCAGGCGGCGACCTATCAAGTGGTCAGTGCAGCACCGGTTGGGGCGAACGAGCTTTTTGACCGTCGCGTTATTGTAGAGGTTCCGGCCAATGCGCTGGCTCTCGGTGAGACGGATCAACTGCATCTGCGGCTGAATGCCGATGTGTCGGCGCGGCGCATTGCCTACCAAATCCCTGCAACGGTCGGCGGATCGACGAATATGTTTGTAGCCGCTAGCGGCGATATGGCCGGTGGTAACCGAACTTTTTCACTGACCGTTACCGGCAGCGGCGGCAGCGGTGAGGGGCGGATTGTTCTCGATCTGATCGATGTGCAAGCGGAAGGCGGCGTACGGGATGTACGGTTGATGATCGAATCGGCACCGAGCTCGATTTTCCAACCCGGTGAGTCAACGCTGACGAGCGGTGTGCTGGCTGATTATGCGGTGGCCGCAACGTGGTCGGGCGTGAATGAGCCGGTGACACTACGCTTCCGGGAGTTGAAAGCAGGTCAAATTCGCACCGGTAGTGACAGCATTACCCTGCAATTGCCGGCAGGTTATACTTGGGATGCCCGTGCAGCTCGGCTGGAGCGTACGGAAGGCAATCTGGAACTGGGTGCATTGGAGGGCGACGGTACGGGAACGCTGCGTGTGCCCGTGCGGCAAGTATCGGGACGAGCGACTGATTTTTATATTGCTAATCTGCGGGTACGCAGTGCGCAGTTCCTGGAAGGTGCAACCCATGTGACGATGCAAGTTGGCGGCACGAGCCGTGTCACAGCGAACCAACTGACGTTGCCGGTGGCACCGGACCGGGAAAAGGTAGCCCAGTTCCGGATGGGTGATAACACGTATACGGTTCGCGGGCAAAAGTTGACGGTGGAAACGGCACCGTATATTAAAGATGGCCGGGCTTATCTGCCGCTGCGGGCAGTGGCGGAACTGTGCGGTGTGGCGGCGCAGGATGTGCGCTGGGAGCCGCGCGATCAGTCGATCACCTTGCGGCAAGGGGATGTGACGCTGCGACTGGTCTTGGGCAGTCGGGAGATGGAAGTGATCAAGCGTCAGGCGGACGGCAAAACGGCAACGTCGCTGGTTGTGATGGATGCAGCGCCGGAACTGAGCAAAGAGATGCGCACTTGTTTGCCGATTCGCTGGGTTGTGGAAGCGTTAGGGCGCGAAGTGATCTGGGATGAAACGCAGGGACAAGTGACGATCGTACGGCGGTTGTTTTAGGGATTGACAAGAAAGTCCGACGGGGACAAGAATATTCGGATGCATCAATCGTATGTAGTCGGTAAGAGTGATGAATATAAAAAGCAGCAGCCCGTTTTATCAGTGTAAGATAAAGGCGGGCTGCTTTTTTTTTGATTTTTTGATATACATAAAAAACGACGTTAATAATGGCGAAGTGGGTTATTGTTTCTACAAAATTTCTTAACGTAAGGGAGATAAAAGTGCTAACTTTCAAACACCCTTCAAAGGAAGAGGGAGAAGTTCTGCTTGAATTGGATTCAAAGGTTTATTCAAGTACGTGGCAAGTTGACCCGAAATTTGTTGACAGATTATTTTCTATTAACGATAAAACGCATATTATTGTAAAAAACGATGGAGTTGTCAAGGGCTATATAGGATTTATCCCGCTGCCTAAAGAAATTTACGATAAAGTATTAAGACAGGAAATAGATGAGGATTTAATCGTGGATCATGTTTTGCCTTTTTATGGTGATATTTATCTTTATGCGATAAGCATATTGGTAGATACAAATGATCCACTTCGTAAATTATATTCAAAATGCCTCATTTCCAAAGTGCCTTGTCTTCTGGAATTATATCAAGGCCTAGGAGCTAATATTAAAGAAATAGGATTAATAGCTGTAACTAAGAAAGGTCAGGAAATAGGATTAAGTTGGGGCTTATCTCCGAGTGAATATGTCAATGTGGATGGCGAAAATTTCGCTGTATTGCGTGGAAAACCGGATGATGTGATAAGAAATATCCGGGGTCATAAAAGAGCATTTAATACGGGTTCTTTATTTGATGGAGTAAAAATTACGTCATGACCATCGCAATTCCCGCCATAACTGCTGGGCATGTCACGGGACGAGTCGGGTATGAAGGAGTGCAACTACGGGCGATCAAAATGGCGTTGCACCACTGGGCAGAATACGGGAAGTGTTTCAGCAAGTATAACGTCATCCTGGGTACGGAACTGGCGATCACGGAAAAGATTAAAGTGCGAATTATGAATGACCGACTGGGACTGGAACTCTTGGCGGCGGAAGTGTATCAGGAACATGGGCAACCGGAAGCAGCGATTGATCTGCTGGAAAAATCGGCATTTCACAGTGAACGGGTCGTGCGACTTTCCTTGGGGGAACTTTATTTTCAAGGCAAAGAGTATGAAAAATGCATCAAGGAACTGCAGCGGATTGAGAATAATGACAATGCGGGAACGGTAGCGCTACTGTACCAGGGCATCGCGTTCCGGGAACTGGGGCATCTGGGTCCAGCGATCGAAGTGTTCAGGATGGCGCTTCGGCGGAAGAAGGAGCGCGATGAAGAGGTGCTAACGGAGATCTGGTATGAGCTGGCGAAAACGTTAATCCAGGTGGGGGAAAAGAAGAAGGCCAAAAAGGAACTGGAGGCCATCATGCTGCGGCAGGTGGATTATCAGGATGTGCGCGCATTGCTGGAGACATTAGCATGACGGGAGAATGGGAGCCGGTGAGCATGAATGTTATCGTTCAACAATAAGAGGATGCTGATTATGAATTGACGGAAAAGGTGTTGCAGTGTGCTTTTGCCGATGCTGAATTCAGCGACCGGCGGGAACACAGGTTGGTTGGTCACAGTTAAACACCGCTTTTACGCAACAAAAAAAGGCCTGCATCACTGCAGACCTACGTTATCATCATGGAGCCGACGATGGGACTCGAACCCGCAACCTACTGATTACAAGTCAGTTGCTCTACCTGAAAACAGATCTTCCCGAGTAGAATTATAGCCAGTTTTTGAAATGTTGAACAGCAAGCCCAATAGTCCCCCTATGCGTTGGGACACGTTTATCGTACTCCACCCCGTTATAACGCAGGATTGCGTCGATTATTACGGCTATACGATCGCCAGCGTATGTCGTGGCCGGGCGTGATGGGACACGTCAGGGCAGTGGTTGCCGCGTAAGAACAAAATAACCACAGTAACCACGTAACTCCCTAAAATTGCAGTTGGAATCTTTGTTGGTTATTGCATAAATATCACCATTTGCCACGTGAGGGCACACGTTCCCTGCTGTTGGCCTGAAGTAAGATTCAGGTATAAACGGTCTAGGGAACTTTTTTTTGCGGCGTGTGGGCGAACGTGTGGGCGGTGGGTCAAGTTCTTTTAGATGGCGTTGCTGGCGTGGGCACAGTATGGCGTGACCCGGCAGGGTAAGTGCAGTTGCAGCGTGATCGTCGGGTAAAACAGCTATTGGAGCACAGTTTTATCACCTAAATATGGCCATTTGCCGTATAAGGGCATACGTGATGGGGCAACGTGCGGTGCAGTGGCAGTTCAGGGGGAAAACAGTCGAGGGGACAGTTTTAAGGGGCACAGAGGGGAACGTGTGGGGCGGGTTTGAAGTGGGGGTGGGTGAAAACGATCTCAAAGTGGGGAAAGTGGATAGTGTTGATTAGGAGAGGCGGGGGAGTCAAGTGGATAGTGTAAGATTAATAATGAAAAAATAACGCAGTTATTTAGTGGAAAAAATATATAAGCTCATGTTACTAGTCCATTTAGATAATAATCGTATGCATTCGTGATCGGTTAACCAGTTATTGCCGAAAAATATGAAAATACAGTGGTAAAATAACAGACATAAAGCATACGGGCGTTGCCGCATCATTTC
>NZ_SLXT01000026.1 GCF_004341395.1 Heliophilum fasciatum
ACGGTTTGCGGCTATTTTCTTGATTAATTTGGAAAAAACACGGTTTCAACGGATACCATACTTGGTTCCATTGGGTTCCTGGACGGACTCTAATAACAAACTCTCCGTCAGCAGTGTCAAAGGATGGGCCAAAAACGGTGGTGGTTACTGCGCTGAAGAAGACCGGGCACAACGACATACGTTAGCCCTGCGTGATGTGGCTTATGTTATCAAAGCCGACGTCGTTCTCCGGCCCCATGCCGATGCTGATGTAGCTAAATATCGGGATATTTTCCGGAGGCGTGTGCAAAAAGGGCAATATCACCACACTCCCTATTTGGGATGTCGCGAGTTTTCAGCGCATTTCTCGCCGGTCGATGAGGCGGAATCGCCCATTCCGTGGAGCGACGATTTAGGACGCATGTTATTTGACGTGCGTTATGATCAAGATTCATCCGGACGGGGACAGCCTATTTTCTTTCATGCTTTGATTGAAGATGGGATCATGAAGATACCACAGTCGCTTTATGAGAGGAGAGATCGCTAATTGCTCATTCAACGATTGACAGAGTATGCGGAGACAGCAGGAATCCCACCGACAGGGTATCGGGAAGGGATCTTACATTGGTGGCTTGATCTTGATATGGAAGGAAATTTGCTGTCCCCCGAACCGATTCCATTGGTTACCGAAGAAAAAAAGAAAAAAGGAAAAATGATCGTACAACCAAGCGTCGGCAACCGAACCGTAGGCATTGTTCCCAATCTTCTTGCCGATAAAGCTGAGTATGTTTTGGGTATGCCCAAAGCAAAACCGGACCCCAAAACAGAGCAACGACACCGTTCATTTGTCGAGTTGGTACGGGATTGCGCCAAGGTTACCGAAGCAAAGCAAGTTCAGGCAGTGCTGTTGTTTTTAGAACGTTTCCAATGGGGTGACAGTTCCTTTCAACCAACTGGCATGACGGAAAGTGACATTGTAGCCTTTCGAGTCAATGGGGATATCGTTACCGATCTTGAAGCCGTACGGGCCTATTGGGCCGATAAGTATTGGCAACGCATGCTTGAAGAAGATGAAGCGAAGCCAAAAAGCAGTCGCAACAACAAAGCGGAAGCAAAACCAAAAAACGAAAGAAGCAATGAACTTGTCGAATGTATGGTATGTGGTTGCCGCTGCAGTCCCGTACCAAGGCACCCATATAAGTTGCCACGCATTCCAGGGGGACAAACGTCCGGAAATGCATTGATATCAGCAAACAATAATGCCTTTGAATCATACGGATTGGAAGCGTCACTGATTGCGCCGATGTGCGCTACTTGTGTTGAAAAGTATGGTAAAGCAGCTATTCAATTAATTCAGTCTGATGAGAACAGCCTAGCAGTTGGACCTCTGCGTTATATTTTTTGGACAAAAGAACCAGTGGAATTCTCTTTTGTTCATTGCTTAACACAACCAGATCCCAAAGAAGTCAAAGCACTTCTGCTTTCGGCTAAAAAAGGGAGCAAGTTTGACGTCCAAGATAAAAATGCTTTTTATGCAGCCGCTTTATCAGCAAGCGGGGCGCGGGTTGTGTTGCGCAACTGGATTGAATGCCCTGTGCAAGAGGTTTCCCAAAACCTCGCCCGATGGTTTGAATTGCAAGATTTGGTGGGGACAGATGGGCAACCGGGTGAGCCGATGGGATTATATACCCTGGCAAGCTCGCTGTACCGGGATAAAAAAGATGCACAAAAAAGCATGGTTGCTCAAGTTCCTCAGTCCATGCTTCGGGTTGCCATGAGCGGCGGTCCCTTGCCAACATGGTTACTCTATCAAGCGGTGAAACGCAATCGTGCTCATGATGGACTTGATTCACTGTTTACGCTACGGGCACGAACAGCGTTGATTAAAGCTGTACTATTATCACAGCCAGGAAGAAAAGAAAGGGAGGGTATTATGGCCAGTTTGGATCCAAACAGTCGAGATACGGCCTATCGTTGCGGCAGATTGCTGGCGCTTCTCGAATCGATTCAAGAACAAGCCGTAAGTGCGCGCGCAACCGTTATTGATCGTTATTTTGGGGCAGCTTCGTCGTCACCTTCTACGGTATTTCCGATGTTGCTGCGGGGAGCACAAAATCACCTCGGTAAGATGCGCAAGATAGAAAAGAAAAAGGCAGCTTACAAAGCGTTGCAAGAGAAGATGGAAACTGTACTTGTAGGGTTAGAAAAATTCCCGAAAGTATTAACGTTGGATGAGCAAGGTCTTTTTTCCTTAGGTTATTATCATCAGCGAGCGGAAGATCGTGCTTCCATGCACAAACATATCGAAGCCAAGAATGCAAAAAACGAAAAAAATAATGGAGGGAAAGAATAATGACGACGATTCCGGCCTATTTGAATCCCGAAAAACGCCATGATTTTGTGTTGCTTTTTGATGTGAAAGATGGCAATCCCAATGGTGATCCTGATGCAGGTAACTTGCCACGGATTGATCCTGAAACCATGCAAGGACTTGTCAGCGATGTATGCATGAAGCGCAAAGTAAGAAATTGGGTAGATGTAGTGTATGGTACAGACAGAAGCAATATGAAAATTTATGTACAGAACAAGGAAGCATTGAACTCTATTCATGCCCGTGCCTATGAAGCGATTAATAAAAAATCGACCGGAAGCAAACAAAATGCAGGAGATGTAGAGGAAGCCAGGAAATGGATTTGTAACAACTTTTATGATGTTCGCACCTTTGGCGCGGTCATGACGACCGGTGTCAACTGCGGACAAGTTCGCGGTCCAGTACAGTTGACCTTTGCCCGATCGATTGATCGCATTATTCCCCAAGATGTTTCCATCACGCGGATGGCCGTCACGCGCCCGGAAGATATGGTTAATTTTGAAGTTGACGATGATGATAACGACAATAACAAAAAGAAAACGAATGAAATGGGACGCAAGAGTTTTGTCCCCTATGGTTTATATCAAGGATTTGGGTTTTTCAATCCGACGCTGGCGGAACAAACCGGTTTTTCGCAAGAAGACTTGCGTATCTTCTGGGAAGCAATGATGAATATGTGGGAAATCGATCGCTCGGCAAGCCGGGGCATGATTGCTTGCCGGGGTCTGTATATCTTCACCCATGATAAAAAATTCGGCTGTGCGCCGGCCCATCAGTTGTTCGAGCGTATTAGCGTGAATTTGTTAGATGATGTAGAGGCTCCGCGTGACTTCCAACAATACGAGGTTACGGTTAACGAAGATAACCTGCCCGAAGGAATTACCCTGACACGATTGGTCGGATAAACATGGCGGGAATGGAAGAATGGGACGATAAAGACCTTGTGATGATTTCCGCAATTCAGCATTACAGCTATTGCCCGCGCCAGTGTGCATTGATTCATCTGGAACAAACATTTACTGAAAATATTCACACGATTCAGGGAAGATTTGTTCATGAAAAGGTGGATCAACCGGATTCGGTGATTACCGAAGGAATACGCTATGAAACAGCGTTGCCGCTTTGGTCGGGGCGTCTGGGGTTGATTGGAAAAGGCGATCTTGTAGAGTTTCATGGAGATATCCCTTATCCCGTGGAATACAAGCATGGCCGAAAAAAGCATCAAATCCATGATGAGTTACAGCTATGTGCTCAGGCGATGTGCTTAGAAGAGATGTTGGATTGTGCTGTTCCCAAGGGTGCTGTTTTTTATTTTTCATCACGTAAGCGAAGAGAAGTGCTATTCTCACCGATACTGCGCCAAAAAGTTGAGGAAATTACCCTGCATATCCGTGAATTATTCAAGGACGGTCAACTTCCGCCAGCCGTTGCCGATACACGATGTAACGAATGTTCTTTGAGTGAATCCTGTGTCCCAGAATTAGTTGGAAATCGTTCGACACTTAAACGGCTAACTAAAGAGTTGTTTACTGTTAATCAATGAACTTCCATCAGCATGGAGGGATGAAATGAGTGTTCTGCTAAACACGTTGTATGTCATGACGCATGGAACTCGCTTACGACTGGATCATGAGACGGTATGCATGGAAGCGGAAAATGGCAACAAGCAACTAATACCGCTTCACCACTTAAGTGGCATTGTTTGTATTGGCAATATCATTGTCAGCCCTCCTTTGATGATGAAATGTGCAGATGAAGGGCGTAGTATTACTTTCTTAGAAACCAATGGTGCCTTCAAGGCCAGAGTAGAAGGACCTGTTTCCGGTAATGTGTTGTTACGCCAGGCACAGTATCAAATGCTTGGGCAGAAAGAGAAACAAGTCGAGTTAGTGCGTGCAATGATCGCAGGTAAGATTCAAAATATGCGTAGTTTGCTCATGCGGGCTGCCCGCGAAACGAGTCATGAAGATGATGAAACGGTGCTTCGTAAAGCGGCCAACGCACTGGCAATCGCTTTAAAACACCTTCAAATGGCCGATGACATAAACCAGATCCGGGGAATTGAGGGTGAATCCAGTAAAAACTACTTTCAAGCATTCTCCGCAATGATTCGTGTCCAGCGGGATTCATTTCAGATGAACGGAAGGAATCGCCGGCCACCGCTTGATCCGATCAATGCAGTACTATCATTTTTATATACGTTGCTCATGCATGACTGCAAAGGGGCAATCGAAAGTGTTGGCCTTGATCCCCAAGTAGGATTCTTGCATACACTACGTCCGGGGCGGCAATCACTGGCCCTCGATATTATGGAGGAATTACGCTCTATATTTGCTGATCGATTGGCACTCACCTTAATAAACCGTCAACAAATCGGCCCGAATGATTTTGAATCTCGACCAGGTGGTGCTATCTATCTGAATGAAAAAGGGAAGAAGGAGGTGGTAATCGCTTATCAAAAACGAAAGCAAGATGAATTATTACATCCGGTTTTAAATCGAAAAGTAGCCTTTGGACTAATCCCCTTTGTTCAAGCAAGACTGCTGGCCCGATATATGCGCGGTGATGCAGATAGCTACATTCCCTACCTATACAAATAGTAATTTCATGATGGGGTGATAGTATACAAATCTTAGTCACCTATGATGTATCAACAGATACACCGGAAGGGCGAAAACGGTTGCGTAAAGTGGCTCAGGCATGTAAGGATTTTGGTCAGCGTGTGCAAAAATCAGTATTTGAGTGTACAGTAAGTGAAGTTCAATATGAGCGATTTGTGCATAGATTGTTGGCACATATTGATAAAAAGGAAGACAGCTTACGCATCTATCGATTAAGAGAGCCAAAGGAAACCAGTGTAAGGGTTTATGGCATTGATTTGTATGTTAATTTTGAGGAGCCACTTGTTTTTTGATTGGTGCGCGAACCTATATCGCTAGGGAAATTATGGGGGGGTTCGCGAATGTGAAAAAAGATTGATGGGACAAGCATTGTAGAAAAAATAGCGAAGCAAAAAAGATTGAATTGTACGGTTCAACAAGTGGTTCGCGAAATTAACTTCTGGGGCACTGTTAGATCAGGGGATCCAGCCTCGGTGTTGCACCCAGCTTGATTGCTGGGTGAGGATTGAAACTTTAATAATTACCGTATTATGATACCCCGACAATTGTTGCACCCAGCTTGATTGCTGGGTGAGGATTGAAACAGGTTGTGTTTTGCGAATTGATCGGCCTCGTTGAGGGTTGCACCCAGCTTGATTGCTGGGTGAGGATTGAAACAAAGCAGCGCTGATGAACGCCGGGCGGCGATCAAGTTGCACCCAGCTTGATTGCTGGGTGAGGATTGAAACGAAAACCTATACCAATCCTATCTCCAAGCCAGGAAAGTTGCACCCAGCTTGATTGCTGGGTGAGGATTGAAACTCGTAGTGGACCCATTTGGTACGGGAGGGGGTGGGTTGCACCCAGCTTGATTGCTGGGTGAGGATTGAAACTACACGATCGTGGAACTTAAAAAGACGGTAGACCGTTGCACCCAGCTTGATTGCTGGGTGAGGATTGAAACTCCGCTGGTTGCGTCACCGCTTCCGCTGGGGGCTGCGTTGCACCCAGCTTGATTGCTGGGTGAGGATTGAAACAATACACGGTAAGCGGCCCATTGGACCACCCTGTCCTGTTGCACCCAGCTTGATTGCTGGGTGAGGATTGAAACGACGCCCAAGTAGTCGAAAAAGTGATCGGGCTGCGTTGCACCCAGCTTGATTGCTGGGTGAGGATTGAAACACATGAATTCCTCCATTAACCCCGCAGCCGGGACCGTTGCACCCAGCTTGATTGCTGGGTGAGGATTGAAACTGCACCTGGTAGACGGGGCCCGCTGGCTGCTGGTGTTGCACCCAGCTTGATTGCTGGGTGAGGATTGAAACCGACAAAGCAATACCCCCCACCCTTTCCGGGCAGGGTTGCACCCAGCTTGATTGCTGGGTGAGGATTGAAACCAAGGTAATCACCCTACCCCTTCATTTTACGTCCCGTTGCACCCAGCTTGATTGCTGGGTGAGGATTGAAACCGCACGCGGAATTGAAACCTAACCATCCATACTCAGGGTTGCACCCAGCTTGATTGCTGGGTGAGGATTGAAACATCATGTTAGTTTGCCACCTCCGTGATGGTTTGTGTTGCACCCAGCTTGATTGCTGGGTGAGGATTGAAACGGCAAACGGATACCCCCCACCCTGCCCAGGATAGGGTTGCACCCAGCTTGATTGCTGGGTGAGGATTGAAACACTGGTCGAAATCTGTCCTACTTCGTCAGGGTATAGTTGCACCCAGCTTGATTGCTGGGTGAGGATTGAAACTCACCCCCTGAATGAATATTTCCATCTACATACTGTTGCACCCAGCTTGATTGCTGGGTGAGGATTGAAACACCCCCAAAGCAGCAGCCCCTTACAGCCTGATTCGTGTTGCACCCAGCTTGATTGCTGGGTGAGGATTGAAACCGTTGTCCCGTAATTGCTCTTTTTCCACCCCGTGGTTGCACCCAGCTTGATTGCTGGGTGAGGATTGAAACGATAGACGAATCAGGCGTACCTGTGCCAAGCGTTAAGTTGCACCCAGCTTGATTGCTGGGTGAGGATTGAAACTGTTATCACTAATGAAGGTTTTCAAATGGCCGATGTTGCACCCAGCTTGATTGCTGGGTGAGGATTGAAACTTCATAACTCATGTTATCATACATATGGCAAGCACTGTTGCACCCAGCTTGATTGCTGGGTGAGGATTGAAACTTGACGTGGGGACGGTTGACGGTGCAGAAGTGATTGGTTGCACCCAGCTTGATTGCTGGGTGAGGATTGAAACAATTTAAGGGGATTTTATGTTTAGCCTGAGTCATCGTTGCACCCAGCTTGATTGCTGGGTGAGGATTGAAACCGTATCGATTGACTTTTCTGTGCTTGTATTCAACCGTTGCACCCAGCTTGATTGCTGGGTGAGGATTGAAACCCAAGAGAATCAAACAATGGTTTAAGTGCCAAATGGTTGCACCCAGCTTGATTGCTGGGTGAGGATTGAAACGCCTACCGCCTTGATGACAGCATCGCCGTAGCGACTGGGTTGCACCCAGCTTGATTGCTGGGTGAGGATTGAAACATCACGCATCTTGATGTACCAGTCGGTGATGTCGCGTTGCACCCAGCTTGATTGCTGGGTGAGGATTGAAACAATACGCAGTAAGCCGCCCACTGGACCACCCTGTCGTTGCACCCAGCTTGATTGCTGGGTGAGGATTGAAACTTCCCAGCGGGGGCGGTAGATGATCCGCTGCTGCTTGTTGCACCCAGCTTGATTGCTGGGTGAGGATTGAAACCCCAAAGACGGCCACGGACTTTGCCCCGCTGATGGTTGCACCCAGCTTGATTGCTGGGTGAGGATTGAAACCGATTTCGTTCATCATCCTTCCACCTCCCGGGTTGCACCCAGCTTGATTGCTGGGTGAGGATTGAAACAGCTATGCGCCCAAACCGGGTGCAGACGAAATCATGTTGCACCCAGCTTGATTGCTGGGTGAGGATTGAAACTACGCCGACGACGTGCTCAACGGACTATACGTGCCGTTGCACCCAGCTTGATTGCTGGGTGAGGATTGAAACGATAAAATTACTACCCGGAATCGCTACCCTGGCCGTTGCACCCAGCTTGATTGCTGGGTGAGGATTGAAACACACTGGCGATATTGACGTCATCGGCGCCAAACGGGTTGCACCCAGCTTGATTGCTGGGTGAGGATTGAAACACCCTCGATGATGACGAGGGGCTTTGTTGGGTCGCGTTGCACCCAGCTTGATTGCTGGGTGAGGATTGAAACAATTCCAAGCGAAGGCAATCCCACAGGAAGATCTCGTTGCACCCAGCTTGATTGCTGGGTGAGGATTGAAACCAGTTGCCGCCACGATACGGGAGTCGCTATCGGCGTTGCACCCAGCTTGATTGCTGGGTGAGGATTGAAACCGGAGCACCGGGAATTGAACAAGAACCGCATCAAAGTTGCACCCAGCTTGATTGCTGGGTGAGGATTGAAACACGTCCGAGTTAATAACACTCCACTCGACGCCCTCGGTTGCACCCAGCTTGATTGCTGGGTGAGGATTGAAACAAGTTGAAGCAACTACCGAGTGGTGGCCGATTCCCGTTGCACCCAGCTTGATTGCTGGGTGAGGATTGAAACATGGGGCTAGTATAGCTTATTACCGTAAATTTTTTTAGTTGCACCCAGCTTGATTGCTGGGTGAGGATTGAAACACAGTACGGTTTACGCGCATCTTTGCATACTTGCCGTTGCACCCAGCTTGATTGCTGGGTGAGGATTGAAACTAGCGATGAAGAATCTTCCGATTTGGTTGTGGTTGGTTGCACCCGGCTTGATTGCCGGGTGAGGATTGAAACTTCAGCACATCGATGAGCGTATGGCCGATTTTAATGTTGCACCCGGCTTGATTGCCGGGTGAGGATTGAAATACCCGAAGCGAGATCAAGATGGATTCCACGACTGCGGTTGCACCCGGCTTGATTGCTGGGTGAGGATTGAAACAGCTACGGCGGCAACGAAAACGTCGAGGGCATGGCGTTGCACCCAGCTTGATTGCTGGGTGAGGATTGAAACATTCCACGCAGAATGATAACGTTGTGCATTTTGGCGTTGCACCCAGCTTGATTGCTGGGTGAGGATTGAAACACTGTCTGGTTCTCCAGTCCGGTTTTCGCCGTGATTGTTGCACCCAGCTTGATTGCTGGGTGAGGATTGAAACACGTAATTCTCGACGCAAAGGTATCCCTCACTTTGTTGCACCCGGCTTGATTGCCGGGTGAGGATTGGCTTGAAAATATGCAACTCCAAAAATGATCGTAAAGCCGAATAATAAAAGGAACGAGCAGGAGAAGAGACGTGAAGAGAGAAAAAATGAAGAACGAACCTGAAAAAAGGCGCACAAAAACAGAGTCGCAAGGGTGAGAGTTTGCGGCCCTGAATTCCATGTGGGATGGGGATGTCGCTAGCTTCCGGTTCGTGGTTTGGGCGGGCGTCCCCGGCGACGAGGAAGGGGTTTTTCTCGATCGCTGGGACGCTCGTTTTTATCATGAGAAGAAGCTTCTTTCAAGGCGGATGCTTTTGACCGACTCTTTTGTGGCTTCATTTGTTCATGTTCATCATCCCCAAGTACCGACATCGTGTTCACCACCGTTTGAGACGAAGCCGGCAAACCGTCATGTTTAAGTTACATTCACAAAAGGCGGTGCACAAAGGGGGCTGCGGTGCAGTTTAAAACGCGCGCTCAATGGCCGCAAAATTCTCTTGCTAGTACGGTAATCATCCCTGATCCATTGCATCGCGCAACGAATGAGATGATAATAGACGGAGACCATATTTTGGTTTCATTGATGTTGATTTAGAAAGATTGATATTGATGCTTCGGGAGGTAGCGATGGAGAGCGAGAATGCACAAGTAATCTTCAAAGCCTTACGTGTAGTCACACCGGCGTTAGCCCACTACGTGTATCGGCATCTTAAAAATCATTTTGGCGAAAAATGGTGGGACGAAGGCGTGTATGCCAAGCTGCGGGAGCATCAGCGCCGTGGACTCCCGGTCAAAGGCGATGATCGGACGCTGCTGAGTAAGATGGACATCCATCTTTCGGCCACCATCATTGTTACGATTCAATGGAACGATGTTTTTTCCAAGATCGTACCGATACGCTTTCGCACCTATTGCCGGGAATTGATCGACATCCGAACCTTTGACAGCGCCCATCTCGGCGACGAAGAACTCGATGATCGTGACGTTGACCGTTCCATGGATACGATGCGCAGGATAGTAGCAGAGATTAACGATCAAGCAGCCTTCGATAAGCTTATGCTTATCTCGCCGCCGAGAAATCAAAAAGTTGTCGAGATCTTTATCGAGAAGCCCGTAGAAGTCATCGTTGAAAAGCCAGTGGAAGTGATCAAAGAAGTCATTGTTGAAAAACCGGTTGAAGTGATCAAACCAATTGAGATTATCAAAGAAACGATGTTAGACGTGGAAAAGAAGGGGGAAAAGCCCAAGGAAAAGAATCTGATTCCTATCCGACCCTTTATGCTCAGTGAACTCTTTATTGATTTTCTCAACTTCCTGGAACCCTACAGGGAACCGATAAAAATGAAGAATAAAAATATCATCAAGAATTTACTCATCGAATATGCCAATAAAGTGGCGGGCACCCGTGAAGGGGATACGTTTTTGCGCAATCTGCGACAAGAGTTCGGCGGTTCCCTTCAAGCACTTATTCATTGGTTAGACCATATGCGTAAGATTCACGATTGTTCGGTGATCATTGATGGTTCTGGTTGTTTTCGGCTGGGCCTGCTCTGTAATCCTCTCTTTACCGGACTGGCCACCAGGCTGAACAGTTACGATGATTTTGATGGCCCGATCGTGGAAAAATCCTTCCAGGAAGTTATCAAACGATGGTGGAGCGAGCCGGAACTCAAAGATAAATTTGAGCAATATCTGAATGACTTTTATTACAACTGCGATGTTGATCCCCATAATTATGATGACCTAGCCCTGCTGATCAAAGTGTACTTAACTGAATTAAACGGTGGCATGTATCCGTCTGTTTATTGTGAAAGATTCAAAAGCTTTGTCTGTGGTGAAAAATAATCTATGCCGCTGCGTAAAGCAATTCCGGATTCGTGACGTAAATCGGTCAACAGACGGTGTTGAATCGAGCCGGCAAACCGGAAAGTCGCTCGACGTTTAAAACGATTCGTGAAGTCATGGAGCCCATGGAGATATTGATTGTACATACCGAACATGGACTCGTCCGTAAAATCAAACGCTCAACACCGCAGCGACTGTCCCATCTTATTTGATGCGGCAGGCTTTAGTCCTGCAATTTTTGCGGATCCCTATACCCCGGCATGGAATATCTGGGTACCCGAGTAGCGATGCACGCTAATTCTTTTTTGCTGATCCCTTAGCCTCGAAAAACGGGTTGCTGTAATTGGCGGCCATCATTGTGCCGATGAGGTACATGGCATCGTCCGTTTTTTCCATATCCAGTGCTTCCGTGACGGCCCAAGCTGCGCGAGAGCGATCGAGCGGTTGCTTATCGCTTTCAAGCAGGCATCTCTCTTACAGTATCGCTTATCTTCATTGTAGCATACCAATCATTGCTTGATGTTTTAATGTGAGTTGGGTAAAATAAGGTTGATTTAATAGTAGGTTTTTGTGAAGCTACGAAGAGTGACCACGGTATTGGGCTTGGATGAACTTGGTATTTTCGCAAGAGATGGCGGTTTTGAAACGGTTTGGGGTGTTGCGAAAAAAGGAGGTTTTTTAAGGAGAGGTACAGGGTTGAAAAGCCTTGATTTTACTAAGTTTTTTGTTTGGCTTCGGTTGCGGTTGCAGTAGATGACCCGATGGATAGGGGATTGAAACGAAGAATCCATGGTTGATAAAATCAAACGCATCAATGGTTGCAGTAGATGACCCGATGGATAGGGGATTGAAACTTTAGGCGCAACCGTTGAAATGGACGGTCAGAAACGAGGTTGCAGTAGATGACCCGATGGATAGGGGATTGAAACTTGCAAACACTCTCCTTATTCTGCTTTGACACATAGTTGCAGTAGATGACCCGATGGATAGGGGATTGAAACTTGCACAATTGAATTCTTTCTTAGACGAAACCGGCGTCGTTGCAGTAGATGACCCGATGGATAGGGGATTGAAACGCCGGACGTACCGCTTCCCGACTGGATTGAATTCGGTTGCAGTAGATGACCCGATGGATAGGGGATTGAAACTAGATGGTCTGGTTTAGGCTCTCTATTTTAGCTAATGTTGCAGTAGATGACCCGATGGATAGGGGATTGAAACAACACTTCTTTGGCTCCCCGGTGATCCCTGATGACCTGTTGCAGTAGATGACCCGATGGATAGGGGATTGAAACCACATTTTTGAATCACTTTCCAAATCCCCCTTTCGGTTGCAGTAGATGACCCGATGGATAGGGGATTGAAACATTAAAACAGATGAAGCATTTGTAATGCATATGTATCGTTGCAGTAGATGACCCGATGGATAGGGGATTGAAACGTATCTTCTTCTACAATTCCACCAATGATTTGCCCGGTTGCAGTAGATGACCCGATGGATAGGGGATTGAAACTTACTTATCCTTACTTACACCCAAACTTCTTCATCCGTTGCAGTAGATGACCCGATGGATAGGGGATTGAAACTTATCATAATTAACAACATATTCTGTTATTTCTACAGTTGCAGTAGATGACCCGATGGATAGGGGATTGAAACTTTGAAAGAACATTAAATGAAAACTTTAATCCATCAAGTTGCAGTAGATGACCCGATGGATAGGGGATTGAAACATTGAAAGAATGCCGAATTTTTTAGCCAGCCATTTTACGTTGCAGTAGATGACCCGATGGATAGGGGATTGAAACGTTTGATTCCGCGTGGAATAGTTGCGG
This sequence comes from Heliophilum fasciatum, assembly GCF_004341395.1. Taxonomy (GTDB): domain Bacteria; phylum Bacillota; class Desulfitobacteriia; order Heliobacteriales; family Heliobacteriaceae; genus Heliophilum; species Heliophilum fasciatum. The sequence goes on from NZ_SLXT01000026.1 coordinate 12,886, forward strand.
GAGTGTATCGTTGCAGTAGATGACCCGATGGATAGGGGATTGAAACTTGAATACCTTATCGATAACATTATTCATTTCTTCCAGTTGCAGTAGATGACCCGATGGATAGGGGATTGAAACTCATAAACTATTCGATAATATTCATTATTTTTTACAGTTGCAGTAGATGACCCGATGGATAGGGGATTGAAACTACTTAACAAATAAGCGTTTCTTTAATCGCCTTATAGTTGCAGTAGATGACCCGATGGATAGGGGATTGAAACCGCCTTTTACAATATCCAAGAATAAATAATAGTCAAGTTGCAGTAGATGACCCGATGGATAGGGGATTGAAACTTTGTCCAATTTACTGTCTGTCCGCTATGGATTTTTGTTGCAGTAGATGACCCGATGGATAGGGGATTGAAACATGTTGTGTTCTTATGTTCTCTGTTTCTGTACCCATTGGTTGCAGTAGATGACCCGATGGATAGGGGATTGAAACAACTAATATCTCGCCTGCCACGTACAGCTATGGCGTTGCAGTAGATGACCCGATGGATAGGGGATTGAAACAACGGTTGCAGACCGTTACTGACCGTTGCCAACCGTCCGTTGCAGTAGATGACCCGATGGATAGGGGATTGAAACCCCAAACCAATTCCAAAGCAATGGTCTGGGAAGTCCGGTTGCAGTAGATGACCCGATGGATAGGGGATTGAAACGTTAAATCATTAATTAATTCTTCTGTTAATTTAAGTTGCAGTAGATGACCCGATGGATAGGGGATTGAAACACATCGGGATCGATGGTAGTAACTACAAGAAGTACGGGTTGCAGTAGATGACCCGATGGATAGGGGATTGAAACTGGCCTTTGACGGCCCCAAGCCCTTGATCATGCCGCTAGTTGCAGTAGATGACCCGATGGATAGGGGATTGAAACTGCGGAATCCGATGCTGACTTCTTTTTTGATGCCAGTAGTTGCAGTAGATGACCCGATGGATAGGGGATTGAAACTTAAAAAACAAGGATTCTGGCATACATCCAGAATCGAAGTTGCAGTAGATGACCCGATGGATAGGGGATTGAAACCGAACACGACGTCACCGTCTTCACCTTGCGACGGATCGTTGCAGTAGATGACCCGATGGATAGGGGATTGAAACACAATACCGACAAACTTGCTGATTCCGTTAAAGAAAGTTGCAGTAGATGACCCGATGGATAGGGGATTGAAACAACAACTAATATAGTAGCGCAAGATTGCAAAATCATGTTGCAGTAGATGACCCGATGGATAGGGGATTGAAACGGACAAAGCCTTGAGCCAAGCCCAATATGTCGAACTCGTTGCAGTAGATGACCCGATGGATAGGGGATTGAAACACTGGTTTGGCTGAAAAGCGAAACGGCACCGTCGTCGAGTTGCAGTAGATGACCCGATGGATAGGGGATTGAAACACACTTCTTCGTCTAAGGCATCCAGCGTCTCCTGATGCGTTGCAGTAGATGACCCGATGGATAGGGGATTGAAACGCTCCAACCCCGCGTCCACAACCTCGACCTTCGCGGTTGCAGTAGATGACCCGATGGATAGGGGATTGAAACCTGGCCTACTTATAACAATATCATGGACAACGTGGTTTTTCGTGTTGCAGTAGATGACCCGATGGATAGGGGATTGAAACTCGTTCAGGGCTTGGATAGGATCTGCTTTTTCTTCGTTGCAGTAGATGACCCGATGGATAGGGGATTGAAACTTTCTTTTTCGCACTGCCGCTGCCAGTTATCTTGTTTTGTTGCAGTAGATGACCCGATGGATAGGGGATTGAAACCGTACAGCCGGGCACCGATCAGCACCGGCGCAATGGGTTGCAGTAGATGACCCGATGGATAGGGGATTGAAACTTCACAAAGAATATCCTCGGCTCGCTGCTTTTCGTCGTCCGTTGCAGTAGATGACCCGATGGATAGGGGATTGAAACGTCTGCTTACTACGAAGTTCCCGTTCTCCTTACCTTGTTGCAGTAGATGACCCGATGGATAGGGGATTGAAACGCCCAACCCGGAGATGACCGCCTATACATGGGTGGAGGTTGCAGTAGATGACCCGATGGATAGGGGATTGAAACCGTACAGCGATCCGTCCACGCAGTATAGGCAAGAGCACGTTGCAGTAGATGACCCGATGGATAGGGGATTGAAACCATGCAACCTTGTGGAATGCGTACCGATGATACCGGTGTTGCAGTAGATGACCCGATGGATAGGGGATTTTCAGTCGTGCAAAAAAATATTAAAAAACCCTTAGGATCCTATATATGGATTCTAAGGGTTTTTTAATACAATCTATTGACTATTGCATATTTTTTGGCATTATTAAGAAAAAACTATCCCCTAAAAACGGGTCACGGAGAAAAAGACATAGTATATTTTTTCAGTCCCGTATACCAGTGATTCCGGTCAGTAAATCCTGTTTATCATAACATAGCGCGAAATAATGGGCAAATAATTTAGAGAAAGTCATTGACAAAGATATACAACCGACATAGAATACAAATAATAGTGAGTATAATTTTAACCCAATATTCTATAACTTTATTAAAGGAGGTATGCCGTGAAACTTGACTTAGATTTTACATTCCGTAAACTTGTGCCAAGCGAACCATATCCTTTCCAACTGGAAGTAGCCAAACAGATCTTTGCCAATGAGCGCGTGATTTTACGTGCCCCAACAGGTGCCGGCAAAACGTGGACAGCCCTACTGCCTTTTCTGCATGCAAAATTAAATAAGCAGGTATGGGCAGATCGCTTGATCTATGCCGTTCCTTTACGAACACTGGGCAAAACGCTGTATGAAAGCACGCAAAAAGCGTTAGATGAAGCGTTCCCCGGAGCTTTCAAAGTCACGATGCAAACCGGTGATACCCCGATGGATCCGTATTTTCAGGGAGACATCATTTTCTGCACGATCGATCAGCTATTATCGCTATATATCGGACATCCCTATGCAGTCGGTATTAAACAAAGCAATGTGCTAGCCGGTGTAATGTCCGGAGCCTACTTAGTTTTCGACGAAGTTCATTTACTGGACATTACCAAAGCCTTTGCGACAACCCTAGATGCCGTACGGCGTTACCGGAACCTAGCGCCGGCCTTGATAATGACCGCGACACTGTCTGATGCATTGGTGGAAGAAGCGGCGAAACGATGCCAGGCCACTGCGATACGGGTTGGTGATAAGGAACTCCGGCATATTCGCCAGCGACTCCCGGTGCAGCGCTATTATCAGCGCAGAGATGAACCAATGCAGGCAAAAAATATTGTTAATGAGCATCAAGAGTGGGAGAAAACCCTGGTTATGGTCAACACCGTGGAACGGGCTATGACAATGTATCAAGAAATCAAGCAGATATGTCAGGAAGAAGGCAGGGAAATTTCCCTTTGGCTTTTGCATGCGCGATTTCTACCACGCCACCGTGCCCATATTGAGCGGCGAATTATTGATCTGTTTTGTAAAGGCGGTGAGGGAACCGGTATTATCGTAGCCACCCAAGTATTGGAGGCTGGTGTTGACTTTTCTGTGGATGTACTTCATAGCGAACTGGCCCCGGCGAATGCTTTGATTCAACGAGCCGGACGGGTTGCCCGTTATGGCGGAATCGGCAGAATTTACGTTTATGATGTATGGAAAACCCCCGAGAAGCCTAGTGTGGCTGAAACACTGTCGAATGTACAATCAACCGAAAAACGGCGCGATTACGCTCCATACTTCAATGAAAAAAATGATACAACCATTCAACTGATGATGGATCAAACATGGGATGATCTGCTCACACTATGTCCGGGGCCGGTTGATTATAGGGAAGAGTTAGCTTGGGTCAACCGGATCCACAGCAGACGGGATCAAAAACGCATGGCCCGTCGCTCATCGAAAAATGTGGCTGATGATGTAGTCAGAGCGATGGACAGCCCGAGCAATCACTGCCTCCGCGAGTTGGTTCGCGATGCACCATCACGGTATGTACTGATTCACAGCAACCCGCAAACGCTGGATATGCGCAAAGCTCCTGATTTATTTGCTGTTCGCCCGAATACATTACAGACTGTATTGGACAAGCATTTGGAAAAGGGAGATTGCTGGGGATTTACCCTTATTGATAAAGGGCAAAGGTGGGAAAAATTACGAGATTCAGCGGAAGCGGCGCGGTATATGATCATCGCCCTTTCACCGAAATTGGCTTTTTATAGCTCGGAAGTAGGCCTACAACTTGGGCAGTCCGGTACGTTTGAAAGCCAAGAAAATCTACATGAAGTACCCAAGGAAGAACGCTATAGCTATCGTTGCGAAACGTTATTGCATCATCTACAACTGACCGTGAAAGAGTACACAAACCAAGTGATGCACTATCAAGCGGCTCAACTGCGTTGGTCCAAAGTCTGGTCATGCTTGCCGGAAGATGTGGAGTGGGTCGGGCGTGTGGCGTGTGCCGGTCATGATATGGGCAAAGCTTGTGTGGACTGGAGCAAGTGGGCGCAACGTTATCAAGCAAGTGTGTCAGGGCAACCGGTGAAGGACCTTTTAGCCCATACCGACTTTGATCCCCAGAATGAACACATGCGCAAAGAGCAGTATCGCTCTGGCAAACGTCCAAGCCATTCCCTCCAAGGCGCGTGGTGGCTATTGCAAACGCTGAGCCTTTTATATCAAGGTGTTGGCGACGAACCAACCCAACAACGAATGCGGATTTTTGCGCTGGTGATTTTCACAGCCATCGCCCGCCATCACGGAGCATTTACGCAGTCCCTTGATGCCGATGCGTCCATAGCGGTGTTGCCGGATCCGCTGGTGCGATGGCTCGATAAAGTATTTCAGTTGCCGAGCGATAAGAATGATCATGCTGCTGCGCCTCGCAGCCACGGCAGCGTTGCTGATAAAGTTCCATGGCAATGCTACAAGAAGGATGCGGAAAAAATCAGAAAACAATTGTTTACCCCACGTCCGAATGGCATCGATGAGTATCCCTTTCTGTTTTCCCTCTATGTCGTTCGCCGATTACGTCTTGCCGATTGGGATTCACAACGTATAGTCAACTTTCCATTACCGTGATTGTGCAGAAGTAGAAGTCGCAAAATCAGATCAGGGAGGTGAAACCTTTGACAACAACCTATTTTCGTGTAATGCATACAACGGGAACCTATGCCGATGCGTTAGAAGCGATGGGATTGGCTTTTTTCTTAGATCTGCTCATGCCGGGGCGTGTACAACGTGTTCGCGATCTGGGGGCCTACTACCAAATCGAACTGGACGGCCAGCTCGATCCGGCAGATTGGCAAATTGATGACACACAGCACCAACCAGGCTATCCTTATTTTGCCGCAAAGAAATTTTCTGCCATACCGGAACATTACGCCTATTATGACTATGAAGCAGAAAAACAACGCAACGATTCCTACTGGAGCCGGATCAAATCGTTAAAAAATCAGAAGCTGCTGACTGATGAGATGCGCCAGTCTTTGCAAGCAGATGAACCGAACCCCCGGCATGATTTAATGAAGAATATGTATGTCTTGCAGGCCTTTGGCTCGCACAACGCCTTGCTGGAACGGATTTCGCAAGAAGAGCCTGAACGGTTCCGGGCGGCCATCATCGAGAAGCTGCGAGCGTATGCCATGATCTCATTCACACCGGTGCAGACCCCATCAGTGGATTGTGTGGAAATTGTAGATGGCAAGAAGGAGAAGAAAAAGAAAACCGTAGGTAAAGATAAATGTTTCGCTCCTACACTTTCCGCAGTACAGGTATTTAATCCGATCGTAGGCAAAGGAGTTAATCGGACGAAGCCAACAGGAACGGGTCTTGCAGGCTTACCCTCCACCTATGTGGATTGGTTTAGCGAGTACATGCGCTACATTGCTATTCATAAAGTGGCCAACGCCTATTCTGTTGGCGATGATATTAAGTTTGTTGTGTTACTGCCTGCCGATATGCCTTTTTACAAGCTACATCAGTTGGGGACCGACTTAGTCAATATACGAATATTCAAACGAACGTCCTGTCAGATTGATATTCAAGCGAGTCTTGGCTTAGCAAAGCGGTTACTGGAACACTCTCGGCAAAAGCAAGAAGAAGTCGAAGAAGACCTTTGGTTGAATACAACGCCCAAAGAAATTCTGGACGGACTGGCGGTTGGCTATTTCAAAAGCTTAGGTACGGGCAAGGCGTTGACCAATATTGCAACCATCGGCTTGCCGGGATGGTTCCCCATTCAAACGTTGGAAGATGTCAATGACTGGTTAGACATTCTTGACGAACATCAACAGATCACCGAACGATTGAATGAAGATCATTCCGAAGAAGCCGATCTTCTCTACCGATACCGCGATTTTCTTTCCTCGGGCAGGCTCAACGATCTGCTGGATTTTGCCACGGGATATGGCGTGTTTGTGTTTCGCCAAGCAGCACGATCGGATCGACTGTTGCGCAGGCTGAGTGAGAACAATTTGGAAAGGTTGGTGACGGCCTTGAACTCCCGGTACAGTACAATTGTCCATAATGAAGGATTTCGAGCGATTGCCGATGCAATTCGTCGTGCTACGGTCGCTGAGCAGTATCGCCGGGCTAAGGGCCAACAGGTCTATGAAGTCCGATACGGCCTGTTGGCCGATCTCAAGCGCAAAGCCAAGTCAAAGAAGGAATTTATACTCCTTTTAGGTGATTTTATCAGTTCCTATAATTATGAAAATGCTCGGCGAGCGGAACTGAAAAAGGATTCGAACGACGATTGGCTGCGCCGTCCGAACATTGCAGAGTCCCATATCGTTGACATCATTGCTTTGATTGACGAATTCGGTGTGGAAGCAGTGGCCATGCTTCTTGCCGCTTTCGGCGCTGCCAAACGGGATGAACCCCAGGAGAAGGAGGATAAAAAACCATGAGTTCCATAACCTCACTGTCGATTTGCGCCCGGGTCACTTTGGACATGCATAGCCTTAATAATGAAGGCTCGGAAGGGAATCAACTGCAAACACGGATGGTCCATATTGTCGATCAGAAGGGGGAACTGGCGGTAACGAACGCAATTAGTGGAGATATGTTAAAGCATATTCAAAACGAGAATTACATTGAGATTGCTAAAGAAGAAGAGCTAAAGCTTTGTTCCGGCTGCGCTCGGGTTAACGCTAACCGGATCAATGTGGATCGTGATTTCTTTACTTTGATTGAGAAGCTTGATAATAAGGATAATATCGGCACATTGCGTGAACTGCTCAAATATTGTGCCGGCGATGATGTGGAAGGAATTTTGATCACAGAAGGCAAGCGATCGGTAGCTCGTAAGTCCACCGTGGAATTTGGTTGGCTCGTCGGTATTCCTGAGCAAACCCGGTCAGAATCGTATTTTCATGTTAAATTCGATCCGGAGGGCCGCGGCGGCGGCTCCGGTTCCGAAGACGGCTCAAACACGGGGCAAACGATTTTTTACCGCCCTGCTAATTCGGGTGTCTATGCCATGGTGCTCAACCTGGAATTGGACCGAGTGGGCTTTCATGATATCACGCGAGAATATGTGATTGATGATGAGGAACGGAGCAAACGGCAAAAAGCCTTGATCCAAAGTGTGTTGCATACCTTTATCAAACTGGCCGGGGCACACCGGAATACACAGCATCCCCACTTAATCAATATGACCGGTGTGGTGACGACATCGCGTAATATGACACCGGCACCGACGATCTCGCCGTTGAAAGATTCCTTTATCAAAGAGATTGTTTCGGTAAAGGAGCAATTAAACCGTTGGAGCGGTAACGATGTACAGTGCCGAGAGTTTACGAATCTCGCGGAGTTTGTTCAAGTCATGACGGATGTAGCGGAAACGCTGTAGGGAGGGATTCCCTATGTGGGTTACGTCGACCTATGAGTTATCCAATTTATTTTCCTTGCGGGTGTCTTCATCCACGAGTTCTGGTGGAAAAAGCCATTTGATTCCGACGCCCTATGTGGTGAAAATGGCGCTGATCAATGCGTCTTTTCGCTGGGACGGGCGGGGCAAGGAGGACTTTTCTTGGATACGACCACTGACGATTGCCTTTAAGACACCGCAAAAGATAGTAGTGAGCAATCAGTTTGTAAAAATCATGAAAGAAGCAAGAGACGGTGACGATACGTACCAGCAAACGGTTGGACTGCGTCAGTATGTTTATTGGGAAGGGCCGCTGGGAATTGCTTTTGAGGTGTCGGCGTTATCGGCAGCATGCAGGGAGCGATTGATGCGCTTGTGTTCGCTGACTAATTACTTTGGCAAGCGAGGCAGTTTTGTGCAATTCATGGATGCGACAATGGTTGAAACGTTGCCGGAGGGGTATTCATTTTTATTTGATGAGATTCAACCGGACCATGTGCATCAGGTGATCACGAAGGGCATGCTGATTCAACTGATGGATGATATGGCCGGAAAGGCAAGTTTTGAGACGTTTGACAGCTATTCGCCGGCGCGCATGAAACTGTTTGAAGATCGTGTGTTCAAGCCTGTTGTACTTTCCAGTGTTAAAGGAGCGTCGTCTCGTGGATATACCATGTATGACAACATTTATTCATCCGAAACTTAGCTGTCAGTGCTTACGCATCACCGTTGAGGCAGGAGCACAGGGGTTGCTCCTGCCTCCTTATCCGGGATCGACTCTGCGGGGGGCCTTAGGACGGGCGCTGCACCAATTAGCTTGTACAGCTAGCAAAAATATGGATTGTGAGGGGTGCTTTTTTCGGCAGGTATGCCCGGTAACGTTGCTTTTTCGGCCGATTTTGCCGGAAGGGCGGGAAGGTTTTTTTGCTAAGGGGCAAGACTTGCCGGCCCCCTTTGTGTTGCGGCCGCGAACCCATGGAAAAACGCAGTTTTACGCCGGGCAGCGCTTTGATGTGGATTTGACGGTGTTTGGCAAGGTGATACCGTATCTTCCTTATCTATTGGCAGCGCTTACTCAGGCGGTGGAAAAGGGGCTGGGAAAAGAGCGACGAAAAGCTGTGATTGTGGATGGAGCGGTGATTAACCCGCTGACGGAAGAGAAGCATCCAGTGTTTGACGGCGAAACTTGGGCGCTGACGGGTAGTCCGTCGATTCAGCCGGAGCAGGTAGCACAGGCGGTACAGACGCTTGCGGGATTGGAGAGACTGAAGGTGCGCTTGGAAACACCACTTCGGCTGAAAGCGGATGAACATTTGCAGAATCGGATCTCAGCCAGTGTACTGGTTCGGGGGTTGGCAAGGCGTATCTCGGTGTTGGCAGCTTTTTATGGGGAGGAGCCGTGGGCCGAAGATTTTCCAGAGCTACTTCGTCTGGCCGAGACGGTTGGCGTGGAAGTGGATCACTACCGATGGGTCGATTGGGAACGGTATTCGAGCCGGCAGGATTGCCGGATGAAGCTGGGCGGATTAGTGGGGGAGTTGGTGCTGAGCGGAGCGGGATTGGAGAAGTTGTTGCCGCTGTTTGTGTGGGGGCAGCTTACGCATGTGGGGAAGGCGACGAGTTTTGGGCTAGGTGCCATGCGGGTGAGTTATGAGTAGTGCATGAAGGAGGTGTAAAAAGGGGTAATGTGTATGAGGTGCTTTTATATTGTAAAAAAAACCAACCAAATTCACATAAGGAAAAAGATAGAATAGAGAATGATTAGTTGTGAAATCCAAAGGAGGGCTTCGAGCATGCCAGGAATCCCAGATGATAAAAAATTTATTCGTATTTCCGTACCTGTAAAACTTGAACCGTTCATTGAAGCGCTGAAAACGGCAAAACAAACTACGTCATCGCAATTTTTCCGATATGCGATTATCGAAGCATGCCGGGAAAGCGGCATTACGGTAGATGGTGCTACTATTGATGATTTAATTATTGAACTAGCAGAAGACGATCGCCGTCGGCGTGAAAATGATCCGCGTCGAAAATTAAAGGATGAGGGCGCAATTTTGGATTGATATGTACATCTAGCGTTGAAACGGTCAAGAGGAAGAAGTGACGGAACGATTTTTTTGCGATGATTTTTCTGACGGTAGGCCGAATTATCACTTCACGGATGGAATGGGTAAAATATTAATGATGGTTTATGTTCTCTAGAGAGCAACAGCAGGGACTACGATTTGGATTCTCATTCCATTTTTGCAAAAGATAGCGGTTTTTCAACGGTTTGATGCCTTGCGAAAAATAGCCGGTTTTTTAATGGCGAAGTAATGCCGGAAAGCCTTGATTTTGCTGGGTTCTTTATTTGGTTATGGTCGCGTTGCAGTGAATGCCCCGATGGATAGGGAATTGAAACTTGGGAGTACCGCTACAATGCCAAGGTGTATGATAAGTTGCAGTGAATGACCCGATAACTAGCGTCCATAGAAAAACCCATGCACAGGGAGCGCCTGATGCATGGGTTTTTTTATTTTTGGGAATGTTTATCCCTAAGCATTATCGGCAATAAAAGTAATTGTATGGGTTATTTTGGATTTGGCTAAATGAATGGTTTATAAAGTTCTCACATTGTAGGGAGGCGATCGTTTGCCAATTGATCTTGATTTACAGATGATCATCGATGAAGCCGGAGAAACAGGCAAAAAGCATTTGCTCATCAACAGTTTCGGCTCCAGCGTAGGAAAAAAGAGTGAGCGTCTGGTTGTCAAAGAAAAGGGTCAAGTGACCGAAGAGTATCCTTTTTTTCAAATCGAACAGATCACCGCCATGTCGTCCGGCGTTTCGCTGAGTACCGATGTGATCGAAGAATGTGTCAAGCATGGCATCGTGATCAATCTCCTGGATTTCCGAGGTATTCCTTATGCCACAATGTTCACACCGGGAGTATTGGCGACTGTCAAAACCCGGCGGGAACAGCTACAGGCTTATAGGGATGAGCGGAGTGTCATGCTGGCCAAGGCTTTTGTCACCGGGAAGATGCGCAATCAGATCAATGGGCTTAAGTATTTTGCGAAATATCGCAAAACAGCAAGGCGCGAAGTGTATGACATGATCACGAACGTGTGCGCCGCAATGGAAAAAACAGTCGATGAACTCAAGACCATTGAAGGGACAATGATCGATGATATTCGTGGGCAACTTCTATCAGTGGAAGGTCGGACGGCCCATGCTTACTGGGAAGGCGTAAAGTATCTGCTCGGGGATAAGGTAAGTTTTCCGGGACGGATCAACCGAGGGGCCACAGATCCTGTGAACTCATTGCTCAATTACGGCTATGCCGTGTTAGAAGCGCGGGTGCAGGCGGCGATTTTACAGTCAGGGCTGGATCCTTATGGCGGGTTTATGCATGTCGATCGCCCGGGGAAGATGAGTTTGGTCTATGACTTGATTGAAGAATTCCGCCAGCCGGTGGTCGACCGGGTCGTCATTGCGCTGGTGACGCAAGGAACAGCGATGGACATGGCGGGGGAATTGTTGGCCGATACGACCAAGCGCTTGTTGGTTGAGCGGATAGAGGAACGCTTGAATAGCACCGAACGCTTCGACCGGAAAAAGTTCCCGTTACGGGCGATCATTTTGAGGCAAGCGCGGCGAATGGCGGCTTTTTTACGGGGTGAAAATACGTATAAACCTTTTGTTTGCAGTTGGTAGTGGGCTGTGAAAACGCTGGTGATCTATGACATTGAAGTGGACAAAGTGCGGACGAAAGTGCTCAATGCTTGTAAGGATTATGGGCTGCAACATATCCAGTACAGTGCCTTTTTCGGCGAGCTTAATACCAACCGGCGTGAGGAGCTGCGGCAACGGCTACGACGGATTCTCGGGACAACGGTGGGTAAGATTTATTTGTTTCCCATATGCGATAAGGATTTACGGTTGGCATCGCAGGTGATCAACCGGCCGGAATTATTGATGGACGGTGCCGGCAATGAAGAAAATGGATGATGCGGGAAAGAAGCTAGGAATTTGATGCTTGGTATTAGATGCCGGGCATTGGATATTGGACAATGGACATTGGTATTGGGCATAGGCAGTAGGGATTAGACAATGCGCATTAGGTATTGGGCATAGGCAGTAGGGATTAGACAATGGGCATTGGTATTAGGCATAGGCAGTAGGCATTGGACAATGAGCACAGGAATAAGGGGTGAAGAAGATGATGCTGAAGGTAACCGACATCAAGCAATATGTCTATTGCCCGCGAATCCCCTATTTTACCTATGTCTTGCCGGTCGCAAAAAAGATGACGCGGAAAATGGCCTACGGGCGAGAGTCTCATGATCGGCTGGATGAACTGGAAAAGCGGCGTACTTTTGCCGCCTATCGTGTGCCTGGTCAACGGGAGCACGATGCTCAGAGGTCGCTACGCCGGGAAGAAAAGCCGCGTGGGGATGTTTTTCCGGAATGGAAGCAGGGAGAACGGTTTTTTCATACGTACCTTTGCTCGATGCGGCTGGGGTTGGAAGGCAAGCTGGATGAACATTTGGTGCATGGAAAAGATATATTTCCGGTGGAATTCAAGGCAACATCACGGGGGCCAGGGCTGAATCACAAGTATCAGTTAACGGCCTATGCCATGCTTTTGGAGGAGCATTATCAACGGTCGGTGCGGCGCGGATATTTTAAGCTGGTCAGTCCGTTTCGGGATGAACCAGGCACGAAGGGACGGGAACGGACGATTCCCGTGGAAATTACGGAGGCCATGCGGGATCATGTGAAGGGGATTTTGGGCAAAATTCGTGCCATGATCTGGGCGGAGTCGTTGCCCGAAGTGCCGCGGCGGGGAAAGCAGTGTTTGGACTGTGAGTACCGGCGATATTGTGGAGATGTGGTGTAACAGAAGGGATGAGCAGGGTTGTATTTTTGGACGTCGGAGGAGCAAAAGCGGTTGCTGCGCTATTTTTTACCAAGGGCGCGGCGAGAAGGGGTGGCCGAGGAACTGCGGGGGTGGAACTGGAATCAGCCGCCCTTATCGCCGATCTATGAATGTTCGCTGGCGGTTTATGAGGTGGCCAACGGCTACTGTGATTCAGCCCGGGACTTGTACTGGCGGCGGGTGGAGCGGGTAAAAGCGGCACCCAATAAGGCGATGGTGCAAGGGCGGCTTTTTCATGCGCTGGTGGCCGGGATGATGGTGGAGACAAAGCGGCGGATCTACAAGTATGGGGTCGATGCTTATCCGGAAATTTTACGTGAGATCAATGAATTAGGCTTAAACGAACTTTTGGATGAGAAGACCAAGCAAGCGGGAAAAACGCTCGATGAAGAAACGCGAGCGCAGGTGCTGGACAAGATGAAGCTGCTGTTGGCGTTTGAGCGGGGGCGGATTGTGGCGCGGATGCAGGAGGTGCTGGTGAAGCAGCCCTATATCGGCGTTGATTCGCTGGCGGCGTTGACGGTGCCGGTGGTTGTAGAACATAAGCTGGATGGAAGTTTTCTGGGGCTCAGTGCCCATTTGAGTACGGATGCTTATCAGATGGGTGAATCGATGATTGTGGATCTTAAGTTTGGGGAGCCGCGGCCTTTTCACCGGTTGGCAACGACGGGCTATGCGCTGGCGATGGAAGCGATGTATGAGTTTCCGGTCAATGTGGGTTGTGTGGTGTATGTGAGCTTTGCCGGCGATCGGGTGCGGGTGCAGCGGGATATTCATTTGATCAATGATGAACTGCGGCAGTGGTTTATTGAGGCGCGGGATACGAAGGCGCGGCTGGTGGCGGAGGAACTGGATCCGGGGATGGCGAAGGAGTGCCAGAAAGATTGTCCCTATGCGGGGCGGTGTAAGGGAGGGGAAGCGTGAATTTTGTCGATAATGTGTAATGGGGCAGCTTGATGTTTATGGGAGGAGTAGGTAAAATAGTGATACGGTTGCTTTTCTTTTTACTGGGGTGGGGTTGGTGCCCGCGGATACGGTTTGATAGTGGAGTATCTTGGCATTTTCGCAAGAGATGGTGGTTTTGAAGCGGTTTGGGGTGTTGCGAAAAATGATTGGTTTTTTGGTGAGGGGGAAGGTCGGGGAAGCCTTGATTTAGCTGGGGTTTGGCGGAGGGATCGGTTGCGTTGCAGTAGATGACCCGATGGATAGGGGATTGAAACGAATGTGATGTTGATTCTTCGGTAAACTGCCATTTCGTTGCAGTAGATGACCCGATGGATAGGGGATTGAAACTGGTTGTCACGGTTGGCAGCGGCGTTTCGATGGATGGTTGCAGTAGATGACCCGATGGATAGGGGATTGAAACGAATTAAGTAAGATACTAAAAACATGGAAAAGAAGAGGTTGCAGTAGATGACCCGATGGATAGGGGATTGAAACGATCGCTAAACGTGGGAAGCTGCTTCTTTGTCGATGTTGCAGTAGATGACCCGATGGATAGGGGATTGAAACAGTTGGAATTGACCATCGGGACGACGGTAACCGCAAGCTGTTGCAGTAGATGACCCGATGGATAGGGGATTGAAACAATCACCCCCTATGATATTTGATTCAGATAAGTGACAGTTGCAGTAGATGACCCGATGGATAGGGGATTGAAACTGGGCAAGGGATTCCTTTGGCGGGTATAATATGTTCTTGTTGCAGTAGATGACCCGATGGATAGGGGATTGAAACATACTGCATGGGGTTAGTAGCCCCAACAGTAGAATGGGTTGCAGTAGATGACCCGATGGATAGGGGATTGAAACTATCTTGTTCAACGAGGTAAGTTCAAAGACGTTAAAAGTTGCAGTAGATGACCCGATGGATAGGGGATTGAAACATGAATCTCACTCAGCTAGCAAACATGCGTGAACAGTTGCAGTAGATGACCCGATGGATAGGGGATTGAAACCTAGTATCAACTTTTGCAAGCGAAATTAAATCGCCTTCGTTGCAGTAGATGACCCGATGGATAGGGGATTGAAACCTTTGTGCCCTGCCGCTTCGAGAAGCGCTAATGCCGTTGCAGTAGATGACCCGATGGATAGGGGATTGAAACGGAGACCGACAAGGGAATCACCGTCACCGTCAACAAGTTGCAGTAGATGACCCGATGGATAGGGGATTGAAACTTTTTACCGGGGAAGATTGTGGTGCAGCGGGGTTTTGGGTTGCAGTAGATGACCCGATGGATAGGGGATTGAAACCTTCTTTGAGCGCCGCCGGGACTTGAGCATATGTTTTGTTGCAGTAGATGACCCGATGGATAGGGGATTGAAACGTCGCTTGGTTCACTATGAACACGATGGCCGATTGTACGTTGCAGTAGATGACCCGATGGATAGGGGATTGAAACTGCTTGATGCACCGAGCATCGTCACCACTCAACCAGTTGCAGTAGATGACCCGATGGATAGGGGATTGAAACTTGCGCTGCTGTATCTCGCCTTGCTCGGCTAAGTCAAGTTGCAGTAGATGACCCGATGGATAGGGGATTGAAACCTTTACTTTCCTGCCTTGCTTGGCTGAACGACTTCGTTGCAGTAGATGACCCGATGGATAGGGGATTGAAACTGATAGTGGACTGCCTCTTTGCCAAAGTCGTTGTCATGTTGCAGTAGATGACCCGATGGATAGGGGATTGAAACCCCAAGGCTTCCCACAAACGTATGTGATCGATCGCGATGTTGCAGTAGATGACCCGATGGATAGGGGATTGAAACAATCGCTTTGCTAAGGCATGATCGATTAAGGCTTGATGTTGCAGTAGATGACCCGATGGATAGGGGATTGAAACGAACTAATGCCCCATCAGGCAACTTTTACCCGTTTTTGAAGGCGTAAAATCTCTTGAGATTTGGCATTTTTATTTCGCCAGCGTAGGTAGGATTGAATCGCATCAGCTAACGCTGCATGATCAGGATAATCCGAGCCCGACAGCACAAAATGCCGTAAGGGCGCAAAGTGGCACTCGATCCGATTGAGCCACGATGAGTAGGTTGGTGTAAAGACAAGTTCCACGTTGTTTTGCTCGGCCCATTCACGAACAAGCTTCGTTTTGTGGGGCGAAAAGTTATCAAGAATGATATACAACCGTTCGGAACGATGAAACCGACGTCGTAGTACCTTGAGGAACGCAAGAAACTCTTTACTGGTTTTTCGTAAGTGATTATGCCCATAAAGCTTATCACCCTTGAGATCATAGGCAGCCAAAAGATGTCGAACCCCGTGCGTTCGACTGTAATCGGCGCGACGGCGCTGGGGTTTTCCTTTTGGAAACCAGCCTTTGCCGGGATATGGTCGGATCTCCAGTGGACCAAATTCGTCCACGCAAACTACACGTCCGTCGGTGGGTGGCGTTTGGTAGAGCGATTCGATGCGTTTTTTTTAACCTCAAACTCAGGATCTTTCGAACTTTTCCATGTTTTCGTGTTCTGATAGGTGATATTGGCCTTATCAAGAATGACACGTACGGTTTCGGCAGTGATGGTCTTCACAATGCCTTTTTGCACAGCAGCGTTGGCCAGCTTGCTTAAGGACCATTGGGTGAATGGCATACCCGCAGCACGAGGCGGCATTTGAGCAAGTTGGATGATCATACTCCGTTGTTCCTCGGTAAATGTCGGTTTACGCCCGCCGCCGTAGTTAGGTTTTAATGAATCCCATCCGATTTTATTAAATTGATGAAGTACATCGCGAACATGATCTTCGCCACACTGATAGGATCGAGCGATTTCAGGCACTTTCATTTTTTGCGCCGAGGCAAGCAGAATCAAGGCACGCCGCATCGCAAACGATGTAGAGCCTCGGCGAGTAAGATGCAGTAGCTTATTTCCTTCTTCTTGGGTTAGTTCCCGTACGTATACACACATGGCCATCGCCTCCACCCATTCCTTTCGGCAGAGGGATGCTAAATTCCTTTAAATGTTAATTATTCCCACTAATTTTTCTAGGCTAACGTTCTCTGATGGGGCACTAAATTAGTCTCACCAATCATTCAGAACTCCCGTTGCAGTAGATGACCCGATGGATAGGGGATTGAAACTTTATGTAATCTACAAAGTAATTATTTCCTGACGGCGCACGTTGCAGTAGATGACCCGATGGATAGGGGATTGAAGAACTGCAAAAGGAAAGGGACTTCCAATTCATTGGAAGCCCCTTTTACTTTTTAGTACCTGAATGTGAGTTGAAAAATGAACGGAGAAAACTGCGTGGTTTCTTTATTGTTTTTCAAAAACAAATCATAAGAAAAGAGTGCGGCCAGGTGAGCGATGCTGTGCCACACCTTCACACAGTTTTTTAAGGAATCCCTGTCATAAGAAGCTTCTAACAGGTCGGGAAAACCTTGCGCGGCTACTAGCATGTTTTTTTCGATCGTTGCTTCAGATACCATTTGGCATAGGGTTTTATAAATACTATCGTAGTTTTTCCAGGAATCCATATCGCTTACAGTTAACAAGGGTTTGCTGGAAATCTGGTTGCCAGAGGAGTCTGTGTTTATTAGTTTCCTTACCTTTGTAAGCTTGTCCTTTACAGGGAGATGAGGGTAGTTTACGTCCAACGTATAATAGTAATAAAGATTTTCCAAGATGGTTTTTAATTCTTGATTCACCGTATCATATTGTCCGTACAACAAACTGTAGGCTAACCAGTTAAGCTTGTCTGATATCGAAGACATGTAGCAATAAAGGGTACATGAATTTAACAAGCCGGCATCCATTAGGTCATCACCAAGCAGGTGCAAAAAACTTCCAGACCAGTTGAGGTAGAAGTTTTGTATAAAGACGATTTCCCGTTTGACCTCTGGATCGATCATGGTATCTACGTATATTTCGCAATAATAGGGATGCATTCCAGGGTATTTATCGATAATCTTCGCGATTTCTTGCCCTTTTTCGTTCAAAACAAGGGTCTTTTCCTGTTCATTATAGTGAAAGGCATCGTGGTATTTCTTGAGGACGTTTTTAATGACAAGGGGATACTTTTTAGATATGTCATCGACATGAAGGCCCGGATTATCATAGATATCTTTGAAAAAATACATGTACACGATGGATCCCTCCCGATTGATACATAAATAGTCCTTGCCCCTACCAATGTTTGTAACAAAGTATGTCACGGTATGTCACAGTGGCTTACTTCGTCAGACTTTCACGAAAGCGGCTTCCATGGAAAGAGCATTGGAGGCTTTTGCTTATATTTTAAGTGAATTGTAATTCCCTGTGAATGAGAAAAGGGAGGAATCCCCCTGTTTTTGTAGAAAATAAATGAAATTATTTTACTATAGGGGGGTTCTTTTTGCGCCAACATCTAAAAAAAGAGCGGATATGCACAAAAGTGATCCTTTTGCGATCTCAACATCCAAATAAATTATTTTTTCTGGTTGAAGGGGTTACGGACTCACGCTTTTATAGAAAGTTTGTGGATGGCCAAAGCTGTCACTTTGTAATCGGGGAGAGCAAAAGCAGTGTCCTTCAAGCCGTCGACACACTGGAAAAAGTAAAAGGCATCGATGCGGTAGCTGTTGTTGACTTGGATTATGATTTTGAAGAAAAAGCGTATAACAAGCGAACGAATCTTTTCTATACAGATGGTCATGATCAGGAAATAATGCTCTTAAATTCCCCCGCTTTGAACAGTATCTTAATTGAATACGGTGACCAAGAAAAAATCGCAATCATCGAAAAACAAACAGGAAATATTGTTAGCCAACTTGTCAAAGAGGCCGCTCTTCAAGTGGGATATCTCCGTTGGTATTCCCGTGAGGAAGAGCTTTCTTTGCGTTTCGATGGCCTTGACTTTTCTGCCTTTGTTTCTTCAGAAGACTTATCTGTGGATACAACCAAAATGATTCAAGCGGTTCGGGAGAACAGCTATCGGCCAGGATATGTGTCTGAAATAAATTTTTCCAATTGGAAAGCGAAGATGATGCAAAAGGGGATTTGCCCCTGGCTAATATGTTGTGGTCATGATGCTGTAAAAATATTGTTAATCGGCTTGAAGAGTATTTTCGGTTCTTATAACGCCCGTCATTTGCGTGAAGCAGCATTAGAAAGCGATTTGCGTCTCGCCTATACGATTCATAATTTTGCGCAGACGGAGCTGTACCAAAATTTACTGCGTTGGGATGAGGAAAAGCGCAGATTTCTGATACGTGTCGGCCAAGCAAAAGAAGCCGTTTGAAATAGCGAATTTAACGATGAAGGTGGCTAGGGTTTCATATGAAGATTCAAAACCTATGGGTTGAAGGCCTTTTCGGCGAACATAATTACGAAGTTCCGCTTCATGAGTCGGGGATTACCGTCATTCATGCACCCAATGGACTCGGAAAGACGACGCTGCTGCGGTTGATCGATGGAGCACTGAACGGCCGTTTTTTTGAGCTACAAAAAATCCAGTTTGAGAAACTTGGGTTCTTATTTTCGGATGGCTCACGACTTTGTGTTTGTAAAGAACGTAAGGAACCGATGAAAATCGGAGAACAGGGACTGAAAAATATCTATTATGAGTTCCTTGATGCACAAGGGACTCCATATGAGTTTAAGCCTGAACATAAAGTAAGCTGGAATTATCCCTTAGGGCTGGTTGATGATCAATTACCTTTCCTGGAAAGAGTCGGTCCTGAGCTTTGGGAGCATAGAGAGACGGGTGAATATCTCGATTATAAAGATGTGCTCAAAAAGTATGGAAATCGCCTTCCCATGGCGGCCGAATATGACTGGCCGGATTGGTTGAAGAAGATCCGTCGTCAATTGCCTGTTCACTTTATCAGTGCCCATCGGCTTTTAAAAGCGCCCTATGAGTTGAAAAGCGAAATTCACGGAGCAGAGCGGTTAGTGCCGGCAGTGCGTTATTTTTCTGAGCAACTGGTCAAAACCTTTCGGGCCAAGCTTGCAGCTTCAGCCGATATCAATCAAGCGTTGGATCGCTCCTTCCCCAGTCGTCTTGTTACTGAGGCATCGAAAGAAATGCATGACAGTTCATGGTCGCAAGATTACTTGGAAAACAAATTGAATGATTTAGCCCATCAGCGTGCGCGATTGGCCCATGTAGGCCTGTTGGACACAGCCGATGCAGGTCCGCCGATCGGTAAAGTAGCCCTTGATGAATTCACTTGTCGTGTTCTCAATTTATATATAGAAGACATGGAGAAGAAACTGGCGGTTTTCTATGACCTGGAACGACGCTTAAATATGTTCCTGGCTTTAGTGAACTCCAAGTTTCAGCATAAGGAATTAGTTATCGATCGGGAGAAAGGCTTCGTCATTCAAAAGAGTAACTCTGGTCAATTCTTGCCGGTAGACAGCCTCTCTTCGGGCGAACAGCACCTGCTTGTCCTCTATTATCAACTGCTTTTCCGGGAGGAGCCCAATGAACTCGTCTTAATTGATGAGCCGGAACTATCGCTGCACATCGCTTGGCAAGGAGAGTTTCTCGATGACTTGTATCAGATACATCGCTTGAACGGTATTTCCGTAGTATTAGCCACTCATTCACCAGATATCATTGACGGGGAGTGGGAGTTGACAGTTGAGTTGGAGCAAAAATCTAATCGATGAGAAGATGAGGTGATTCCTATTAAAGAACAGTTAATATTTGGGTATATCGCGTTTTCTGACTTAAAGGGCTTTTCGTCTCTGAATCCTGAGGAATTGAAAAAATATCATGAAATCCTGTTGCCTAAGTTAGGTGAAGTTTTGGGCGGTTTAATAAAAAAGGCCATAGTCTATAACACTTGGGGAGATGCATTGTTTACAGTATTTGAATCGGCGAAAGAGGCCACTGAATTTACCCTGCAATACCGTGATTTTTTTGAAAAGGAAGACATCACTATCCGCCCACGAATTAGTTTGCATTATGGTGAAGTTTCGGTTTTCAACGACCCGATTTTAGGGCGTACGAATGCCGTTGGAGAAAACATAAATTTGACAGCTCGAATTGAACCGGTCACCTTACCCGGTGAGATTTTTATATCTAAAGATGCCTATGATCAACTCATTATTATGTGTCCGCATTTGCGCTATGATCGGTTGGAATCGATTAAATTACCCAAAGATGCAGGCACAATCGATCTCTATTGGATGCGCCGCCACGAAGAAGTGGCGATGGGAAAAGAGTCGCCGAAAGAGCGGTTATATAGATTGCGCGATGATATTCGGTACTTTGAAAAGGAATTAAAGCAAACGCTGATCCCCCGATTTTTTGCTGAAGACGTACCTTCGATTGTGGAAATCGATACGGCGCAGATCGGTAAATTTATCGAGAATAAGAGTGCCTTTGAATTAGTTTGCTATGCTAATAAGTTAATGAATTCCGGCGATTATTTGAATGCCCTGGCCTGTGCAGACGCAGTAGAGAGCAGCGTAGAAAAAGTATTTGACTGTACCGTTCGTCCTTATGAAGGCAAGATGGCAGAAGTTCGCATCACCTGTCTATCTCATTTAGGTAGGTATGATGAAGCGGCCCAACTCGCTTTGCGGCTAATGGATAGAGATACCGCTAATTTTGAGCCCATTTGTTTACTTGCCGATCAGATTAAGAAAAAAGCACTAGCTCCATTGGAAGATGGCGTATCTTCTTGGTATGACATTGAAGACGATATTGAAAAATACAAGGCATTAAAACATGCCCGTTACTTATATCAATTTGCTTCACGTCGGGCCGGGGAGCATGCCTATTATCCTTTGATTAATTTTGCTTATCTTTCTGCTATGTTGGATCCGCTGGAACCCTCCGATGTAGCTGCATACATACTCCATGAATATAATCATTTACGGGGACGCCATTGGTGGGTTGATATTACGTTAGCAGAAGCGGCTATGCTCATGGAAGATTATACGGATGCCTTAGAGCGAGTGGCCAATGCCATTAAAATACACCAGCCCGATCCCAAAAAATTAGACATCGTGAGCAGGGATATTCGCTTGTATATAAAGGCTTTGCAAGAGCGGGATTTGAATTTGGAACGTAATGTTCGGCCGATTCTGGCGGCAATCAATGAAGGGCTGAATTGTATTAAATAACTCTTCTGCGGAACCCCTCTTTTAGCCGTATTGGCTACGAGTTTTTGCCCTTTTTACGGCTAGGTGAATGGATTCATGTCGGGAAAGGAACCGTCTTTGGCATGGGACGTATGCGAATTGCCGTTGTGGGGAAATGAACAAGGAAAGGGGAGGGATTGATGTTTAGGTATGGAATGGGTAGAATATTGACGTGAGCTTATTTGAATCCCCAGTTAGGGATACGACGAGGGATAGCAAGGCTGGATTCCAGCTGGATGATTCTAGCATTTTCGCAAGGGATGGCGGTTTTTTAACGGTTTGATGCCTTGCGAAAAATCGTCGGTATTTGGACGGTGCAGTAAAGCCGGAAAGCCTTGATTTTGCTGGGTTTTTTGTTTGAGTACAGTTGCGGTTACAGTGGATGACCCGATGAAAAGGGGATTGAAACGAACCTAAACCGGATGCGCGCCTTCAAGCGTGCCTAGTTACAGTGGATGACCCGATGAAAAGGGGATTGAAACAATGGTGTGATTGTACTTGGAGGCGGGAAGTATGCTGCGTTACAGTGGATGACCCGATGAAAAGGGGATTGAAACAACGAAGGTTTGTTGCGCCGCTGTCGACCTTTGTCGGTTACAGTGGATGACCCGATGAAAAGGGGATTGAAACAGAATGATGAATTTGTGATCAGCTACGATCGCGGCGAGTTACAGTGGATGACCCGATGAAAAGGGGATTGAAACTTTCCAGTATCACCTGGTTGGCCAGTGCTTGCTCCGCGTTACAGTGGATGACCCGATGAAAAGGGGATTGAAACTCTTGAATACGATAACTGCCTAACTTTAATGTGATTGGTTACAGTGGATGACCCGATGAAAAGGGGATTGAAACTCCAGGCATGGATCTCGTCCATCAGCGCGCCGTGGAGTTACAGTGGATGACCCGATGAAAAGGGGATTGAAACACGGGGTGCGGGATGTGGCCGGGGTGGAGCGAGTACGGTTACAGTGGATGACCCGATGAAAAGGGGATTGAAACTTCCATATACTCCAAGCCTTTTTCCTCAACATACTTGTTACAGTGGATGACCCGATGAAAAGGGGATTGAAACCAACAAACGCCTTCTTCATCAATGGCACCGAGTATTGTTACAGTGGATGACCCGATGAAAAGGGGATTGAAACAAGGGGATTTCTTGATTGCCATTGCCGCCCTTTCTGTTACAGTGGATGACCCGATGAAAAGGGGATTGAAACTGTTGGATATTCAAAGATGAAATTCATCAATTCCCGTTACAGTGGATGACCCGATGAAAAGGGGATTGAAACTATTTTTTATGAAAATCAGTATGAATATCTTTTGTCAAGTTACAGTGGATGACCCGATGAAAAGGGGATTGAAACGATAATAAATTAACTGTATTTTATCTTGTCGATGAAGTTACAGTGGATGACCCGATGAAAAGGGGATTGAAACGTGCCCAGAAGGGGTATTTGGGGGTTTGTCCCACTGACGTTACAGTGGATGACCCGATGAAAAGGGGATTGAAACCGGATTACCCGGATTGCGATGAATAAGCAAGAAGCGTTACAGTGGATGACCCGATGAAAAGGGGATTGAAACTTGTTGAATGCTTGTTGCAGCGGTCGGTAGGTATTGGGTTACAGTGGATGACCCGATGAAAAGGGGATTGAAACTCGCAAAGCCCTGTACTGTGATTATTTCCGTAGGTAAGTTACAGTGGATGACCCGATGAAAAGGGGATTGAAACATCGCGAAGTTGTTGACGTTCACGTTCGTTGGTATCGTTACAGTGGATGACCCGATGAAAAGGGGATTGAAACAAGAAGAATATGAACTGATCCATGAACGTCTCCAATGTTACAGTGGATGACCCGATGAAAAGGGGATTGAAACTTGGTTGCGCCCCTTGATCGGGCGAATGTTTTCGTTTGTTACAGTGGATGACCCGATGAAAAGGGGATTGAAACCTTTCCATGCTAGGACAGCCACAAGCTCCCAACCGGGTTACAGTGGATGACCCGATGAAAAGGGGATTGAAACATTGCCGTGCTGCCGCCCAAGAGGCCCGGATTGCCGTTACAGTGGATGACCCGATGAAAAGGGGATTGAAACGGGCGGAACTCGGGTTAAAGCCTGACTATACACTGGGTTACAGTGGATGACCCGATGAAAAGGGGATTGAAACTTCTATCATACAAATCTACCTTTTTTACTACCATGGTTACAGTGGATGACCCGATGAAAAGGGGATTGAAACAATCTTGATTCGTCAGCTTATCCTTCTCCGTGTGGAGTTACAGTGGATGACCCGATGAAAAGGGGATTGAAACTGGAAAACCTCGGCGGGATTCGCAAACGGGAGAAAGTTACAGTGGATGACCCGATGAAAAGGGGATTGAAACTCTCTTTTTTCTCGGTGTCCCGACGAATCCTAGAGCGTTACAGTGGATGACCCGATGAAAAGGGGATTGAAACGAAGCAAAGGCAAGATAACGGGGATCCAGTTCCCAAGTTACAGTGGATGACCCGATGAAAAGGGGATTGAAACTTACGATCGATTGGTCGTACAAGTCTTTGCCGTTTTGTTACAGTGGATGACCCGATGAAAAGGGGATTGAAACGAGTGATCGCATCAAGGCGAGTGTGGCGCCGGGCGTGGTTACAGTGGATGACCCGATGAAAAGGGGATTGAAACCGACATATACGATTAACAGCACGACCGGCGCTGTAACGTTACAGTGGATGACCCGATGAAAAGGGGATTGAAACACACAATCCTTTGGCAGTTACTTTATGTTCGCATCCAGTTACAGTGGATGACCCGATGAAAAGGGGATTGAAACGTTCAGGACTCCATTCAGTGTTTTTATCACCGTCGCGTTACAGTGGATGACCCGATGAAAAGGGGATTGAAACTATCCGCAGGGAGCAACGCGCTTACAGGGTTGCGAATGTTACAGTGGATGACCCGATGAAAAGGGGATTGAAACCCGTTGTCTTGGCCGGCGCGCCCGTTGTTGGCGACAGTTACAGTGGATGACCCGATGAAAAGGGGATTGAAACTGTGATTAAAGTCAAGCGCTTCCCGATTCGCGTCGGCGGTTACAGTGGATGACCCGATGAAAAGGGGATTGAAACCTGCAATATTGCGCTCCTTGGGAAGCATCTTTAGGGTTACAGTGGATGACCCGATGAAAAGGGGATTGAAACAGCCTTACTGCATGTTCAGCGATCATATTTCCTTTCAGTTACAGTGGATGACCCGATGAAAAGGGGATTGAAACTCGAAAGGAGCGGTAGCGATGACAGTACTGGGATTAGTTACAGTGGATGACCCGATGAAAAGGGGATTGAAACTGGTGGATCTTGGGGAGCAGGAGTTGTTGGGGCTGTGTTACAGTGGATGACCCGATGAAAAGGGGATTGAAACTGAGAGCCTTCTCCACGAGGCGTTCGACGCAGATGTAGGTTACAGTGGATGACCCGATGAAAAGGGGATTATCTTAGGTGTTAAAGAAGGTCTAGTCTTATACCGGTTTCTAATTTCATATCGAGGTTCCTTTAAGAGTAGAAAGAAAGACCCTAGTATTCTCATCGTAATGAATACTAGGGTCTTTTTTTATGGTTTTAAATACCATGTATGCTTATCAGAAAAGAGTTATCCAATCTTGAACGACCAGTTTTAGCAACGTATCTACCCCCTGGAATTTAACGAGAACTTAATCAAGAATTGTTGAAGGGGGTAACTTTTTGGCAGCTAGAAGAAGGTTTTTGGAATAAAACGTAGAATCCATAAAAGGTTTTTTTTGAGAATTAGAAACGTTTTAGGGGGAAGCCGATTGCGTAGATGTCGATGTGCTAGGAGATTTTCGAAAAGTTTGATGAATCACGAGAAACATCTTGGCCATAACGTAGTTCACTTAATTTATCCCATACTGGTTTCGTCAACACAAAAGTTGACCACCTGCGCTAGAGCAAAAGTTGACCGGCCCCTGATTTGCCATGGTAAATTGACAGATAATTCGGACTAA
>NZ_SLXT01000027.1 GCF_004341395.1 Heliophilum fasciatum
AGCGAAGCCAAAATACCTTTAAATGGCACAAAATACCATTGAATACTGAGTTTTATGAATCGACCCTTGGGATGCGGAGGTTTTTAGACAGACTCAGATATTGCTTTATAGAATGATGAGGACAGCGATGATGAGGGGGCAACAATGGACTAGATCCTAATCTTGAAGATCGGAAGAGGAGGGCTAGCGATGGAGAAAAAACGTCAGATCGCGATCGCCGGTGTGGCGCTATTGCTCATCGGTTTGGTAGGAACGGTGGCGCTGGCCAGCGGCGGGGCACAAACGGGCGCAGCATCAGGCTGGAACTGGTTTCGCCCGGCCGTCGCAGAATATTCGGGTACGCTGGAAGGGACGATGGTACCGGTGCAGCCGGAGAACGGTGGGCGGGTAACAGAGATCCTTGTCGAAGAAGGCCAGGAAGTTCATGTCGGTGATGTGATCGCCCGCATGGATGATCGCGCCGCCAAAATCGCCGTGGCCGCTGCGCAAGCCGAAGTACGGCAAGGGGAAGCGAAGCTGACCGATCTGCTTGGCGGCAGTCGGGCCGAAGAAGTGCGGCGCTTGCAAGCCAACCGCGAGCAGTTTCGGGCCAATGCCGATCAAGTCCGAGCTGTGCAGGCGCAGTATGAAGCCAATCTGGAACGGGATCGCACCAATCTAGCCCATGAAACCAAGCGGCTGCAAGAAGTGCAAGCGCTCTATGAAGGCGGTGCTTTAAGTCAACGGGACTATGATCTGCAGGTCAACAAATACGAAGTTGCCAAAACCCAACTGGCCGGAACGGAAGCGCAGCTTGCCAGCGTGCGGGCGCAGGTAGAAAGTGCGCAAGCGCAGGTTGCCTCGGCACAGGCCGGGCTCGATCTGGCCCTAGCTGGCGCCACCGGTGCCGCCATTGAAGCGCAAAAAGCGGCTGTTCAGGGGGCGCAGGAACGGCTGCGGCAAGCGGAATTGACGCTGCAAAAACTGGAGATCGCTTCGCCGGTCAATGGCCGGGTGCTTCATCAGCATGTTGAGTTAGGACAAGTTGTTTCAACCGGCAGCCGCATCGCGACCATCCTCAATGAACGGGATCTTTGGGTCAAAGTCTACGTACCGGAAGCCAAACTGGGTACCGTGGCGGTCGGTGCCGAGGCGCAAATCACCGTCGATGCCTATCCCGGACAACACTTTGCCGGTGTGGTCACTCACATCAGTGAAAAGGCGGAATTTACGCCGCGCAACATGCAGACCAAAGAAGCGCGAACGACGCTGGTTTTCGCCGTGAAAGTTCAGGTGCGCGAAGGCGGGGAGCAACTGAAGCCCGGGATGCCTGCCGATGTTCGGTTTCCCTAACGCCGAAAAATGCTGCCTGCTCAACAAACAGCAACAACGGGCAGAGATTGAGAACGATGGAATCATGGAATGGGCGGGAAGGTGAAGGCCGTGGAACTGGCGATCCAGTGCCGTGGTTTAGGTAAGCGTTTTGGTAAATATACAGCCGTGCAAAACGTGAGTTTTGATCTGCCGGCAGGGACGATCATGGGGTTTGTCGGCCCCAATGGCGCCGGCAAGACAACGACCATCCGCATGCTCTGCGGTGTTTCGATTCCTTCCGAGGGTACGGCGCAAGTGCTTGGGTATGATGTGTACAAGCAACCGGAAGAGATCAAGCAACATATCGGCTATATGACGCAAAAATTCAGCCTTTACGATGACTTGACGGTGGAAGAAAACATTGATTTTTATGGGGGGATCTACAACCTCAGCGGGGAAACGGCAGCGAACGATAAAGCGCGGACGGTGGCACGGATCAATCTGGCCGAGCGCATGGACCAACTGGTAGCATCGCTTTCCGGTGGCTGGAAGCAGCGTGTGGCTTTGGCCTGTGCGATCCTCCATGGGCCGAAACTGCTGGTGTTGGACGAACCGACGGCCGGTGTCGATCCCGTATCGCGGCGGGTCTTTTGGCAGATCATCCGACAATTGGCCAAGGAAGGCATGACGGTGCTCGTCAGCACCCATTATATGGATGAAGCCGAGACGTGTGATTACCTGGGCTTTATCTTCTACGGGCAGTTGATCGCCTTTGGCCCGCCGGCCGAGATGAAAGCACGGGAGCAAAAAGCGACGTTGGATGATCTTTTTGTTTATTTTGTCGAGCGGGAGGCCGTTGATGACCCCCGGAATCAACGAGGGCGCTGATCGAACGACCCAAGAGAGGATGGTGCCGGTGGCGGGATTTAGCTGGACACGGTTTATGGCGGTCTTGAAAAAAGAGTTTATCCAAACCAAGCGGGATGTGCCAAGCGTGATCATGGCCGTCGTCATGCCGGTGGTCATGCTGTTGCTCTTTGGCTATGCCGTGAATACGGACGTCGATCACATCCCCATGGTTGTCTGGGATCAGTCGATGACGGCGGACAGTCGTGAGGTGGTGCAGGCATTGCGTAACTCCACCTATCTCGATCCCGATCAGTATGTGCAGGGCTACGGGGAAATTGAAGACGCCATGAACAGCGCTAAAGCACGGGCGGCCTTGATCATCCCGCCCGATTACGGGAAGGCGATTCAAGGTGGCGACACGGCAACGCTGCAAGTGTTTGTCGACGGTGCCGATCCCACGACGGCGCGGGCGGCCCTTTCGGCAGTGCAAGCGGTCGGCACGGAACGGGCCTGGCAGTTGCAAAGTGAGCGCATGAACCTGCAGGGCCTGGGCGGCGCTATCGGCCGGCCCATCGAAGTGGAGACACGGGTCTGGTACAACCCGGAGATGAAATCGACGCTTTTCAATATCCCGGCACTGATCGGGCTGATCCTGCAAAACGTCATCGCCTTGCTGACAGCCTTTTCCCTGGTGCGGGAAAAAGAGCGGGGCACCATGGAACAACTGGTGGTCACGCCGATTCGTCCGGTGGAACTGCTTCTGGGCAAGCTCGTGCCTTTTGTCGGCATCGGTTTTGTGGCCTTTGCAGTAGCGCTGCTGATGGCGATCTTTTGGTTTGACGTGGTACCGCAAGGCAGTTGGGTGCTCTTGATCTTGTTGTCGATTTTGTTCCTGGTGACCATCTTGGCCATCGGCCTGTTGATCTCCACCATTGCCAGCACGCAGATTCAAGCGATGCAGATGACGGTGCTGTTGGTGTTGCCGTCGATCTTGCTTTCCGGCTTTATCTTTCCCCGAGAAACGATGCCGCTTTTTTTGCAAGCTCTTGGCGGGATGATCCCGCTGACCTATTATATAACGATCATGCGCGGGATCTTCTTAAAAGGCGTAGGCCTGGAGTATCTTTGGCAGGATACGCTGATCTTGCTGGTGTTCCTGGTGGGGATCTTGACGCTGGCCATGAAGAAGTTTAAGAAAAATCTCGATTAATCTGGGCATAATCAGGGGAACGATGGTGAACAATAGGAGGCGATCAAAAGAAGCGGCCGGCAACAGTATGTTCGTGAGCACGGTCAGTTTGCCGGTACGGTAGGAGTGGCGCCGATGTGGGCGATTGAAACAAAGCAACTTACGAAGACCTATGGCGAACGGGGCGGTTGCCAGGGAATTTCTCTGCAAGTGCCCCGTGGTTCGATCTTTGGCCTTTTAGGTCCCAATGGAGCCGGGAAAAGCACCCTCGTCAAGGTGCTGGTCGGCCTGCTCCATAAGACGTCGGGGGAAGCGACCATCTTGGGCCGGCCAGTGACGGATGTCAGCGCGCGGCGGCGCGTCGGCTTTTTGCCGGAAAACTTCCGTTATCATGAGTGGCTGACCGGTGAAGATCTCTTGCGCTTGCATGGCGTGCTGTTTGGCCTTTCGGCAAGGGAAATGGAAGAACGGCTTGACAAGGTGCTTAACCAAGTCGGATTAGCGGAGAAACGCAAGCAAAAGGTCGGTACGTACAGCAAGGGGATGCAGCAGCGTATCGGTCTGGCTTGCGCGCTGTTGCCCGATCCGGAATTGCTTTTTCTTGATGAGCCCACGTCGGCCATGGATCCGGTGGGGCGTAAAGAAGTGCGTGATTTGCTTCTCCAGTGGCAGGCGGAGGGAAAGACGATTTTTCTCAACAGCCATTTGCTCAGTGAATTGGAGACGATCTGCGATCAGATCGCCGTCATCAAAGAGGGGCAGTTGCTTTATCAGGGAGATTGGCGGGCACTGGCGAAGCGGCCCAAGCAAGTCCGCGTTGTGATGGATGAAGCTGAGTTGGAGCGAGCCCGAATGCTGGGGGTTAAGATGGATGACGTCACCCCGGTGGCGGAGTCGCTGGAGGATTTATTTCTGGCGATGGTGGCAGGTCAGTAAAATAAAATTGGGCTAGCAAAATAAAGGCAGGTCGGCAAAATAAAATCGGAACAACAAAACAGCCATGGACAGTAGGAGCGTCCATGGCTGTTTTATTTTTACCGACGCATACATGGGCACTGACGCATACATGGGCGTAAATGAGAGTGAAAATGAGTATCGAAGAGAAAAATGAGATTTTTTCGTTTTGCCCATAGCATTCATCGGGCATTCGAGTATAATAAAAGAACCTTGCAAGGCGTGAAGGGCCATAGAGAGCGGATGAAGCCGGTGGTGGACCTGTTGATGGACTTTTTGATGGACTCGTTGACAGGCGGGAATGTTATGGGTGTGGGGAAGAAAAAGAGAAAACGTAGGTTAGGTTCCGGCGGGGCCAAGAAAGGGGTCGTAGTATTTTGGATGCTTCCGTAAAGGCTGCCCGGTTGTCCGTAATTTCGAATACGGTCTTGGTCGGTGGCAAGCTGGCCATCGGGTGGATGATTGGATCGGTCAGTGTGATCTCTGAAGGGATTCATTCCTCGTTAGACTTGGTGGCGGCGATGATCGCTTTGTTTGCGGTGCGGGCGGCAGCGCAACCGCCTGATGAGCGTCATCAATATGGCCATGGCAAAATGGAGAATGTTTCTGGTACGATTGAAGCATTGTTGATCTTCGTTGCGGCCATTTGGATCATCTATGAAGGAGTTCAGCGCTTGCTCCATCCTCAGCCGCTGGAGACGGTCGGTTGGGGTATTGCGGTGATGGCGGTTTCAGCCATCACGAACTGGTTTATCTCCACGTACTTGATGCGAGTAGGCAAGGAGACGGAATCGGTGGCGCTACAAGCCGATGCCCTGCACCTGCGGACCGATGTGTACACATCGGTGGGGGTTGTGGTGGGACTCATTGCCGTCGCTGTAACGGGCTTAAGTTGGCTTGACCCGGTAGCGGCCATTGCTGTGGCATTTTTTATCATCCATGCGTCGTGGGAGTTGACGCGGGAATCGTTTTTACCGTTGCTCGACACACGGCTGCCGGAAGAAGAAGAAAAGCTGATCGAAGAAGGTATCAACCAGTATGCCGATCGCTTTCAGGAGTTTCATAAGTTGCGGACGCGGCGATCCGGTGCCGAGCGGCATGTGGACTTGCATTTGGTCGTTTGTCGTCATCAAACGATGCAGGAAGCTCATGAGTTGGCCCACAATATTGAAGATGAAATCCAACTCCGCTCACCGAAAGCGCAAGTCCTCATTCATCAAGAGCCTTGTGAGCGCGAATGTTTCGGTTGTTCCGATGAAGGGCGCCATCGTTAGAGTTGATCAAAAAAAGGCAACGCAGTACGCGGGGGTAGTGGCCCCCAGTACGCGTCGCCTTTTTTTCTTCAGGTATCTTTTCGGATGGAACCGGGTGACCGGCCGATCCGTACTTACCGCTGCAAGCGTTTTTCCAGTTCGGCTTTGGCCGCTTCGTAGCCGGGCTTGCCCAGAAGGGCGAACATGTTTTTCTTGTACGATTCCACACCAGGTTGGTCAAAGGGGTTGACGCCCAGCATGTAGCCGCTGATGGCGCAGGCTTTTTCAAAGAAGTAAAAGAGATGGCCCAAGTTATAAGCGTCCGGTTCCGGCAAGGCGATGTGGATATTCGGTACGCCGCCGTCAACATGAGCGAGCAGGGTACCGGCCATGGCTCGTTCGTTGACATAGTGCATGGATTGGCCGGCGAGGAAATTCAGCCCATCACCGTCGCTTTCCACACGGGGAATCTGCAGGTCCCGGCGCGGACGGTCGAAGGTCAGCACCGTCTCAAAAAGCTGGCGCAAACCGTCTTGAATATACTGGCCCATGGAGTGCAAGTCTGTCGTCAACTGCAGCGACGCCGGGAAAAGCCCTTTGTTGTCTTTGCCTTCACTTTCACCGTAAAGCTGCTTCCACCACTCGACGAGATATTGCGTCCCCGGTTCGTAGGCGGCGAGCACCTCAATCGATTTGCCCTGCCGGTAGAGATGCTGGCGGGCAGCGGCATAGCGATAGCAAGCGTTGGACGCCAGCGACGGTTCACGGTAGGCATTCATGGCATCAGCGGCGCCGGCCATCAAGGCATTGATGTCGATGCCGGCCGCAGCGATAGGCAGGAGGCCGACGGCCGTCAACACGGAGTAGCGTCCACCGATATCGTCGGGGACAACGAAGGTTTCATAGCCTTCATCATCGGCCAACTGCTTTAAGGCACCGCGAGCGCGATCGGTCGTGGCATAGATGCGGCGCCGCGCTTCGGCTTGGCCGTATTTTTGCTCCATCCACTGGCGCAGGTGGCGAAAGGCGATGGCCGGTTCCGTCGTCGTACCCGATTTGGAGATCACATTGATCACCACATCTTTGTCGCCGATGATATCGATCAGATCATTGAGGTAGGTCGGACTGAGTTGGTGGCCGGCAAAATAAACGGCCGTGCCAGGTCGGCGGTCACGGGGCAACTGGTTATGGAAGCTATGGGAAAGCAATTCCAGGGTGGCCCGGGTGCCGAGGTAGGAGCCGCCGATACCGATGACGATCAAGACGTCGGCAGCGCAGCGGATACGGGCGGCCGCATTTTGGATGCGGATAAATTCTTCCCGGTCAAAGCTGGACGGCAGATCGAGCCAGCCGGTGAACTCGCTTCCGGCGCCGCGCCCGCTGTGGAGAAGTTCATGGGCTTCCAGGATGTTGGGTTGAAGCAGTTGCAGATCGGTGTCGGTTACGGCATGGGTCAGATCGAGGCGGAGTTGGGTACTCACAGTTTGAAAAACCTCCTTGTTGGCGTAAACCTGTTTAGCCCGATTAGTCTGTTCTATTCTAGTATTTCCCAAGTTCGCGATGGAAGGTGCCCGATCCTCTTTTTGGTGGGTTTTTTTACGGTTATCTTTTGGCAGTTGGCTTTTTCGAAAGCAGGAAGCAAGCGAAGGCACTTGGCTGTGGTATCATAAGAAGGAGGTGAAGTGAGCGTGAACGTACGGCTCCAAGAAAAGCTACAGCACTTGCCGGAAAAGCCCGGTGTGTACTTGATGCGCGATGCCCAGGGACAGGTCATTTATGTGGGCAAAGCGATCCATCTGAAAAACCGGGTGCGCTCCTATTTTCAGGCGGCGAAAAATCTCACGGCCAAGACGCAAGCCTTGGTTTCCCATATTGATGATCTGGAGACGATCGTCACCGATTCCGAGTTGGAAGCGCTGATCTTAGAATGTAACTTAATTAAACAACATAAACCTCAATACAACATCATGCTGCGCGATGACAAAACCTATCCCTACATCAAGGTCAATGTGCAGGAACGGTTTCCGCGCTTGGTGATCACGCGGCGTCTGGAGAAAGATGGCGCCAAGTATTTTGGCCCCTACCCGTCGGCCGGCGCCGTCAAAGAAACGGTACAGCTATTACGGCAGCTTTTTCCGCTGCGCACCTGCTCCCGGCAAATGATGGAGCAGCGGCGGCGCCCCTGTCTCAATCATCATATTGGCCGGTGCTTGGCACCTTGCTCCGGCGAGGTGGAACCGGGAACGTACCGAGCGATGATCGATCATATTCTCGCTTTTTTAGAAGGCAAGACAGATGAACTCTTACGGCGGCTCCGTGCCGAAATGATGGAAGCGGCGGCGGAGCTGGACTTTGAACGGGCCGCTGAGCGGCGCGATCAGATTCAAGCGCTGGAGCAAGTCTTGGAAAAGCAAAAAGTCTTTTCGGCCGATCAAGCCGATGAAGATGTGATCGCCATGGCCCGCGGCTTGGATCAAGCTTGTGTGCAAGTGTTTTTTGTGCGTGGCGGCAAGTTGATCGGGCGGGAGCATTTTTTCCTCGGCGGTACGGCCGAGATGGAACCGGCGGAGATCTTGACGGCCTTTGTCAAACAATACTACAGCCGCACGGACTACATTCCCGAAGCGATCTTGCTGCAAGCAGCGCTGGAGCCTGAAGCCGAGGCGGTGCTGATTACGCAGTTTTTGCGGAATAAGCGCGGGAAAAAGGTCGAAGTGCGTGTGCCCAAGCGCGGCGACAAAAAGCAACTGATCGATATGGTCGCCAAGAATGCCTTGCTGACCTTAGAACAAACTGAGCAGGATCAGCAACGCAAAAAATCGATGACGGAACAAGCGGTGCTCGACCTGCAGGGCTATCTTCACTTGGACGAAGTCCCCTGGCGCATTGAATGTTACGATATTTCCAACACCATGGGCACCGAGACGGTGGCGTCGATGGTCGTCTTTGAAGGCGGCGCGCCGAAAAATGCCGATTACCGGCGGTTTCGCATTCGTACCGTCGAAGGCCCCAACGATTTTGCTTCCATGCAGGAAGTGTTGACGCGGCGCTTTTCCCGGGCCCGCGCCGAAACGGAGGAGATCGAAGCGGGACGACTCGATCCGATGAGCGCCAAGTTTGCCGTGCTGCCTGACCTGGTGATCATCGACGGCGGCAAGGGGCAACTCAGTTCGGCGCGGGAAGTGATGCATCAATTGGGCTACGGGGGCATAGCGACCTTTGGCCTAGCCAAGGAAAATGAATGGCTTTTTGCCGAGGGCAATCCGGAGCCGATCATCTTACCGCGCCATTCCAAGGCGCTTTATCTGGTGCAGCGGATTCGCGATGAAGCGCACCGCTTTGCCATTACCTATCACCGGCAGTTACGGGGCAAAGCGCAATTGGTGTCCTTGCTGGATGAAGTGCCCGGTATCGGTCCCAAACGCAAAACAGCGCTCTTGCGCCACTTTGGTTCCGTGACGGCCATCGCTGCCGCACCGGAGCGGGACGTGGCGGCCGTGGAAGGCATGACCGTGGAATTGGCGGAGCAGGTTATTGCCCACCTGCGCAAGGCGCAAGCAGCGCAGGCGAACAGGTAGGAGGTGGTGGGATGCATTCATTAGTGCTACGGTGGCTGCTTAACACGCTGGCTTTGGTCGTAACGGCATGGCTGATACCGGGGATTGCGATTCAAGGCTTTATGGCGGCACTGTTTGCGGCCTTTGTCCTGGGCGTCGTCAATGCAGTGATCCGGCCGATCATTGTCATCTTTACGTTGCCGGTGAACTTACTGACCTTAGGTTTATTTACGCTGGTGATCAATGCCTTGATGCTGATGCTCGTGTCCTCGCTGGTACGCGGTTTTGATGTCAGCGGTTTTGGCGCCGCTTTCTTTGGCTCGATATTCTTGGCCATTTCCAGCACCATGTTAAGCTGGTTTGTCCGCGATAGGGAGTAACGCGATAAGGAGTACCGAGATCGGGAGTAACAGGTAGCAAAAAAGCGATGGCTGTCAGAGAGACTGCCATCGCTTCGTTGATTCGTGGGGGAAATCAGGCACCGTAATTATGTTTGGTCCGCTTAACGGCGTACATTTTTTCGTCGGCTACACTCAACAACTTATCAATGGTCACCTTTTGTTCTGGCACATAAGTGGTGACACCGATGCTGAAGGAGAGCCGATAGGGAAGCCGTTCTTGCTGATTAAAATGGAGCAAGTTGAGGCTGAGCCGCTGTTGCATGAGCATGGCAACATCGGCATCCGTGTCCGCGTTCAGGGCCAAGACGGTGAACTCATCGCCGCCGATGCGCGCGATAATGTCCGAAGTGCGGAACGTGGACTGGAGCAATCGACCCGTCTCGAGCAAAGCGCGATCCCCTTCGGCGTGACCGAATTTGTCGTTAATCTGTTTGAGGTCGTCCAAGTCAATGTAAAAAAGCAACATGTTCTGGTGATCGCGTTGGGCTAACCGGAGATGACGTTCACCTAAATGTAAGAAGCCGCGCCGATTGTATAAGCTCGTCAGTTCATCCATTAGGGCCATTTGACACAGTTCATACTGACGGCGATGTCGTTCCAAGGTACAATGCAGCGCTAGTGACAGTTGATCCGGATCAAGGAAATGGCTGCACAGAACGTCCTGAGCGCCCTTACGAATCGCTTGGATCGCCAGGGCCGGATCGATCTGGTCGGTGAGGACGATCAACGGAATATGGGGGAAGCGTTCGTGGAGATAATGGATATTTTCAATATCATGATCATTGGCGTGATGTAAGGCAAGGATCATCAAAGTGATCGGCTCATTGGTCAGAAACGAAATGGCTTCGAAGTAATGATTCACATGGCGAATCGAGAAAAACCAATTATTCTCTCGAAGTAGCGCCTGAATCAGCATTGCTTCTTGCGGACGGTTGTCCACAAGTAAAATTGTATGCGAATTCGTCATGGAGCAACAACCCTCCCATGATTTGCCTTCCGCTTAAATTGTTTCCTATTTTTATGATAGCACAGGATTTAAGTTTGTTAAACCTTCGTATAATAATAAGTATAGTAATACAATAGCATTGAGACAAAGATGCAGCAAGATGAGTGCAGCAAAAGCACAAAAGCAAACGCCTCGGTAGGTGAATCAGGCAGGATTTCGATCGGCGATCGCGAATATCTGAAAAAACTGGATAAATCGCATCAAGGCAGGGCAGTCTGGAGAATAATGACGAGCTCTGCTGTTTTTTATCATGGTAAAAATAAACAACGAGCAGGAAGACGAAATGAAAAAAACGAAATGGTTAGATCATAATTAAGGAGGGGATCATGATGAACACGCCATGGATGGACGATGCAGTGATCTATCAGATCTACTTGCGCGTGTATGGTGAGGAAAAAGGCAAGTTTGGCACCTTTACCGATGTGCAGGAAGATCTGCCACGGTTACGTGACCTGGGCATCAATACGATCTGGCTCATGCCCTTTTTTCCTGTCGGTCAGATCCGGCGCAAGGGCGAGGCCGGTTCTCCCTATGCGATTCGGGACTTCAAAGCGATCGCGCCGGAATATGTTGATTGTTCCAAAAAGCAGCGTGATGATGAAGCTAAAGTGAATGAACTGGGCCGCAAGCAGTTCAAAAACCTGGTCAAGAAAGCCCATGAATTGAAGATGCGCGTACTCATTGATTTTGTCGGCGATCATACGGCTGTCGACAATGTCCTGTTGGATCCGGCCAATCCACCGGAAAAAGGCGGCTATCATCCCGAATGGTTTCTATGGCCTTACGGGACCCGCCGCCAGATCCTGCTCGGTGACTATCCCCTGGCCCCGGCTGACGATTGGACCGACACGGCGGAGCTGAATTACGGGATTCCCGTGGCCGGCAAGCCCCATGGTGATCAATTGTGGTACCACGATGACGGCGATCGCCAGGCCATGTGGGAATATATGATCGGTGTGCTGGAATACTGGGTGCGCGAGTTTGACGTTGACGGCTATCGCTGCGATTTTGCCCACTGGGTGCCGCTGGAATTCTGGAAAACGGCCATTTCTCGAGTCAAAGCTTTGAAGCCCGATGTAGCTTTTGTAGCGGAAGCCTATGAGCGGACGGCGGAACTGGTCCAAGCCGGCTTTGATGGGATATACGCTTTCGAGCTTTACAACCAACTCAAGACGTTACATCATGAGGTGCGCAACGGCGATCCTTATTATGAAGTGCCCTATATCCGGAATAAAATCGAGTGGGAAAACAGCCACTATCCGGCAGGCTACCGGATGATGCGCTACACGGAAAATCATGATGAGATTCGCGCTACCGTCATGTACGGCGGCATCGAACGCAGTCAAGCCGCTTTTTTGCTGGCATTGACGCTGCCCGGCATGCCGATGATCTATGCTGGCCAAGAGTGGGGAGAGACGGTGCGGCCGCCGCTGTTTGAAGGTAATTTCGAAGAGATGACCTTCAAACCATTGAACCGGCAGGGAAACTCCGCCTTGGAGGCCTGGTATCAGCATGTGCTGGCGATTCGCCGGGACAAAACAGCGTTACGTAAAGGTGCGATCCACTTCGTCAACACCAGCAGCGGGCGGGTCGTCGCTTTTCTCCGGCAAACCGAGAAACAGATCATGCTGATCCTGGTTAACTTTAACGGCGACGCTGCCGGAGAAGAAGTGCACATCGAATTGCCCCAGGCGATCCTTGATGCCTGTGCCCAAGAAGGCGGCCAGCTTGACGATGTGCTCGGCAAAGGCTTACGCATCCATGTCGGTTCCCATGGGGTTCGCCAGGAAGTGCAATTGCATCTGGCGCCGTGGCAATCGTTGATTCTGGAATTACGGAAGCCGACGCATCCAGAGCAAGCGAAAACAGTCAGCGGGAAAGAAAAGAAAAACGGAAAAAAACGCTAAGGGGGCTTACCGGTTGAACGAACGAGCCAGCGGAATCTTGCTGCATGTCACGTCTTTGCCCGGACCCCACGGCATTGGTGACCTCGGTCCGACGGCCTACCGTTTTGTCGATATGTTAAAGGAAGGGAAGCAACGCTACTGGCAGGTGCTTCCCCTTGGCCCTTTAGGGTATGGCGATTCGCCCTACTCGGCATTGTCGGCTTTTGCCGGTAATCCCTTATTGATCAGCCTGGAGATGCTGGTTGATGCGGGACTCCTCAGCGAGCATGAAGTGGCCGAGGCCGTGCAAGGCATCGATCCGGAAAGTACCTTGGTGGATTATGAGGCTGTACGCCGGGCCAAGGGTCATTGTCTGCGCATCGCCGTCGAGCGCTTCCTGGCGTCAAGCGAAGGGCGCCAGGCTTGGGAGCATTTTTGCGCAGCTCAGGCTGCTTGGTTGGAACCGTACGCGTTGTTTATGGCGATCAAAGAAGACCAGGGTGGCGTGGCCTGGACAGACTGGACCGTGGCCCGAGATGGCGTTGATGCCGGGCGTGCCTATGTACAGGGGCGTGCCGACCTGCAAGCACGGGTCGCCTACTATCAAGGCGAACAATATTTCTTTTTTCAGCAGTGGGCCGCCTTAAAAGCCTATGGGGCTGAGCAAGGTGTGTGCTTTATCGGTGATATGCCGATCTATGTCGCCTGGGACAGCGCCGATACGTGGAGCCAACGCCATTTGTTTGTGCTCGATAGTAACGGTGTACCGGCCGAAGTCGGCGGTGTACCCCCGGATTACTTCAGCGAAGAAGGACAGCTCTGGGGCAACCCGATCTATGACTGGGCGCAACTGAGCAAACAGAATTTTGCCTGGTGGGTGGACCGTTTTCGCCATACCTTGACGTTCGTCGATATTGTGCGCCTCGATCATTTTCGCGGGTTTCAAGCTTACTGGGCCGTTCCCTATGGGGAAAAAACGGCCATCAACGGTGCTTGGAAGCTGGCGCCGGGTGAGGCGCTTTTTCAAGCGCTGACCGATGCCTTCGGCGGATCCTTGCCGGTGATTGCCGAAGATCTCGGCGTAATCACTGACGAAGTGATTCAGTTGCGCGATCACTTTGGTTTTCCCGGCATTAAGCTGTTACAGTTTGCTTTTGATTCGCGGGAAACGAGCGATTTTATTCCCTACCGGTACGAGCGCAATTGTGTTGTTTATACGGGAACCCATGATAATGATACGACCCGGGGATGGCTGGAGGCAGCGTCCCCGGAGGACCGGGCGTTGGCGCTGGACTACATGAACAGTGACGGTCGTGACGGCGTCTGGGATTTTATCCGGTTAGGCATGGCGACTGTTGCCAATACGGCCTTATTCCCCTGGCAAGATGTGCTGGGCATCGGCAGCGAGGGCCGGATGAATCTGCCGGGCAAGATGGGCGGCAATTGGGCCTGGCGCTTTACTTGGGCAGCGTGTACACCGGAGCAGTTGGAACGGCTGGCCCACTTGACCTGCCTTTACGGCAGGCAGCCGGTAGCGGATAAAAGGGTTGGTAATGAGCCCGATGGGGAGGCGTAGCCATTTGAGTCAGCAAGCATCGCCGCTGGCGATTGCCATTGATCTGGGCGGTACATCGATTAAAGGTGCCCTGATTGATCGTTCGGGACAAATCAAAGCACGGCAAACGGCGGTGACGCAGGTCGACAAAGGGTACGATGCGGTCAAAGAGCAGTTGCTGGGGATGGTTGCAACGTTTTGCGCCGACGCAGGGCAGGAACAAGTAGCCGGTGTGGGCATCGGGATCCCCGGTACGCTTCGTCCCGGCTATCCGGAAGTGGTCACCTTGGCCCCGAACTTACACTGGCGGGAAAAGCCGCTCGGTGCGGATTTGCGGCGGGAAATGAATCTCCCGCTGGTGCTGGAAAATGACGCAAACTTGGCCGCCCTGGGTGAGCAATGGCAGGGAGCCGGCCGGGGCGCGGCGACGGTGGCCATGATTACGGTGGGCACGGGCATCGGTTGCGGTCTGATCTTGGACGGACGCCTACACCGGGGAATTAGCGGCGCTGCCGGTGAATTCGGTCATGTCTGTGTCGAGCCGGAAGGTTGGCGTTGTACCTGCGGACGGCAAGGGTGCTTGGAAACACGGGCCGGCATCGGCGGCATTGTGCGGACGGCCCACGATCTGTTAGCTCATTCCGATCGGGGCAGCGTGATGCGTGGCCAGGAATTAAATCCTAAATTGATTTTTGCACTGGCTGCCCGAGGTGACGCATTGGCGGCGGCTGTTGTAGAAAAAACAGCTTTTTATCTGGGATGGAGCTTGGCCAACTTGATCAATCTCTTGAATCCCGAGCGCATCATTATCGGTGGCGGTGTGGCCGCTGCCGGCGAGGTCCTGTTAACACCGCTGCGTGAAGTGGTGAAGCAGATGGCCTGGCCGGCGTCGGTGGCCGATTGTGCCTTGGTGCCGGCCGAACTGGGCAATCAAGCCGGCATGATGGGCGCCGCTGGGGCTGTTTTTCAGGCCGCAGCAACTGGCAGCAGGCCGGATAAAGATCCAACAAGGGGCAAATGATCGGACCGACCGGTTCGGCAGCAAGAGCAGCGTGAGCGCGGGAAACCTCGCCATCGCTGCTCTTGTTTTTTACATATGATTGCAAGGTTAGTGGAATTTGAAGCCACGAGGCTAAAAAATATGCTACAATCAAAAGGGCTCGGGCAGCAAAAAAGCAGCCGGGAAAGCCCTTGTTTCCTGGCGACATGATCAAAGGGGAAGAGACAGGAGGCCTCGCGATGGACGAAAAGTCAAAAATCCGTGTTGTCGTGATTACCGGACTGTCAGGGGCCGGGAAGTCCCAAGCGGTGCGTGCGTTAGAGGATCTGGGCTTTTTCTGTGTTGACAATTTACCGCCCAATCTCCTGCCCAAGTTTGGTGAACTGGTCGTTCAATCCAAGGGCAAGATCCGCAAAATCGCCCTGGTGATCGATATCCGGGGGGGCGAATTTTTTGCCAGCATCAATGACGGCATGGAGTCACTGCGGGGCCTGGGGATCGATCTGGAAGTTCTCTTTTTGGAAGCATCTGATGAAACGCTGATTCGCCGCTTCAAAGAATCACGGCGGCGCCACCCGCTTTCCGAATCGGGCCGGATCAGTGAAGGCATCAAGCTGGAACGAAAAATGCTGTCTCACCTGCGAGGGGCGGCCAACAAAGTGATCGACACGTCCGATCTCAGTGCCAGTCAATTGAAAAATCAAGTGATCGAACAGTTCGGACAAGAAGAGCAAAGCAATCAACTGCAAGTGACGGTCATGTCCTTTGGCTATAAGTACGGCATTCCCCGCGATGCCGATTTGCTCGTGGACGTGCGATTTTTGCCGAATCCCTACTATATTCCGGAATTACGGGCTTTGACCGGTAATGATGAGCCGGTGCAAAGCTATGTGATGCAATCGCCGATCAGCAAAGTATTTTTACGCAAGTATTATTCGCTGCTGCGCTTTTTGATCCCCCGCTACATCAAAGAGGGGAAGACCCACTTGGTGGTGGGCATCGGCTGTACCGGCGGTCAGCATCGTTCGGTGACGTTGACGAACCGACTGGCAGCGGCGCTGGCCAAACAGGAAATCGTCATCACTGTAAAACATCGTGATATTACCAAGGATCGAAAGGGCGATGAGCGACCGTGAAATGGCTGATGTGGTTCTATCCGGGACTTAAGGTCAAACGATGGTTGTTCGTTTCTTTTATCGGCTTTCTCTTGCTCGGGATCAGCATGTCTTTGTTATTTGACGGCGAGTTTTTTGGGTATCTGGAAAATAAACTGCGCCACATGTCGTACGGCTTGCCGGGATCGACGCTGGCCGTTTTTGCGTTGTCCGTATTTCTCATCGGCCTGGTGCTGCATGTCTTTGGCTTTAATGCCTTGATGAGTTCCATCTTTGAGGCCTTAACACCGGAGATGGAAGCACGCTTTGTGGAAGTGCTGTACCGGCGCCGGTCCCGTGAACGGGGACCGAAAATCGTCGTCATCGGCGGTGGGACGGGCCTGTCCGTACTCCTGCGTGGGCTCAAGGAATACACATCGAACGTAACGGCCATTGTCACCGTTGCCGATGACGGCGGCAGTTCCGGGCGGCTCCGGGATGATCTGGGCATCGTTGCGCCCGGTGATGTGCGCAACTGCATGATCGCCTTGGCCGATACGGAAGCCGAGATGGAGCAAGTGCTTAATTATCGTTTTGATCAAGGCCATGGGTTGACCGGCCATAACCTGGGCAATCTGTTGTTAGCCGGAGCCGCCCGTTCGGCTGGTGCTTTTGACAAAGCGGTGGCGCTGCTCAGTAAGGTCTTGGCGGTACGCGGTCGAGTATTGCCGTCGACGCTGGCCAACGTGACGCTTTGCGCGGAATTGATGAGCGGCCGGATCGTGCGGGGGGAATCGTCGATCACTTCGGCCGGCGAAGGCATCAAGCGCGTTTTTTGCGATCCGCCGGAATGCCCGCCGGTGCCGCAGGCGCTGCAAGCGATTGCCGAAGCCGATGCGATTATCCTTGGACCGGGCAGTTTGTACACCAGCGTCTTGCCGAACTTATTGGTCCAAGGGATGGGCGATGCGCTGCGCCGCAGCAAGGCACCGAAAGTCTACGTTTGTAATGTGATGACCCAGCCCGGGGAGACTGACGGCTTTTCGGCAGCCCAGCATGTGGCCGTTTTTGACCGCCATTGCGGGGC
Source organism: Heliophilum fasciatum (assembly GCF_004341395.1). Taxonomy (GTDB): domain Bacteria; phylum Bacillota; class Desulfitobacteriia; order Heliobacteriales; family Heliobacteriaceae; genus Heliophilum; species Heliophilum fasciatum. Next base: position 17,125 of record NZ_SLXT01000027.1, read on the forward strand.
CGGTTTGATCGATCAGGTCATTGTCAACACCGAAGGCGTACCGAGAGACCTGCTGCTCAAATACCAGCGCAAAGGGCAGCGGCCGGTCACGGTGGATTATAAAAACCTCGAACGCATGCAATGTCATGTGGTGCGGGCGCGGTTGATCAATAAAGAGAACCTGGTCCGCCATGATCCGGTGCGCTTGGCGCAGACGGTCATGCGGCTGGTCTTGCGGGAAAAAGGTTTGCAAAGCGGCGTCGGTTTTATCGATGGCCTTTTGTTCAAGCGTAAATTGTCGCGCAGCAAGGTTACGCCGGGCACCACGACGAATCCCAAGGTTTTTACCCAGGAGTGAAACAATCGTGTCTTTTTCCGTAGAAACCAAAGAAGAGCTGGCCCGCGTACTGGCGGAAAAGCGTTGTTGTCAATTGGCCGAGTTATCGGCCCTTTTTCGCATGGACGGCTCCTTGCAGATCAGCGCCGAACACCATGTGGCCTTGACGATCACCACCGAAAGTGCCAGCGTGGCCCGCAAGATCTTTCGTTTGATCAAAGCCGTCTTTGGCTTGCAAACGCAGATCATGGTGCGGCACAAACGGCGGTTGAAAAAAAGCAATGTCTACGTGATCTCACTGCCGGCACGAATCGACAGTCAAAACGTACTGCAAGCGCTGGGCATCATGGACCAGGAGGGGAATTTCTCCTTAGAGCCTGATGAAGGGATGCTCAAGCGGCACTGTTGCCGGCGCGCTTATTTGCGAGGCGCTTTTTTAGGCGGTGGTTCCGTTAACAGTCCGGAAGGGGCCTACCACCTGGAGATCATCACCAATGATGAGCACCATGCCAAAACGATCTGCGAACTGCTGCAGCGCTTTGAGCTGGCCGCCAAGATCAGCCAGCGGAAAGGCTGGTACATTGTTTATCTCAAAGAAAGCGATCAGATTGTGGAGATGCTCAACATCATCGGCGCCCATACGGCGTTGTTCAGTTTTGAGAATGTACGCATCGTCAAAGGCATGCGCAACCAAGTGAACCGCCTTGTCAACTGTGAGACGGCGAACCTCAACAAAACCGTATCGGCATCGCTCCGCCAAAAAGAGCTGATCGAAGCGTTGATGAGCCGCATCAGTGTGGATTCCCTGCCGGCACCGCTTAAAGAAATCGCCGAACTGCGCTTGCAGTATCCTGACGCCAGCTTAAAAGAGTTGGGCCAGATGCTGACACCGCCGGTGGGCAAATCCGGTGTCAACCATCGCTTTCGCAAGCTCGAAGCCCTGGCCGAACAACTGGGCGTTTCCGGCAAGAGTAACCCGGAAGGAGAGCACTGATGGCACGGCGCACCACCATTTACCCTGTCGAAGAAAAAAATTCGCTTCATTATGTCTATGAGCACGTGCCGTACTGGCGCGTGTTTAAAAATTTTATCGTTATCTGGCTGTCGCGGTACACGCCCTTCCTTCGTTTAAAAAACTTATTCTACAGGCGTTTTTTAGGGATGCAAGTCGGGAAAGATACCTCCGTAGCGTTAATGGTGATGGTGGATATCTTGTACCCTGAGCGGATACGCATCGGTGAAGATTGTGTCATTGGTTATAACACGACGATTCTCGCCCATGAATACCTGCTCCGGGAGTATCGTGTCGGTGACGTGGTGATCGGTGATCGTGTGGTCATCGGTGCCAACTGCACCTTGCTGCCGGGAATCGAGATCGGTGAGCGAGCGGTGATTGCCGCCGGTTCCGTCGTCACTGCCGACGTGCCGGCCAATACGCTCGTGGGCGGTGTGCCGGCGCGGGTGATTCGTACACCCTATTATCGCCAAGGTGACGGTGAAGAAGCGGTCCATGGCCGATCACCGGGAGCTGCAGAAGCGTGCCGGGTACGTTAAATCTATGGAAAACATGTATCGTTTGGGCGGATTTCCATCACATACGGAAGGATTTAGTTGATTAGTGTGGAATGTTTTAGATGACTTGAAATAGGTCGCCCAAGGTGGATGCGGCAGTTTCAAGGGATGGAATGGTTGAGAAAATGAGGAGGGCAAAGAATGCCAGTACGCATTGGAATCAATGGGTTTGGACGCATTGGACGTCTTGTGGCTCGAGCTGCTTTCAAACAAGAAGATGTCGAGGTCGTCGCGATCAATGACCTGACCGACGCGAAGACGAACGCGCATTTATTCAAATACGACTCGGTTCACGGTACGTTCCCCGGACTCGTGCGTGCCAACGAAGACAACACGATTACGGTTGATCAACACCATATTAAAGTCTTTGCCCAACGTGACCCGGCGCAAATTCCCTGGGGTGAAGTCGGAGCCGACGTGGTCATCGAATCGACCGGGCTTTTTGTCGATGCGACGAAAGCCAAAGCCCACTTGCAAGGTGGCGCCAAAAAAGTGCTGATCTCGGCACCGGGCAAAAACGAAGACATTACCATCGTCATGGGCGTCAACGAAAAGATGTATGATCCGGCCAATCATCACATCATTTCCAACGCTTCCTGCACGACGAACTGCTTGGCGCCGGTAGCCAAAGTGATCAACGATGCTTTCGTGATCAATCGCGGTTTGATGACGACGGTTCACGCTTACACCAACGATCAAAAGATTCTCGACCAAACCCACAAGGATCTTCGCCGGGCTCGTGCGGCCGGTATGTCGATCATTCCGACCACCACCGGTGCAGCCAAAGCCGTTGCCAAAGTCTTGCCCGAACTGAGCGGCAAGCTCAATGGTTTTGCGATGCGCGTACCGACACCGAACGTTTCTGTTGTCGACTTGGTCGTGGACCTGCAGAAAAAAGTTACCGCTGAAGAAGTCAATGCGGCGCTGAAAGCGGCTTCCGAAGGATCGCTCAAAGGCATCCTGGGCTACACCGAACTGCCGCTTGTTTCCCGTGATTTCTACGGCATGACCCATTCCTCCATGATTGATGCGCTTTCCACGATGGTGATCGACGATAACATGGTCAAGATCATCGCTTGGTATGACAACGAGTTCGGCTACGCCATGCGCATGGTCGATCTGGCTGCCTATGTAACGGCACAAGGTCTCTAAAAAAAGAAATCAAACCGATCAGATGGGGGTCAAACGCTTGAATAAGCAAACGATTCGCGACGTCGATGTTCAGGGCAAACGCGTATTGGTACGTTGTGATTTTAACGTACCGCAAGATGATACGGGCCATATCACCGATGACACCCGAATTCGCGCTGCGTTACCGACGATCCAATACCTGATCGCTCAGGGGGCCAAGGTTATCTTGGCCTCCCATTTTGGGCGACCAAAAGGCAAAGTCAATGAAAAGTACCGCTTGACGGCTGTTGCTGCACGTCTGTCGGAACTGCTCGGCCAGCCGGTGCCGAAAGCGGATGACTGCATCGGCGAAGCGGTAGCCGCGCAAGTAGCGGCGCTGGCACCCGGTCAAGTGCTTTTGCTTGAGAATGTGCGTTTTTACGCAGAAGAAGAGAAAAACGATCCGGCGTTTGCCCGTCAACTGGCGGACCTGGCCGACCTTTTTGTCAACGACGCTTTTGGCACGGCCCACCGCGCCCATGCGTCCACAGCCGGCGTCACGGCGTTCTTGCCGGCCGTTGCCGGATTCTTGATGGATAAGGAACTGACGATCATGGGCGGCGCGTTAGCCAAACCGGAACGTCCCTTCGTCGCCATCATGGGCGGCGCCAAAGTCGCCGACAAGATCGGCGTCATTGAGAACCTGCTTGGCAAAGTGGATACGCTGATCATCGGCGGCGGCATGGCCAACACCTTCTTCTATGCCCAAGGGCATGAAGTGGGCCGCTCGCTTTGTGAAAAAGATAAGCTCGATCTGGCCAAAGGGCTTTTGGAAAAAGCGAAGGAAGCCGGCGTGAAACTGATGCTGCCGGTGGACGTGGCCATTGCCGACAAGCTGGAAGTGGGCGTACCGATGGCTATCGTTCCTGTCGATGTGATCCCGGCGGACAAGTCGGCCCTCGATATCGGGCCGGCGAGCTTGCAAGCCTTTGCTGATGAACTGGCCCAAGCTAAAACGGTGGTTTGGAACGGCCCTATGGGCGCTTTTGAGTTCCCGCCCTTTGATCAAGGCACTTTCGGTGTGGCCCGTGCCCTGACTGCTGTGCAAGGTACGACGATCATCGGCGGCGGCGACTCGGTGGCGGCCGTGGAAAAAGCCGGACTGGCCGATCAAATGACCCACGTGTCGACTGGTGGCGGTGCATCACTGGAATTCATGGAAGGCCGCGTTCTGCCCGGTGTGGCCGCCCTTCAAGACCGATAATCAAGACAGGAGCGAGGAAGCATGCGTACGCCTGTGATTGCGGGAAACTGGAAGATGTATCTGACGCCGGCGGAAGGCAAAGCGATGGTACAGGAACTGCAAACCTTGACGGCCGGAGTAACCGGCAGGGAAATCGTCCTTTGCCCGCCCTTTGTGACGTTGCCGGCGGTGGCGGAAGCGGCCCAAGAAAGCGCCATTGGTATTGGCGGACAAAATATGCACCCGGCCAACGAAGGTGCTTTTACCGGCGAAATTGCAGCACCGATGCTGCGCGCCTGCGGTTGCACTTATGTGATCCTGGGCCATTCGGAACGGCGGCAGTATTTTGGCGAAACCGATGCCGCTGTGGCAGCCAAAACCAAAGCGGCTTTGGCCGGTCAATTGGTGCCTATTGTTTGTGTTGGCGAAACGCTGGATGAACGGGAACAAGGGATTACGCAGGCGGTGATTGAAATCCAACTGCGCCGTGCCTTAGGTGGTTTGACAGCGGCGGAGTTGACCGGCGTGATCGTGGCCTACGAGCCGGTCTGGGCGATCGGCACCGGGCGCACGGCATCACCGGCTGATGCGCAAGATGTTTGTGCTTTTATCCGTACCGTTCTGGCGGCATTGCAAGCGGAGGCAGCGCCGAAGGTGCGTATCCTTTACGGCGGCAGTGTCAAACCAGATAACATACGGGAATTGATGGCGCAGTCCGATATTGACGGTGCTTTGGTTGGCGGTGCCAGCTTGCAAGCGGCCTCTTTTGCCAAGATCGTCCGTTTTGAGGAACAATAAAGGAAGTGAAACCCTTGTCCAAGCCAGTTATGCTCATGGTGCTTGACGGCTGGGGACTGCGTGAAGAAGCGGAGGGCAACGCGCTGAAAGTGGCTGCCCTGCCCGCCTTTACGCGCCTCTGGGAAACGTACCCGCATACGGCCATTCAGGCGTCCGGTGAGTTTGTAGGCTTGCCGAAAGGGCAAATCGGCAACTCCGAAGTAGGGCATCTGAACATCGGTGCAGGCCGCGTCGTCTATCAAGAACTGACGCGCATTTTCAAAGCCATCGAAACAGGCGCACTGGCGCAAAATCCGGTAATTCAAAAAGCGATCGATCATGCCCGGACTACCGGACGGCCGTTGCATTTGTTGGGACTGCTTTCCGACGGCGGCGTACACAGCCACATCGATCATCTTTTTGCGCTGCTGGACATGGCGGTGGCTGCCGGCGTGCGCAACTTGTTTGTTCACGCTTTTTTAGATGGACGGGATGTGCCGCCGGCTAATGCGGCAACCTATATTCAAGCACTGGAAGCGAAGTTCAAAGAACTGGGTACGGGCCACCTGGCGACGGTGATGGGCCGCTACTATGCGATGGATCGTGATCAACGCTGGGATCGGGTCAACTTGGCCTGGGACGCTATCGTCCATGGCGAAGGGGAAAAAGCGACCTTCGGTATGGCGGCGTTGGAGCATAACTATCACCTGCGCATTACTGATGAGTTTGTCCTGCCTACGGTGATCGTCGATGAACAGGGCAATCCCCGCGGGACGATCCAAGACGGTGATACGGTGCTCTTTTTTAACTTCCGTGCCGATCGCATTCGCCAGTTGACGCGCTGTTTCGTTGATTCGGCTTTTACCGGCTTTGACCGCGGCGCGGTGCCGAAAGTGCATGCGGTGTGCTTGACGCAATATGATGCGGCGCTGGATGTACCGGTCGCGTTCATGCCGCAGAATTTGGAAAACACTTTGGGCGACGTGGTGGCGGCAGCCGGATTGCACCAACTGCGGATTGCTGAAACCGAAAAGTATGCCCATGTGACCTTTTTCTTCAACGGCGGCGTGGAAACGCCATTGTCTGAAGAACAACGGGTTCTTGTGCCGTCACCGAAAGTGGCCACGTACAACTTGCAGCCGGAAATGAGCGCCGCTACGGTGACGGAGCAAGCGCTGGCAGCCATCGAAGCGGACAGATACGATTTGATCGTGCTTAACTTTGCCAACCCCGATATGGTCGGCCATACGGGAATGCTCGATGCGGCCGTCAAGGCGGTGGAAGCCGTCGACGGTTGTATCGACCAAATCGCGTCAGCAGTGCTGAAAAAAGGCGGCGCGCTGCTGATTACGGCCGATCACGGCAATGTGGAAATGATGATCGATCCGGAAACAAATGGCCCCCATACGGCCCATACGACGAATCCCGTACCGGTGATCCTGATCAGTGAAACCCATCGCCGGCAAGAATTGCGCTCCGGCGGTGCTTTAGAAGATATTGCCCCAACCTTGCTGGAACTTTTGGGGCTGGCCAAACCGATGGAGATGACAGGGAATTCCTTGCTGACGGCTACCGGTCAAGCAGCAGGGAACTAAGATAGATCCTGAATACATTCTGAAGAGTTAATATGAGGAGGTCATTCTGTGTCGATTATTGCAGAAGTGATGGCGAGAGAAATTCTGGACTCCCGCGGCAACCCCACCGTTGAAGTGGATGTGATCCTGGAGGACGGCACACGGGGCCGTGCGGCCGTACCTTCCGGTGCTTCGACCGGCGCTTATGAAGCGGTGGAACTGCGTGACGGAGAGCAAGAGCGCTATCTGGGCAAAGGCGTGCAAAATGCTGTCGACAACGTAAACATTGAAATCGCCCCGGAGATCATCGGCTACGATGTGACGCGGCAGATGGATATTGACCGTGCCATGATCGAACTGGACGGCACCCCCAATAAATCGAAATTAGGCGCTAACGCAATCCTCGGTGTTTCCATGGCTTGCGCCAAAGCGGCTGCTGAATACCTGGGCCTGCCCTTGTATCAATACCTGGGCGGTGTTTTTGCCCGTGAACTGCCGGTGCCGATGATGAACATTCTCAACGGCGGCCAGCATGCGGACAACAACGTGGACATCCAAGAATTCATGGTCATGCCTGTCGGTGCCAACTCCTTCGGCGAAGGGCTGCGCATGGGCGCTGAAATCTTCCATTCGCTGAAAAAAGTGTTGAAAGGCAAAGGTCTCAACACGGCTGTAGGTGACGAAGGCGGTTTTGCACCGAACCTCGGTTCCAACGAAGAAGCGCTGCAAGTGATCGTGGAAGCGATCCAAGCGGCCGGCTACGAACCGGGCAAAGATATTCTCTTGGCCATCGATGCCGCTGCTTCGGAAATGTACGAAGACGGCAAGTACAACCTGGCCGGTGAAGGTAAAATCAAAACCTCGGCGGAAATGGTCGATTACTATGAAGATCTGGTCAACCGTTACCCGATCGTATCGATTGAAGACGGCCTGAACGAAGACGACTGGGACGGCTGGAAGCTGCTGACAGACCGCCTGGGATCGCGGGTGCAGCTCGTCGGCGACGACCTCTTTGTCACGAACACGCAAAAGCTGGAACAAGGCATTGAAGCCGGTGTGGGCAACTCGATCTTGATTAAAGTCAACCAGATCGGCACGATCACTGAAACCTTGGCCGCTATTGAAATGGCTCGCCGTGCCAAGTACACCGCCGTGATTTCGCACCGTTCCGGTGAGACGGAAGATGCAACCATCGCTGATCTGGCGGTCGCTGTTAATGCCGGACAAATCAAAACGGGCGCACCGTCCCGGACGGATCGCGTGGCCAAGTACAATCAATTGCTGCGGATCGAAGAAGAGCTGGATGAATCGGCACTCTACCGGGGCAAAGCGACCTTTTACAATTTGTCCTTAGGTAAATAAAACGTTCATGACCCGGTAGGTTGTAAAACCTGAAAGATATCAACTTTGATGAATAAGCCGCATCGTCACGTATAAAAACGGCGATAACGTACAAGCATATATGTAATGACGCAAAGAGCCCGGATCAACGCCGGGTTCTTTGCACTATCGGCAATATGGGGATATTTGGTTTTATGCACCAAAAAGGTACAAAAACTACCAATAAACTTGCCGAGTCTACTTGCGTATGCTAGAATGCTTTTATCATAAAGTTAGGTTATGGAAAAGGAGGTGGATTGGTTGTCAACGGCTATCACCATTATTCATGTCATCGCAAGCCTTGGCCTGATTGCAGCGATTGTCATGCAATCAGGAAAAAGTGCAGGGTTGTCGGGATCGATTGCCGGCGGCTCAGAGTCCTTTTTTGGCAAGTCCAAAGGGATTGATGCGCTGCTTGTGAAAGTCAGTACCGTACTTGCTACCATTTTTTTGCTTAGTGCACTGGGCTTGTCAATTTTTGCTGCGTAATCCGATGGTGATATCCAAAGGTGTACCTGGAGCGAAGTGAATAAGGAAGTGAGCGTCTGTGAACTATCCGCTTATCGCGGCGGGTGCCGGTTTACTTGGGTTGCTCTTTGCCGCCTATCTGGCGATGAGCGTGCTCAAAGAAGATCAAGGCACTCAGCGCATGAAGGAACTGTCTCAAGCGATTTTCGAAGGGGCAATGGCATTCCTGAATCGACAGTACAGAACACTGATTCCTTTCGTCGTGGTTATCTTTGGGGCATTATTAATCGGCAACTGGGGCAATCAGAAGCTTGCCTGGGGGCAAGCAATTTCCTTCTTGGTAGGTGCTCTTTTCTCGGCAGTGGCCGGTTATGTGGGCATGTCGATTGCCACCAAATCGAATGCACGGACCACGGCAGCGGCTATGCGCGGTTTGAGTCACGCCTTGTCCGTTGCGTTTCGTGCCGGTGCAGTCATGGGAATGGCTGTGGCTGGATTGGCGCTCCTGGGTGTGTCGGTCTTATACATGATCTATCAAGATGCGGTGATTATTAACTCCTTTGCATTTGGAGCGTCGGTCATTGCCTTGTTCGCCCGCGTTGGCGGCGGAATTTTTACCAAAGCTGCTGACGTCGGTGCGGACTTAGTCGGTAAGGTCGAAGCCGGAATTCCGGAAGACGACCCGCGGAATCCGGCCGTAATTGCCGATAACGTTGGCGATAACGTGGGCGATACAGCCGGCATGGGCGCTGACTTGTACGAATCCTATGCTGCAACGGCCATTGCGGCCATGCTGATCGGTGTTACGGTGTTTCCGGGACGCCTGGAAGGACTTTTTTACCCGCTGTTGATCGGCGCCGCCGGTATCATTGCTGCCATTCTCTCGTCGTTTTTGGTGCGGACCACGGAAGACGGCAACCCGCAGATGGCCTTGAACAAAGGGCTCTGGGGTACGAACATTCTTGTGGCGATCTCCACGTATTTCATTGCGACGACGTTGTTTGCGAACGTTCCGGCACCGGCGGCATTTACGTCAGGGGTTCCGGTCGGGCTGACGATCTCGGTTATCGCCGGGTTGCTTGTCAACGTAGCCATTGGCTGGATCACCGAGTACTACACATCCTATGGCTATAAGCCGGCCCAACACATTGCGGAAGCGTCGATGACCGGTGCGGCTACGAACATCATTGCCGGGATTGGCGTGGGATTGAAGTCGACAGCTCTGCCTATCGGTGTGATTGTAATTGCAATTGCCGTTTCATACCACTTCGCCGGGATCTACGGTATTGCTATGGCGGCCATGGGGATGCTTTGCACGGCCGGTATGGTCGTAGCGATTGACTCCTTTGGCCCGGTCGCTGACAATGCCGGCGGGATTGCCGAGATGGCGGAACTAGGTCCGGATGTCCGTAAAAAAACTGACAAACTGGATGCTGTCGGCAACACGACGGCGGCTGTGGCCAAAGGCTTTGCGATTGGATCGGCGGCGTTGACGGCGCTGGCGCTGTTTACGGCGTTTGCCGAAGAAGTTGTCAAGTCGCCGGCGATCGCCCAGGCGCTGATGGCCGGATCAGAAGGGCACTTTGTGCTTAACCTCCTGGAGCCGAAGATCATCATCGGCCTCTTTATCGGTGGTACGGTACCGTTCCTCTTCTGCGCCTTTGCCATGGAAGCGGTCGGTGAAGCTGCTTTTGAAATGATCGGTGAAGTGCGGCGCCAGTTCCGCGAAATCCCTGGTCTGATGGAAGGGAAAGCCAAACCGGATTATGCGCGCTGCGTTGATATTTCCACACGGGCGGCGATCAGGCAGATGATCGCTCCGGGTTTGCTGGCTGTGCTGACGCCGCTCATCGTGGGCTTTGGTTTTGGTGCAAAAGCACTTGGCGGCATGTTGGCCGGTGTGACTGTGGCCGGCGTGTTGTTGGCCATCTTCATGGCCAATGCCGGCGGTGCTTGGGACAATGCGAAAAAATACATTGAATCGGGCAAACATGGTGGCAAGGGAACGGATGCCCATGCGGCGGCCGTTATCGGCGACACCGTCGGTGACCCGTTCAAAGACACGGCCGGACCTTCACTCAATGCGTTGATCAAAGTGACGGGAACCATCTCCTTGATTATTGCGCCGTTCTTGTCCCTGTAAGGGAAGTCGGTGCAGGCGGGGTGGCTCACAAGTGAGTTGTATGGACGAAGAGCCCCTGACGGGTGCCCTGACGAAAAGCACCGGTGACCACGTGGTTGCCGGTGCTTTTTGCAGTACTGTAATGATTCGAAACGTGCCATGAGGTATTTTTACGATCTGTTCACACATTTTTACGATCTGCTCTCGTCTCTTCGGTCTCTTCACGATCTATGGTATAATAACCCCATTACAGCAGTATGGAGAGAAAGGGGTAAGAACCTTGTTTAATATCGGATTTCCGGAACTCATGCTCATCCTCGTCGTGGCGTTGATCGTGTTGGGGCCGGGTAAATTGCCGGAAGTGGGGCGCGGCATCGGTAAAGCGCTCAATGAATTTCGTAAGACTGCTGATGGCTTGAAATCAGAGTTCGGCGATGTAATGAAGCCGGTGCAAGACATTAAAACAACAGTGCAAGAAGTGGCTGGGACGAAACCAGTAACCGCCGCGCCAACGGCGACGGCAGCCCCGGTAGCGGCGGCAACAACGGCAGCCCCGGTAGCCCCAGCAGCGGCGACGGCTCCGGCAGCAGCAGCCCCGGCAACGTCAGCAGATCCGGCGGCTACGGCGGCAACAGATGCGCCCGCAGCGACTGCGCCCACGGCAAATTTGGCAAATGCGCCCGCAGCATCGGAAGTTCCGGGTACTGGACAAGATACTGCGTCGTCACAGGAACCGGCCAAGCAGGCCCAAGCCTAAGTAGGCCAAAGGGGATAAGCGGGGCAGGTAAACGGGGAAAAAGGGGACGAACAGTGCGATGACGGAGATTTTTGATTTAAGTAACTATAATATGTGTTTTTGCTGCGGCAAGGACAATCCCATCGGCTTGCATCTGGATTTTGGTTTTGAAGGTGACGAATATGTTACCTATTTTACGCCGTCGGAAGTGCATCAAAGTTATCCCGGTGTGACCCATGGCGGTTTGATCAGCACCGTGCTTGATGAAGTAATGGGTAAACAGATCAATGAGATGGGGATGGCCGCTTTTACGGCACGGATGGATGTACGCTGGCGCCATGCCATTCCCATCGGCGAAAAAGTGCGTGTGGCTTCGCGATTAGTGCGCCATAAAGGCAAGCTGATGGAAATGGCAGCCACCGTTCACCGCGCTGATGGCAGCCTGGCCGCAGAAGCGACAGCCCGTTTTATGGTGAAAGGCGACTTTGTAAGAACGGCAGAGTAACACAGTAAGTGAGGGATTGCCATGAGCGAGGGAGTCAAAACGGTTTGTGAGAACCGCCGTGCTCGCCATGATTATCATATCGAAGATACCTATGAGGCCGGCATTGTGCTGAAGGGAACAGAGATCAAGTCGCTACGTAACGGTAAAGGCAATCTCAAAGATTCCTTTGCCCGTGTCGTGCAAGGCGAAGCGTTTCTCTACAATATGCACATCAGCCCCTTTGAACAGGGCAACCGGTACAATCACGAGCCCTTGCGCACCCGCAAGCTACTGCTCAACAAAAGCGAGATCCGTAAGCTCTTGGCCGCTGTGCAGCAGCAAGGGCTCACGTTGGTGCCGCTGCGAATCTATCTTAAGCGCGGTATGGCCAAGCTGGAACTGGCCATCGCTCGTGGTAAAAAGCAGTTTGACAAGCGCCAGGATATTGCCAAAAAGGACGCAGAACGGGAAATGGCACGGGCCGTACGCGAACGTCAAAAAATGTAGAAAACCCGGCACAAGTGAAGTGCCGGGTTTTTCTTATGGTGATTGCCAACGCAAAAGCAGGTGGCGAAGATCGTCAAGGCGGGCAGGCTTACCGAGAAAATCATCAAAATCGGCACGCAAGGTCATCTGCGCAAAAGGTTGCGAGAAATCGGCAGTCAGCGCGATAATCGGTATACGATGAGGCAACACCTCACGAAGGCGGTTCGTCGTCTCAAAGCCATCCATTTCGGGCATATGTAAATCCATCAAGATAATATCAAAATCCTGCTCCTGGCAGGCCGATAAAACTTCATAGCCATGATTGGCCACCAAGATATGGTCAATACCAAGCTTTTTTAACTGGGTGGCAATCACTTTTTGATTGACCAGATTATCTTCGGCCACCAAGACGTGCAGATCCGGTCGTAGCGACGATGATTCGGGCGTAGACGGTCCTTGGGCAGCATGATTCTCCGCTGGGGCGGCCGGTGCAAGCGTAGGGGAATAGGGTATGGTGAACCAAAACCGGGATCCCGATCCTTCGCGGCTTTCAACGCCAATCTCACCTTGCATCAAGTGAAGTAGTTTTCGACAAATGGAAAGACCGAGGCCGGAGCCACCGTAGATGCGACACGTGGCTGAATTCGCTTGAATAAAGGGTGCAAACAGTTTGGCTTGTACAGCCGGTGAGATACCTACACCGGTGTCTTCCACGGTAAAGTATAGTTTGGTTTCGTGGGGAAGAAACCGGAGATGGAGCAGAATGCCACCGGTGGAGGTAAACTTTACGGCGTTCATCGTCAAGTTAAAAAGGATTTGCCGTAAACGTAAGGGATCACCACAGATCACTTTAGGAACATGCTGATCGATATATGTATTAAAGAAAAGACCTTTGGCGCGGGCCTGGGCACCAACGATAAGATTGACGTCTTCAAAGAGCGGAGCCAGCCCAATGTCTTTCTTTTCGAGTTCCACTTTGCCGGCTTCAGCTTTGGCTAAATCGAGAATATCATTGATCATATCCAGGAGCAGCATCGAGGAGGTGCGGGCTACCTGGATAAAATCTTGTTGTTCCGGTGTTAGTTCGGTGCGCTCCAACAGATCAAGCATACCGATGATGCCGGTTGTTGGTGTGCGAATCTCGTGACCCATCGAGGCAAGAAAGAGATTTTTCGCTTGATTGGCCGACTCGGCAGCCTCTTTGGCTTGAATCAATTGCTGTTCGGCATCTTTTCTTTCGGTGATGTCGAGGGCGAAGCCGATGGTCATCTGCGGTGTATGAGGTTGACTGGGTAAGGGGAAGATCCGGGTGCGAACCCAGCGGATCGAACCGTCGGGGCGGAGAATGCGGTATTCTGATTGATAATGGCGTGTGTGATCGGCATCTATGAAGAGGCGATCGACATGGTGGTGATCATCGGGATGTACGGAGTCCCAGAAGGTGGACGGTTTCTCATATAAGCTTTGGCTGGTACGGCCCCAGACTTTTTCGTACCCGGGGGTGATATAAAGAAACCTATGCTGGCAGCGCAGCCAGAAGACTTCCCGCATGTTTTCGGTGATCATGTGTAGGCGGGATTCGATATTGTCCCAGTCGTTGCCGATCGACAGTCGTTGAATCGCTTGCAGTAAGGAAGCGGGAAGTTGCAGATCTGGGGGAAGTGCCGTGTGGCACAGGCCATGGCAATAGTTTTGCCCTTTGCTTTTGCAATGGCTATGGCAATGGGGGTGTAATTCATGAGTAGCCCCGTTGTCGCGATGATGAAACGGTGACTCCATCTGAATCCCTCCTTGATAATCGTTTGTTGAATTAGACAAGATTTAAAAAATATTGCGACGCCAAGGTGAGCGTGAGATTATTAGTATTAATCTAGTACTGCGTACCTATTCAACAAGAAGCACAGATTACCTTCAACAAAGTGTTCACAAAAACAAATTTAAAACACGCAAGTAATGGAACGAACTTACTATTGTTTTTATGCTGGCTATTGGGTATACTACGAATAGGCTGCTTGTGATAAGTTTTATCGATCAGTGCAGTCGCGATGGGCAGCGATGTCATCAAGGAATACAGTGATGACATCGCGAAGCCGCCGAATATGGGGGCGTAATGGTTTCGACGGGGAATGGGTAGGTACAGGAAGCGAGCAGTGGTCACCGCAGGCCACTTTAAACAGGCGGTACTGCTTAACTGCAGAAGATAACTACGCTTTAGCTGCTTAATTGCAGCCTAACCTCTTACCTTCTGTACTCCCGGTGAGGGATAAGGGGTCATTTTAGGGAGTTAGTCACGGTCAATTCTCGGAGACTGGTGGCGAAATTTATCGAGATAGCCTGACCAACGCTTTGTCGCTTGTGCGGAAGGATGGCGAAATCTAAAACAAGAGACTACGCTCGTAGATGCCTCTGTTGACTCTTCTTCGGACGCTGGGTTCGACTCCCGCCGCCTCCACCAAAACATAACGAAAAGACCAGCTAAAACGCTTGTTTTTTCCCGACCATAAAGCAATAAAATGGACGTGTCCGAAGAAGCATAATTTGCGTTTTGAGTTCTTCGGACGGGCAAGAGATGTACGTGTTTTTGTTCATCGGACTCTTGCCAAGTCATTCGGTTAAATGTTATTCGAACCACTCTTTTGGGGCATAGCCAAAGGAGTGGTTTTTGTGTCTGTAAAGAAGAAAACTCGTCTGGTAAAGCTGGCGGAACGCCGGGAAATGTCCTGGGAGAGGGCCACGCAAGAGTTTTTAATGACCAAAAAGGCGGAAGGCAAGTCCGAGCGAACATTGAAGGATTATGGGTATCATTTGCGGTGGTTTATCGAGCGGTATCCTGATGTTACCTTCAATGATGAGACCGGACTCAAAAGACGGGCTATTGAGTATATGGCCCAAGATGCAAAGCCAGCGTATTACAATAATAAGCTGACCTACTTGCGAACCTTCTTTAACTGGTGCCTGGCGGAAGAGGTGCTTGTGGAAAATCCGCTGCGGAATTTTAAGAAGCGAAAAGCCGATGAGCGGATCGTTCAAATGGATCACGATACAATAAAAAAGTTGTTGGCCCAGCCGGACCAGACAACCTATCCAGGGTTGCGTGACTATGCCCTGTTGCTTTTGCAGTTGGATACTGGGATACGACCAAATGAAGCTCTTACACTGTTTCCCGGGGATCTTAACCTGCCAGCATATGAGGTTCGTGTGAGGGCAGAGAATGCCAAAACGCGAATTGCCAGGACGTTGCCCATTAGCCCGGTAACGGCAAAAGCGATAGAAAAGCTATTGCATGTTCGTCCCGATGATTGGGGTGATAAGGCCCCTGTATTTTGTTCCTGTGAAGGAATAAAAATGACACCGACGGGGTGGTATCGCCGGGTAAGTGCTTATGGGGAGAAGATGGGGGTTGCGATTTATCCGTATCAGTTGAGGCATACGTTTGCTTTGGAGTTTTTGCGGAATGGCGGGAATTCATTTGCCTTACAGAAGACGATGGGGCATTCAGATATGAATATGACGAAGAGGTATGTGGCTCTGGCAGATAAGGATATGAAGCAGCAGCATGAGTTGGCGTCGCCTGTGGCGAAGTTGGTGCAGGAGAGAAAACGAATAACAAAGCTATAAAAATTACTTCTCGGTAAGAGGCTAGGATACAACCTAGCCTTTTTTTGTATGAACAACCCGGTGGGAAGGCACTGTATAGCTTTGTTCAAAAAACGTAATGATATTAGCGAAAAACGTGCATATATACTTGTAAAATGTTATTATCAAAGCGGGTAGTGTCAAGCCGCAATCATACGCCATAACTTGGAGTGGAGTGAACGTAATGAAGTTTAGAACAGAGATAATTAAAATAATCGAAGGAGGACTAGAAAGAAACAAAGATAAAGTGAAAAATTACGCAATGTTACTTGGTCAAAAGCTTCGTGATGAGGGTGACGAGAAGTTTGCCGAAAGAATCGTACAGATAATTAATAATAAATCAGTTCACCCAGTTTATATGGATGAATTTATGTCAAAGCCGCTAGATCAAGATAGCAAACTTGACATGGTTGATGTATTAACGTCGTCAGAAATAAAACAAGATAAAATAATTTTGTCTGAGAACACATGGAAGAAAATAGATAATTTTATCTTATCCATAGAGCATAAAAGTGAATTCATAGATTTAGGGGTAAGTTTACCAGATACCTTACTGTTATACGGACATCCGGGGTGTGGAAAGACTAGTATTGCGGAGTATGTTGCCAGTCGAGTTGAACTACCTTTAGTTACAGCGAAACTCGACGGTTTGGTATCGTCTCTCCTAGGAAGTACAGCGAAGAATATTAGGAAAATCTTTGATTACGCAAAGGAACGGCCTTGTATTCTCTTCTTGGACGAATTTGATGCTATTGCAAAAGCAAGAAATGATGTTCATGAGGTTGGGGAACTAAAAAGAGTAGTAAATAGCCTAATACAAAATATTGATGATTTTAGCAAAAACAATATTCTGATCGCCGCAACTAATCACGAAACGTTATTAGACCCTGCGGTTTGGAGAAGATTCTCCTTTGTGGTTGAGGTCCCGAAGCCTTGTGATAAAGAAATTATAAAACTTATCAAACTCTTTTTAGGGCCATTCAATTATGAATTTCTTAATGAAGCAAGAAAAAGCCAAATATTGATAGGCTTGTTAAATGGGTTATCCCCATCGATTATTAAGAACATTTGCTATAACGCAGTTAAGGCCATGGTGATTAATAAGGAATCTATGGTTTCGTTTGCAAGGATAGTATCAGAAATCTACTATTATATAGGGATTAAAGATATTCCCTTGCCAAAATTTTTAAGTAATAATGGCGTTAGCCAGCAGGAAATATCCAAAGTAATGGGAATTTCTTTAAGGCAAGTAAGAAACCATCTTTGTGAGGGGGCTTTAAAAAATGAAAGGCAAACCACTTCCGATTAAAATCTTTGAAAAAAGAGATGTTGACGAGAGGGCAGTAGAAGCTGGGGGAGATAAAAAACCCCCCAAGTGGGTATTAAAAGGAAAAGAATTAAAAGAGAGAGCTATGACCTTGAAGAAAGACTTAGATGATAGCCAACCTATAATTGAATCAAGAATGAAGAAGCATAAAATTCCTGCTATAGTCAAGGCTTGTGTAATTGATGACGCTTTAGCCAAAACACATCGTAATGATATTGCCCAACTGCTTTCGGGTAGGGGACCGGATTATACAATAGGCATTATCGGTGAAAATGAACTATTAATAAGGATTGATAAGCCGGGGCAATTAAAAGAAGTATCTGATAATATAAGTGATTTGGAGAAAAATGCGAAGGCTATATCAGGGGTTAAAAAAATTGATGTTTTCAACCCCAACATTAGTATAGGCAAAATTGTTGCCAATAATGAAGGTAAGTTTGTCTTAAAAGTAATACTGGTTGATTTTAATGATAAAAGAATTAATGAAACAAATCTACAATATTTCAAGCGGTGGATAACAAATAGGCAGGGCATAAGCTTGGATAAATCCGTAAGGTATTCTTCTAAGCTTGAAGTGCATCAAGTAGTTGTTGACTCATTAGATAAAATAGAAGATTTAACCGATTTTAGTGGCATTCTATCCGTTGAAGAAATGCCAAGAATGGAGGGGATAGAGGATGATTTTTTTCCTGGGACTTGGATTGAAGTACCTAATCCCGAAGAAAATGTAGAATACCCTATAATAGAGTCTGTCTAAAAACCCCCGCATCCCAAGGGTCGATTCATAAAACTCAGTATTCAATGGTATTTTGTGCCATTTAAAGGTATTTTGGCT
>NZ_SLXT01000028.1 GCF_004341395.1 Heliophilum fasciatum
ACAGGTGGATCTCTACGCCGTGAAGGTGGCTCTATTTTTCCGTGAACATGGCTCTATTTTGCCGACATACTGGCTCTCCAAGAGCGAAATATTCACTTGCGCGACTGGATATTGAAACGTAAGGCAGGTAGCGATGGTCGTATTAGCGACACCGATGCGCTTAGTACATATATTGGGACAATCATTCCACGTCGGGAAGATAAGGGACGATTGGAAGACGAAGCACGTTCTAACGGTGAAACTCGTCAATTCTTGACGCGAGTAGAGGTTAGCTTTAATTCTAAAGCCAACTACTACACCTTTGAGATACCTGCTCTCGGTTTTACACATAATCAAACGATAGTAGAGGACTATGTTTGGGACAGGATAAAAGATGAGTTGATTGGTGAAGCCGGCGGTTGGGGTTTAGTCAAACTCGGTTATATGCCACCCGAAGGCAACAAGAAAAATGGATGTTTCACGCTCCTCGACTACAAGAATTTCTGCCCATACGAAGTTAACCTTGATGCATATCGAGAGGCTCGTACTCATTTTACTGTCGAAGAATGGATGGACATCATCCTCGGTGCGATTGACTATAATCCCGATGGATACGCAACTCGTGGATTGTTTGACACCGAAATATGGGAAGCAAAACATACAATGCTTACGCGACTATTGCCATTCGTCGAACCTCGTGTGAATTTAGTTGAGCTTGCTCCGCAACAGACTGGCAAATCCTATATTTTTGGTAAGATCGGCAAGTATGGTCATATCGCTGGGGGTGGCAGCCTTAGTCGCGCCAAGTTGTTTTATGACATTGCTTCAAAGCGTTTTGGTATCATTTCTTCGAACGACTTTGTTGCAGTTGACGAGATTAAATCAATTAAGTTTTCCGACAACAAAGAAATGCAAGGTATTCTAAAAGGTTATATGGAAGATGGTTACGTTAATGTAGGTGGTGTTAAAGTCGAGGGTGATGCAGGAATAATCTTGCTCGGCAACATTGATGTGAATGATATGGATGGATCGAAGGATATGTTTCGAGAGTTGCCAGAAGTATTCCGTGACGCGGCTCTAATTGAGCGCGTTAATGGGTTTATCCTCGGTCGAAAGATACCATCGCTGACAAATGCAATGATTATCAACGACTGGGCGTTGAACACTGAGTATTTCACAGAAATAATGCACTTACTCCGCGCTCCAGCTGAAACACTCCGCTATCTTGGTCTGGTTGAGCAATTAGTATGGACAAAGCATGACGTTGACAAACGTGAAAAGGACTCGGTGTTTAGGCTTTGCACCGCCTACCTTAAATTGTTCTTCCCACACGCTGACAAGGAACTTATAAAAGACAGTCGGTTTCGTTCTGATTTTGTGAAATACTGTCTGCAGCCCGCAAAGCGTATGAGAGAGACTGTTCTGATGCAGATGAAGATTATAGATCCCTCGCAATTCAGTAAACGATTCATGTCAACCTATAAGTTGAGAGAAGATGACGTATGAAAAAAGACAAAGCTATCAGATGCTATCTGTGTGACAAAGAACTCGATAAAATAGCAACTGCCCTTAACAAGAAACTAATCGGCAAAAATATTGCACGATACTATTGCCTTTCCTGCCTAGCAAATTATCTTGATGTAACTGAGGAGGATTTGCTTGCCAAAGCCGAGGAGTTCAAATCACAAGGCTGTAAACTCTTTCAAGTGGGGTGAAGCCGTAATTTATGCCGATAACGCCGCTACAACGAGAATATCTGATACGGCTTTTGAAAAAATGCTTCCATTTCTGCGGGAGCAATACGGAAACGCCTCCAGTCCGTATTCGCTCGGGGCTAAGGCAAAACGTGCTATTGAACAGGCGCGTGAACAAATAGCTATGGCTATCGGAGCGGAAACTGGTGAAATCACGTTCACTTCAGGTGGTTCGGAAGCGAATAGTTGGCTGCTACAGGGTATCTCAAAGTTGTTTAGTGGCGAGTCTATCCACATCATAACCTCTTCAATAGAACACCACTCCGTTTTGAATGCTTGTCACTCTCTGGAGGCGGTGGGCATAGAGGTTACATATTTGCACGTGAATACTAGCGGTCAGGTTGAATGCGAAGCACTTAAAGCCGCAGTTCGCCCAAATACAAAACTCGTCTCGATAATGCTTGCCAATAACGAAATTGGGACGATTCAGCCTATTGCGGAAATCGGTACATATCTTCGTAGCAAAGGTATTCTGTTTCATACAGATGCAGTCCAAGCCGTCGGGCATATTCCACTTGATGTAAATGAGTTGTACGTTGACTTTCTGTCAGCTTCCGCTCATAAGTTTAACGGAGCAAAAGGCACAGGGTTTCTTTATAAGCGAGCGAGCATTAAATTGCCCTCATTGGTCTTTGGCGGTGAGCAGGAACACGGTGAACGTGCCGGAACGGAAAATGTTGCTGGAATTGTTGCCATGGGCTTTGCGTTGGAAGAAAACATAGCCGAAATGCCGGAAACGAACGAACGGCTTTCCGCATTGGTTCAATCGACCATCGAGGGTTTACAAAAAGCAATCCCCGGCATTCAAATCAATGGTGATGGTGTAGAACGCCTGGCGGGTATGGTCAACATAACATTTCCTCATGCTTCTGGTGAAGCAATGATGCTCTTGTTGGATTTGAAAGGAATATGTGTATCCACCAGTTCCGCATGCAATTCCGGCAAAGATGAACCGTCGCATGTTCTGCTTGCATTGGGGCTTTCAGAGAAACAGGCGAAGTCGTCAATTCGAATTTCATATGGAAAATATAACACGCCTGATGAAGTGGAGAAAATCATCATTGCTATTACTGATGCCTATACAAAAATCATAGCGAATCATTAACACAAAGGAGCATTTCTGAGGGCTTCGAAGACGAAGTTCCTGATTCGTACCGCAGCGCTGTTTATGACGTGAAGAAGAAAACGCAAAGGGCGATTTTGGTACGAACCACGACCCAACTCGCTTGAACAAGCGCTGGTTTGAGATAGCGATTGGCTTTTTGAATCGCTAAACATCATGGGGAGGAGCATGATCCGCAGCTTGTCCTGAGCGTCAAGACGCTGATGACGCCGGATTTTTGTGTTCCATTTTATGTATGCAGAGGAAATAGCATAAACAGCGAAAAAGTAAAAATCGACCCGAAAAACGGCGCACAAAGTTTTTCCCACCCTCGTAAGCATAACGCGATGAGAGGTGATCCCCATTGGGGCATAATATCCTTAATAGCAAAACACTACGAAGGAGGAGACCAATGATCATCACCACAACCCCAACCATCGAAGGGCGCCCTGTCCGAGAATACCTGGGCGTGGTCGCTGGCGAAGCGATCATGGGCGCCAACGTCGTCCGAGACTTCTTTGCCAGCATCACCGACATTGTCGGTGGCCGCTCTGGTGCTTACGAAGGTAAGCTTAGTGAAGCACGAGCCATCGCCCTTCAGGAGATGCAAGATCGCGCCAGGCAACTCGGCGCCGATGCCGTCATCGGCATCGATGTGGACTATGAAGTCATCCGTGAAGGTATGTTAATGGTCGCAGCCAGTGGAACCGCCGTAAAACTAAGCTAGCTAAACGATTAAGAGAAACACCATCGATGATAAAGTTTGAAAAACTATCCTTGATGGTGTTTTCCTTTTATCCTTTTATCAAAAAGCGCAGCGCCGAAAATCACTGCATTCAGTTGGACCAAAATAAAGCCCCCCGGCGTCACCGTTACAGAAAGAAGGAACCCAAAATGATTCGAAACCGCCAACTACTTCCCCTAATACTAAGCCTCGCATTGCTTTTCCCGATCAGTGTCGCTGCCGCGACCGATGCAGTGCCCCTGACGCCGCCGACCACCCCAACTCCCGCCCCATCCATTCAACGAATCCCGCTAACCCCGGCCATGATCCATGATGAGGTCATCGCCTTTTACAGCACCAACTATATTACCAGGGCAACAGCCCTTGTCGATGAGCAAACGAAAGTGCCGGTCACCCCATCCGATAAACTCACCCAAACCTTCACCAGCAAAAACTGGGTACCGACGATGCAAAAGCCCTATCTGCCGATCGCCGCCTATATCGATTTGGGGACAACCTATAAAATCACGCACATCGCTTACTATGATGCCAACGGCACACCGACAATTGAGTTTTACCAAGGCGCGCCTTTTGCCTGGCAGAAGATCTTCAGCACCGTGCTCAATACCTATAACACATGGAAAGTTCGTCCTGTCGATGTGGAAACCCGCTACCTGCGCATCATGAGCCCCGACTCCTGCGATTCCGGGATCAAAGAGATCGCCCTTTACGGTTATCAAACCGGCCCCGATCCGGTACCTGCCGGGGAGCCGACGGGAACCAAGCCCAACTTCGGCATCACCGCCGATCAAGCCATCGGCATCAATGCCTTTATCGACGATCCGCTCGACAAGATGAAAGTAGCCGGCCATATCCGCGAGTATCACAACTGGAGTTGGACAGGCCCCGCTGCAGATCAGGACATGTTCAATCCCAGTGCCGCCGGCAAATGGGATTTTGACAGCTATTACAAAAAGCTAAAAGACGCCGGGATCGAAGTGATTCCTTGCATCCAAGGCAACGCCAATTGGATTCTAGGTGCAGGACAAACCTTCTCATCGAAAAACAACAAACCACTTCCACCGGATCGCAATGCCGAAGTGGCTTCGTCCTATCGTGAACATGCGGCTCACCTGTATCAATATGCTGCCCGCTATGGCACCCAGCCTGTCGACAGTTCCCGCCTCACCTTGGCAGACGATCAAGTGAAAAAATCCGGCTTAGGCTTGTTGAAGTACTACGAAAACAACAATGAGCCCGATAAGACCTGGGAAGGGCGATCGAGCTACTTCTCGCCCTACGAATTCGCCGCCATGTGCAGTGCCGATTATGATGGCCACGAGGGAACCATGGGTCCTAACATCGGCATTAAAAATGCCGATCCCCAGGCCAAACTCGTCATGGGCGGTTTGGCCGGCATCGACGATAAAATCGAATACCTGGAGCTGATGAAGTTCTGGTTTGAACATAACCGCAAGGATCGTAAATTCGCACCGGATGTGCTCAACCTCCACTACTACACCGGCAAAGAAAGCCCGGAAAAAGGCAAACTCAAAAACAAAGTAGCCCAAATTGTGCAATGGCGCAATCAAAACCTTCCCGATAAAGAAGTTTGGCTGACCGAATTTGGCTGGGACACGAACAGCCATTCACCGCTGGCCGCACCATCACCGGACGTGCAAGGACAGTGGCTCGTGCGCGGTTACTTGGCCACGTTGGCCGCCGGCGTTGATCGGGCCACCATGTATATGATCCGCGATGTGGCCTCCTGGTCAGGAGAAAAATACGCTTCTTCCGGTCTAGTGGGACAAAAATATGATTGGACACCGAAACCGTCTTGGTATTACGTCTATACGATGAAAAATACCTTGAAAGGCATGGTCTTTGATCGCGCGATCAAGGAGTCGGAAAATCTTTATATCTATAAGTTTGTTTCTGGCGATTCCGGATCTTCTACCACTTCTGGATCTTCTGCCGGTACCGGCTCTCCCAAGGAATGTTATGTGCTTTGGTGTCCTACGTCGGACGGAACCAAACTAGATAATTATCGATTGTCCGTTGGCACCAACAAAAAAGCCTATACCGTCACCTTGGAAGAGGGCTTTACGGAAGGTATCAAAGCCAGCGTGCCCGTTGATCAGGGCAATGTGCTGCTCAACGTGACGGAAAAACCGCTTTTCCTGATGGTCACCGGTCAAGATGCCCCGGAGATGGAACCTACATCGGTCAAAATCCCCATCGACAATGCCCGGATGTACAGCAATAACCCCCAAGCCTTAGTGCAGTTTAAGCGTCTTGCCGATGAGCAAAGCAAAGCGCCGCA
This sequence comes from Heliophilum fasciatum, assembly GCF_004341395.1. GTDB lineage: Bacteria > Bacillota > Desulfitobacteriia > Heliobacteriales > Heliobacteriaceae > Heliophilum > Heliophilum fasciatum. Next base: position 5,883 of record NZ_SLXT01000028.1, read on the forward strand.
AGGACCGGCAGCCATCTTGCGGAAAACCTTCACCACCCAGTTTGACGATATCTGGCCGCTTCGTCTCTTCCCGCTTTCCGCGTATGTGGACTTGGGAAGACCCTACCGGATCACCCATATTGGCTTTTACGACTCAACCGGCCGAGGGTTGATTAAATTCTACAAAGGCGCCCCGCAACGGTGGGATCCAACGCCCGATTTAGTGTATGACCTCTATTTTTATAATCAATGGGTTGTTAAAGAAGCCGGATTTACGACAAGATATTTGAATATCGAGAAGTATGGCAATGAAGATCTCTATGAAATTGCACTTTATGGTTACCCGGTCGATGAAGAGCCGGTGATCACAGAGCCGGACAGCCCGCCACCGATTACACCATAAGATCAAAAATTCCTTGCTAAGTAGGCCAAATGTAACACCACCGATGGAAAGTTTACCCAACTATCCTCGATGGTGTTTTCCTTTTATCCCCCCGCCGGCCGCTGCGACTGTCCCTGCGTTCCAAAGCGCCGCAAGTGCGCGTGAATATCCACCTCCACCTCGGCCGCTTGAAACATCTCGCGCCAAGGCAGACTGTTAAAAGCAGACGATGTCCAGGAGCGCCATTGCAAAGAGCGAACAAAATTGAAGGGATCCGCCGGAATCCGCTGCATCCGCTCGATCAACTGATGCGTTTGTTGACTCAGCGCTTGGCTGATCATCGCTTCCGTTTCCAGAAAGCCTGCTTCATCCACCGTGGCTGACTGCACCGGTACTTCCATCAAGACGCCGTCCAGTTCGCCCTTAATGCGAATTTGCATGGGCTGGCGGTTGGCATCGACTTCGACCCGGACAGGGCGAGAACGGTTAAGAATAACTGATACATAGCTTCCCGGGACACGGCTGTCAGGAAAACTCCAAATCCCTGTGTTATAGGTATCGCGCAAGATCGAATAAATACGCATCTCGTCGCCGCTGAGATAGGTGACCAGTTTCCCTTGGACGAGGACACCGGCACCGATCAGATCGAGGGGATTGCCACCGGAACGATTCATTTCACCAGGCTTGGTATTGACGATGTTTGGGGAAGTTTCAATCGAACGCAACAAATCGGCTGTTGGTTTTGGCACAACCTTCGGCCCTTTTTTTTCTTCAGCGACCTGGGGATTGAGGCTTAACACCGGAATTACACTGTCGGTGTGAGGCGTCTCGATGGCATTGGATAGTTGTAAAAGTGTAGCTGAAGGGGAGAAATTCAAGTCTTGCTGGATGAGCGAAAGATTTTCCACAAGTCGGGACAGGCTCGCTTCCAGCACGGGCGTTGTCAGCAACAACGTCTCCCGGGCCATTGCTCCTTTGAACAGGGTAATAAATAAGGTTTTCCGAAATTCCCGATAGCGATTGAACGTATCGATGACCGAATGCAGCCCGTCCCGGGCGATGGCTTCACTGATGACGAGCGAGCGGCACTGCACATAAGAAGTACGGCGCTCGGCCTGGCTGTTGATCATGGACAACGCTTCCGGCAGGCTTTCGCCGACGGCGGTGAGCACTTTGCCGACCTGCGGCGGGCCACCGGTACTGTCTTTTCTCGTACTGGCCATCGCTGAAGGAACAGCAATCAGGGCCGTAACGATATATTCGTTCTTCGGCCCTCGATCGATGCCGAGAGTGATAATAAACGCTCGTTGTTCCAATTCGCTTTTGTCACTGCAGCCGCTCGCGATGATGATGCTAATCAGCAGGAGTAGCAGCAAGATCAGCCGTGCGTAGGTTGTTTGCCTCATGGTTGCTCCCCCTTGTGATTGCGGGCGATGGGGCGGCTATCAAGCTTACGGACGCATAAACAAGGTAATAGCCGGTGCCAATATCGTGATCAAAGCAAGAAAGTAGCTGTAATAGGCTGCCAAACGCTGCTTTTGGCCGGAAAGCCAGCGGCCATAGCTGATCGTGTAAAGGGCAATCAACAAGGGAGCAAGTAAGCCCAGATAGATCATCGTTATTCCCCCCAAAAAGTAACCGTTGGAGCAACGGGTTCTCCATGCGTGCCGATGCGGCGCAAGTGAGCATGAATGGTGACGTTCACTTCTGCTGTCTGAAACATCTCGCGCCAAGGCAAACGTTCAAAGGCACTTAACGTCCAAGTGCGCCACTGCAACGGACGAACCAAATCAAAAGGGTCCGCCGGGATGCTTTGCATGCGTTCAATCAACTGGAGCGCTTGTTGGCTTAAGGATTGACTGATCAGCGCTTCCATTTCTTGAAGGCCCGCTTCGTTGATGGTATTTAAATAGGCCGGTACTTCCATGAGTACGCCCTCAACTTCGCTGGCCATCTGAATGCGGATGGGTTGAACGCTCGTATCCACTTTTATCTGCATGGGTGTAGAATGCATGAGGACGACCGATACATATTTACCAGGGGCGCGGCTGTCGGGAAACTTCCAGATACCCGTTTGATAGGTATTGCGCAAGATCGAAGCGATACGCGATTCCTCGCCGCTGAGGTAGACGGCCAGTTTTCCTTGGACAAGGACACCGGCGCCGATTAGGTCGGCTGGGGTGCCTCCTGATCGATTCATTTCTCCCGGCTGCGTATTGACGATGTTAGGTGTAGATTCCACGGACTCGATAAAATCAACAGATGGTTTGGGGCGGAGCATCGTCCCTTTTTTTTCTTCAAGTACTTGGGGATTGATGCTTATTACCGGAATCAGGCTGTCCCGATGGGATGCGGCCAGGGCATTCGAGAGTTGCAAGAGATTCGCATAGGGAGCAAAATTGCTTTCTCTTTCCACATCAGCGATGCTTTCGACGAGTCGAGCGATACCCATCTCAAGTATCGGCATGTCCAATAATAACATTTCACGAGCAGGCGATCCTTTGATTAAGGAAATCGCGATCGTCTTTCGGAACTCACGATAGCGATTAAACGTATCGATGATCGTCTGCAAGCCGTCGTGGGCGATCGCCTCACTGATGAGGATGGAGCGACACTGCACATAGGAAGCACGCCGTTCAGCTTGGCTGTTAAGCAAAGACAACGCTTCCGGCACGCTGCGGCCGACGGCCGTCAGTACTTTACTGCTTTCTTCTGGGGATCCCGCATGGGTTTTACTGCTTGCCGCTGCCGGCACACCGACACGCCCCGTAAGGATGTATTCATTTTGATTTCCCCGATCAATGGCCATATCCAGGACAAATGCTCGTTGTTCTAATTCGCTTTTGTCGCTGCAGCCGCCGGTGACGGCGGCACAAATTAGCAGGATCAAGATGCCACAGGCGTAGCTTATTTTGCCGATAGCTGCTCACCTTCTCGCGGTAATTCGCTTTTGTTTTTGGTTTTACGCCAGTGAAGCAGGATCAAGCTGATCAAGATGAGCACAAAGACTGGAGCCATGGCATTGCGTAAGTAATTCCATTCCCAGTGTAAAGCGACCAGATAATTGACCGGTATGAAAGCAACCGTATAAATGAGGACTGCCATGGGCCATATATAGGGCCGGTAATAAGGTGCGCCGATACCGTGACTGAAGCAGGCGGCCGCCGCATAAAGACTAAGCATCACCTTGAGCAGCGAGAGGATCACCCAGACGACGACGAAGAGAACCTCCAATCGTTGGAAGAATCGGCCGATGGAGATGTTTCGGGCCAATTGAAATAAGGGAAAGGCGATATCCGAAGAAGCCTCGGCTGGAAAATTCATGCCGAAGGCGAGCAATCCGAGGCTGTACATAAAAACCACGAAACCTAAGCCGTACCAGGTGCTCATCCGGCAGTGTGACAATTGGCGAAAAAAAGGAAAAAGTACGGGGATGATCAGGATGTCCAGTAAGGTCGGTGTGCGCAAGAAGCTGCGCCAGAGCAAGAGATCGATACCGGGGCCAAGTAAGGGTGCAATATAGACCGGGGTGGCCGTCCGCAACGAAGCGGCAATCATAATTAGGAAAATACCAAGGTTCAGAGGCATAAGCACCCAATTAGTACGGCTGATGATCTGCGGACCTTGGAGGGCACCGATAATGCCGGCCAGCAGTAACGGAAGAATCGTGACCGATGGTTGGCTGGTAGCGAGCATGGAAACATTGATCATGACGGAAAATTGTCGTAGGAAGAGACCGGTGAAGATCACAAAAAAAACGCAAAAAAACAAGCCGGCCAATGGCTGTGCCCAGGGTCCCCATAAGCGTCCGATGATCTGAACCAAGCTTTGATCGGGATAGTTTTTATACAAATGAACGATCATCCAGAGAACGGGGATAAGAAAAAGAAAAATGATGAACGGCATCAGCCACAGGGCACTGCCACCGTCAGTCGCATAAAGACGGGGAAGGCCAAGAAAGATGGCCGGAGAAAAATAGGCTGCGATTAAAAAGAAGCTTTCCAACTGACCAAAATGGACTTGTTTTATGAAGAAGGCCCTCCTCTCCGATGCCATGCTCGCCGTGAAGCAGGACGCCAATGGCGCAGGAGACCGGCTTGACGGATACTGTCGAGGGGACGAAATTCGTCGGGGCGAAAGCGTTGCTGAGCAATATCACCGCGCCAAAGCAGATCGTCCCGCAGGGAACGGTACGGCGTCAGCGGTGCAAGCAGCGGTACGCCTAGGGATGTCAACTGGCATAAGTGCAGCGCAACAAGGGTTATCGTAATCGCAATGCCATACATACCGAGCACAGCACCGGCACCGATGAAGATCAGGCGGAAGAGGCGAATCGTGATCACCAATTCATAAGTGGGTAAGGAGTAGTTGGCCAACGCGGCCAGGGCCATAATCACCACCAGCACCGGTGAGACCAGGCCCGCTTCCACGGCAGCTTGACCGATGATGATGGCGCCGACGATACCGATGGTTGGGCCGATCTGGTTCGGTACGCGCAGGCCCGACTCACGAACCAGTTCCAGTGCGAATTCCAAGAAGATCACTTCGAGTAATAAGGGAAACGGTACCCGTTCGCGGGCCGCCGCCGTGGCCAGCATCAGGTCGGCCGGGAGCATTTCCGGGTGATAGGTGGTGATGGCGATATCGAAAGCCGGCAGAAGCATGCAAAAGGCGATGGCGGCCAGACGGATAAAACGGGCGAAGGTGCTGTAGGGCCAGCGCAGGTACATGTCTTCCGGTGATTGGATCAAGGTCCAGATGGTCGTCGGCGCCACTAACGCGTAGGGACTACGATCGAGCAGGATGGCCACCGTGCCGTCGGTCAGCCCGGCGACGACACGATCTGGCCGTTCCGTCAGCAGAAACTGAGGAATGAGCGAATTGGGGTGATCTTCGAGATACTGCTGCAGTAAGCCCGTATCATGGATCGCGTCAATATCGATGCTGTTCAACCGGCGGCGCAGTTCGATGACCAGTTGCGGATTGGTCAGACCGGCGATATAGGTGATCGTGTAACGGGTGTGCGACAGGCGGCCGATTTGCCCTGTTTCCGTGATCAATCGTGATGAGCGTAAGCGGGCGCGCAGTAACCCCACGTTTTTGTCGAGGCCTTCGACAAAAGCTTCGTGGGGTCCCCGGGCGACATTTTCGGTGATTGGTTTCCCGACAGGGCGACCGTTGTCCGCTACGATAGCTAGGCTCAACGCGTGCGGTTCGCCGTTGATGAACAGTAACAGCTTGCCGCCCGATAATGCTTGGATGGCCGCCGGTTTGCTATGAATCAGTTCATGCTCACTGGGCGAGAGCGAGATCTGTGCGGCGATCCAATGGACGAGCGAGGGGGAATCATGGACGTGCTGCGTCCGATGGCTGGCATGGAGCAGCGGTTTGATCAACATCTCACTGAGATTGTAGCTATCGGCCAAACTTTGATAGTAGATGAGTAGCACTTCCACCGGTTGAGGTAGCGTTAAGGTAAAAGGACGTACGATCAAATCGCCGTCAATGTGCGTCCACAACTCCTCTTTTATCCATGCTTCTACAGCATCAAGCGTGAGGGGGAGCGGTGGTTCCTGAGGGGATGGCTGCTCTTGTGTGGAGCGCTGCTTTGGTGCGGGGCGCTGCTTTGGTGCGGAGCGGGATGTTGACGGCTCCGGAACTTGCCCTGTTTTTTTCTCCCTGTCCGGTGATGGTGATTTTGAGTTGGCAAGATAAAACGGTTGCCACGTACCTGGCGCTTGCTGCAGGCCATCATCGGTTACTTCCGTCGGGTCAAGAGTGAAAGGCCTTTCCGGAGGTGGGTGAAATGAAAAAAAATGCTTGAGCCGTTGCCAAGGTAACCATGGCATGGTCGTCGCCATCCTTCCGAGGGAATTTGCCGCTGTAAAGGGAGAAGTTACGTCTAGTCTTTGCGTGATGTTGTCTTGATTATTCAGCATAGAAAAAGCCCCACACCGGTACCGGTGTGAGGCTTTGGCGGATTTTTGCTTTTTGCTTTGATGCGACGGTTTGATGCAATGAATGAAATAAGGGAAACGTTGGGCTTAGCCGTTGCGGCGTTGGAAATCTTTCATGAAGTCGGCAAGGGCTTGGCAGCCGGCCAGGGGCATTGCATTATAGGTGGAAGCGCGCATGCCGCCGACGGAACGGTGGCCTTTTAAGCCGATCATGCCTTGCTTGGTCGCTTCGGCGTTGAAGGCTTTTTCCAGCTCTTCGCTGGGCAGGCGGAAGGTGATGTTCATGCGCGAACGGCTGTTCTTTTCGGCATGGCCTGTATAGAAACCGCTGCTTTGGTCGATGGCATCATAGATCAGGGCGGCTTTGGCTTCATTGTGTTGGCCGATGGCAGTCAGACCGCCTTGGGCTTTGAGCCAGCGCAGCACCAGGTTGACCATATAGACCGAGAAGGTCGGTGGCGTATTATAAAGGGAGTTGTTTTTGGCATGAATGTCATAGCGGAGCATAGAGGGCAGGGACTTTGGTGCTTGATCGATCATCGATTGACGGATGATCACGACGGTGACGCCGGAAGGGCCGAGGTTCTTTTGGGCGCCGGCGTAGATCAGCGAGAACTTGGAAGCGTCAAAGGGATGCGACAGAATATCGCTGGACATATCGGCAATCAGCGGTACGTCGCCAAAGCCGGGGAACTCTTGCCACTGGGTGCCGAAGATCGTGTTGTTTGAGGTTAAATGGACATAAGCCGGCGCTTCGCTCAACTTGATTTCATTAAATTCCGGAATACGTACATAGTTACCTTCTTGCGTACTGGCGGCTACATGAACTTGACCGAATTTAACAGCTTCTTTTTGAGCTTTTTCCGACCAAGCACCGGTCAGGATGTAGTCGGCTGTTTTTTCCGGCGTCAGGAAATTCATTGGTATCATCGTGAACTGGGTGCTGGCACCGCCTTGCAAGAAAAGTACGCGATAGTCATCGCCGAGGTTGAGCAATTCTTTCAACGAGGCTTCTGCTTCGGCATTGATCGCTTCATATTCTTTGGCGCGGTGACTGATCTCCATGACTGACATGCCGGTGCCTTGATAGTTGAGCAGTTCCTCTTGGGCTTGCTGGAGAACTTCCAAAGGCAGTGTAGAGGGGCCGGCATTAAAGTTGTATACGCGATTCGTCATGATTGAACATCATCTCCTTGATTTTTTTACGATTGGAATGAGCAAAAACCAGTATTCCAATTATAGCTTGTTCCGGCCCGGTGATACAATGCCAAGGGACTAAAAAGCTTGAAAACGTAAGGTTTCCGCTTGCCACAGGAAGCGGTGATTTTTCGTTTCTTGTGACTCGGTTTGATAGGCTGTGGGCATCGTCTTGGGATCGCCTTCGGCGACATAGCGGGTAGTTTTTTGGGTGACAACGATTTCGCCGGGGGTCGGGAAGGTGATCTGGCTTTCCTCGGTGACGCGGCGCCAGTTTTTGGCGTCAGGGTTATCCCAGGCTTCGTGCCAGTAGTAATCGCTTTGCTGAACATGGGCGAAGATTTGTTCCAGCAAATGCTGATCGTTGAGGCGGAAGATCCGTGCCCAGGTAGTTTGTTCGAACCCGCCCAGTTGATTGTCATAATAATCGCGAACCAGAATCGCTTGCTGTGGCAGATCGGGCAAGGCAATGCCTTCGATTTGTTTTATCGTCGCCAGATCTTTGGACACAGCGAGAAGTTGGCCGGATTTTTGATCAAACAGGGCGAGGAATCCGCGATTTTTGCCGACGGTGATCCCGAGCACGTCGGCCGGTTGACCGTTCGGGGTGGCGGCAATGGTGGCGCGGATGATGTCGATGGGGCGTTCGTCGGTCCACCCTTTGGCTTGTAGCGCCAGCCGGATTTGCTCCTGTTCACGACTGACGATCAGGGCCGGCGAAGTCGTGCGCGCCGGTTCGCTGAGCAGCCACAAGCAATAAAGGCTGATGATCAAGCCGGAAAGCGCGATGAGGCGCCGTTGCAAGGTTGACAAAGTTGAGCACCTCCTCCGTGACATTCATTTTGTTGTTGTAATATCATACGATGTCCCGGAAAGGGCTAGACCGGACCGAGCTTCCACGCATGAAAAAGAGTGAAGGTCAATCCTTTCGCAGAATTTTTGAGTGAGTAAGCAGGAAATTCTTTTTATAGAGCGTATCTATAAAATGACATGCCTAATCTAGCGGCAATTATCACTATTCTGATTTGTTTAAATGCATGGATTTGAATGCCAAAAGAAGGTATTGCTGAACAATCATTAAGAGAAGGAGAGACTGCTGTTGCGTGAAGTCGTTATCGTAAGTGCTGTACGTACACCTGTCGGTAAATTTGGTGGAGGCCTAGCCTCCTTGAAGGCGATAGACTTAGGCGCGATCGCGATCAAGGAAGCGGTACAACGAAGCGGACTGGCCCCGGAAGAGATTGATTATGTCTATATGGGGCAAGTCCTCCAAGGTGGTTGTGGACAGATCCCTTCACGACAAGCAGCTCGCTTGGCCGGGATTCCTTGGGAAACGCCTTCGCTTACAGTGAATAAAGTTTGTGCCAGTGGTATGATTTCTGTGGCCTTGGCCGCTAAAATGATTGCTTTCGGTGAAATCGATCGCGCTGTGGCTGGTGGCATGGAAAGCATGAGCCAAGCGCCTTATATCCTGCCGCAAGCCCGTTGGGGGCAGCGGATGTTCAACGGTCAAATGGTTGATTTGATGGTCCATGACGGCCTTTGGTGTTCGTTCTATGATCGCCATATGGTTTTGCATGGATCGGAAGTCGCCAAAGAGCTCGGCATATCGCGGGAGCAGCAAGATGAATGGGCTTGCATTTCACAGGATCGGGCGCAAGCCGCCATCGCTGCCGGCCGTTTGCAAGATGAGATTGTACCGGTGAAAATACCCGGCAAAAAAGGTCAGGAAACGGTCATCGACAAAGATGAGCAGCCGCGGGCAGGCACCACGATGGAAGGGTTAGCCAAGTTGCCGCCGCTGTTTGATAAGCAAGGAACCGTTACGGCCGGGAATGCGCCCAGCGTCAACGACGGTGCCGGCGCACTTGTATTGATGACTCGGGAAGAAGCACTGGCACGCGGGCTGAAACCCTTAGCTACATTTGTTGGCCATGCTGAGGTGGCCCTGGAGGCCAAATACCTGGCCAAATCGCCGGGACTGGCCATTAATAAGCTGCTCAACCGTCATGGTTTAACCGTTGATGCGATCGATCGTTTTGAAGTTAATGAAGCCTTTGCCTCGGTTGTCCTGGGCAGTCAACAAATCGCCGGGTATGACATGAGCAAAGTCAACGTTAATGGCGGCGCTATCGCTTTCGGCCATCCGATCGGTGCCAGCGGTGCACGCATCTTGGCCAGCTTGGTCCATGAATTGCAACGTCGTGGCGGCGGGACCGGTGTGGCCGCTATCTGCAGCGGTGCTGCACAAGGCGATGCCATCTTGCTGCGAGTGGAGTAACAAGGCTACGGCCGCATCGTTGCCATCGATTCTCAAGGACTATCCATAACTTTTTAAGGAGGAAATGCGATGAACATCGTTGTTTTAATAAAGCAGACCTTTGATACGGAAGCCAAAATCGCGATTAAAGAAGGAAAAATCGTTGCCGACGGGGTAACGCAGATCATCAACCCCTATGATGAATTTGCTTTGGAAGAAGCCTTGCGGATCAAAGAAAAATCCGGCGGTGACGTCCTGGTCGTTTCGGCCGGCGGTGAGAAAGTCAAAGAAGCGCTGCGTTCGGCCCTGGCCATGGGTGCCGATCGGGCGCTGCTGGTAGAAACCGAAGGAGCCGCCGTTGACGAAGGGATCGTCGCTTCGGCGCTGGCCAAAGCCATTTCCGGCCTGTCCTATAATCTGGTGCTGAGCGGTTGGAAAGCGATCGATGATAACTCGGCACAAGTGGGCGGCCGTGTGGCCGAGACCTTGGGCTTACCGCAAGTCAATGTGGTGACGCAATTGACGATTGAAGACGGGAAAGCGCTGGCTGTTCGTGAAGTGGAAGGCGGAACGGAAACGGTGGAAGTTCCCCTGCCGGCGTTGATCACCGCCCAACGTGGCCTTAACGAGCCTCGTTATCCCAATATGCGCGGCATCATGCAAGCCAAGAAAAAAGAATTGAAAGTAGTAACCTTATCGGAACTCGGCGTCAGCGGAGCTCCGCAAGTCGCTGTCAAAAACGTCGTTTTACCGCCGGCAAAGCAAGCAGGCAAGCTTTTCCGTGACGATGTAGCCACATCGGTGGCCCAACTGGTACAAGCGCTTCGCAACGAAGCGAAAGTGATATAAGGGGGAAGAACCATGGCAAAGGTTTGGGTTGTTGTTGAAGCAAAAGAAGGACAAATCAAAAAAGTTACATATGAAATGATCGGCTTGGCCTCCCAACTGGGTGAGGTAGAAGCCGTCGTAGTCGGCAGCGGCGTTAAAGACCTGGCACCGGGCCTGGGCGCTTATGGTGTCGGTAAAGTCTATGTGGTCGATCAGCCGGAACTGGCCGAGTACACAACAGCCCGTTATACGCGGGTACTGGCTGAATTGATCGGCCAAGAGCAACCGGCAAAAGTGCTGATTGCCAATACGGCGCAAGGACGGGATTTTGCACCGCGCGTCGCCCAACGCCTGGGTCTCGGTCAAATCAGCGATGTTACCGGCTATGAGCAAGGGCAGTTTGTCCGCCCCATTTACTCCGGCAAAGCCTTGGCTCAAGCGGAAGCGGTAGCAGCGCAAGCGATCATCACCGTTCGCCCCAACGTATTCAACGCTGTATCGGCCGGTGCCGGTACGGCCGAAGTAGTGGAACGCACCGTGGCGCTGCAACCGAATGACTTGCTGGAAGTCGTTCGCGAAGTGGCCAAACAAGTATCGGTTCGTCCGGAATTGACGGAAGCGAATATCATCTGTTCCGGTGGACGTGGTTTGAAAGAACCGGCCAACTTCAAGCTGATTGAAGACTTGGCCGATGTGCTTGGTGCTGCTGTGGGTGCTTCTCGGGCGGCCGTTGATGCCGGCTGGCGTCATCACAGCTTCCAAGTGGGGCAAACCGGTAAAACGGTTTCGCCGCAAGTGTACTTTGCGATCGGTATCTCCGGCGCGATTCAGCACTTGGCCGGGATGGGCAGTTCCAAAGTGATCGTGGCCATCAACAAAGATCCCGAAGCGAACATCTTCAAGGTTGCCGATTACGGTATTGTCGGTGATCTGTTTGAAGTGGTGCCTGTGTTGACAGAAGAACTGCGCAAGGCACTGGCATAATGAATCAGAAAAGAGGATCAGAATGAGCGGGTTAGCACAACGGGAACTGTTCTGGAACGTTCCCCTTCCCCTCAAGGGAGCGCTGTACTTATCAGCGCTCCTGGCTTTTGCGGTATTTGCTTATGGCATTTATCAACACTACCAGCGCTGGCAAGTGGGAAAACCGGAGAAGCGTCCCGGTGATCTGGGCCGGATGCTCCAAGAAATATTGCTGCACCGTCGCTTGCTTCAAGACAAACTGCCGGGCTTGATGCATTTAGGTTTGTTTTGGGGTTTTTTGGTTCTTTTCGTGACTACGGTAGTTATCGCCATTCAGGAATACCTGAGAATCCCTGTGTTTTCCGGCGGTGGCTATAAATTCTTCAGCCTCATCGCCGATATCGGTGGCATGACCGTCATCATCGGTGTGGTGATTGCCTTTACCCGACGCTATCTCAGCAAAGCACCTGGGTTAGACAACCGTACCGATGATGGGATTGCGCTGCTGCTGATCATGCTCATCGCCCTTACCGGATACTTTACCGAAGCGATCCGGATCGCTGCGGTGGGTGAAACCGCGCCGGCCTTCTCGCCGATCGGTGTAGCGATGGCGGCTTTCTTTAAGGGAATGTCCGACCAGGGATTACGCGGTGCCCACCAAGGTATCTGGGCCGTGCACATGCTGGCTTCGATGGCCATGGTGGCGTACATCCCCTACTCAAAACTCATCCACATGGTGACGGGGCCGACGAATCAGTATTATGCCAATCCCCAAAGTGCTCAGACTTTCCCCTTGATCGATCTGGAAGCGGAAGATGCCGAGAGCTTTGGCGTCAGCAAGATCGATGAGTATACGGAAAAGCAACTCCTCGATCTCGATGCTTGCACCCGCTGTGGCCGTTGTCAGGAACAATGTCCGGCCCACTTGACGGGCAAGCCCCTTTCGCCGAAAAAGATGACCCAAGATCTCAAGGTTGTCTTTGAAGAGCGGCTTAAAGCGCCGAAACCGTTGGCCGCCGGTGAAGCTGCTGTCGAAGCGGCCGCTGCTGATGATGCGGCAGAAGAACGCCCGCTGATCGGTGGTGTCATCGAAGAAGAGGCCATCTGGGCATGTACAACCTGCCGGGCTTGCCAGGAAGCTTGTCCGGTCTATGTAGAGCATATCCCGAAAACGCTGGAACTGCGGCGCAATCTGGTGCTGATGGACAGCGCTTTCCCGCCAGAAGTGCAAACGACTTTCCGCAACATGGAAAACAACGGCAACCCCTGGGGCCTGGGCTGGTCCAAACGGGCGGACTGGGCGGACGGCCTCGATGTGCCCTTGATGAGCGACGTGGAAGATCCCGAGAATGTGGAATACTTGTTTTGGGTGAGTTGCTTTGGCTCCTTTGATGAGCGGGCCAAGAAAATCTCCCGTTCCGTTGTGTCGATTCTGCAAGCCGCCGGTGTGCGCTTTGCGATTTTAGGCACGGAAGAAAAATGCTGTGGCGATGATGCGCGGCGCATCGGCAACGAGTACTTGTTCCAGATGATGGCTATGGAGAACATCGAAGTGCTCAATGGCTATGGTGTCAAGAAAATCGTGACGATTTGCCCGCACTGTTTCAACTCGCTGCGCCACGACTATCCGCAGTTGGGCGGCAACTATGAAGTAGTGCATCATACGGAGTTGATTGCTTCCCTCTTAAAAGCAGGACGCATCGCCATTGATGAGAAGCTGAAAAAGAAAGTAACTTACCATGATTCCTGTTACATTGGTCGTTACAATCGCATTTTTGATGAGCCTCGTCAAATTCTGCAAGCCGTCGGGGCCGAACTCCATGAAATGCCTCGCCATGGCACACAGTCCTTCTGCTGTGGTGCCGGTGGTGGACGGATGTGGATGGAAGAAACGATCGGCGACCGGATTAACATCACGCGCAGCCGGGAAGCGCTGGCGCTGCAACCGGAAGCGATCGTCGTCAACTGTCCGAACTGTTTGACCATGTTAACTGATGGTGTGAAAGCTGACGGTAAACTTGATGAGGTAGCGGTGCTTGATATTGCTGAGTTGGTTGCGCCGGCATTAAAAAGGTGATGAAATGAAGAAAAAAGTGACGCCGCAGGTGATACCGATCATCTTGCCGACACCGTACCAGGTAGGCGACGTGGTGATCTATTTGATCGTCGATGAGCAGGTAGTATTGATCGATACGGGACCACCGACGGAAGAAGCGCTCGCGGCGTTGCGCCGGCAGCTACAGGATCAGGGATTGCAATTATCCGATCTCGATGCTGTTCTTGTTACTCATCATCATCCGGATCATCTGGGCTTAGCACCGGTAATTGCGCAGGAGACCGGTTTAAAAATCGGTCTCCACCCGCTGGAATTGTACAGTCAACACCAGGAAACCGGTGAACCCTATCATATCTTTCCCGATTGGGGATTGCCTCCCGGCTTCGCGCAGAAGATGGAAAAGCAGTTTCGGGCGATGACACGCATGAAGGAGCCCCTCGATCCGTCCATGGTGGCATCGCTTACGGATAGGCAAGTGATCGATACGGGAACTTATCAGATCGCTGTGCGGCATTTTCCGGGGCACACGATGGGTCATGTGCTTTTTTATGAACCGGCGGAAAAGTGGTTGATCAGCGGTGATTTTCTTTTAGAGAAATTCATGCCCAATCCCATGAGTTTTCAAATGGGTGATCAGCGAATTGCCACCTTACCGCTCTATTTTGAAAGCTTACGCTGTCTTTCCAAGATGGATATCACCACCGTCTTCCCGGGCCATGGGCGGGCGTTTCCTTATTCACGAACCTTCATTGGCAATATCCTGGAGCACTATCGCAAGCGTAGCATTGAAATCCTGCAAATTTTGCAGATCATCGACAAGGGAACGACTTTTGAGGTGGCCCAACGGCTTTATCCCCGTGGGTTTGAACGTGAGGCTTTTCTGGTGCTCAGTAAAGTTTTAGGCTGTTTGGATCTACTGGAGCGGCAAGGAATTGTCGTTAAGGACCATGATTGGGCGTACCATATCGACCCGGAGGCCGATGCCGTTTTTATGGCTGATTTTTTACCGATGATTCCGTGAACTGACGTCGATTCCGCGAACCGATGTTGATTCGCTTGACCGTGTCGATTCGGTGAAGCGATGTTGTGCAAAAAACCTTCCGAAGTAAAGGGAAGGTTTTTTGCTCTTTAAACTATGTATTGACTTTTGGTAAAATAGCGTCATTAGTTATGGAGGGATGAAAGGATGCTCGTAGATTATCATGTGCACGGGCTGGGACATGCTACGTCTAAGCACACCCTGGACGAAGTATCGGCCTATTTAGAAACGGCACGGCAACGGGGCGTTGCCCAAGTGGGCTTTGCCGATCATGATCGCTATATTGACGACTACAATGTACAAGCTATCCGTGAGGCCGCAAAAAATTATCCCGATGTGCAAGTGCGTATCGGCGTGGAAATCGATTATGTTCGTGGTGCGGAAGCGCAATTTCGTTCGTTAATCAGCCGTTATCCTTTTGATTTTGTCATCGGTTCGGTCCACAAGATCAACGATTGGGATTTTGATTCGGTCGCTCAGATGGACCGCTATGAGAATTGGGAAAAGGATGAACTGTACCGCCAATATTTTTTGCGCATTGAAGAAGTGGCCAAAATGGGGATCTTTAGCTTTATCGGTCATCTTGACTTGATCAAGATTTTCAAAGTGCGCAGCACGAAACCGGTCGTGGAGATGGCTGAACAGGCATTGCAAACGATCCGGCAAGCCGGTTTGCCTTGTGAGATCAATACGAATGGATTGAACAAGCCGGTGCAGGAGACCTATCCGGAACGCTCTTTATTGGAACGCTGTTTTGAACTGGGGATTCCCATTACCTTGAGCTCAGATGCCCATTTTGCTCACGAAGTGGGCCGTGATCTGGAGTTGGCCCGTGAACTGGCCTGGTCTGTCGGTTATCGACAAGTCGCGACATTCAATCAAGGCAAGATGATTTTGGAAAATTTATAATCCATTCTAGGCACAATTGCCGGAATCATAGAATGATGGTGGAGGTAAGAACCATGAATGTTTATGATGCAGCCCATCAACTGGCCCGAGCGATCAAACAAAGTTCGGAGTACACAGGCTATGCAGCGGCCAAAGCGAAGGTAGACGGTCAAGAAGGAACTGCCAAAATGCTGAGCGATCTGCGAGCCAAGCAATGGGAACTGCAAGAATTGCGTATGAAAGGGCAAGAACCGACGGCAGAGCAAATGGCTGCTCTGCAGAAAATGGCAGAGTTGGTCAGTCACAGCCCGACGTTGCAGGAGTTCTTAAATGCTGAATACCGCTTTGGTCAAATGGTGGAAGATGTGCAAAAGATCATGGGTGATGCGATTCGTGATCTCTTGCCGCAAGCAGAAGAAGCATAAGCATTTTTGTGATTACGATCATACCAAGGCAAGGTCAAGCACGGTCGGGATATCGTAAAGAGGAGGTTCGCCCGTGCGTTTGTATGTTTCGGTTGATCTTGAAGGAGTTGCCGGTGTTGTTGCACCGGCTCATTTATTGTCTGGCGATGCCTACCGGCAAGCCTGTGAGTGGATGACGGAAGAAACGGTGGCCGTCATCGAAGGAGCGCGCCTGGGTGGCGCAACGGAGATTATCATTAATGATGCGCATGAACAAATGATCAATCTCCGGTTGGATCGGCTGCCTGACGGGGTCGAAGTGATCACTGGTCGCCCCAAGGCCTATGGGATGATGGCTGGGATCGATCACGGATTTGATGTTGCTTTTTTTCTCGGTTATCACGGTCGCCAAGGGTCACCGTCGGTACTTTGCCACAGCTACAGTTCGTCTACGATTGCTCGCTTGCAACTTAATGGTCAAGAAATTGGTGAGTTTACGTTGAATGCGCTTTTGGCTGATCATTTTGGTGTACCGGTAGGACTGGTTTCAGGCGATCAATGGTTGGCGGAAGAAATCCGTACAGGGTGGTCGGGCTTGGAGTTGGTTATGGTGAAGCAAGCCATGGGGCGTCAGGCCGCCAAGACCTTATTGCCCTGCGATGCTCGTAAGCGCTTGCGCCAAGCGGCCCAGCGGGTTACCGAGGCTTGGTGCGCCGGGAAGCGATGGGAAAAGCCAAAAAATTGGACAGCGCCGTGGCAGTTGCAGGTTGATTTTTTTTCCCCGGCCATGGCGCAAGTGGTGGCTTGGATGCCCCTTGTCCGGCAGCACGGTGAGAATTCGGTGCAGCTGGTCATGGATGATCTGGCGACGCTGTTTCGGGCCTGGCAAGCGATCCTGACCTTAGCCGGTGCGTTAAAAAACTGAGTCTTGACAATCGAGCCCCGCTTATCATACACTTGTAATAATAATACTTATTCCTTGTAGTGGGTTTTGTAGTAAATAGACGCAATCATGCAACGATTCAGGGGAGGGGAACGCCGTGGCTGCCTCACGGATGACACGACAAAAGGCGTTGGTCTTAGAGATTGTTCAAGGTACAACGGTACATCCGACGGCCGATTGGGTTTATCAAGAAGCACGTCGCTCAATTCCCGACATCAGTCTCGGTACGGTTTATCGTAACTTAAATGCGTTGGCTGCCCAGGGCATGATCCGGGAAATGAATTATGCCGGTGATTGTTCGCGTTATGATGGGAATATGGCGGATCATTATCATTTTGTTTGCGTGCACTGTCATCAGGTCTATGATTTGTTTGAAGTTCCCTTGTTGACTGTGGACCAACAGGTGTTCGTGACGAGTGGCCATGAGGTCTACGGCCACCGGGTTGAATTCTGTGGCAAATGTGCCCAATGTAGTGCCTCGGAAAAGCAGGAAGTAGCATCGTGCGTCGAGAATTAATCCTCGACGCCTTTTTTTACACAACTTTATCCTAAAGGCTGGGGGAATTTGCTATAATTGAAGTTGGCGAACGACTTAGGATACGGAGGGGTAACAATGGGGATGCGTTTAGCTCGCGGTTATGGGGATGATTGCTTAGCTGTCATGGTACGGGATCCTTATCAAATCTACATCTACTGGACTTTGACAGAAGAAACAAAGCAAAAAAATGCTAAGATCTGGGCAGTCGGTACGGAAGTGGTTTACCAGCTTCGGGTACTGCAGACAGATCCGGAAGCCCCAGAACGTACGACCGTTGAGTATCAAGCCGATCTCCCACCTGAAGCAACAGGATGGTATATTTCTGGGTTGACGCCGGGGAGAGCTTATGGTGTCCAACTGGGCGTGATTGATGAGCGTGGCCAGTTTGTGGCGATGCTTGATTCAGGAGTGCTGCAGTTGCCGCCGGTAACGATCATCGAATTGGATGAAGCGGAACGGGAGCGCCGTCAGGGAGAAGCCTTGCGGGCAACAGCTTCCACTGCTGTGGATGTCCGGCGGATTGCCGGAGGGCCGGCACCGGTGGAAAATGATCCCTTTACCAAGGATGAAGTGGCTGCTTTGAACCTTGATCAACCGGGATATGCCAGCGATAAAAGGGGGACCCAAGCGTGATCCATAAAGGGTATTGGGCACTGGTGTTGCATGCCCATTTACCGTATGTGCGCCACCCGGAGTTGCCGGAGTTTATGGAAGAACGGTGGCTCTTCGAAGCACTTACTGAATGTTATTTACCGATGACTGAAGGCTGGCAGCGACTGCGTGATGAAGGCCTTGACTATTGCCTGACGTGGTCTGTTTCTCCGCCCTTGGCGGCCATGCTGACCGATCAACTTTTGCAGAATCGCTATTTGCGCCATTTAGATAAACTTTTGATCTTGGCCGACAACGAATGCAAGCGAACGCAAGGGGACCCGGACTTTGCACCGGTAGCCCGGATGTACCGGGAGAAGCTGGAAAAGGCCCGGGCTATTTATCGCGATCAATGGGGATGCCAGATTACGGAGGCCTGGCGCTCCTTGGCAGACAGCGGCCATCTCGATCTCTGGACTTGTTCGGCAACGCATTGCTTTTTACCCTATGCCAGTGAGGCTTCTTGGCGAGCGCAGATTCACACCGGTGTGAAGAATCATCAGCGCGTTTTCGGCAGCATGCCTCGTGGTTTTTGGTTGCCTGAGTGTGCCTATACGCCGGGCGTAGAACGTATCCTGGCGGAAGCCGGTGTGGAATGCTTTATGGTCGACACTGGTACTTTTCAGCGCGCACGGCCGACAACCGCCAATATCTATGAGCCGCTGCATATCGGCCATGGTGTTTCGGCTTTTGCGCGTGATCCGGAAACGGGACGGCAGGTTTGGGATAAATCTTCCGGTTACCCCGGTGATTATGACTATCGTGAATTTTATCGGGACATTGGCTTTGATTTGCCTTATGAAGATGTAGCGCCCTTTTTAGCCAGTGAAGTGCGCAGTGATACCGGTTTCAAATACTACCGGATTACCGGCAAAGGCGATCACAAGGAACCCTACAACCCGGAATGGGCACGCGGTAAGATCCAGCAACATGCGGATAACTTTGTCTTTAACCGCCATGCTCAGATTGCCCACTGGCATGGTGTAATGGGCAAACCACCGATTGTAGTTTCTCCTTATGATGCGGAACTGTTCGGCCACTGGTGGTATGAAGGACCTGATTTCGTCGAGGCCGTACTGCGGCGGGTCGCATCGAATCCCGAGGGACCACTGGGGTTAACGACGCCCTACCGGTACAAGCAAACCTTCGGTCAAGGGCCTGACGGTCAGATCTCGTTCTCAACGTGGGGGGAAGATGGTTTCGGTAAGGTATGGTTAAGCCCGGTCAATGACTTTATCTATCCGTACCTGCACCGGGCAGAGCGGGAAATGGTGATCTTGGCGGAGAGTTATCCCGATGCTCAAGGTGAAGTCGCCCGCTGCCTTAATCAAACAGCGCTGGAATTGATGCTGGCGCAGTCTTCCGACTGGGCGTTTATCTTATATACAGGGACGACGACGGAATACGCCAAGCGGCGGATGAAAGAGCATTATGATCTGTTCTGGAAACTGGCCCGCTCACTGCGCCAGGGTAAGGTCGATCTGACAACGCTCGTGCATGCGGAGTGGAAACATCCGATTTTCCCCGATGTGGATTACCGGCACTACATTGGATTACAGACAGCGACGGTGCCCCGGCGCTTAGCGCCCGGTCCCGGGCTCGGGGCCGTCAAAGGCCCCGTATGGATGTTATCCTGGGAATATCCGCCGCGCGTGATGGGGGGACTCGGTCGCCACGTCTATGACTTGAGCCAAACGCTGGTCGAACAAGGTGTGCCTGTTCGTGTCTTTACTTGTGCTGTCGAAGGTTGTCCCGAATTTGAATGGGTCAACGGTGTGGCGCTTCACCGCTTGCCGGTGCCGGGACGCCCCATGTCCGACGACTTTTTAGGATGGGTCTGGCGCATGAATTTTGCCTTATTGGAAGGCATGATGGCTCAGATCGGTGAAGAAACACCGGCCGTCGTGCACGCCCATGACTGGCTGGTGGCGATGGCGGCGAAAGAGTTCCAGCGCTTATCGAACCGCCCCATGGTGGCGACGATTCATGCCACCGAGCATGGGCGCCAACGCGGTATTCATACGGAACTGCAGCGCTACATTCATGGGGTGGAAACGGAACTGGTCAAAATCGCCGATGAAGTTATCGCTTGTTCCGACTATATGGCCCGGGAAATCTCTACCCTGTTTGACGTGCCCATACCGGTGATTTATGCGATCCCCAATGGGGTCGACCCGAAAGCGATTGTGCCCACACCGGGTCGGGGGCGGAGAATGGATGATTTTAAACAACCCGGTGAAGAAGTGATTTTCTATGTCGGGCGCCTGGTTTCGGAAAAAGGTGTGCAGGTATTGATTGAAGCGATGCCGCAGATCTTAGCTCACCGTCCCAAAGCACGCTTGCTGATTGCCGGCAAGGGCCCGATGGATCAGGAGTTGCGCAGCCGTGCTTATCACTTAGGTGTGGCCCATCAAGTGACCTTTGCCGGCTTTGTCGATGATGATACGCGCAATCAGTTGTTGAACAACGCTGATGTGGCTGTATTTCCCAGCTTGTATGAGCCTTTTGGCATCGTCGCGCTGGAAGCGATGGCGGCGAAGGTGCCGGTGGTGGTCAGCGATACCGGTGGCCTCGGAGAAATCATCCAGACCGGTAAAAATGGCTGGAAAGTTCCGCCCGGCGATGCCGGGGCGCTGGCCCATGGCATTGTCACAGTATTATCGGAACCCTTGAAAGCAAAACATATGACTGATGAGGCGCTGCGCCAAGTTCGCCTGATCTATGCCTGGGATGCCATTGCTGATCAAACGGCGCAGGTTTATGCACAGGCGATTGCCAAAGCGGATGGCGAGCCGAATGTGCAAGAAGAGCAATTGTTGGCAATGTAAGCACTTTCTTGACCGATCAAGGTTCATCAAACAGATCGCGATGGAGCTAGATGAACGGAGGGACAGGTCATGCTGAAGGGCCAGAACCGGCTTTCGCGACGTACATTGCTCACAGGGTTAGGCGTGCTCGGTATTGCCGGATGGAGTGGCTATCAACTCATGGCCGAGGAATCGACGGCGGCGATCCTACCGGCGATGCAACGGGGAAAGGTATCATCGCCGGTGCTCTTTGATCGTCAACGCCTGATGCAGCATATCGCGATGCTGGCTCAGCCTGAATGGAACGGACGGATGGCCGGCTCATCGGGTGAAGCAAAAGCCGGTGAGTACATTGCTCGTGAGTGGCAGCGCTATGGGCTGCAACCGGCAGGTGAAGGGGGAACGTTTTTTCAATCGTTTCCCCTTCCTGTACTGACCTTGACTTCGGCCGGTGGGCGGATGCGCCTGGCTGCCGGCGGAGTGAGCGATAAAAAAGGAGATAATTTGCTGGCGTTGGTACCGGGACGGCACCCGGAGAAGTGGCAAGAGTTGGTTGTTGTGTCTTGTCACTATGACCATCTGGGGCGATGGGGCAATGATCTCTATCCGGGAGCCAACGACAATGCCAGTGGTGTCGCTGTTGTCCTGGAATTAGCCCGGCGCATGGTGCAAAAGCCACCGAAACGGACGGTGGCTTTTTTGGCGTTTTCCGGTGAAGAAGCCGGATTAATTGGGTCGCGCTATTTTGTGGCCCATCCTACGTTGGCGCTAGAGCAGGTCGTGGCTGTGCTGAATCTGGACTCCATCGGCAACTTCACTGAGGAATATACCTATTGGGCGCCGGAGAGTTTACCCTGGCGATCGCTCTTGACGGATCACGCTGAAGCGGTAGGAATTCGCCTTACCGAAGCGGCGATGAATGGACATGCCAGTGATCATCTTGCCTTTGTAGAACAAGGGATCCCCGCCGTGACTGTTCTGGCGGCCAATTGGTTAGAACACAACCACACCCCTCGCGATCTTCCGGAGCACGTTGATCCGGAAGGGATCATGACGATCGCCCGATGGGCTTGGCAAGTGATCATGGAGTTAGCAGAGGGAGCTCGATGATGATGCAAAATTCGAAGTTCAACAAGCAGAACCCGTGGATTGTTGGCATTACCGGTGCTAGTGGCGCTCCCTATGCAGTCCGGTTGCTGGAGGTACTCAAAGCAGCGGCCATCTGTCCTCATCTGGTTGTTTCTGCCGCCGGTGAACGGGTCATTGCCGAAGAGACGGGCCTGACGATGGGACAACTGGCTGAAGGATGCGTCCTTTATGATCAACAAGATGTCGGCGGAGCGATTGCTTCCGGTTCTTTTCCGGCGACGGGGATGATCATTATTCCTTGTTCGATGCATACGGTCGCTGCTGTGGCCCATGGTTTGGCTGATAATTTGCTGACCCGAGCCGCCGATGTGACACTCAAAGAAGGGCGTCCGCTGATTGTCGTGCCCCGGGAAACGCCGTTCAATTTGATTCATCTGGAGAATCTCGTTGGTCTGGCGCGAGCAGGAGCACGGGTTGTTCCGGCTATGCCGGCTTTTTATCATGGTCCGGAAAAGATGCAAGATCTGATCGACTTTGTGATCGGTAAGGTGCTCGATCAAGCTGGAATTGACCATCAACTTTTTCGCCGCTGGGGCCTTTGAGGCATCCGGATTTTCCTATTTTAATATGATGAAAAAGAACAATGCCGGTCCAAATAAGTAGGACCGGCATTGTTTTTTTGATATTTGCCAATTTTATCTTTTATTTTAGCAGGAGAAGAGTAGTAGATGTGGAATCATAGTGGGGTGTTAGTGTATGATTGTGGGTAAAAGTGGTGGAACACACCATGTTTATAGGCGAATATCTCCATACGATGGATAGTAAGGGCCGGTTGTTTATACCGGCCAAATTCCGTGAAGCCCTTGGTGAGGTTATGGTGGCCACCAAAGGGCTTGATGGTTGCTTATGTATCTATCCCATGGATGAATGGCAGCAGGTAGCGGACAAATTAAAAAAGCTGCCCTTTACTCGGGCCGATGCGCGGGCGTTTCAACGCTTTGTTTTTTCCGGTGCCACGGAATGTGAGCTCGATAAGCAAGGGCGGATTTTGCTGGCGCCATCATTGCGTGATTATGCCGGCTTGACCAAAGATGTCATCGTCATCGGTGTTTCTACACGGGTGGAAGTCTGGGATGTAGAACGATGGCAAGAATATAACGGACAAACAGCAGAACGCTTTGAAGATGTTGCCGAAAACCTGATCGATTTCGAACTATAACTCGAACTATAGATTTTAATGAAAGAACAGGAGGTTGGATTATGGGTTTTCATCATGTACCGGTGTTATTGGCGGAGGTGTTAACCTATCTGGCGCCGCGCCAGGGCGGACGGTACATGGATGGTACAGTCGGTGGTGCTGGGCACAGTGCGGCTATTTTAAAGGAAGCGGGAGCGCAGGCGCACCTCATTGGTTTCGATCAAGATCCCCGGGCACTGGCTGCGGCAGAGCAGCGGTTACAACCCTATGGTGGGCAAGTTACGCTGGTCCATGAGAATTTTCGTCGTTTGCGCCAAGTGGCTGAGCAACTGGATGTGGTCGGCAAAGTTGATGGGATTCTTCTCGATTTAGGAGTATCTTCGCACCAGTTGGATGAAGTGGATCGGGGATTCATGTACCGGATGGATGCCCCTTTAGACATGCGGATGAATCCCCAAGGCGCACTGACGGCGGCGCAGATCGTCAATACCTATCCGAGTCCGTCCAGGAACCCAATGGAACCAAGTATGGTATCCGTTGAAACCGTGTTTTTTCCAAATTAATCAAGAAAATAGCCGCAAACCGTACCGT
>NZ_SLXT01000029.1 GCF_004341395.1 Heliophilum fasciatum
CCAAAATACCTTTAAATGGCACAAAATACCATTGAATACTGAGTTTTATGAATCGACCCTTGGGATGCGGGGGTTTTTAGACAGACTCTAATAAACTGCCGTTTTTCCTCCCCGCTCAATGCGTAATAATGCTTTCCTTCAGAATAGCGTTCTTTACTCCGACGGAAGTTAGCGCGGATTCGATTCAACTCTGCCCCGTACGCCTCGGCTAATTGGACCGTTGTAAGTACTCGTTGCCCGTTCTTTTCAATGACTTGTAATTGTTGCATCACGATAAAAGCCTCCTCATTTTTTAAAACTGTTTTTAGAATAAATCGGTCACGTCCGTTTCCCGAATGATGCCCTGATTGAAATCACATACCAACTCAATCACAGTTCCAACACTCGGTTCCCGCGCTTTTTCCACGCTGATTTTACCGATGCCGTCACAGGCGTCAAAGGTTAGTGCTGTCGCTGCGTCCTGGATCACGGCAATTGTCTCGGAATAATCGGTTAGCTTCGGCGGTTTCACTAACCGAATGGCTGTATCATCGCCCTTTCGTTTTTCTTTTTCAGCGGCCCCAGGGGTTTGATGCACCACTAAGCCAGCCGTTTCATAGCGACCGAACAGTTGCCGCAACCGGCGTGATGTGTACGACATCGAATCGCGCATCTTCCCTTTGCCGTGATTCATTAGATTAAAGCCATCGATAATCACCAGTTTCGTCTGCCGATGTAGCTGCAGATCTGCCTCAATCACATCCAGCGTCAGCCCTTGCGGCAAGTCTTCCATCGTTTTAATCAGGTACGGTACGTCGTTGGTATCTGTAAAATCACGAAGGTACCGAAGGTACTGTGTTTCATTGTCGAGCATCCCCTGGCGCAATTTGACGTTATCAAACTTCCCTTTCAGCGTATCCAACCGCAGAGCTTGCTGCCGTTTTGACAGTTCCGGCGAATAATGCAACACACCAAAGCCGTTCTCCCATGCGGTGACACCGATATGTGACGCCAGCCATGACTTCCCGCGATTGGTAAACGCCATCAGAAGAATGTAATCGCCGATTTCAAAGCCACCACCGAGTGCCTCCGTGAGCGATGAGTACGGCGTCGGAATATAGGACCGTTCCCGTTGTTCCCCGGCCTGGATATACCACCCCTTTCGTTCCTCGCCATTTACAGCGTAGTTGGTGCCTTGTGCGGTAAGCACCGCCGTATCGGTTTCGATCTTCTGGGTTTCTTCATGGAGCCACTGGATAAACTTGTCTCCGGACATCTCATTAAACTTCTTGGCCGCTTGATGTTGGAGCAGTTCAAAGGCCCGACGTTTGGCGGTTTGTGCTTTTAATTGGCTACAGAGGTACTTAAAGGAGTCTTGAACGTCCGGGATATAATCGAACTGTTCAAACTGAGCCACGACGGTGCGATAATCCGGCGTGTGCCCATTATCTTTCACGTACTCACGAATGAACCGATAGGTGTCGCTAAGTGTGGGAAAATCAGCTTCATCCATTTGAAATCGCTGAAGCGCAGCAAAGGCGTTTTCATCGAGCACTTTGGATAGCAGTTGTGATTCTTGCATCTCACTCCTCCCTGCCGGTCAACCACAACCTGAACAAACCTTATGCAGTGAATTCTCTACGAGCGAGGATTCGCCGAATCAATTCCACGCCTTTTGGCGAGACCAACGTACGGGATCGTGTGATCCACTGGCCGTATTTGTTGCGAACGGTGGATTCCTTCACAGCAAAGTGACCACTATCAATGTACTTTTGTAACGGGAGATTTTTATCCATCCCGCGTTGGATTAGAAATCCCTCCTCACGCAGCGCATCGTAGGTTCCATTTCGACCTTTATCCATCACCTTGGCGACCTCACCGATTGTCTGCCATGCGCGGGAGTCGATGAATGTATCAAACGCTTCTACTTTTGGAGCGTCGGCTTCTACTTTGGCCACAAGTTCCAGCCGCATCTGTTCGGTTTCAATAATGCACTCCATGGCCTCGATGTAGTTTCGGGGGAGTTTTCGGCCCTCAAATGTTGGTAGTTGATACGCCCCTGTTTGACGGATGCTTGGCAACACTTCGTGCGTAATCCAACGCTTAAACGCTTTGGCTTCGGGTTTTCGGCTACCCAAGATTAACGAATATAAACCGGGTTCGTTAACCAATGTATAGAAACGTGCTTTATTTTGACTCTCATTTGAAATGAGGGTCAAATGAGATGCCGTCATTGTTCTTTTTTCATCCTGATCCAATCGTTCGAGTGCTTGCGTGGGGTTTCCAATCTCCAACACATTACATACGTCCCTGGCCACAAACCATGGTTGCCCATCAATCAAAATCGTCCGTACCTGTGCACCTTCGTAGTGAAATACTTGTTGCATCATATTCATGGATGAATTTCCTCCTACATTGTTGTGATTATTTTCAGCAAAGGGCACCGGGTTTTGCATCGTCATCATGGATTCCATCCTCCTAAAATTTTTGTTCAATTCGATGGTCGCGTCCTTCAAAAGAAACGGCAATGGTCATTCCCTCCACTCGGCTGGCGATACGCGGGTCGAGCAGTTTCCCCAATCGCTCCAGCGGTTCATTGGATGTGAAGATCGTTGCTTTGCGCTCGGCGCATCGGTCATCAATCACCTCGTAGAACTCATTCTTAAATCCCTCCGTGGCTTCACGTACGCCTACGTCGTCGAGAACAAGCAGTTCCGCAGCTACCATATCCTCCTTGCTGTCATAGTAGGCCACAGCGGCCATCTCTTGCCGCTCACGGGGTCCGCGAAATTGGGCGTTGAACTGATTCTGAAACTTCGATGCATTCACAAAAAGCGCAGGCAATTGTTCAATCGGTCGTTCGTGCTTGACGTGTTGGATCACGCGATCCACCAGGTACTCATGCAAGATGGCAACTGCCGACGTGGTTTTGCCTGTACCCGTTCCTTTGGGGTTCTGTGCGCTTGGAACTGCGTAGAGGTATAGTCCTACCCCATCGCCCACTTGCGCTTGCACGTGGCGGCAATACTCGCGAATCACGAGGTAGGCATCCGGGTTGCTAGGTTGAATCGGCAAGTTATGTACGGTTACCTGTGCGTACGCATGAGGAACATTCGCGAGGCCCCATACGCCGCCGGTTCCGCTTTCACCGTGCAATTTGAGGTAGGCGTAACATTGGGAAGTACAGTAATCCGGTTCGCTCTTCCGTTTGCACCGCATGGACAGCAAGCAGTAGTTAACGCTCATCCTGCCTCCCTTCTCCGGCCCAACAGCGATAGAATCGCCTCAACGCTTCTGCCACCGTGTTTCTTTACCTCAGGGATCGTCGCAGGTCGCTCTTGCTTCTCTTCGGCCACCGCTAACGCTTCATTGGATAGCCAGGAAACCAGTTGTCCAATCGATGGTCGCGGATATTTCTCTTTTTTCCAGCGGATCTCATACTCAGCAAACACAGTATCGATGATTCGCCGGATTTGTTCTGACGTATAAACAGCCAGGAGCTTATTCTTGACGGGACCGACATCTCGACTCCAATTAGGGTTATAGTTGACCGTGTAGCAATCCCGGTAACATTTACAGAAGTATTCAATCACGTCGCGAGGATGGCGTAGCACCGTTTCTTGGTTAGAAAGTTCCCCAACATCCCCTGCCCTGTGATCATTAGATCGGGTTCCAACAGTCCCTCCCCTATCTGTTGGTATGGTTCCAACGTCTCCAGCAGATGTCTTGTTATTATGGTTCTTGTTAGTTTGGTTATAGTTAGTGGGCAAACAGTTACCCATAGTCATTGTTGCTGTTTTACTCATAGTCAACTCCGTTTTACTCATAGCAGGCTCAACCTTTCCGTTGAAAATCGCGATCTGGGCAATCGGCAGTATTGTATAGATGGAGTATTCGTTGGGGGACTTACTGGGGACTCGCTGTTTTTCGCGGGTGATTAGTGGATAATTGTGATAGCGAAACTTCAGCAGCTTGCGAATATATGTGGCAGCGGTTTTCCGCGTAACGCCGATGCGCTGGGCGATCTGTTCCTGTGTGGGATAGCACTCACCTCTTTCATTCATAAATGAAGCGATGGCCAGCAGTGTCACTGTTTGCTCTGCGCCTAACGCGGCGACCAATCCACTGGCGAACATGCTGACGTAGAGTTTGAGGTAAATTTGATTATCCCAGGTCTTTTGCTCCACATTGAACGAATGATTGATTTCAATGCTGAACATCTTGTTTTCCAATGTTGCTCACCTCCGAGGTAGCCGAATAGACGAGAGACAGGCCCACCGGCCTTTGACAGCCAGTGGGCGTAGGCACCGTTATTCGGTTTTTGTCATGGTGGTATCCGGGTGTAGAATCTTGGTTACATCGAAGAGTCCGTTCGCGGCCAATCCAAAAGCAACGCCGTTGAGGATGCCTGCTTGAATGGTCTCGGCAGGAACATAGGTCACCCCGGCCAGGATACCGAGGGCCAGCGTTACCAGCGGAATATACTTGGTGTCGATGTACAGCTTGGCCACTTGTCCAACGGCAATCAGCAAGGCGACGACAAAGCTCACTTCGGTCATGCGCTCACCTCCTTTCAAAAGTTAATACCGTAAAACGGGGTGCGTTTGTCTCATGTGGTTGGGTTAGTTGTCTGCTGTTATCCCGTCGCCATCGTTCCTCATCAACCCCTGCGTGGGGTTATTCGTAAGGAGGGTACGTTTTTCGAGGCGTAAAAAGGTTGGTAATTATTTATCTACAGCAAAACCTGGAACCACCGCCATCCTGTGGCACCGCACCTCAACAACCCCTCATGTATTTATCCGTAATCAAGAGTCGGTTGTTCCCATCGAAGCGGGTTGGTAATATCCACCTGCTTTTTTGTTATGCGATCAATCCCAATCGATCTAAGACAACAATCACGCGATAGAACGTCAAATCGCCTGACGGCTCATCGACCACACTATTGAGCAGAAGCTTTTTGACGGAGCCCCGCGCCCAGTCCGGCACCTTTGCCAGCCGTTCCGCAAGATCGCGTTCTTGCTGGCGCTTGGTGATGGCGGCAATAAAGGCATCCCAGCGTGGCAAGATTAGATGAGGGCATTCTTTACCGGTCCAGTGTTTGTGGGGGACTACATTGGCTAACGGAATGTTGAATTGCTTCATCAGGTCAATGATGAGGTCAATCGCGTTCGCTTCGGCTTGCGCCTGATTGCCATCGCTGTTTTCACAGATCTCCACGCCGATGCTCGTCCGGTTACCAGGGCCATTGGTGCCGTCGCCAGCGTGCCAGGCGTTTTCATTCGTGGGAATATGCTGAATGGCCTGATGATCATCCACGCTGAAATGCCAACTGGTCGTTCCGGCATAGGTAGACTTGATGTACGCAGCATGACCGGTAGCATCCGCGCCTTTGCTGGAGTTACCGGTGTTATGGACGGTGATGAAGGTCGATGTCATCGGATAGCCGGGACGATTTGCCGCGCCTACTTGAACAAAATCTTGAATCACATTCATGATTGATTCCTCCCTCGAATTTCAACTTTGATTTCTTGCACATCACCGGACAGCTTTTGATACTGCAATGCCAGGATCTCAAACTGCTTGGATACATCAATCAGAAAATCGGTCAGCTTGTCCTCCCGCAATTTCGCTTCTGTCTGAAGGCGTCGGCTTTCTTGAAGTTGGTACAGGTACAGGGACACGAAAAGCGTTGCCCACAAGCCTTGCGACAACGCCTCGGCCATCAGACTATCCAAGCGAACCACCCCTCTTTAAACATCAAGAACCCCTGCATGGAGCAGAGGTTTCTTTTACGTTGGGCCTGTATTTTCGGTATTGACAGATGCGGCTTCGAGTGCGGTTTCAGTTCCAGGAATCTTCGTGGGTTCCGCAGGTCGCCTTCCCACCTTCGTTAAGTAGGCATAAATCTTTCGTAGCGTCAGCATCGTAGGCATTGCAGCTTCACCTCCTTTCATTACTTGCAACTGCTCATACAGAAAAGCCAGTGTTTCGGCCACGTCGCCCAGCGTTTCCCGGTCGAGGGCAACGGGAGGCACCATGGCATTTCCAGGCGCTGTCGGGGCAACCAGCGGCGCACTGGGGCCGGTGTATTCCCACTCGATGCCGTCATGTTCACAGAGATACTGCTTTCCGTTACGTTCAATGATTTTCGCCATCGCGATCCTCCTTTAGGTTAATGGGAAATTGACGAAGCAACCGTTACCACCTGCCGCACCCGAGTAATAAGTGGTCGTCGCCGGAGGACCACCAGTTCCACCTACAACCGAAGTAGTAATTGTGCTGGGAAGCGTGCCGAATACCACGATATACCCGCCACCCCCACCACCGCCGCCGCTTGCGACCCCGTAGTTGGTGTCGGACTGCGTACCGATGCTTCCGGCTACGCCTTCGGATTTAAGCATTCCGGTTCCCGTAATGTTGTTGGCTACAATGAGAATCGCACCACCCCCGGCTCCACCGGCACCGCCGCGCACCCAGCTTGCCGATGTGGATGATGTAACGGAAGCGCCACCACCGCCCCCTCCGCCTTTGCAAGCCATAAGGTATTGAAGATCGCTCCACAGTCTGCCGCCTTTCGGCAAACCTACACCGGTGTTTCCATTGGCAGCTGCCGCAGCCGTTCCACCGGGATAATCGGTATCTCCTCCAGCGCCACTCATGTACGTCGCGGATCGTCCACCACCGGACGCACCCGATCCGGCTCCGCCAAATCCTGCGACACCGGGATTCCCAGCAGTACCAGAGTTAGCGGTGTTACAATACCCGCCGAGGCCACCAGCGGCCCCTTTGCCGGATGCGGAGATCGTCGCCGTGCCGGTAAGATTCAGGGTTCCTTTTACAAAGAAAGCCAGAAAGGATTGTGTGGGCGTGATTGTTACGCCTGTGTTCACGGTCATGTTGTTGTAGCGATAGACACCGGATTCCAGCACTGTGTTGGTCGCGAACGTCCGATCGCCATCGGCCCCGTCGTTGAGATAGAACAGCCCGCCAAAGGTAGTGGCTCGAAGCCGCGAGTGAATACTGCCCGACGCATCCAGTCCGTCGGTTCGCATTCCTACATTGCGCTGAAGATAGCCAAGGATTAACTCTGCCACGCCGAACATCAGGCAATCACCCCCCGTTTGATGATATTGGCTGCATAGGTCAAGGTCAGCACATCACGGATGCCTCCGAGGTTTGCGCCTAATGCGGGCACATAACGGTAGATTTTTTGCATCAGCCCTGCCGCATCATATTCAACCGTGGAAAAAGCGCCGCCATAATAGCCATGCTTAATCGCACCGGTGTCGCCGGACATAATCCGAAAATGGGCGGTGTTGGTGGTTGCCCAAGGCCCGCTCGATTCAGCGCGGCTGTAGCACGGGTAGTTGACGTTTGTAGTGGTTTCGCCAATCACGTGAAAGTGGTTCGTCGCATCGCCGAGTCTGCGAACGACCAGCCAGTACACTGCTCCCGCTGTCAATCCGGTGGCGTCGAATGGGATGCTAACAAATCCCTTAGTGGTCGGTAAAAACTCCTTGGGCACATAGGTCGACTTCACTAAGGTGCCATCCGTAGCACCGTTGGCCATCAGCCCAGATCGAATTTCCACGACGAGATCGGCCCCGGCCCCGCTACGCACCATCTCTAGTTCGACACGTGCAATCTCCGTCATCCCGTTGGCCGCAAACCGGAACGCACGATCCACGCTGGCACAGTCAAACTCCACAATCCCCGCGCCAATCACGCCATCAATCTGCGTACCCTCAAAGATGATCGAAAACGGCTGCAGGGAAATCAGATTGTTCATCGTTGCTTGGTCGATGATTGATGCTCCCCCGGTAAACGCATGAATCGTCATAACTGCCCTCCGCTGACCGTAATCCGCGCTTCCACCGTCAAGATCGTATTGGATGCTTTACTCCACGGTTGAACCAGTAGGTTAAGCATGGTTCCTGAACCCGCTGTCCCGGTCGCACCTGTAAAAATCGCGGCTTTGTTGTGATCACCCACCGCTTCTACTTGCATCAACTGCGTCCGGATGCGCACCTGATTGTATGTTCGGGTTGCCGATGACACCGGCTTTCGCATGATCTCGATCATCGTTTCCCCTGGCGCGGTATCATCACCGATCGCGATGTACAAGCTCGGCAGATCAATTAGACTTTGTGCGATCAGTTCCAGCCCCGCCTGGGTAATGAAATTAGAAAAGGGACCTGTTACTGTTCCGTCCTCGTACTCAAAAAACCATTCTCCCTTTACAGAAAAATCGCTCACGCAGCGACCACCACCTCATTGCATACTGCTGTTGTCTCGGCAAATGGGATTTTGAAGTTGTAATATCTTACTTTCGCAGGACTCCGAAGTTTGAAATAACCGGGAAATGGCACCGTGATCGTCGTGTTCAGCGGCACTGAAGTCCATTCTGTGTAGCTAGTTCCGGTAACGCTCGTTGCAATTTGTACGTCGGGAACTGCGTCTGTGGTCATCGGCGTGATCCACAACAACGACCCAACGCTGGCGATCGGATCGGGTTCCCCCTCGATAGCGAGCGAAAAGTCATTCAGTTGTGGCATCCCTTCAAAATCGGAATATAAGGTTTGACGAACTTGTAGCCGGGCGTTGCTGAGATTCGTTACACCAGTTACACCGGGAATACTGCCGCCATTGGTCACCGGATTCCAGCCAGCCCATGTAGAACCGCCATCAAGTGATAGATTGGTTTCCACGACCGTCCTGCCAATGTGGCCAAACTTGAGATAGTCGATCTGTGCCACACCGCTCCCGTCGACCGCATTGACGATGAACACCGGTCGAACATAGGCCACCCCGGTCGTTAGCTGCCCCGGCGATCGGAAGTCGGGGTGCGTGGTGCTGTCAATGGATGCCGACTTTACCCCCTTGAAGTATCCGGTATATTCAGCCCATCCGCTTGCGGGATCAAGCGTCACGTCGTTCGCCGCATAAAAATACATCGTGTTGTGCCCGTTGTCACCGGACTGGTTGACCAGCGTCACTCCATCAGCGGCTACTCCTTCCAGGCCAAGGCTGAACTTCGCGCCACCGGATACCGGCGCCATCTGCTGGCGAACCCGCGCCTTGACGATGTACAAGCGGTCAGCGAAAAATGGCACTATCGTCGTCGAGTAATACCAGCCCATCCCTCCGTCCACGACGAAGCACTTTCCATCGGTTGCCGACGGCTCGTTGTACGTGTAACTCGTCATACCTACGGCACCCGCGTTGTAATTCACCCACTGTCCGGTGTCGGCGGTGAAGGCGTCATATACCAGCGGGTCGGTCATGGACGACCACGACACGCGGCTACTCAATACCGATCGCATCGTAGATACGTTGAAGGTTTGGGTGCGAATCCCCACGTCGCGTAACCAGCAAGGCCCGACGATGATAGCGGTCCTCGTCGGTGCGCCGGGGTCGTAGTTGGGGAGTGTCATCGTCGCCCAATCAGCCGCTTTCCAAAGCCCAACAAGGTACGTATAAGCGGTGTCCACCGTGTTAAGGTACGATTGGATGGTGGCCTGTGTAAGGTTGGTGTAATAGACGCGCATCTCGTACACCAGTCCTTTGAACGGACAGGAGGTGCTTGTGCCATACGTCCCCAAGAGGCCCATACGCCACGTCCCCTGCGTACCCGAAGGATAGCCGGGGTTAGGGAACGCACCCGACGCCTCAAGTACCCCGTTGACGTATAGATACAGCATTTTTCCGGTCGTGTCGCAGACAAACGAAACCATATAGCTGGCGATGGAGGGCGCGAATGTATTCGCTGTGGTGAGCGTCAATGTCGAAACCGGGGCACTGCTGTAATCGAAAGCCCACTCCACCTGGAATCGTTGATCCGACGTGTAATAGATCGCGGAGTTGTACGGGTTCGCCTCCCGCCCAAAGATCGTCCATCGCGTATAGGGGGAAGGGCCGATCTCGGGGATGACCTTTACCTCGACAGTGAAGCGGTCATTGCCCAGATAGTTATCGAGATAGCCCGATCCACAGTTGGTCTCAAAGTCCACGTAATTACCTAGCCCGTTAAAGTACACGTAGCTATGATCAAGCAGTGCGAGGTTGCCGTCGCCAGCCACCGTATTCGTCAGCGTTCCCTGCGCGAAATCGGCCTGTGTCGTTTCGGTAAACTGTACCCAACTATCCGCTGGATCACATTTCCCTGCAATTCCAACTTCTACTTGATAAGGCAATGTAAACGGCGTAGTTACAAGCTGATCGGCGACCAAAATCTCCTCATTACCGTAGACAAGTTTGTTGAGGACTACGTTATCCAGTTGTGTCTGGCTTTGCTGGCTACTCACGATCGCCTTGAGGAAATCGGGGATTCCAATCAACCGGCCACCGTACTCGACGGTATAGCTCCACGTATCCGGGGTCAGCGGCTTTGTGGTCACCTTTTGCACCGTAAAGGTATTCGCAACGCCCTGCGACGGGAGATTGATTGCCACTAGTTGCCCCGGTGCCCACCCAGGAACGCCAGTTTCAAAACTGCCTGATACCTTCGGGTTGGCGTGGAGACGCAAATCGGCCTGCCCAGCGGCTTCGGCAGCATCCACCGTGGTGAGCGAGGTGTCGGTAATGACGTGCTCATAGATGCCGTCGCCGCCTTGCACAGCCGCAATCGCGATCTGCGAGGGATAATCGTCCACGGTCGAAATTACAGCAATCTCGTATTGATAAGTAAAACTCATCGTGGCCCCGTTGGCAGGGGCCGCTGTTTGTAGCGATGCCTTTACATATTTCTCTTGGGTGTTGACGAGAAAATCCACAATGGCTTCGTTATCGACATTTTCAAGTCCCACGGTCTTAGGGGCACCGGAGATCGTGAGCGTTAGATTGTGCGGTTTGTGCGGCAGATTCCACACTCGCGCTTGTCCATCAGCGACCGTCTCATAGACAAAAGGGTCGGACAGCATCGTCCCACCCTTGACAAATACGCGGTTTCGTAGCCCCTGTGCGTCGATACTGAACTTGGGATTGCGAACCTTCGCCCCCACATCCACGACCATCGGAGCCACTTGATTTTCTTCTGTCGGATCAAAGAACCACACATCTCTGAAATAATCGATGTACCATTCCCAGCCGCAGTAATCGGCCAGCTTTTTTAAGCACTCCGACGGCGGCAGATAGTCAAACACCAGCCGTTGAACCACAGGTGCAAACGGGCGAACGTGCTCTACCGTAAACAAACCTTGACCATATTTCGTGATGATGTCTTTGACAATCCAGTCGACCGTTTGGCTCTCGTAGGTTTCAATGACCAGACGCCGGTTAAGTTGGAACGTGTAGTCCTGGCAGTCCACGTCCCAGATCGTTGTGGAACCTTGGCGACTGGCCAGTTTGACGGCATCAATAATCCCGCCAAAGGCGCGTTTGCCGCCAATCGTGATAATCACTTCGTCCCCCTGGTGAGGCTCGATGTCCCGGATTGAAAAAGAGCAAGTATCGACTGCCGAGGTCAACACTTGCTCAATTGAGATGCTATCCAGCAGAACATTCGGACTCCGTTCCACACCTGCAATCTGAAATGAATCACCCATCTAGAATTTCACCCCTCGCCGTGCCAATTGCCGTTCTAACTGTTGCCAGATTTCTTCGCCGTTGCTGCCAGTGATTGAAATGTTGAAGGTGGCTCCGTTCGCCGATACTGCCGCTAATCCAGTAGCTACGGTGACGGTCATCGGACATCCATTGCTGCTTACATCGGGACTGGCGATGCTGGCCATCTTTGCCGTGGCTCTCGCGAGATAGGGTAAGCTTTGTTCAATGCCGTCAGCGAACACTCGCACCAGCCCCGGTCCCGTCTCGCCTAAGCTCGATAACGGCCCCACCTTCGCCGGGCTGTGCGGCATGTAGGCGTTGACCATCGAGGTCATATCAAACAGTACTTGCGACAACCGACTGAACTGGCTGCGAATTCCGTTGATGAACGTCGACACCAAGCTCACGCCCCAGCGGTTTGCTGATGCGACAAGCGTGTTGAACCGGCTACTCACACTGTCGGTTACTTCAAATAGAAACTTCCGCATGTCTGCCCACGTCGTTTTTGCATTGAGTAGCATCTTCGCCCATAGCACCGATAGCTGACCTTGGAGCGTTTGCCACGTAGTCATCGTTTGGTCTTTGATGAGTGTCTGTTCGCTGAATAGCTGGGTTGCAGCGTCAGTCCAGGTTTGAAGTACCGTAGCCACGGTCTCCTGATTCGCGGTGATAACGCCCGCTTTCTGTTCGGCAGTCGCTTGCAGTACCGCTTTTTTCTGATCTTGTGCTGCCTTCGACGAATCCCCCTGCGGCGCCTTCGGATCGAACCCTTGTAGTGCCACAGCCAGTTCCGGCGATGCTTGTGCGATAACCGCCGCCAGCCGGGTGACCATCTGTGCCCCCATTTTTTCAGCATCGTCGACCATGATGCGCAGATCCTTGAGTGCATTCTCACGAATTTCCGCCGTCTTTTGCTGCCATTCCTGCGTGTAGCTTTGCAGTTGAATGGTGGCTTTTTGGCGTAATTCGCTAATCTTTTGCTGCGTCTCCACGGCTAAATCGGAGAGTTCGTTGACCGCTTCCGACCGCGCCAAGTTACTTTTCTCTTGCCATAACGCCACATATTGCTGGAGTTGAGCGTCGGTCAGCGTGGTAAGCGCAGCCACCTGATCTGCCGCTTTGGGGCCAAGTTTTTGCAGTTCCTCCATCAGCCCAGTGCTAAGACCGCGGCCTCCCAGTGCTTTCAAGTTTGTCTGCCAATCGCGGAACGTGGACACTTGGCCGCCGAGATTCGCCAGCAGTTCAGAACCGTTGACCTTCTTATGTTCTACGGCATCGAACAGACCGACAAAGTTAGCCAGCGCATCGGCCCGGCTTTGCAGTTCTTTCTTGTAGTTATCCGTTACCTGACGCTCATCGTCAGCTAGTCGATCTCGCGTCTCCTTACTCTTCTGTCGATGATCATCAAGGGCTTTTGCGAGATCGTCGCGGTAACGCTTGGCGAGATCAACGACCTTCCCAGATAGGCCGTTAAATTGCTTTTCCTGATCAGCCAATTCGTCGGTCAAGCTGGCAACTTCGCATTTCATCTTCGCCATTTCCGCGTCGGCCTTGACCATCTCCAGATAGGCCCGTCGCGTGGCTTCATCATCCTGGCCTTTTTCATCAGCCAATCGCTGATATTCCCCGCGTAAATTCTCAATCAATGCGGTTTGATCAAGCATCTTCTTGTTGAGGAAATCCGTCTTGACCGCAACTTCCTGCGCCTTATCCGCATGATTCCCCAACTGGGCAAGTGCCTTCTCTTCCTCAGCATCCAGCACGCCCAGCTTAAAAGTCATCGTATCAACGGACATCTGCCAAGCCGATTTTACTTCTTCCGCCACTTTTGCCATGCGCTCACCGTGGGAAGATGTCTTATCGGCAGCTCCTTTTACGCTGTCCCCAGCAGCATCCACCGCTTGCTTCGCTTGCGCCATCGCGGTAGCAAAGTCAAACGTGGACTGGGTCGTTTCGGTAACACCCGCCGTTGCCGTATCCGCTGGCGTTTCCCATGAGGAAAACGCTTGAGCCACACCATCGCTGGCTTTGCTGATCGCATCCGACGCCCCAACCGCTGTGGCCTGTAGCCCTTCAAGGTTAAGCTGGATATCATCAACCGATTGAGCAACGGACTGTTGAATGTTTGCAAAGCCAGCCTCAAATCCCGGTGCCAACCTGCCGATCAAGTGAACCACAGGCAAAACTGCGTTCATGATGCCGCTAAGGAGTGTGAACACACCGGCTTTAAAGCGGTTAAATCCGATGGCGATGTTGGTCAGCATCGAAGAAGCGTAGGCCGAAATCAAGTTCATGACAGCGTAGGTCTTGTCGCGGATACCGCCCCAGTTCGCTGTCCATGCGCGATAAAGAGCGTAACAGGCTGCGATGACCACGCCGATCGCTGCTGCCAGCAAATAGAGTGGATTGGCGACCATTACCGCATTGAGGATTCCCCCAGCCTCAGCAGTAACCAACAGTGCACCGCGCAACAGGCCCAGCAAGTTGATTACGACGGTTAGGACTTTGAAAGCGGCAATAGCACTCACCACGCCAAGAAGCACAGTGCTCACCGTACCCCAGTGTTCGATCAGCGTTTTCGCGATAGTAACGAGTGCTTTCCCCACCCAGACCATCGTGTCCCACAGCGCAGTAAAGCCACTTTGCACTTGCCTCACCCACGCATCCAGACTGCCATTTCGCTTCAGGTCTTGAATGGCCTGCATGAACTCGCGCAGTCCTTGCGTGATGCGCTCGAAAATCGGTTGGGTCATTGTGCCGAGTGTCTGGTTCATCCAGTCCTTAACGGTCGATAGCATCCCTTTGAAGGTCTGCGACTGCTTCTCCATCGCCCCGGCATAACGCTCATTCATGCCATTAATCAGTGCCGGTAACGCTTGATCGGCAAAAATCTTTCCTTGTGCAGACAGGTTCATCAACTCGGCCTTTGACATCCCCAACTTCTGCGCCATGATGTCCCAACCGGCAATCCCGCGCTCCGCCAGTTGGTTCATTTCCTCGGCAGATACTTTGCCCTTCGTCATCATCTGCCCAAGCGCCAGCGTTACACCGTTGAGCACATCATCACCACCGCCGATCGCGGCCACAGCGTTGCCGACAGCGTTCAAGTTGGGAATGATCTCTTGTGCGGAAAATCCCATCGCCAGCATCAGTTTGGCCGACTTCTGCACACCGGGAAACTCAAAGGGCGTTACGTTGGCGAACTGCTGGAGGTCGGCGATCATCTTCTTCGCCGCTTCGGCACTGCCTAGCAAGGTTTCAAATGCGGTCGTGGCCGTTTCCATATCAGCGTTATATTTCACCCCAGCGGCCCCGGCGGCTCCGAGTGCAGTGGCAACGATACTGCCAAACTCAGCGGCTTTTTCGCCGAAGTCCCAGAGGTCGGTCGATGATTTCTTCACCTTATCTGCAAAGTTGTTGAATAACCTTTGGGATTCGGTGAGGCTACGCTTCAATCCGGAAATCTCTGCGGTGAGCCGAACAACCACTTCCCCTAATACCGACAAACGATCACCCCCTCCCTGCTTCGCCGTTGAATTTTTCAAGCAGTTCTTGGAACGCTTGCTTGCGATCCTCCGATGTTTGGATCTCGCTATCGTCTTTTTCACGACCAAGCAGCATGTCTACCGTTACCGGCCGTTTGAGCGTGCCCATCGTGTTCATCAAATTCGCGGATAACCATGCCGTGCGATGGTACTCGCTCTCCATCCGTCTGACCGTTTCCTTGCCGTAAGCATCAGCCATTTCGATGAGTTCGGTTAGCGTGATAGCCCACATCTCGTGGGGACGAAGCGAAAGGACCCCGAAGGCGATCATTTTGATCTGCGGCCAGAACTCCATGGATTCCGGCTTTTCTTCGGGGTCACTGATTAGTTTTTTCCGGTGGCCAACTGGAATGCTTCGGTGATTTTTTCGTTCACCATGCTGAGTGTGTCCATATCAACCCAACCGCCCACTTCATGCTCGGTCAGTGTAGGATCTTCGTGAATTAACCCGGCCCATAAAAACGTTCGCAACTGCTTTACTCCCATCGTTAGTTGATCAAGTTCTTGAAGCGAAACACCGAGCTTCGCCTCCATCTCCGCCAGGGCGTTAAGGTCGTAGCGCAGTGTTCGAGGTTTGTCTAACACGATCTCCACGAGGGCTTTATGCTTGTTTGCCATTCGATTCATCCTTCCTTATCGATTACGAACCTGTTACGGTAGTAAGCGCTCCCGTGCCGGTTAACGACAGCTTGAACGTGGCTGCGCCATCCTGCGGAAACTCGTAGGGAAAGTCTGAGATGATGCAGTTGCCGTCATATTTGCGGCCCGAAGGGAAGCGAATTTCCGCTTTCACCTGCTGACGACCAATCCATGCTTGCTCCAAGAAGGTGATCGCGGCATCGTCGGCAATCAAGAAGCCGTTGCATTCCAGCGTCCATGAGTTTACCCCGGCCACGTTCTCGGCCCATCCGTTCGCATCTTTGGACGTTACATCAACGACGTGCGTCGTCCGGTTCAACGTGGCCCCACTCTGTCCACCGAGGACGGTATAGGTCGGCGATGCGTCCGTCCCGCCCGTTTTTACATACAGGAGTACATCGACGCCTGCTAACTTCGTCAATTACGCCACCTCCAGTAAGATTGAGAAATTCACGGAATAAAAAGAGCGCCCGTTCTCATCCGTCCCCGCGTACAGGGGCGACGATTGCTGGGCGCTGCAAAGGATCACGGTATCGGGGCCAATCAGGAAACCACGATTCAGGTGAAAGGCTTCGTACAACGCCAAAGCTCGCTGCTCCCCAATCGCTGGATGCTTGGTGCGGATCAACACTTGCACAGTTGGCTTTCGAAGCGTGCCGGTCGGGGCACTGCCGCCGTAAATCGTGACGATCGCACAGTCATCGGGAGCCGTCGTGGGGAACGTATTGGCGTAATACGTGTCGGGAATCTGCTCACGAATTACAGCGATTACATCCAGAATCTTCATCTAATCACATTCTCTCTTGATCGCATTGCGGAGAATTTGGGTGATATGCTCACGATAGACCTTGGCTTCGCCCTCCAGCGGTCGGGTCAGGTACTTGTTGCCCACGGAATAATGCGTACCGGACATCCCCTCGGTGCCGGGTTTTGCGCTAGAACCGGGGCCAAGGTTGTATTCCCGTTCGTGCATCGCCATAGCATAGTTAAACTCGCCTTCATTGACGGAGTAGGCGATGGTGGCCGTTACCTGATCACCTTTGGGGGCTACTTCCCGAGCATGAGATTTTTCAAGAATCCCCTTATCATGCGGTGCAATCTCCGATGAAACCCGGATAAGATCGTCTGCACAGTCATTGACCGCTTCGACTACATCGCGCTGAACAGCTTGTTTCGCGGCCTCCAACTTACAAAGCACCGCCTTGGCATCCACCGTCATCCGAGCCATTAGACCGCCACCTTTGTGAAGATTGGTTTGCCGCCAAAGTCGCGGATCATAGCGACAGCCAGCGGTGTGCGGCAGTATTGATTACCGGTTTCATCGGTCCATTCAAGGCGATCAGCGAAAGTAACCGCCACTTGCCCTTTTAGCAAAATCACTGCGCTGGAAACCACTTCTTTACCGTTGGCGTCCTTAACTAACTGTGTTTTTTCATCAATGCGACAGGATAACGTTGTAGAAACTCCATCGCTGGGAACGCCCCAATCATCAAGTGTGCCCCCTCGATGAATTGCCACGGTCTGCTTGAGTGGAATCAATCGGCATACCTCCCCACACGGCGACCAAGGATAGCGATCACTTCAGGCGCGATCGTGCCCACCCGCTCCATCGTCATCCCAAGTCCACTGACGGAAACAGACTTCACACCTTGCTGGGATTTCCGGATGGTCTCATCCATGCGAAGGAGCCACAAGGCCTGCTCAAATACAGCCTCGTCAGGAAGTGGCTTTATATCCGGCGCGTAGCCCCGAAACAGCCGATAGAGTTGCTTCGCGGCCCCGTTGAGTGCCCGCTGTCGGGTCGGATCGTCCGCAGTAAACCACTCTTCGTTATGGAGGACGTGTTCGGTGAAATAGGCGTTGGCTGTGATTAAATCCACCATCTGTCACCTACTTCACCGCCGTTTTAGGCTTTTTATCTTCCGCTTCTTTGATTTCTGTGGCTTCATAGCCGTAGTCATAAACCAGCAAATCCTTGGTTCGCCCGTCTTCCACAATGGCCTCGCCGTTTGCAAACAGTACGCCCTCGGTCACGCCGTTATAAATCGGGCTGGGCGTTTTGATGATATACTTTGCCAACGCTGTGTCCTC
Organism: Heliophilum fasciatum; assembly: GCF_004341395.1. Taxonomy (GTDB): domain Bacteria; phylum Bacillota; class Desulfitobacteriia; order Heliobacteriales; family Heliobacteriaceae; genus Heliophilum; species Heliophilum fasciatum. Next base: position 17,799 of record NZ_SLXT01000029.1, read on the forward strand.
CTTATAAAGAAATAGACGTGGCAGATTGCTCTACCACGCCTCACGATTACGGATTCTTCGGAACCACACCCTTCTTGATATAGCGAAGCCGCGCAGCCGCCCGTGGATGAAACACTGCCATGCCGCAGTAAAACTCAATCCGCGTACGAAACACCGGCTTACTGTCGATTTCGCCAAGGTCACGCACCGACACGTCGCCGTTTCGCAGGCCAGCCACGTACTGCTCCGCGCCAAACTTCACTGCGTAAATGGAACCAGTATCGCTTGTGCCACCCGCTTTGGCCAGTTCGTTAAAGCCAAGGATCTCCGCACCGGAACCGTCCGTTTCAATCACACGGATCGGGATGCCTGCGTAGGTGTACACGGGCCGACCAAAGGAGTCTTCACCCGATTCAATATAGTGATTGGAGTTCTGCAAGACGAGTTTGAGTTCACGCCGCATCGCTTTCGAGCAGAACAGCACGTCCGGCTCACCTTCGACGGCGTCGATCAGTTCGTCAATCTTCGGTAACGACAGTACCTCATCCTTACCGTCGATCAGTTGATTGCTGCCGAGGCGCTTCTGCAGTCCGTCGAATTGACCGGGATTCGCGGCATCGCCCTTGAAAAAGGCACGTGTAAACTCCAGCGATAACGCCTTGGCTTTCATGTTGGTATGTGTGGACCGGATGTCTTGGATATTTCCCCTCGTTTGCACAAGGAATTTATCAACGTCCACATCGCCCCCGAGGATATACAAACCTTCGGCAAGTTGGTTGACTACGCCAGCCGATTCCACATACGCTTCGTTGACGGAACGAAAGGCGATGCCTGGAAGTGTCTGCTCCTGATTGTACTTGTAGGAGTTCCCCGCGATTTCCATGAACGGTAATGCTTCGAGAATCGGCGATGTCCGTGCGAACATGCTGATGACGCCGCGTTGCAAGGTATCGGTCGATAACTTGGCGGCTTCAGTTAACGTAAGTGCCAATGTCTTTTACCTCCTGTTTTTGAGCATAAAAAAAGCGCAATCACCCGGATTACGCTCGTTGGGAATATCCGATTTTCAACAGTTGTAGCGGGGTAAGCTGGTCCAGATCTACCGTCTGCGCTTTGGCGGGATTCGTCGCTTGACCGACGGGCTGTTCTTGGCGTAGATGACCGAACAGTCCTTTTTTCTCTGCCGACGCCAGCCATTCCAACTGGGCTTCCGGCGGGAGATTGGCGGGAACGAGGTCGTGAAATTCTTTGGGAATGCCTTCGAGTTTTACGTTGAGAAGACCTTGAATGACCGATTCCAACTGCTGTACCCTCGCCGTCGATGTCTTGTGGCCGTCCTTGGCCCTTGTGAGTTCATCGGCAGTGGACTTGTACAGTTCTTCAAACTTGCCTTGCTGTTCTTTCGCTGTCTTAGCCTGGGCTTCGCGCTCGGAAAGCAGTTGCTCCAGTTGGGTCTGCGCTTCTTTGTACTTGGCGTTGACTTCGTCAAATCGGGCTTTAGGAATCTGATGTTCAGGCGCTTTCGTGGGTTCCTTCGGGGTCTCTGTAGCGGTAGGTTGCGTTTCTTTAACCGTAGTTTCATCTACCAAAATAAGTCCTCCTTGCCCTACGCTTGGTGTCGCGGTCGCGTCCGCGTGGGGTTATGTTTTAGCGGCCAGTTTAACGACCTAACGCTATGGGTCGAAGTCTAACGCTGCGCTTTCATCGCCTGTTCATGCTTCTCCCGCACCGATTGCGGCAATAACGCCACATCACGAACCGGGCTAACGTGGTGCTGGCAGTTGGGGTGAAAGATGTTGCCAATTGCTCGAAGTTGGTCATAGGTGCGATAACCCGCCGTCAGCCCGTTGAGCGAGATAATCATGCCCTCATATGACCGGCAGGCGTCCTTCGCGTTATGGGATGACACAACAGCCAAATCAACGCCCCGTTGCATCCCCTCCACACGAGTTCCCTCAATATGGGCCTGCATAAGCTTCGTCCGCACGACCATCTCCGCATAGGTTGATAGGTTCCAGCGCCGACCGGCACGATCAACAATCCCCACCCATGCTTCGCCGTCCAACCGGGCCGACAGTCCTTTCTGCGTGAGTTCGGCAACCACTGCATTTCGCATGGATCGACGGCCCAACTGCTGCAGTGCCTTCGTCCTCATCGTCTCGCCCACGGTATTTTTTACAAGCTGCTTAATCTTTCGCTCGGTGTTTTGTGTAGCCATCAGCAGGTCGGAGTAGGTGTCGTTGATCAATGCTTCAACACGCTCCCTCGCCAGCAGGAAATCCGATGTTCCTGCCGCATCCGCCAGCGTGGTGGCGTTGCCCACCGCTTGAAGCACTCGATTTTGACCGTCAGCAAAGGCGCGATGAATCACGTCATCACACCAGCTTTTCGTGGAAGCGTCTAGTTCTTGTAGAATGAACATCGTCTGCGTGAGCAAAGATTCGGCCTGCACTTTCTCCAGCCCCCGTGATGCCGGGATGACTTTCAGCCGATCGGCAATCTGTGTGAATGCAGTCTTGTAATACTGGACCAACCGGTTAACGTCTCGCTCGTATGTTGGCGTAGGAAGCGGTGCCATCAGTTATCACCGCCTCCGCCGGTCATGGGCTGTTGGAACGCGGAAGGATCAGTCACCGCTTCTTCATCTTGAATCCGCTGCAACTCCGCATCGGCCTGTTCTTCCGTCAGATCATCCAGCCACATCAATGCCGATTTCTGCGAGATCGTCGCTTTACCGCCGGTACGAATACTCATGATGTTGGCCATCTCGGTTTCATCATCCGGCAAGCCGTCTTTGAACTTCACTTTGGGAACGGTAACTTCGTAATCCTGCGGTCCTTTACAGGCGACTTCGAGCAGTTGTGCGATCAGGAGCACTCGCTTCAACGCTTTGTTGTAATATTGGCGTTTGCGGTTAATCTTCGCCAAGATGGAGTTCAATCGCCATTTGATCGCCAGCCCCGACGCCCCGCTGGTTCCTACATCACCTGAGCCCAGCGCAATTTCAGGGATTTCCGCGTTAATGAGCAGCAGTTTTACCAGATGCTCAAGTTCCGTGAACGCGGCCTGCAACTGCCCATCCCAGGTGATATACTGCGGGATCACTTCGTCCTTCCCCATCACCTCAAATACTTTGTCGACGCCAACGCGGAAAATCGGATTGCCCTCGGCATCTTCACCCAACGTACCCGCCGGTACCGCCATCGCCGGGTCCGCGTGCTTATCGAGAATCGAGGCAATCTGCGAAATCCGGTGATTGATTTCATCGAACAGCGGCTTGTTTTCGCTGAGATCATCGATTCCTTCCCAGTGATCGTCGGTGGCATAGTTGGGTACATGAACGACCAACGGGAACGGCACGCCCGTCTGAACTTCCTGACGCTCCCCCGCAATCTCCCCGGCGATGCGCCACTCGCCAATCTCGTTGTCAACGGTGATAAGGATCGGTTCGAGTTTGTATTTGGCGTAGATAATCCGCCCCGGATAGTGGCTCTCCACATGAAGCCGCCACTCGTCGCCGTTGCCGCGATTAAATGCCACAGGGTAGCCAATATGAAACGCGATGATGCGGTTGGCATCACCGACAGCCGTTTCCGGGAACACATACTCCGGATTCTGCGCTTCAATCATCACGCGATAGGGGTCGATGTCTTTACTCAGAACTCCAGCATACGCCTGCCCGTAGCGGATCTTATAAAATGAGTCGCCTCGATAAGCGTTGGACAGTGCACTTTCATAGTTCAGGATATGAAGATCGTTTTCCTCAACGAAGCGATCCAACGCAGCCTGCTCAGTGGATTGATCACTCTTCCCTGCCGAGAATACCGGTTGTTCCCCAAATAAAAAATCGGCCGATTTCTTACAAATCACGCCGGGAAGGTTTGTGGAGATATAGAGCAGTTCGCTTTGCCGCCGCGATAGTTTATTTTGAATCCGCTGAAATACGTCGTAGTGCTTGCCTAAAAATAGCTTCTTGTTATCGCGATATTTCCGGATGCGCTCACGATGTTCCGGTAGCGGGTAGTAGTCGCCAATCGCAAACATCCACCGTGCCCCCTTTCATTACTTCGCCCATACACCCACACAGAGGGGTAGCGATCTTACTTACAATCCCGCAGGCTTTTGATGAAATACGCGACGCCGCCCACCTCCGCAAAGTTCGACGGCCATCTGTAATGCATCCGGCAGATCGTCATGGTCGTGGTTCGGAAATTGCTCCAACTGTTCCAACAGGATGCGCTGATGTTTCATGAACCGAAGCACACCTTGTTCGATCACCGGTTCCAGCGATTCAATCCGTTCTTCCTTCTTGGTTTTGCTGATCACCGGCTTTAACTTCGTCAGATAAATCCCTTGTAGAGCCATGCGCTCTCTGGCTTGCCGGAACAAATCGAACTGGGCCTGCACCGACTCAATCGCGAAGATCCGTGGCCGATAGTTGGCCATCTTTCGCATGACCTCGTTCAGTGCTTCATGAGCGGGGCATTTTCGCGCCCATGTTTCCACGACATACAGGATACCAGTGCGCCGGTCTCTGCCAATCACTACGATGGCGTTGTAGTCGGAGCGATCGTTCTTGCCCATCGCGATATCCCACGCCCCGTAATAGTCCAGCGGAATCGGGCGCCCCATCTTGTCGCGCAGTTCGGGATAATCGAAGAAAGTGAACATCGATGGTTTGAAAATCTGTGTTTCCTCATCAATCGGATTGTTTAAGTACTCAGAGCCGAACGCCCGAGAGCCGATGTTGACCTTCTCAATCATTAAACGGGCATAGGAAAAGCGCCCTGGCCACAAGACCTCAACGCCAGCGTCCATCTCTTCACGGTTAGCCTCATAATGGGCCAGCGCATCATCCAGCCGGGTTTCGCTTTCGGGATTGCGGCAAAACGTCTCAAACTGCTCCCACAGATCGCCCCGTTCTGGCGGCGATACGATGGCGGAGTAGGTGCGTGATTCAAAGTCTGACCGCTGTAATACCGACGGCAGTAGCCCTCTGGCGTTCACAATCGTGCCCATGTAGATAAAAGCGGTTCGCGACGGGTCACCGATCGACATCACCACGGAGTTGAACCAATGCTGGTTTTTATCGCGGAGTTCCGGCGTGTTGGTATTTCGCGCTGATTCCAAGTCATCCATAATAACGAGGTCCGGTCGATGGGAGCCGTTACGTTTACCACGTAGTTGCTTGCCCATCGATGCTGCTTCCACCAGAACACCGGACTTCGTCAAAAACGCCTCTTGATTGTCCTTCTCGTTCAATGCTTTGCGGTCAGACAGTAGTTCGCCATAATCCTCACGCAGTTTCTTGTTGAACTTGAGTTGCAGCGAGATCCACTCGATGAACTTTTTCGCCATGGAATCGGTTTCGGAAATGATCAGGATGTACTTCCGCTTGTCGAACACGATCTCATGCAGCGGAAAGCCGTTGGACAGGTAGGCCGATTTGGCGTGGCCCCGTGGCGCGGCCCAAGCAATTCGGGCCGTAGGATTCGCAACGGACACGATGCGCAGCAGATCGCACAGTTCCTTATGGAATCGCGGTGCGTCATCAATGCTGGTTCCAGCGGGAATCAGATTTTGTTCATTTTCGGGGTTTTTATCGTCGGAAAAATACTCGTACATGAAGTACAGCACATCAAATTCCGACCGGTCAATCCGCCGCAGCCGGTACAATTCTTTCAGGTCAGAGACGTACATCTCGCGTTGTGGAATCGTTAATTCCTGTTTTTCACGAACATCATCCAGCAGCTTTGTACGGGATTCCAACAGTTCCATGCGGGGCTTTCGCTGTTCAACGTTGAGAATATCGATAGTTCACACCTCCGTTTAAAATAGAAAAAGACGCCTCCAAGGAAGCATCCGATATCGATGTTGTTGTGTCATTTTTAAATCCGCAATTTGCTGATGGTAAAAGGTGGACTTATTTGACCCTCATTTCAAATGAGTGGCAAAGGTACCCACCAATTGCACACGTGGCCACACGTTCAATGCGTCCCCTCCTTTGCCATAATGGCCCCACCTCAGGGATTACCTCGCAATGTGCGCCAACGTGTCGCCACACAGGGGCAACCGTGCGATTAACGCTTGTCTCACATTCAACACATATAGGGGTTCGATTTAATCGATTACCCGTCACACCCACGATAATTCCTCAACCGCTCTCGCCAGATCTTCTTCCCCCGGCATCGTGTATCGGCTGGTCATGGCGATATTCGGCAAACCATTGTTTTTCATGTGCCCCATCAACCGGGCGATCACATCCATCGGTACTTTGCGAACGGCCAACTCATGACCAAAGCTGTGGCGCAGCGTATGGCAAGTCAGATGATCGATGCCACTGATTTTGCTGTATTTGGCGATGAGGAACGATACGGCTCGTGGGCTAAGTTGGTCGCTGCGCTGCGAGGTGAACAGATATTCGCTGTTGCTATGCCGTGTTTGCAGATATCGCTGAAGGATTCGACGGCAATCCACGTTCAGCGGGATCTCGCGATATTTGCCGTGCTTGCCGTTGGGAATCACGAGTATGCCCTTGCGGTCGCTGATTTTTACGTCGGCCAACCGGATATCGCAAAGCTCCTGCACGCGAACCCCGGTGTGTAGCATCAGCGTGACCATCGTGAGGTCGCGGAGGCCACCGTGCTGGCGAACAATGCGAACCAGCAAGTTCTGTTCATTGCGGTTGAGCCACTTTGGCGCAGATTGTGGGACGGTGATGCGGTCGACGAGGTCAACGGGATTGTCGGGGATTACAGCATTTTCAGTGAGCCAACGGAAGATCGCGTTCATGTGGGTCATCGTGAGGGCGACGGTGTTGGGCTTGAAATTACTGGAGGCAAACCTTTTGAAATTTGCTATGTCCAGTTGTGTGGCTTGCTGCGGGGTCGGTACCCCCCCGGTGGGGGTGGGGCGGGGGTGCTCGTTCTCGAACCAACGTGAGAACCTGGCCCAACTGTCCTGATACGAGCGCACGGTGATGAGGCTTTTGCCTTGCCGCTGGAGTTCTTCAATGAATGCTACAATCATGATCGTCCTCTCCTCACAACAGACGCTGAGTAATAAGCCGGATGTTCCGCTGAACCATTGCGGTTCGTGGGTCACAGCTTACCTCTGCCCAGCAACTATTGCAATGAAAGACGCTGTGATTGCATCAGTGGTTACATCTCGGCAAGTAGTTTTTTCAGGTTGTCGATCTCAGCCTCGATAGCCTCGTTGGAGCGATTATCCTCGACCTTTGCTTCAATCTTCTGCACATCGGTCAACCGGCCCTGATTCTTCAACACGAGTTCAATCGCCTTCAAGCGGTTCTTTTCGCTTTGGCTGGCACGGGCGATACCGCGCAGGAAGCCGTAGGTCTCGGACAGGAAGTCGGACATCGCTAACTCGGCGATCTCATTCTTATAGGCGACGAAATCCGGGTCTTGCTTCCAGCGAAATAACGTACGGGTGCATACACCTGCCTTCTCCGCGATCTCTGCAATCGGCACCTTGTTGATGTCGTTGGTCGCGAGAATTTCCGCAGCGATGCGCTGACCCTCGCTCAACGCGTACTTCTTCGATTTCGTAGACATCGTAATTCCTCCTTATTTCTCGATTGTGCGAAATCCGTACAACTGTGTCCCCTGTAACCACTGCGCCAACGTGCAATATCATCACAACTGCTATTTTCCCCGCCACCACCGTGCTACCTTTGTGATTTTTCACCACATCAACACAGCCCCACCGCCGCCACGTTACCACACAGCACAATCGCGTTACCGCTGTGCCCATACGTGCTACGGCAGGTCCAGTGCTGCCGGTACCTTACTTTTAGTAGCCCACCTAACGTCGCCATCGCTATCACAGCAATAACCGCGCCCCCGCTGTGATTACCGCTTCAGTGTTAGCTCTGCCGCCACAGTTGCCAACATTACCACGCTACCACCGAGGGTATCGTCAAAACATCGCCACCCTCGTAATTTCAGCTATTGCCGTAATCACAGTTGGCACCGCCTCACTGTGAAACTACAGCTAGGCAAAGTGTTTACAGCAATAACAGTCAATCCTGCCGCCAACGATATTAGCGAGAATAATTATTGACTACTGCTTATTAATGTAATCAACAGAAAAAGCCTGAACCGCAGTTGGTCCAGGCTTTGTGTGATCGCGTGATGAATTTTGCACGTAATTCAGTCGCGTTTGTTCCAAGTGACTTACAGGAATCTCCGCCAATAACCCCATATACCATATTTGATGCACAGTTGGTATCATTACAGGGCGGTAGTGTATGGTGCCGCTGGTGAACTTTTGCGCCGCAACCCGATCTTTGAAAACTCAATATTGATAGCTTACTTCTGATTATATAGCTTGCCGAGGATTGAGTATAGCGTGGTCCAGCATATATATACGTTATTACGTTATTACTGTTAAGAGACACGTTATAGATACACTGTATTAGAGACACTGTGTTTAGTTTGTGGGTAAACAGTTACCCATAGGTAAGAGTAAATTTTACTCATAGCGTTAAAACCTCAAATCTATCCGTGATGGAACCGTACATCCAGTTCTGTCCATACCTTGGCTGTTATTTCTTTTTAGGAAACATAAGAAACGACAGCCCAGCTTCGCCGCGAACGCTCCCCGCCGCCGCGATCGAGATTCACTGCTTCTTGCAGCAGCAACCGCGCCAACTGTTACGGCGTAGGTAACGGTCGGCCACGGTCGCCGCTGTGTGCCCCGACGTTCGATGCTGTCCCCCAACGGCAATGAACGATACCAACCGGTGATTATCGATCAACATTGGCGAACGTGTAGGCTACTGTGGGAAACCGCTATGGCGTAGATAACGGCTAACCATAGTTTCGGCAATACAGTTTTCGTCGAGGATTACAGGGTTCCTCAAAGGTTGATCAATTAACTCGTTCCAATTTGGAACGACTTGACCGTCAATCGTGTTCGACCGCTACGGAATAGGTGGCGGCACTAACAGCATTGGCTATATAAGATGAGAGAACACGTTGGTGGCGAAGTCAGAGCGCCGGTTTAAGCAGCGTTGGCCACGACATCAACCGCTTCCAACCGCAGATTGGCCGCGTCGATATATCGCTGTTCAATATCGAACGCGATGAACCGTCGGCCCAGTTGCTTCGCGGCCACGCAGTCACTTCCGCTCCCACAGAAGGGAATCAGTACAGTATCGCCAGGCTTCGATGACTTCGTGATGATCGTTTCCGCGAGTTTGACCGGCTTCTGCGTAGGATGCACATAGTGAGCACTGGCATCACGGGCTACTGGCCACACGTCGCTGATGCGCTTGCCGTTAAGAAGGTGTCTTCCCTTCGTAGCGAAGATTAGAAATTCATGGGACGGGCTGTACTGACCGCGCAGATCACCCATTCCCCCACCGTTCTTTGACCAGATGATGCAGTTCTTCACGGTGAACAACTGGGCGATACGCTGATGCCACTCGCCATAGACATCCCACCGAGTGTAGCAGTAAAGAGCGCCGCCGTCTTTCAATACGCGATAGGCGTCGGACAACCAGTCGGCGAAGATCACGTCATCATTTTGGATAGCTGTGAACTTCTTTTGACGGCTGCTACTACGATACCGGATGCCGTATGGCGGGTCGGCGATGATGAGGTCGATGCTGCTGTCGGGGAGACGTTGGAGGCCGATGTTGACGTCGATGTTGTGGATCTGATTGATTGATAACTCGCTGTTAGCGATGGGATCGCTGTGGGTTTCGATGATGGAACACCGCCCTTCGCAAAATAAAACGGCAGCCCAGCGATAGTGCTGAACTGCCTGTCATATTTTGTGGGGGCTGTGGGGGGAAGGGTACAATTAGCTATTGACTAATCAGTAACTGCGCTAGTAATTTTTGGATTTCCCTACTCCTTTGTTCAATGATATCTAGTGCCCCATCAGACAACGTTGGACTAGAAAAGCCGTTTTTTGTTAAGAGATAAAATCAAGAGATTGTGAACTTGAAAAAGCAGGTTAAGGTTGCCTGCCGGGGTACTAGCAACTCTTCCGGTATCTGGGCATCCTCTTCTAACTTGACATTAGTATTTACTATTTAACAAGTCTTTCGAATGATTTAGTAAAGATTTTCACGTATTCATCTTGATTATTGTAAAATGGAAAGCCCCAAACATGATATTCTGTATCATCGGCAAAGGTTTTCTTCGGAATACCTCGATTCTCAATCTGTAATAGAAAATCTTCTTTCCACTTGTCTTGTGATATAAAATTATTACCTTTTGGTTCCACAAAAATTTGGTACTGCTCGTAACCTGTGGATTTTCTTTTGCGAAGGAAAAGCAAATAGTCAGGCTCAAAACGTTCTCCACCGTCAAAGGAATAAAGAACAAGTTGTCGCTCGTTGCGTACAAGATATACCTTTTCGTACTCTCGTTTCAAGTCGTCAACATAAGTAGCAAAGTACGCTACAAATGCTTTTTCCTCTGTGGTACCAAAATTATCATTAAACACAAACCAATCAGCCGATCCGAGATCTATTTTCCATTCTGGACGGACCGAAGGAGCATTCTGGGAAATACCTTCACTTTCACCATGCGGGTTAGTAATAAAGCGTGTCTTGTTGCGGAACACCTCGCTGAATTTCTTATCCGTAAAGTCCGTCGTACCTTCATAGGTTTCTTTGATAGACGATATTTCTCCACCAATTTTTGTAAGCACTTTCATACAGGCTTCAAAAAAAGTTTCTGGCACGGGTGTCTCATTACGATTCTCGATAAGCAATCTAACGCCACCGAGATATGCGTTGTCCGTGATAAATTCTCGTAATGACTTCAGATTCGGGAAGTATCCTCGAAGAATGTTAAATTTGAAAACGTCTATTCTTCGTAAGGCTCTATGTACAAGCGAATAATTATATTCGGCAATCTCACCAATTGTTGTTCTGTAATGGTACGTCTTGACGGTTGTATTGGTGTGAGCGTTCATCATCATAGTATCCATTGCTGTTTTTCCCGTATTAACCGTTACTGCGTATTCCTTGTCGCGAATGGACGGCAACAATTCGATGATATCCTTACGACTCTTTACCTCGCGTTTATTTAGAAATACTATACCTGTCTTATATATTTCATCAGCTTTGAATTCATCCTTGAGTATATAGAGTCTGTCTAAAAACCCCCGCATCCCAAGGGTCGATTCATAAAACTCAGTATTCAATGGTATTTTGTGCCATTTAAAGGTATTTTGGCTTC
>NZ_SLXT01000030.1 GCF_004341395.1 Heliophilum fasciatum
AAAAGTATCGTAATTCAATATGAACCGCCGTATACCGAACGGTACGTACGGTGGTGTGAGAGGTCGGGGGTTAATCGCCCCCTCCTACTCGATTTGGAAATTATTTAATAGTAATATTTTTTTTGTTATAATCAACATTGTTACGCGAAAAATGATAGAAAAAGTCGCGGAAACAATATATTGGGCAGAAAGGCTACGAAAAGGATTGGGGGTAGGAGGATGAATCTTATGGGGAACTGGAAGAAATGGGGTCAACGGTTGATTGCCGCAAGTGTGGCGGCGCTTGTGCTTGTCAGTGGAATGGGGCCGGCTATGGCGCGACCTGCGCCACCACCTGCGCCACAACAACTGACACCGGCATTCAGGACTGAATTGGCTTTAAAACCGATTTTTCAACAGGTCCAGTCCAACAATGCACCGGGCAGTATGTTACTGATGAAGTCACCGGCCGGAGAGCATTTCTGGACAAGTGGGTATAACAACATACAAGCACAGACGCCAATGCCAATGCAGAGGGATGAGCATTTTCGTATCGGCAGTGTGACGAAGACTTTTGTCGCGGCCATGGTGCTAAAGCTTGATGATGATTCAACAGTCGATTTGGATGTTTATCGACCGATCAATACATACTTGGGGGACAATGTCGTTCCTAATGCCGACAAAATCACTGTGGCCCAGTTGCTTAATCACACCAGTGGCCTGCCGGACTATTCATTATCGCCAGGGTTTTTGACACAAGCTCAGACTGATCCTATGCATCAATGGAAGCCGCAAGAGCTTGTTGAACTGGTCAAGTCGGAAGAGTTGCTTTCTCCTCCGGGAACAGCCTTTCATTACAGCAGCACTAACTATATCCTTCTGGGCATGCTTATTCAAAAAATCACGGGAGAAGAGTCTCTGGCTAAAACAATAAAGACGTACCTTCTGGAGCCATTGGGCCTTAATGAGACCTACTTGGCTGAAGATATCTTTTTTGATTTAGGTACCATGGCCCCCCTCAAAGAACCATACATCCATGGATTTATGCAAATTCCTCCCTTTCCGGATCTCGTTGATTTTACGGCCTACAGCCCATCGGGAGCTTGGGCGGCCGGCGGCATGGTTTCCACTGTTGACGATCTGGCCAAGTGGTTTCGCTTATTGTTAAAGCCGGGCGAGGTTCTTTCTGAGGCGGCTTATACAAAAATGGTAAGCAATCCGGTGCCGGCGCCGATGTTTGGCCCCACGACGCAATTTGGACTTGGCATTGGTATCATTCCTACACCGGTAGGACCGTTCTTTGGGCACTTTGGTGATGTACCGGGCTATTCAACGACGGTAGGCTATTTACCCGGACAAGATCTGGTGATTGTTTCTCTTTTGAATCAACTCAATCCCAATTCGGTGATTACTCAGATGGCGTTCTTAAGCGTAGCCCTGGAACTGGCCATGATGCCGCCATTATGGCTGGAGAACCTAACGGTCGATAACCTCCAATTCGAATCAATGATTCCGGGCGGACCCCTTGGTTTTTCTCCGTTCGCTTTCAACTATATTGTCGGCTTCGAACCGGGAACAAGCAGTGCAAACGTGCTGGCCAAACTGCCCATCCCCGGGATGGGAGGCATTCTTGTTGATAATCAACCTGCTATTAACGATCAAAACTTTGGTGTCCCACTGAATGCCAAAGGTCAGACAATTGAAGTAAAGACCACCTATGGGCCAACCTATTCCATGCCGCTTGTATATCGATTGCATCTGCTTCCGAATGACGGCCAAGCGCCAGATTTTAAGCCGACCGTAAAAACAGTAACGACGAAAGAAGCTCAGATCGATCTGGAAGCGAATAAAATGGGCAAGGTCTTTTGGGTTGTTCTGCCCAAAGATGCACCGGCACCGACCGTCGACCAGATCAAAGCCGGTACCGATACGAATGGCGACGCACTTAAGCCGAATTATAAGGGGAATCAATCTTTTTATGGGACTCCACCGTATACGATAAAGTTACAAGGGTTGGACCCGGCGGCAGTTTACGATGTGTACATCGCCGGTGAAGATTACATCAACCGCCAGCATCAAAGAGAAGCGCAACGGGTACGGATCATCGTTCCTCAGCCATTGGACAACGTTACCTTTACTGATCCCAAGAATGAGTTTCCTTTGGCTGTGGCGGTAATGGGGCAACCCCCGAGCGGGCCGATTCGGACCGGTGAAGGAAAATTGCTAACCTATAATGAATTGCGTGGGGCCGGAAGAGTGACGGATCCCCAGCCTTGGCCGATGAATTTTCGTGTCGATACATCATTAAGTTCGGAACCGGTGCAAGTAACCTTCCCGGCAGGTATGCAAATTGAAGCGCCACAAGATTGGAATGGACAGGTTTACTTGCCTGTGATCCGAAGCAATCCCAATCGCAACGCGCAAGTCATCATCGAAGTTGGAGCCGGCGATACGCCGCTTTTATTTAGCAAGGCCGTGCGGATCTTATTGCCCGGACAAGCGGGACGCAGTGTTGGATTTATGCAAAACAACAGGCTCCATCCCATCACGAAGGTCCTGCGCACTGACACGCAAGTGGAAGCCGATCGTTTAGCCTATGGTAGCGAAGGGCGTATCGATGTAGGCAATGATCTGGTGATCTGGACGAAACACATGACGAAGTTTGTGGTTTATACGCAATCTAGCGATGGCGGCGGTAGCGGTGACCGCTTGGGCTACAGCACTTCTGGTTCACAAGCAGCAACCACATCTCTTGTTGCAACTCCGGCTACGACGCCAACCACCTCAACTACGGCGAACACAACGCAGGAGCAAACAAAGCCTGTCGTTACCGAGAAAACGGTAACGATGAGCGACATCAGCGATCACTGGGCCAAGGTAGCGATCGAAAGGGCTGTTGAGCGTGGCATTGTTCAAGGCTATCCCGATGGCACCTTCGGACCTGATCAGCAAGTCACGCGCAATCAGGCAACGGTTCTTTTGGCTAAAGCATTAGGATTAACGCCATCATCAGCAGCACCAGCCTTCGTCGATGAAGAGCAGATCCCGGCGTGGAGTCGCCCTTATGTGGCAACAGCAGTGGCTGAAAAATTGATCGGCGGCTATGAAGATAATACCTTCCGCGGGGAACAAACGATCACACGCGCTGAAATCGCAGTGCTGATTGCCCGGGCGTTAGGGCTTCAGTCGGACAAAGAGCTTCTTGGCTATGATGATGCCGAGCAAGTACCGGCATGGGCGAAGTCTTTTGTAGTCGCATTGACCGAGGCAAAACTGCTCAACGGGCGGGAAAACAACCGTTTTGCTCCCAATGATGCAGTAACCCGGGCAGAAGCGGCGGTATTAGCGCTAAAGCTGGCAGACATGAAGGAAGCAGGGAAGTAAGCTTTTCGAAAGAGAAAACGTAAGCAGTAACGCATAGAAAGGCCCCCGATGGTCGTTGAATATCGATCATCGGGGGCCTTCTGGTTTTGGAGCTATTCAAGTGGGCACAATTCTAACGGAGATTTTATTTGATTCTTTGTAGTTTGGGATTCCATTGTAAAATCATGAGGGATTACCTCCTCTCGTCGAAATGTACCAGTACAAATTATTTTGCTATAATAAATTCCATCATGCTGGCAAACAAAACAATATCCCAGAGGAACATACTTATGATTAATTTTGCAAGAGAACATTGGGTATCTCACTGGTTTTGTGCTGAAGTAGACTGAAAACGATAGAGGCAACAAGGTTATTTTTTCGCCATAAGAAAGGGGTAACGCTGTGCTACGATGGTTAGATTTACAAGATGTTGGGCCGGCCCCGCAAATGCGGATGGACCTAGCTGAACGGATTAATGCAATAGCCGGCGATAACGGTCTTGGAAAAACGTTCTTACTTGACATAGCTTGGTGGGCATTGACCCGGACGTGGGCAGGGACACCGGCATTGCCTCTGGGCGGAAAGCTGGGTGTCATCGAGTATCAAGTACATGGGAAAACCGGAGATGCTACACCAGTTAAATCGATTTATCGTCCGGACCGTCAAGATTGGCCGATCAAAGTAATGCGTCCGCCAATTCCGGGCATCGTGATTTATCTGCGCATTGATGGCGGTTTTTCCGTCTGGGATCCTGCACGAAATTATTGGCGTAAAGATTCTCCAGATCGTCCTGCAGCCTATCACTTTAATCATCGTCAGATCTGGGATGGCTTAAAAATCGGGGATGTAAGTGTTTGCGAAGGTCTGGAACGTGATTGGGTAAGTTGGCAAAAAGGCAGAGAAGAGCAGTTTGAAATTTTGGGAGCAGTACTGGAAAAACTCTCTCCACCTGGGGAAAGGCTTCGCCCAGGCAAGCCGACCCGTGTTTTTTTAGGGGAAGGCTTTGATCGGCCCACACTTCAGCTTGTTAATGGTGATGTGCCGGTAGTTCTTTCTTCAGCGGGATTACGCCGGGTTCTAGCGCTGGCTTATCTTATGGTTTGGGTGTGGCATGAGCATCGACAAATGGCAAAACTACTGTTTCGTGAGCCGGAAACACGGATGACGATTTTAATTGACGAACCGGAAAATCATCTGCATCCCAATTGGCAACGGCGATTTATTCCTGCATTATTGGAGGCGGCAAAGATATTGCGTGTTCAACATGCATCAGATCTGCAACTGATTTTCTCTACTCATTCCCCAATGGTACTTGCTTCACTGGAACCGATATTTGATGAAGCTGAGGATGCATTGTTTCATCTTCATAATACAGAAGGTAAGGTTATGTTAGAAAAACAAGTCTGGGCAAAGCAAGGTGATGTAACCAACTGGTTGGTGTCAGAGGTATTTGGGCTTGAACAGGCACGTTCGGTTGAGGCGGAAAAGGCGATTGAAGCCGCTGAAGCATGGATGCGAGGGGAAATAAATCAGTTACCTCCTGGATTAAATAATCCATCGCTTATTGATTCTGAACTTAAACGTGTTCTTGCAGGTCATGATCCTTTTTGGCCCCGCTGGATTATAGAAAGAGAAAAATCTGCTGGGGGAAAAAAGAAATGATACATGTTGAGCCTGTCCCTGAGCCGACCGATTTTGATCAGCAGTGCCGGCAAAGAGGTCAAAGATGGTTGGCAGAGCACCCTCATGCTAAACGGCCTCAAGATTTTTGGACCCCATTTAAATCATACCTGGCTGATGGTTTTGGCGATTTGTGTGCCTATTCAGCAATGTATGAACCAGTCGGAACGGTCGATCATTTTTTTAGCTGTAAAAACAGGCTGGAATTAGCGTATGAATGGAGTAATTATCGTTATTCTGCCGCATGGATAAACAGCAGTAAAAACACTGCGGATGGGATGATCCTTGATCCTTTTGAAATCGGCGATAATTGGTTCGAGATTATATTGCCATCCTTGCAGCTTGTAGTTTCCAGGGGGGTACCTGAAGATATGCAAGAAATTGCACAATATACGTTGCGTCGACTTCATTTAGTAGATGATGAAAGGGTTATTCGCCAGCGACGTGAGTGGTATCGTATGTACCAACAAGGAAGAATTGATTTAGAAGGATTGCATGAAAAAGCGCCTTTGATCGCTCGTGCGATAGAGAAGCAACGATTACAGGAGAACCATACATAAAATAAAGTGTAGAAGAATTTTGTCACTATGCAAAAACCGCAGAAATCCATCCTAAAAATGATTAGGATGGATTTCTGCGGTTTCGTTGTTTGTTTGAAAGAGTCAATGATTAAAAATTGTTACTGCCGGCAGCGCGTCACACCGTCGCTGGTCATCAGCGCGCTGTACATACCGGGGCGACGATCACGGAAGACACCCCAAGCGGTCCGCATGGCGGCAACTTCGTCTAAGTCAAAAGTCGTCAGCAACAGCGTCTCTTCCGAACGACTAGCTTCGGCAACTTTTTGACCCGAAGGCCCGGCGATAAAGGAAGAGCCATAAAAATGAATCGTTGAGCCGTCGACGACTTCTGTGCCGGTGCGGTTGGAAGCGATCAAAGGCATGATGTTGGCGGCTGCATGGCCTTGCATGCAGATCTGCCAGTGATCTTTCGAGTCTATCGAGCAATCTTCCGGTTCCGAGCCAATCGCTGTGGGGTAAAGAAGAATTTCCGCACCCATCAGTGCCAGAGCGCGGGCTGTTTCCGGGAACCACTGATCCCAGCAAATGCCGATACCGATGCGGCCATAGCGGGTGTTCCAAACACGAAAACCGGTGTCGCCAGGATTAAAATAGAACTTCTCTTCATAACCAGGACCGTCGGGAATATGGGTTTTGCGATAGACGCCGAGCACTTGGCCGTCGGCGTCAATCACGGCCACCGAATTATAGCGGGCGTTGTTTTTGCGCTCGTAAAAACTTATCGGTAGAACGACCTGCAGTTCCCGGGCGATCGCCGCAAAATGCTGCACGGCCGGGTTGGTTTCTACTTCCGTGGCCAGATCATAGTAGTCGGCTTTTTCTTTTTGGCAAAAATAAGGTGTCTCAAAAAGTTCCTGTAAGAGGATGATTTGCGCTCCCTGCCCGGCAGCATCGCGGACAAAACGCTCCGCTTTGGCGATGTTCGCTTCCCGATCCCAGGTGCAACTGAACTGGGTGGCGGCAACAGTGACCTTGCGCATTAAAGCACCTCACTTTTTTTATGAAAAATTGTTTTCATTAGTAGCCTGTGGCTCAAAAGTCATGAATGTTTTGTATATCGATTGTCAGTGTTGAAGGTTACTTGGGCATCTGTTGCGTCAGGCAGTGCACGTTGCCGCCGCCCGTTAAAATCAGTCGGCCATCGACAGGCACAACTTCGTGGTTTGGAAAAGCCTTTTGGATGATCGCCTGCGCTTTTTGATCGGCTTCCGCACATTCACCGCCAAAGACGGGCAGGATGATGCCGCCGTTGCAGGTATAGAAATTAATATAGCTGGCGGCCATGCGCAGATCGTCGAGGTACAGGGCCGGCGGTTGTTCAATCGGAATGATCTCCAGCGAACGACCTTGGGCATCTGTGGCAGCTTGCAGAATCGCCAGGTTTTCTTGATAGATGGCGTAGTTTGGATCGGCCGGATCGTAGCAGGCTTGAATCAGCACGGTGCCGGGGCGGGAAAAGCAAGCGACGTTGTCGACGTGGCCGTCGGTATGATCGCCGTCGAGGCCTTGCTTGAGCCAGATCACTTTGTCGATACCGAGATACTGGCGCAGTTCGGCTTCGATAGCGGATTTATCGAGATGAGGGTTGCGGTTCGGGTTTAACAGGCATTCTTCCGTTGTCAGCAGCGTGCCTTCGCCGTCCACATGCAAGGAACCGCCTTCCATGATGAAAGGGGCATCAAAGGAGCGCACGCCGTAATGGCTGATGATCGCCGGCGCTACGAGGTTGTCCTTCTCCCAGGCGTATTTGCCGCCCCAGGCGTTGAATTGCCAGTTGATGGCCGCCACTTCACCGTTCGCCTTTTTGATGAAAGTCGGGCCGTTGTCGCGGATCCAGGAATCGTCATAGTCCATAGCCAGTACGGTGACATTTTCGCCGCAGCGGCGGGCTGCATCGTCGGCCAGATGAGGACGGGCGATTACTGTGACTGGTTCAAAACGAGCGATAGTCTTGGCCACATGGGCGTAGGCATCACGAACCTCTTCTAATTCGTCAGGCCAGGTATCTTCACAGACGGGCCAGGTGATGAAGGTACGGGCATGGAGGGCCCACTCGGGGGGCATAGCAAAACCGAATTCTCTTGGTAGTGTCACGAGCCTATCTCCTTTATCTTTTGCGATATTCTTCGACTTATTATAGCCTGAAATATTATAGCACGCCGATGAAAATTGCATAGATAGCATGCTGCTATTGTTAATTTATGGCACCGGTGATAAGATAGATCGTAAGAAGAACTTTGCCTATCGATGGGGTGATGATGAGTGATCGAAGATCATGATATTCTTGGTGCTGTTGAACAGGTTTTGGATGTCCCCATTGTCTACCTTTTTGGCTCTATGGCCAAGGGAAATGCCAATGATCAAAGTGATATCGACATTGCCATTTTGCCGTTGCAAACATTCGATCCTTATGAGTTGTATGAGGCGCGCGAAGAGATTGCCGAAAAACTACACCGCGATACCGATCTGGTTGATCTATCCTCAGCATCGCCCATCATTGCGATGCAAGTAGTTCGGCATGGGCGACTGTTAAAAAACCAAAATAATCGACTTTTGATGTGTTGGATTGTAAAAACGATCCATATGTATGATGATTTAAAGCGAGTGCGCCGGCCGATCGAGGAAGCCTTAGCACGAAAGGTGTTGAGATGATGGTCGAAAAAGATGTAATCCAGGCGAAGGTGGCAACGATTCGCCGTTGCTTGATGCGAATTCGCGAGAAAACAGAACTGTGTCCGGAAAAATTAATTGATCTTGATGTACAAGATATCTTTGTTCTTAACTTGCAGCGTGCCATCCAAGCGTGCATCGATACAGCAGCCCATATGATTTCTGGAAACGGTTGGGGACTGCCGAGTTCCCTAAAAGACCATTTTGATATCTTGGCACGACATAACGTGCTCGAGCAGGAACTGGCGAATCAGTTAAAAAAAATGACCGGTTTTCACAATATCGCCGTTCATGATTATCAAGCCTTAGAACTTGTCGTGTTACAACGAATTTTACAGAATCATCTGGTGAACATTGAAGATTTTTATGAAGCGATACTTCGGTGCACAGAAAGTGATGGTGAAGCGGGCAAGTATTGAGATGAGATAATTAAAGACGAAGCCCAAAGAATGAACGGTCAGATGAAGCTTCAAAGAAAGTTACGGCCAGGGACGAAGCGTTAACGAACGTGCGATCAGTACGAAGCTGACGGGATAAAAGTACGCCGGCCCTCATAGGGTGATAGCATAGCGCGTTTTCCGTTAAAAGGAACCGCAGAAAGAGGAGGTTGGCTATGCTGTCAAGCGAAGCCTTTGTCCAGCATTCGTTGGAGTTGCATCTTTTCTTTGCCCGGATCATGAAAGAGCACGGACTTTTTATGATGCTCAGCTTTACACCGAAAGATCAACAATTTGCTCAGCAAGCGGACTACTTTCGTCAGGAATTTGGCCGCATCCTGACTGATACGGTGACCCTGGCCAATGGCGTAGTCCGACCTGCCGTGATCCAGTCCGGGGAAGTGATTACGCCGTACACATTAAATGCCGAACAGGCGACCGGCTATTTTACGGGCGTACAAATTGCCACTGATCTGACGCAAGCGGAGGCGGGACTAACCGGCCGTGAAACGGTGCAAGTCAATCCCGAATTAGAACAACGGGTGGATGTACTTAACCGGCAGGCGATCCAACTGATCAACGGCATCATTCAATTCAAAACGGCCGTCTTATCCAATGTACGTTCTTGTCGCATGATCACACAAAATTATCCCTCTATGATCGACCATATCCTGCATGAAGCCAAAGTGTATCTGGTACTGGTTCAGCGGGCACAAAGCCGGGAAGATTTTCGCGCCGTCCAAGCGGCCCTTGAGCAGGAAGTGTTCTGGAACCATATCATGAGTGATCATGCTAAGTTCATCCGGGGCATGCTCGATCCGGTGGAAAAGGATCTCATTGCTCTGGCTGAGCGTTTTGCTAGGGAGTTCGACAGGCTGACGCAAGAAGCCGAAAGAGCGATGAAGCAGCAGATGTCGATGGAACAAGTAACACAGGAAAGTATCAAAGCAACGGCGGAGATCCGTGATTTTAAAGCGCAAGGAACGCAAGGAATCTTGGATTGTAAGATTCAGTCGATCATTCTCCCGCTTCTTAGCGATCATGTGCTGCGGGAAGCGAACCACTACTTACGGGTATTAAGGATGGCCGAGAGAGGGTAAGCCAGTGGGACCGGTATAAGGAAACATACATCCCAATGCAACCACCCCTTTTACCGTGTACGTCACTGCGGAAGGGGTGGTTGCATTGTGCGCTACCAATTGTTAAAGTATTTGTAGTATTTGAAGAAATAGGGGAATAGAAGATGTTTAGTTTTGAAAACGATGGTGCAAATCATCATTTTGTGCAAGAAGCAAAACTTTATCCCAATTTATTTATCGGTCGCGTTTGTTCCCAGTACAAAGATTTATATAAAGTACTGACGGAACAGGGAGAAGTATTAGCTGAAATCTCAGGTAAATACCGATATGAAGTGGCAGATTTGCCGGACTACCCTGCTGTCGGTGATTATGTGATGCTTGATCGGACGAGTGATGAAAAAGGGAAGGCAATTATTCACCATTTGCTCTCAAGAAAGAGTGTATTCGAACGTAAAGCTGCTGGAACAAAAGACGACGTTCAAGTCGTGGCAGCGAATATCGATACAATATTTATTTGTATGTCACTGAACAACGACTATAATTTACGTCGACTGGAACGCTATCTTTCTATCGCATGGAACAGCCGGGCGATTCCGGTAATCTTGCTCACAAAGGTGGATCTTTGCACAAGAATAGAAGAAAAATTAGCCGAAGTAGCTGCTGTTGCCATTGGTGTGGAAGTAATCCTTAGTTCAGGAATCTTGAAATCCGGGATGGAGTCCATAAAACATCATATCCAACCTGGAAAGACAGTGGCGTTTATCGGATCGTCCGGAGTAGGTAAGTCCACTTTAATCAATTGTTTAATCGGAGAAGAACGGTTAGCGATTAATGAAATAAGCAAAAATGAAAAGGGCCGGCATACAACGACAAAGCGGGAATTAATCGTACTGCCTAACGGTGGAATGGTGATTGATACGCCCGGTATGAGAGAGCTTGGTATCGAAAGTTCCCATATATCCAGGGCGTTTACCGATATTGATGAGCTAACGCAACTGTGTAAATTCCGTGATTGTTCTCACCAAACTGAACCGGGTTGTGCGGTTCGCCAGGCGATTGAACAAGGAAAGCTTAGCGAAGAACGGTTATTAAACTATCTGAAGCTAAAAAAAGAAGCAAAATATGATGGATTAGATGCAAAACAGATCGAGATTGAAAAAATGAATACAATGTTTGCCGGAATGGGTGGTGTGAAGAACGCCAGAAAGTTTATCAAAGAACAAAGTAAGAGAAAACACACATAAGGGGAATGGTGGACATCGCCGTTAAATCGGCTATATCTTCAACTTGGCCAGTGCATCGGCAAGGGCCGTATTGATTGCACCCTCATCATTGTTCTTTTGCAGAAACTTACTGACTTCTCTTTTTTTCATGGAACTTTTCTTATCTTCATTTCGTTTGGTAAAGGCGGAGAGTTTTTCGCGATAGCCGCAGATGCAAGTAAATGTTTTGCCTTCGCCTTCGCCGATCATTTTCATTTTCTTTTTGCATTGGGGGCAACGGGCGTTAGTGCTCATGGAGACGCTTTTGCGGTAACCGCATTCACGGTCTTGGCAGACGAGGAGTTCGCCGCGTTTTCCTTGGACTTGCAAAAGGAATTTTCCGCATTCAGGACACTTTTCGCGGCTCAGGTTATCATGGCGAAAAGTTTGGTTGGTGCCGGCTACGTCGGTGACCAATTGCGTGGTATAGCGGCGGATTTCGTTGATAAACTGATCTTTATTGGCCCGGCCCTTGCTGATCTCGGTTAATTGTTGTTCCCATTTGGCCGTGAGTTCCGGTGATTTTAATTCGGCCGGTACGAGGTTGATGAGCTGCATACCCTTGGATGTGGGGACGATTTCTTTGCCTTTACGCTCCATATAAAAGGATGAAAATAGTTTTTCAATAATGTCAGCGCGGGTTGCCGGTGTTCCCAGACCGATTTGGCCGCCCATGGCTTCGCGTAGTTTTTGGTCTTCGATAAATTTACCGGGATGCTCCATCGCTGATAGCAGGGTTGCTTCGGTGTAGCGGGCCGGTGGTTTGGTTTTATGGGCTTGTGTCTTCACGGCAGCGATGTTGATTTTGGATCCTTTTTGCAGGTTGGGAAGGGTTTGATCCGGTTCGGCCTCGGCTCCGGCCTGATCATTGTCACAGGGAACAGGATCTGCCATCGTTCCATGGCCATCTCCATGGCCGTCATAGACATAACGCCAACCCTTACGCTTGACGATTTTGCCTTTGGCCGTGAATAGCTCACCGTTGATGGAGGCTGTGACTGTCGTTTGCTCAAACTCAAAGGGCGGAGAGAGTACGGCGAGAAAGCGCTTGACGATCAAATCGTAGATCTTGCGTTCATCGGAACTGAGCTTGCCTAAGTTCACATATTCCTCGGTCGGAATGATGGCATGGTGATCGGTGACCTTGGCATTATCGACAAATCGTTTGGTCGGGGTGATTTTGGTTTTGAGGATCGGGCGGGCTAAATCAGCATAGGGGCCGACGGCAATGCTGCGCAAGCGTTCCGGTAGGGTAGGGACCATGTCATCGGTGATGTACCGGGAATCGGTACGCGGATAGGTAACCAGTTTATGGTTTTCATAGAGTTGCTGCATTAGGGACGATGTTTTTTTGGCGGAAAAGTCGTATTGCCGGTTGGCATCGCGCTGCAATTCGGTCAAATCGTAGGCCAGGGGAGGAAGTTCACTTTTGGCTTCTTTTTTGATGTCGATGATTTCTCCCGATTGTCCGGCGAGCTTGGCGATCAGCGCATCGGCTGTTGCTTTGGTAACGAAGCGGTTTTGGCCGCTGCGCTTGTCTTTCCAGGTCAGCGCAAAGCCTTGGGTGGTCGCGTGGATTGTCCAGTAGTCTTTAGGGATGAATTGTTTGATTTCCTTTTCCCGTTCGACGACCAGCGCCAAGGTTGGTGTTTGGACGCGCCCGGCCGAGAGTTGGGCGTTGTATTTACAGGTCAGGGCGCGGGTGACGTTTAAGCCGACGAGCCAATCGGCTTCGGCGCGGGACTCGGCGGATGCATAGAGATGGTCAAAGTCTTTGCCAGGCTTGAGGTTCCGGAAGCCCTCTTGAATGGCCCGGTCGGTTTGGGAAGAGATCCACAGGCGTTTGATCGTTTTGCGCCAACCGGCTTTTTTGAGGATCCACCGTGCGACGAGTTCGCCTTCCCGGCCGGCATCGGTGGCGATGACTACTTCGGCGATATCGGGCTGGCGGAGCAAATTTTTGACGATGCTGTATTGTTTGGCTGTTTCTTTCATGACGACCAATTCCATGTGCGGGGGAAGCATGGGGAGGTCGGTGAGATTCCAGGTTTTATAGCGATCATCGTACGCTTCCGGATCGGCCAGCGTGACTAAGTGGCCCAGTGCCCAGGTGGTAATGTAGTTGGGGCCGATAAAGCAGCCGTTGCCTTTTTGATGGCATTGTAAAATGCGGGCGATTTCGCGGCCGACGGAGGGCTTTTCGGCGATGACGAGCGTCTTTTTCAATGGTTTCACTCCAGGTTCTGTCTGTTGTTATCCTCGCAATATTATCCTGCATTTTGACGAAAAAAACAGCTTTTTCGGTGAATTTCCGTTGGTAAAAAGGAAAGGTCATCCCTCTTGGTATGAATACAAGGGGGATGACCTTTTTTTATCAGGGGCGGTGCCTCAGAAGTTCTTATTTTGCGTGGCGTAATTCTTTAAGTTGAGCATCTGTATCAAGAGAGCGCAGTGCCAGTTCCCCAACAACGCGATCCAGACGATCCATTCGTTGCTCCAAACCATTAAATCGTTTGTTCATTTCTTCTCGCGTGGATTCGAGATCGGTTCGGATTTCTTCTACGGTGGAATTGATATTCCCAACGATGGAATTGGTATTCCCTACGATGCGAATCAGGTCGCTAAGCATTTTTTCCATGCGATCCAAACGTTCTTCCATAGTAGGTACCTCCTGTGATCTCGGAGTTTTTACATAACGGTAATGGCAGGTTACTTGATGTAAAAATAGCAATATAGTTCTTCGAACAGTTAGGCTATCTTGCGTATCTCATCGATCGCCTTTAGCAGTTTTGCTATCTTAAATTATAGCACATTGACAACTAAATTTCCATAAGATGTTATTTGTGTTTGCCGATCCAAATCCTCTGTATTCCTGATTCTAAGCGATACAAACTGTTGTAAAAAATCCGTTTTACATTTTGTAAAAATGATGCTATTCTTATCTCAAAACCTGATCATATCGTTATCTCCAAAGGAGGGAGCGCGATTGGCTGAAAAAGATTTTATTCCATGGTTAGAGCAAGTTTCCGGTCGTAGCCGTATCGGACTAGCCAAGATGTTGGATGTATCGCCATCCTTGCTGTCTTTGATCGCCAAAAATATCCGTCCGGTCACGCTTAAATTTGCGAATCGGGTTGCCGAACGGCTGGAATTGCCGAAAGCCGTCGTTTATCAACGGGCGAATTTGCCCTATCTTCCCATGGAGAATAAAGCTATACCCGGTGAAATGGGTGGGCAACTCGTCGTTGAAGAAGATCAACTGCAACCACAATTGCATCCGCAGTCACTGTCACAACAGCCACCGCAACCATCCACCCCAGCACTGATGGACCTCCAGGAGGAACTGGCTCGCCTGCGCTATTATGGGCACGCGCTGGAATACAGTTTAGCCCATCATTTGCCGAAACGCTCCATTGAAAAGCTCAAAAAGATTGTAGAACTGGAGATCGAGTATAATCAGCAAGTGGAGGAGGAAGAACCATGATCAATCGCCACCGGTTTGACAATGACCTAACGGACGGTTTTGGCGTACTCCAAATTCGAGGCAAGTCTGCGAAAAACCAGGAACAGCTATTTATCCCATTGAAGCAAACGCACTATCAAGCGGAAATCATCGGCCCATTGATCTATGGCGAGATCACGCAGACGTTCTTCTTTGCTCAGGGGAACCGCCGCCGTCCCGTCGAAGCGTGGTACCGATTTCCCTTACCTGGTGATGCGGCCGTACTTCAAGCGACGGCCCGATTTGGTGAAGTGACGATTGAGACGCGATTAGACCGGCGTGATCATGCGGAAGAAGCGTTTGAGAAGGCTAAGCAGAGCCATAAGCAAGCGACCTTGCTGACCCGAGAAGCGCCCGATGTATTTACGTTAAAAATCGCAGGTATTCAACCGGGCGAAGAAGTTGTCATTGTGATTTCCTTTATTCAGTTGGCCGATCAAAAGGGCAATCGCTGGCGCCTGCGTTTGCCGTTGACGACAGCGCCCCGCTTTACCCGCCATGATGAGAAAGGAACCGCCGTCCACGCAGGTCCTTTGGCGTTGATGCGCGATCCCCGGCATCGGTTTGCTTGTGCTATTGATCTTCAGGGGGCTGTAAATGTAACCAGTCCTACTCACGCCATCAAAACGGTAGAATGGGCCGGTGAACCGGGGGAACCTTCCGGTTGCGAAGTGACTTTGGCGGACGGGTACTTGTGCCCAATGCTGTTCCGCAAGGGTGGCAAGAGTATCTACCGTTTACGGGTATATCCATGTTCATCGCACCAGTCGGCAGTTCCGACCGCTATCCCGAGGCGCAGCTGTTCTCGTTGTGTGAAACACCACATTTTAATGATTTAGAAGATGTGGAAGTTATCATTGATAGTGATCGTGATCGGTCGCGCGTTTGCACGCAAAGCCCCAGCTTGCCGTCACCTCCAGTAAGTGAAGCCCAGGATTGGTTGCTTTTCGCCGGGGTTCCCCAAGTCCCGGCCGATGCTAAGGAAGGCCTTCTCTTTGATGGGCTGGCACCGGTTTGCGGGCGGATCATCAAAGCGATCCAAGTTACTTTTGCACAAAGACAAACCATCCAATCGGCTCAGTCAGCGATGGCGAACGAAGGAGAATTGTTTTTGTATATTGATGATCTGCTGTTGCCGGCCGTGGTGATTCCCTTGGCCGATTTCCGGCGCAAAGGTCGGCGACCCCTTAATGTACGCAGTCGCACAGGGCAGGTTAAAGCCGTCTGGAAACCTGGCGACAACCCGGCCAATATTGGCGAGATTACCGTGCGCTTGCTTACTTAAAATATGCTTTAGCTAATTGGGTTATTAGAATATTCCACAAATACCCTTTTTTCTTCGTCCCGTAGTGGTATACTAAAAATAGCCACACATCGCAGGAAGGCGAGATATTGTGATGCGTAACAAGCCCAAACGCCGGAAAAGTATTTGGATTATGCCAACGAACTCTTGCGAGGCTAAAATATAAGAAGAAGTTGGAGGATGGAATGAACCAAAAAGAGATTCGCTGGCGTCAACGGTTTGAGAATTTTCATAAAGCCTATGGTCAGCTTCAAAAAGCAGTTTTCGATTTTGATCAATTGAACTTGCTGGAGAAAGAAGGACTCGTTCAACGGTTTGAATACACATTTGAATTGGCTTGGAAAACACTAAAAGATTATCTGGAGGCCAATGAAGTTATCGCCAAGTTCCCCCGAGATGTAATTAAGGAAGCCTTCCGCTATGAACTGATTCAAGATGGCGATGCATGGATGGACATGCTAGAAAGTCGAAATACCTTAACCCATACCTACAATGAAGATCGGTTTAATTCGGCCTTGACGAAAATTAAAGGGGATTACTATACGGCCTTATCCCAGGTGCATCATCTGCTCCACAGCCAATTCGAAAAGGAACCGATATGATGAAATTTGGTATCACATCAAAAAGCATGGAACTGCTTATCACTGCATTGAAGCGCCAAACAGCGATCGAGGGAGCTGCCATCTTCGGAAGCCGTAGTATCGGAAATTATAAAAACGGTTCCGATATCGATATCGCCTTATACGGAGAGCAAATAACGGAACAAATTGTGAGGGACTTTTATACAGAATTAAATGAGCGATTGCCATTACCCTATTTTTTTGACGTTGTTCATTATGATCGATTGGAGCATGATGGACTCAAAGAACACATCGATCGCTTTGGAACGCAATTTTATGCTCGTGCGCAGGTATCGTTGCCTGATGAGGTTTCAAGCGGTAGGGGCGCGGAAAGATAAGAGCAGGACACTGAAAAGAGGTCATCCCCGTTGTGTTTATACGCCGGGAATGACCTCTTTCGATGTTTATATGGGTGATTGTGTCGGGTGGAGATTGTAGATTAGCGCTCTTGCTTTATCCTTTTATGCAATTCTTCAATTTTTTCCATGGGTAAACCTGTGATTTTGGATACAAAAATAGGGGAAGCACCTTCTTTCAACGCGGCGATGGCAGTTTTCTCAATCCCCTGCTCCATCCCTTTCTCCATCCCTTTTGCCATCCCTTTTTCCTCTAACCTACGGTATAGTTCTTGAAAAGCTTGAGACATCTCCAGCACCTCCAAAATTTTGTTCTTTTCCGGGTTAGCAATGGTTGAGTAATTGCAGGCGAACATTGTACCGATGAGATAGGCAGCATCATCGGTTTTTTCTGCATCCAGGGCTTCCGTAACGAGCCAAGCAGCGCGAGAGCGATGGCGGGGATGCTCGAACATCATGGGCAACAGCATGATCCGGAGTTTGTCTTCGGCGTCAAGGCGTTCATGGTGAGCGATCTTAGTGAGTACTCGATCTAATTCTCGATAACCGTCGAAGTGGCGGCTCAAGTGAATGCTGTGTTGATGGGTAGAAAGAGTGCCGATATATAATGGATCAGGTGTTTTCTGAATACCTGCGGCATAAACAATGATGCGGCGGATTAGTTGTTGGCGGTCGGAAAAAAGCCGCAGTTCGTAATAAGCATAGCGAATTTGATCGTTAATGGTCGGTTCACTGGATTCAAATTCTATGTGGAGTAAGGTGTTGTCTTCCAGGGCCAATACAACATCCATATCCCGGTCTTTGACTTCGATCAGTGGGGCTTGGGTACTAACGGCATCGACTACTTTCGGTAGGTCTAAACCAAAAAAGGGGAGGATTTCTCCGCGAAAGGTCATGGACAGGGAGCGAAGCGAAATGTCTTTATGATTCCGGGGAATGCGAACATCGTTGTCGATACACCATCCCTCCTTATAGTATCACTTGCTATGATTGTAGCATACAAGGGATTGAATTTCCATAAGATGTTATTTGGGCAGTCAATCAATGTCAATGATCAGAAAAAGGTGAGGAATCATCCTCGCCTTTTTGATTTATAATGCTATTCGGTTTTCTCCAGCAAGAAAATAGTACGACTACCGTCGCTTTACACTTTGGACACGTAAAAAGGTTATTAATCTTAGTGCCTATATTACAAACAAAATTGTGATAAAAAACCACGTTGTGAAGCGATGTTTTATCGGATTTAAGTTGATGAAAATTAAGTTTGGTTATAGGATAATAGTATGCAAAGCAAAAAAACTCGGATTTTCAGCTATCATGCCGAAAAAGAAAAAATGCAAGTATACGGTCAAAATAATCGTATGGATCCTATTTCATTTGAATTATTTCCAAAGAAGAATTGCGGCAGCAGGTTAAACAAAAGGAAGAGGAACTTGCGGCGTTCCAGAGCCAATACCAACAAGTAGAAAGAGCCTATGCACTCTTTCGCTCCCTATCCGGCAAAGTAGCCAGAGAAATTACCGGAATTTTTAAGGCGAGCACACCGGCGGTCTTTATTGCTTGTGGAACTCAAGCAGACAATATTGATACGCTATGGGAATATACGAAACAGCAAATAATTACTGGACAAACGGCCGACGTCGGCAAACTTATTGAATTACTTACCTTTTTTCTGAAATTGTATAATAGCCTGTTTGACCAACCACCTTTTGCTTGGCAGACTGTAAGGTCCGGCGATGAATTTGATGCTGCGAAACATATTCGTACCGCCGACAGTAAAGTGTCCGGTCGAATTACGCAAGTGTACTTGCCAGGATATATAAATGCCAATACAGAAAAATTGATCAAAAAATCAGTCGTTAGAATGTAGGAGCAGCATATGAATACGAAACAGGTAGAAATACTATCAATTAATGACGAAGACATTTTTCAAGCAGTTGTCAACAACACTATAGTGAATTTAGCAAAAGAAGAGGCAGAAAAAATTGATCAACGACTGCAGTTATTATATACGTCGATAAGCAACGTTCTCAATCAAGAATGGGTAAAAATGAAAAACAAACCGGTATTTTATAACCATACTGTATTGGGGCTTTTTCCTGATTTCAGCAATTTCGAATTAGGTGAGTGTACCATATATTATTCGTATAAGAATGAAACCTTTTCTAATAAATTTGCGAATTTTACTGGACAACTCCTTAAAGAAAACGAATTAAGAAGCATTTTTATAGGCAATATTGATAAATTGAACAAAAGGTTTGGTTGGAAACTTCAATTAGATTGTTGTTATACGATTCTGGGGGATTGTGCTATTCATGCTCAGAATCACACAAAATATTCGTTCGGTGGTTCTAACCGTTATCCCTCGTACCATATCCCGATTTATCGATTAGGCGATAAAATGACCAAGAAGCCATCCGTTGGGGAAGTATTATTACAATGGTTGAAGCATGACTTGATTCCGGATGGACTGGACAGTGATGTAGAGCGGGCCTACATGACGATTCATACTTTATACAACGCCAATAACAAATATTTTTCTCTACAAGAAGGCGAACTATACAGTGACCAAAAGCAATTGATGCAGGATTTCATCAATCAACGACTAAAGCCCCGAGGCGGCACAAGTCTAGATGCTGCCGATGTGGCCTCGATGTTAAAAGCCAAGATGCCGATAACGCTACCATCGGACGCGTTAGCCGTGATTAAAAATAAGCTGCTCACTTGTGATTATGAGCGTTGCGATCTCGAAAAATATGATGAAAAGATCTTGACCGATCCTAACCGGGGGCACTGGGATTTATGGGAAACCGCCGACAGTACCAATGCTTATACTGTTCAGGTCAATGAAGTGCTGATGGCTCGTAACCCTCTTGCCGATATTAATTATGACGGTGTCGTTGGCATTGATTTCGGCACGAAAAGCACAGTGGTCGTCTATCAGGAAAGCAGTGACCACACCATGCCGATGCGCATTGGCACAGGTCGTTTTTCACAAAAGGTTGAAAATCATCATTATGAAAACCCAACAGTATTGGAATTTATCGATATAGATGCATTTTTGAATCAATACCGCGAAGCAGCAGGCCGACCGCAAACCTCATGGCAAGATTTAACTACATCTCATACCGCCTTTAACAGCTTGTTAAACAGCCACAGTGAGGAATATTACGCCTATCTTTATGAATTAAAGCAATGGGCCGGAGACAGCAAACGGCACATCCGGTTGCGGGACAAACAGGGGAAAGATCTGGTGCTGCCGGCTTTTTTAAGCATTGAAGCAGGAGCGTAGTGTTTTTGATTTTGGTGGCGGGACAACCGATTTTGATTTTGGTCTTTTCCGTGAAGCCGGATCATCGGAACGGCGGTATGATTATGTTGTGGAATGTTTCGGTGCCGGTGGCGATCAGTATCTGGGCGGGGAAAACTTGCTGGAATTGTTGGCTTTTGAAGTATTCAAAGCCAATCAGGATGCCCTGCGCAGTCAGGGATTGTCCTTCACGTTGCCACCTGAATGCAACCGGTTTCCGGGCAGTGAGGTCTTAATCAACGAATCGCAGGAAGCTCGACTCAATATGACGCAGCTCATGGAAAAACTGCGGCCCTTCTGGGAACGGCATCCCGGTTATGAAAAGACCTTTGAAACCGGCAGGATCAAAGTCAATCTGTATGATAACCAAGGCAATGCAAAGCTGAACTTTGAACTTTCTGTAGACAGTGACACATTACATAACATCTTGTATGAACGCATTGAAAAGGGAGTTCGCAATTTCTTTGCCAGTTTGCGGTTGGCCTTTAAGGTGCCCGCAACGAAAGATATCGAATTGATCAATATCTTTTTGGCAGGTAATTCGAGCAAGTCGGCGCTGGTTCGTGAACTTTTTGAACAGTACACAGGGCAAATCACCCAAGAAATATGCGGTGATAACGACAATCAGCAGTTTTTTGCTATTTATCCGCCCCTCGGTTCGGAAGAAGCACGAGAGATCCAACGCAGGACACAGGCAGACACGCCGCTAACGGAGCTGACAAGACCGACCGGCAAGACCGGTGTGGCTTTTGGCTTGATTGAAAGCAGGCCGGGAGGCAGAATTAAGATTATCCAGCACAATGAGTCGGCGCTGGATAATGAAATTAAATTCAAGTATTACATTGGTTATGAAAAAAGAAAGACCTTTGTTTGCCTCTCGGACCGTGAGCTTCCCTATGGTGAATGGCAAGAATTCATCGACGCCGGGATTGAAGATTTCACCCTCTATTATACGAACTTACCTGAAGCGCATAAAAATAAGCTGAAGATTGACCAAGTCAGCCGAAAAAAATGCAGGATTAGCAACTGCTATCCCGATGCGAATATTTACTACCGGGCGGTAAAACCTGCGGTGATTGAATATGTGGTGGCCAGGCCGGCGGAATTGAAGCAGGAAATTTATCTAGAACCACCGATCATACTCGAATTATTATAAAAAATCGGAGCACATCATGAGCGAAGAAAAATTTATGTTGGACTTCATCGCTGACCCCGATATGTTGTATATCAGTCATAATCAGCAGCTAAAAGAGGACAAACCGGCACTTTTGTTAGAGCGGGATATCACTTTATTTCACATCGAAGAAATAACCTTCGAAGATAAAGCCCCACGCAAAGAAGCGCTGGAAAATGTCATGAGTTCTCTGCAAATCGAAGGTATTAATTTTGTTTATATTATTCTAGGGGATGAGTTTGGCGTTCATTTTTATTTCGGTATTGCCAAGGACTTATATGCCGATGATGATTGTGCCTTAGAATTACCGGTTTATGATTTAGGGCGTCATGTATTGCAACCAAGTTTAAGGGGGAATTTTCGGGGCAGTAAAATCAGTGAAGTGCAACCGTTGGCCAAATCGACGATTATGCAGACGATAAAAAATATGAATCACTGCTGCTATTTGGAAGGTGTACCGGGAACGACTGAAGACAATGAGAAGTTTCAAGGTGTTGATCGCTTAGTTGATGTTATGTTGGGAGACCGGTTCAGCGTAGTGATTATTGCCAAACCACTGGCCGGTGATGATATTTCGGCTATCGAACGGGAGCTATACCGGTTTTATACTGCCTTGGTACCGTTAATGAAAAAAAGCGTCCAAGAGGGTGTAGTCAAAGCCACGGGGATATCGTCATCGGTGACAAAATCAACGACGGAAAACAGTGGTGAAAATTTCTCCGTTACCCACCAGACCGGATCGGGAACCAATACCGGCCGGACGGAAGGGACTAGTTTCACGGAAACACGCGGTGAAAACAAAGGAGAAAGCAAAAATACAGGCAAATCCAGCAGTGCCAATGCTTCGTCCAATTCAACATCGGATTCGGTTACTTCCGGAACGAGCCATCAAAAAGCCCATGGCACCAGTAGATCAGAGACGTCCGGCAGTTCGACCAGTGAGAGTCAGTCGCACACGCAGGGGTCATCAAGCGGCAAAAGCATCGGTGATTCCAAGACGGAAGGAAGTAATAGGTCAGACAGTACATCGGCTTCGACTACGATGGAATTTGTCAATAAGGAAGCACAGGATTGGATTACGTATTTAGATGAAATTATTTTTAAGCGATTGGACTATGGAAAAGGCAAAGGGATTTTTATCACTTCGATTGTGCTTTTTTCGCAAAGTCGAGGCAGTTTGATCAAGCTGGAGAATACGGTGAAGTCGTTGTATTCAGGGGAAAGCGGTAACAAAGTACCCTTACGCAAGGTTGCTGTTTCCAATAAAAATGGCCGGTTGGAGGCTTTCCGGAACTTTCAAATTCCCAGAACAAAATTTCGGGCGCGTCCATCGCTTAACGAACAATCCTCACGGGCAGTATGCTCCCAATTTATTAAGCAAGGATTTTTGCATGTAGGTAACTGGTTGTCTACCAATGAATTAAGCATGATCGCAGGACTGCCGCAAAAAGAAATTGTCGGCCTGGGATTACGGGAAGAAGTCGATTTTGGCTTGAATTTCACAACCGATATCCCGAAAGCTAAACAAATCGAGTTAGGCAACTTGGTGCAGAGTGGGACAGTCTTGGCTGAAATTCCGGTGTATTTGGATAAAGACAATTTGAACAAGCATACCTTTGTGACCGGCGTAACCGGAAGTGGCAAAACAACCACTTGCCAAAAGATTCTGCTCGACAGTGAACTGCCTTTTCTGGTCATCGAACCGGCTAAAACAGAATACCGAATTTTGAACCGTATTTATGACGATGTGCTGATTTTTACTTTGGGTAAGGATACGGTTGCGCCCTTTCGCTTAAATCCTTTTGAATTTTTTCCTCATGAAAGTATCACTTCCCGGGTGGATATGATCAAAGCCAGTATTGAAGCGGCCTTCGATATGGAAGCGGCGATTCCGCAAATTATCGAATCAGCAATCTATGCCTGTTATCAAGACTATGGTTGGAATATCTCCCAAAACTGCAATACAAAATATCCGGCACCCTTTGCCGATGGCGTCTATGCATTCCCGACGCTGACGGACTTGATCAACAAAACCGAGGAGGTTGTAGAGAAGCAGGGATTTGATGAACGGTTAAAACGGGACTATATCGGATCGATCCGCGCTCGGTTGCAAGGCTTGACGATGGGTGCCAAAGGCATGATGCTGGATACCAAACGTTCTATCGACTTTGTTGATCTGTTAGATCGCAAGGTGGTGTTAGAATTAGAAGAAATCCGCAGTGGTTCGGAGAAAGCCTTAATTCTAGGGTTCGTTCTTACGAATTTGCTCGAGGCCATCAAGATCAAACATCAAAACAACCGTGGATTTAAGCATATTACTTTGCTCGAAGAAGCGCACCGGCTTCTAAGCAAATATCAACCCGGGGACAGTCTGAATAAAAAGCAAAGTGTGGAAACCTTCGCGGATATGCTGGCGGAAGTGCGAAAATATGGCGAATCATTGATTATTGTCGACCAAATACCTGGAAAGCTAACACCGGAAGTACTCAAAAACACCAATACGAAAATTGTGCATAAAATCTTCGCCCAAGATGATAAAGAAGCTATCGGTAACACGATGGTGTTGTCTGATGAACAAAAGAATTTTCTCTCCCATCTCGACGTCGGTCGGGCGATTGTGTTCACACAAGGTTGGCCTAAAGCGTTGCAAGTGCAGATGAAACAGATGACGAATACTACAGGTACGGAATTTGTTAACGATGACGAACTGCGCCACATCGTCATGGAGTATTATCGCCAGATGTATAAACGCGGCATTTTTCCCGGACTGGAAATTCTGCAAGAACAACCGTCGTTGGAGCAATTTCTAGAATATATTCAATACATTCCTGACAGTTCACTGGTTGATGACTTCCGTAATTTTTACCGGTTTGACGACGCTCGTCACGCTTTTATGGAAAGGATGAAGCAGATAAGCAGTGAAGCTGAGCAAGAAATTGTGGTGCAATATTTGTTGCACAGCTTATATCCGGTAGATATGCGGGAACAACGGAAAGCGAAGCTGGTTGAATTTATCACTGATGTCCTCAGTGAGCCTGAGCGCTTGGAAGAAAAAAAGTTGTATTACTTTAATCACTTAAAATTAAAGCTGGGGAAAAGACAGTAGAGGAGGATGCTGACATGGGATGGTTTTCATCGGCTTGTAGCGTGGTTAGCAGCGCAATCAGTTCAGCAGTCAGTTTTGTAGGAAGTAACATCGGCAAAATCGGTGGTGGCATCGTCGGTAACGCGATAGCCATATTATCTCCTTTTAAAAATCTGGAGTTAGCCGTCAAAGCGCTCGAAGTCATTGCGGTTATCGTGACGACAATTGCGGAAATTTTGGGCGTTGGCCATAAGAATGAAAGAATGGATGAACTGGGCGCCAAAGCGATTCAAGAGGATACGTTGCCACGAGAAGAATTTAAGTCGGAACAGGAATACATTCACTATCTACGGGAAGAAATTGAGCTGGATCGTGAAAAGTTCAATAAAATGTCTCCCGAAGAACGATTGGCTTGTACAGCAATTGGTACAAACATTTTGGCCAAAAGTATTGAGGAAAAGACCGGCGTGGAAATTCCGGCTGAGTTTTTGTTAACAGCCGAAAAAATTAAATTGTCGGCTGAGGAAATCAAGGCGTGTATCGATAAATTTAAAGAAAATGGTTACTTCAATATGGGGACGATGTCGGATTACTTGCAAGGCAAAGATTTGAAAGGGAAAGAGCCGGTCATTAGTTCTGCCATTATTCATGCGTTGCAAGCTGTCAATCCGCAAATGACGCATGCTGATGTTCAGCATAA
Organism: Heliophilum fasciatum; assembly: GCF_004341395.1. Taxonomy (GTDB): domain Bacteria; phylum Bacillota; class Desulfitobacteriia; order Heliobacteriales; family Heliobacteriaceae; genus Heliophilum; species Heliophilum fasciatum. The sequence goes on from NZ_SLXT01000030.1 coordinate 25,102, forward strand.
AATGGTCAATTTAGTTGAGACTGCACAAGAGGAACGGCGGTAAGGGGATCGGGTATGAAAGAAACGGTGAGGTGTTTGTTTTACATAGTGAATCGGCAGGTCGATGCCTATCTCTACGAAAATCAAACGCTAAGAAAAATTTCAACCTATGAAAATCTTACCTTTGATGGTATTGATAAGTTGTGGGACTGGTGGATCGGATCAATTGCGTATATCTACGAGCGGCAATGCATGGATATTTGCGTACTCGGTGATTGCGAAGATTTTACTTTTGAGCAGAATAAGATCGATTTCGGTACAGAGACAAAATGGACACTTCAGGACATCCGAGACGGTCTTATGCAGTACTACCCCCATATTCAGCATTGTGTGTTCTGCGGAGAAGAAGAAATAAAAGATTTTCCGGTATTAAGTAATAACTATATGCATTCCTTAGTTCTGAACAGGTCAATTCGTATTTTTATGCCCTACGATGATCTCCTTCAAGCTTTTGTGCGCACCTCAATGACCCGTAATCAAGATATGGAACGTTCGACGGCGATCGAAGATGGTAGTAAGTTGGAGGAAGGGGTTTTATATCAGTACTTCAACAGAAAGGTTTAACCTATCAAACATACGGAGGCCATAGCGCTATTTATGGTAAAATAAAATAATGAAAATATGAAAAACAAGAATAGTACCTCATGGATATGCAACGGGCGAGAGTAGGAAAAGTAGAATTGAGGCGATAGCGTTGGGTCCTCAGAGTAACCGTGAAAAAGGGAAACAGAAAGCAGTTCATACCGGTTTGGCGGCCGGAAACGCCGGCGTTGCCGAGATATACTCGGACAATGTGATATTTCAGGCCGAAAGAGGTCACGGCACGGCCGCAGAAAAAGCGAATCATCTGAAAGATGTATGGAGCGGTAAAGATGCTAAACATATGGGCGGCAATAATGCGAAGAACGGTCCTGATCGCTATGTAGACGGTGCATATATTCAAACGAAATATTGTCGTACCGGTTCGGACTGCATTAAAGAATGCTTTGACAAAAACAATCATTTTCGTTACTGGAGTCCCGATGGAACACCGATGCAGATTGAAGTGCCTTCGGATAAGTATGATGCGGCCATTCAAGCGATGGAGGAACGAATCCGCAAAGGACAACTTCCCGGTATAAGCGACCCGCAAAAAGCTAAAGAAATCGTTCGCAAAGGCTCATTTACCTATGCACAGGCTCGGAACATTGCGCGCTTTGGCACGGTGGAATCGCTCATCTACGATGGGGTCAACGGCATTAAGGTCAGTGGTACGGCTATGGGGGTATCAGCGATCATCACCTATGCCCATGCTCTCTGGAACGGTGAAAGTCCCAAAGTGGCTTTGGAGCAAGCATGCTATTCGGGTATGCAAGTCTTTGGTGTGACCTTCTTTTCCAGTGTGATCACGGCGCAACTGGGGAGGACAGGGGTAGAAGCGGCGTTACGAGGCGGAACGGACTTTTTGGTCAAACAAATGGGGCCAAAGGCGGCAAGTTGGATAGCCAGCGGAATCAAGGGCGGCAATATCTACGGTGCGGCGGCGATGAATCACTTGTCCAAGCTGCTGCGCGGGAATATCGTAACGGGGATTGTGACGACGGCCGTACTTTCTTCAGTCGATGTGGGCCGTCTGGTGCGTGGGAAAATATCAGGTGCCCAAGCGTTTAAGAACATCTCCACAACGGCAGCCGGTGTCGCCGGGGGCACTGGCGGTTGGATGGCCGGTGCGGCAGCCGGAGCAACGGTGGGATCGTTCATCCCGATCGTCGGAACGGCCGTCGGCGGACTGGTGGGTGGATTATGTGGGGCCTTCTTGGGCAGTTCGGCTGCGTCAACAGTTACGAAATCGGTGCTTGATGAATTTATTGAGGACGACGCGAAAGAGATGCTACATATATTTGAGAGCTGTTTTGCTGAATTGGCTTTTGATTTCTTGCTGTCGGAGAATGAAATCGAGCTGCTGAGTCAGCAGATGCAGGAATTGGATATGGCCGGTGAATTGCGCAATATGTACGCCAGTGATGATCGGCGTGATTATGCCGTAGCCTTGCTGGAACCGATGGTGATCGAGGTAGTTAAAGCGCGCCCGGTGATTCCATTGCCAACGAATGAGCAGGTGCTTGATTGCTCCCGAGGCCTTATGGAAAAGATCGTTGAGCAAACGGCGTAACTGGGTACCATTTATGCGGAATGCACGGCAACAATTGGCCCAAGAAATCGCAAAAGATTGTAAGACCGTGGAAGACATCCTGATCGCTTATAAAGACGAGCGTACCGGCTTTACGGAGGCCATTTCCGCTGCATTTCCGCGCACATCTTTCCACCAGCGATTCGCAAGCTAATCTACACCACCAATACGGTGGAAGCCTATCATCGCCAGTTGCGTTCTGGGGTCCCCCTGATGAACGAGCAAAATGAAAAGAGGTCATCCCCGTTTTGTTTATTCGCCGGGAATGACCTTTTTCGATGTTTATATCGGTGATTGTGCCGGATGAAGATTGTAGATTAGAGCTTTTGCTTTATCTGCTTATGCAATGCTTCGATTTTTTCCAAAGGTAAACCTGTGATTTTTGATACAAAACTAGGTGAAGCACCTTCTTTCAACGCGGTGATGGCAGTTTTCTCAATCCCCTGCTCAATCCCTTTTTCAATCCCTTGCTCAATTCCTTTCGCAATCCCTTTCGCAATCCCTTTCTCCATTCCTTTTGCCATCCCTTTTTCCTCAAATCTACGGTATAGTTCTTGAAAAGCTTGAGACATCTCCAGCACCTCCAAAATTTTGTTCTTTTCCGGGTTAGCAATGGTTGAGTAATTGCAGGCGAACATTGTACCGATGAGATAGGTAGCATCATCGGTTTTTTTTGCATCCAGAGCCTCCGTAACGAGCCAGGCAGCGCGAGAGCGATGGCGGGGATGCTCGAACATCATGGGCAACAGCATGATCCGGAGTTTGTCTTCGGCGTCAAGGCGTTGATGGTGAGCGATCTTAGTAAGTACTCGATCTAATTCCCGATAACCGTCGAAGTGGCGGCTCAAGTGAATGCTGTGTATAGTATCACTTGCTACGATTGTAGCATACGGGGGATTGAATTTCCATAAGATGTTATTTGGGCAGTCGATCTATGTCAATGATCAGAAAAAGGTGAGGAAATATCCTCGCCTTTTTGATTTATATTGCTATTTTGAACTCACTTTCCGGTGCGACCAGGCAAGGTCATGAAGTTTAGCGGGTGGAAATCCTGCCTGAAAAGGTTGAAGCCCAACCATCAGTAGCGAGTCTTGAACCGAACAAAGCAATTTGGGCGGTTAAGCGTAGACAGGTAGGATGTAGGCCTGAAAGTGATAGAGCCCCGAAATGAGTAAGATGGGAAGGTCGACGACATCGGAATATCGGAAGACAACATCGCAACCATCGATACGGGCGAGATGGTCGCGGCTTCCCCGGGGTCGTAGAGCCAGGCATGCATCACAATGACTTCATGGGAACCTGGGAGACCCTACCGCCCTTCGGCAACGGAGTATGGCCGACAAGCCCAAAAGCAAGGGAGCCAAACAGCGAGTAGGGAGTCGGATTTCCGCATAGTACCAATGAAGTCGGGTAACGCCGACA
>NZ_SLXT01000031.1 GCF_004341395.1 Heliophilum fasciatum
GAAGCCAAAATACCTTTAAATGGCACAAAATACCATTGAATACTGAGTTTTATGAATCGACCCTTGGGATGCGGGGGTTTTTAGACAGACTCTAATAAAGAAGAGCACCTACATACTGGCGTAGGTGCTCTTTGATTATACTACTGTTCGAAAGACGCCGGGACAAACTTCCTTAAGCTTGCCCTTATACATTCCTAAGAACCAGGTTGATTGCTCCATACGTCCAGAAGCAATCGCTTCAATTAAATCAGTCTCGCGTACCCGAACCCGGTTATTCGCAACAACACCAGGTATATTACCTAGTGATACAGCCTGCTTTAATTCATCGGGCTCGATGCCGAAACATCGGTTAGCAGTGCCGGGGCTAATAAAATTATCGGGATCATATTTCGGTGACAATTGGATGACCTCCATTCCTGGTACAACTTTTTGTAAGATTCCTAGCTTATTAATTTGGGGGATATCGATAATTATATTAGGATCGACTGGCACAAAATCCTTCTTTTTTCGATATTTTTTTTAATTTTCGCCAGGTATACCGGATGAAATCATCTTTTTTTCGACAAACTAACAAAAACAGATACGATGAGGTGCAAATAAATGACAGAGACCGTTGAAAATCCTCCGCTTCCCAATCGTTTTGTTCCTGAACCGATGGGATCAGCCACGCACGTTGCGCTTGATGCTCATACAGAACTCCACGGATATCAAACGGAAGCTCAAATTAATCCTCGAATCCAAGGCACTGATCATGTAAATTACATGACTTCGAAAGGCGCTCCTTGGGGACTACGTGACAGCCTCGTGGATATGACCAGGGAACTTGGCATTCCTTTTGATGCTTTTATTGAAAGAATCGCTGAAAATCGTTCCGACACGGAGATGGCCGGTGAATTCGCCGTTTCTCCTCATACTATACAACATCTAAAGAACCATTTTTATCGGCACGGGATCAATGATGTGCAAGGACAAGACTAGGCCTATCCTAGTCTTTTTTATTTTAAAAAAGGCTTGACTTTCAAATCTGGAATCGTTATACTATCTATTGTCGCTGGTCACCAAAGCGTCGCGCCCGTAGCTCAGTGGATAGAGCACTGGTCTCCGGAACCAGGTGCGCAAGTTCGATTCTTGCCGGGCGCACCATTTTAGGACAATTAGCTCAGATGGTTAGAGCGCTTGCTTGGCATGCAAGAGGTCAGCGGTTCGATTCCGTTATTGTCCACCATATGTTAATAAAACACCATACCAACGCGTATGGTGATTTTTTCTTTTAAAAAGAGCAACACCTATCTGTGTCGCTCTTTTTCCTTTTATACAAATCCTCGCAGTATTTTTGCAGCAGCTTCCTTCGCTGATAACCGATGATTCATGGCATAACGTTGTAAAATACGATGTGCTTCTTCTTCGCTGACTTTCATTTTATCCATCAGTTTGCCCTTAGCTTTATCGATCAATTTTCGCCGTTCCAAGGCTTCTTTGAGCGCCATAACTTCTTGAGTCAACTTGCTTTCCCGGACATAATGAGTATGGGCGGTCAGCACAGCTGCGAGTAACGATTCCTCTCGAATCGGCCTTAATAATGGCTCAAAAAACCAATTTTCCATTGCTTTTTGAACCAAGTTTAATTGTGAGTACGTAGTAAGTAATACAGCCGCACCAAGCCGTTCCTCTTGGCATAATTTTGCTAGTTCAATCCCATCGAGACCCGATAACTGGTGCTCAATAATCACAACGTCAGGATGAACCGAGTGAAGAGAACGCAACGTCGACAACCCATCTCCAGCCTCACCAATAATCACCATACCATGGCGTATTAACGATTCTTTGATACGTTCCCGTAAAGGTCCAGGTGGAGTGGCTACAAAAACTCTTCTCTCATCCACACGCGTGCTCTCCTTCAAACAACGATGTTGCCCCGTAGAACATAACATCAGATCGACTGCTACAAAGTATAACTATCGTAAATCGTTTAGCAGGCTTTCCATTTCTTGCAACTTCTGTTTTTCACGTTCTACAATATCTGCCGCAAAAGTTTCTAACATTTTGAGTTGCCGCTCATCAAACATCCCGATCAGTCGTTCAAGGCGAATTTTCTTGTCGTTGAGCAGTAATAATGTAACTTGATCACCGGAGTTTAAGTCAGCTGTATTAGCTTCATCCGTATCGATATGCAATTCAGTATGTGTATTCTGATCATCTACACGAACGACAACATGGTCAAAGACCAAGCTTCGTAGACCAGGAACCACTACCATAGCAAAATCTTTATGACCGAAGCCAAGCGATGCAGCATCTGTTGTCGTCATATGAATATGCCGCTTGGCGATAATCAATCCTTCTTCAAGTGTAAGTTCACCTTGTGGCCCGACAAGCGTAATCGGTGCACTGCTGTCCAGATCTCCGGAAAGCCGGATTGGCGGTGTAACTCCTAAACGAATGCCATCACTACGAGTTATTTCTACTTGACTACGTTCCCGCAGAGGACCAATGATACCAACATGGTCGATACTTCCTTTAGGCCCGCGAATCGTGAGGCGCTCTTCACACAGGTATTGCGTTGGAATCGATAACTGGCGCTTCGGTTGCAACTGGTAGCCTTGACCGAATAATATCTCCAAATGCTCAGCGGTTAAATGAATATGTCGCGCTGAGACGCCAATCGTAATTTGCACTAATCTTCACACTCCCTTGTTCTCCTACCCACAACGATTTTAACACAGTAAAAGGTTAGGGTAAATGTCAGCCATCGCTATCACACGAAACTTTCTAAAAGTCTAGACCAGAGAGCAGATTTTACGTAAAGAAACTGCAGGCGACGCAATTGCCCACCTACAGTTTCTGTAAGAAAACCAGACTATTATATCAGTGAATAAATCGACCGTTTGGCATATCAATGACACGGAAAATTCGTTCTTCTTTGCCATTATTTGCATTGATATACACAAGGTATTCTTCATTGTTCTTAGAAGCTCGGAACTCCCAACATAACACTTCTTGATAATTATCTTTTCCAAGTAATGCTAATTTACTGGCAATAACATTCAACTGACGGGAAACGCGAACACGAGCTTCTGCCACGGTAAGTTTCGGGGCCGGCAACGCTCGATTATGGTGAAAAGTCAAGTAGGCACTGGCATCATAACCAAGAACATCGCGATCATCAAGAGCAACACGCACTTTGATTTTATCGGGGTAAAGGGTTACATTTCCGTCTTTTGGCACTAAAGTGACCACAGCGAGATTTTGATATTCTTCGACAGTGGTCACTTCAAATCCGCGTAACCCTCGACGGTTTAAGAATTCTTTAGCAATGGCCGGTGTTTCTTCTTTGGTAATCGCCGGAGTGCCGGGGGCACGATCCTTTAACATCCAAAGTACATTACCACCGGTTTTGGAGATATCCATCGTAATCTTTTCACGATCCGGTGCGTCATTAGCGACGACGCGGATACCGTAAGACGGAATGGCCGCCTTCCCTTCACCAACAACTGTTACAGTATGACCTTGAAGAGACTCTGGCCCCAGGAAGGATTGAGCAATCTGCAGTGCCTGTTCTTGGGTTATTTCACCGCTACCTAAGCCTTTGGGCTTAATTTTAATGGCTTCGGAGAATTTCCCATCATATTCAATGGGGGTGTACTTCTGTAATTCACTTTCTACGAATTGAAAGTTACTTAAAATCGCCGGTGCTTGTGTTTCCGGACCTTGACCTGCTACTGTAGCAACGACACGGTCCACCCAACGTGAAAACCACGCGGTTTGAGGCTGTGATCCTTCTTTTTCTTGACGTTGCGCATCTCGCTCGAGATCAATCCAGGTAATGGTCCCTTCACTCAGTTGATTGCCCATTTTATTCAACTCATCACGCAAAAAAACAGTTTGGCGATGAACTTCACTTAGCTGACGAACTTCACTGTCAGTCAACGGTTGATTTAAATCAACCTTTTTTTGAGCTAAATCACCGGTATAGTCACCGACTTGGTTAACAAAGCTATTGGTTCGCGATAAAAGCAAGGAGGCAAGGGGTAACTGACCAAGTTCAACTGATGCTTGAGTTGCTTGACGCGAAACCTCATTCAACCGAGTAATACTCTGCCCTGGCGAGTTACTGACGATAAGCTTAGACATATCCAGTTCCATATTTTCCACATGATTCGACAAATCTAAAAACGCGCGTTGATACTGATTTTCAGCTTTCATCTGGTAGGCACGATTTTCTTGATAATGACGATAGCCAATCGCGCCGGAAGCCAACAAGGACAAGACCAAAAATCCTGAAATAACGGCCCACCCGCGCGTGGCGCTCCGGTGATGTTGTTCTAAATCATTGCTCAAATGCTACACATCCTTTTTACGACCATTGACTACTTGGCAAAATTGTGCTTACCAATTTGCTTGACAATCGGGCGACTCCAAATCCATTTACTTGTTGCCGTAACCGGGTTCCAATAATAAATACAGCCTCCAGAAGGATCCCATCCTGCCAAAGCATCGCGAGCAGCTCGCATAGCCGATGCATTTTCCGGCAAAGGTATCCATATTTGACCATCCGCTACAGCCGTAAAGGCGCCAGGCTGAAATACTACACCATGAACGCTCTTCGGAAAAGAGACATGGCGCACACGATTTAAGATCACAGCGCCAACCGCAACTTGACCTTCATAGGGTTCTCCCCGAGCTTCACCATGAATCGCCCGTGCCAGTGTTTGCAGATCACTGGATTTCGGATAACCGGCGCCAGTCGCAGCTTCAGCCACTTTTCCCTTGGAACCCCCTAGTTCTGTACCTACTGCTGGTATCCTCGTTGAATTGTACTGAACGCCACAGAGCAATAATCCACCTAGCACACAAGTACCAACGAAGCCTGCAAGTAGGCGAGCTTGTCGACGCAATTCAACTCCCTCCTTTGACTTTTAATCCGATTGAGCCTATTTTGTACACCAATTGCCTTTCATACGCATCGCAGAACCATCTAAAAGCTGGCATGCATGGAAGGATAGATAAAAAAATGCGATGCTTTCAACTAAGCATCGCATTCATATCTTTTTATTCGATTGCCCGATCATCAGAAGTTGTCGTTAATTCTATACGGATTTCCCGAGCCAACCTTCGCCCAATCGCTATTTCCTGCCTGTTCTTACCAATAACAATCGGACCACCGGGAATAATCTCGTGACAGGTTACAATCGAACCTTCGGCAATACCCAAGCGAATGGCTTGTGCCCGGACAAGCTCATCAGGGATCTGCTGAATACGAAATAATTGTCCACGTTTTACTTGGTCCAGCGTAGTCATTGATTGGTCCTCCGTAATCTGCGAATGATTCACACTATTGCTCTTCCGTTGGCCTAGGCGCTTCTACGGGACATACTTCAGCACAATTACCGCATTCAATGCACTTTTCCGGATCAATAATATATTTATCTGTGCCAGCACTAATCGCATCGGTGGGGCACTCCGGTGCACAAGCACCGCATGAAATACAATCACTGTTGATCGTATAAGTCATTAGCGTCACCTCCATCGATAAGCATGCCCTGCTTTGCATCAGTCTTATGTTAGGTTTTTCGCTCAAGTGCCTGGCGAATGATCGATTCAATCTGTTGAAAATCCCCCATTAATCGTGCATATTCATCGCGATCCGTTTCCACTTCAACGAGTTCACGCAGTAACATACGCAATTGCAAGTAGGCCCTTTCCACCCCTTCTGGCGTAACATTACCATCTACTGCCGGCAAGATAGCTCTGTCAGCAATAGCATCCGGACGCAATTGCACTTGCTTATCACTGGTAAGTTCAATCGTTTCTAGCCACTTCGGAACATAGCAATCATAGCCTGTTTCTAACCGCACGGTTTGAGCAAAAGCCAGACTGCTCTCTAGTTCACCATGAGTCACAAATACTTTTTTGGGGGGTTGCCGAAAAGATTGTAGCCAGCGAAGTAAACCATCACGATCAGCATGCCCGGAAAAACCAGGGATATTTCGGATATCAGCACGTACAACGATGTCCTCACCGTGGATCCGCACGTTTTTCTCACCATCGAGCAAACGCCGGCCCAGCGTTTCTTGGGCTTGATAACCAATAAATATAACCGTGGCTTCAGTACGCCATAGATTATGTTTCAAATGGTGTTTAATTCGTCCGGCATCAGCCATTCCGGATCCAGCGATAATGATGGCGCGGCCTTCCAGTGTGTTCAATGCTGTAGATTCTTCTGTTGAACGAGTGTAATGCAATTTAGGTAATGAGAAAACGCCACGAGTTCGACGAAAAAAATCTTTGGACTCTTTATCGAAAAAAAACATATTCTTTGTGAAAACTTCGGTAGCCGCAATAGCCAAGGGACTGTCCAGATATATGGGCATTTCCGGAATCGTTTTTTGCTCATACAGTTGAGCCAGTTCAAAAAGCAACTCTTGCGTCCGCTCAATGGCAAAAGAAGGAATGATTAATTTTCCGCCTTTTTGATAGGTGTCCACAATTACTTCACGTAACAGTTCCAGGCGAGATCGGCTATGATCATGCAAGCGATTACCATAAGTTGACTCCATGATGATATAATCAGCATCATTAATCGTACTTGGCTCATTTACGATTGGTAGGTTCGTATTGCCAATATCACCGGAGAAAACTAGTTTCGCTGCCTTGCCGTGCTCATTTACCCAGATCTCAATACTTGCCGATCCAAGAATATGACCGGCGTCAACAAACCGCACTTGGATTGCCGGTGTGATTTGGATCTTTTCATTAAACGCTACCGGACGAAAAAACTTCATGGCTTCAATGGCTTCATCGGACGTATAAATTGGCTCCAATAAAGGCTTGCCGGCCCGGCTGGCCTTGCGATTTTTGCGTGTTACTTCCATCTCTTGAATATGCCCTGAATCAGGCAGCATAACCGCACACAAGTCGATGGTCGGGCCAGTGGCGAGGATCTGTCCCTTGAAGCCCAATTTAGTCAACTTGGGAACCAAACCGGAATGATCCGTGTGCGCATGGGTTAATAGTAAAAAATCAATGGAACCAGGATGAAAAGGAAAGTCCTGATAGTTACGTTCACGGATTTCCTTGGGTCCTTGAAAAAGACCACAATCGATCAGGACTTTTGCCTGGTCGGTTTCAAGTAAATAACAAGAGCCTGTTACAGTTTGACTTGCACCTATGAAATGGAGTTTCATTGCTTTCACCCTTTCGGGGATGGGCTACCGGTAGCACAACGTTGGACAAAGATTTCGATTTTGTCTAAGGCCGCCGTCAGATTGGTCATCGAATAAGCATAGGATACGCGAATAAACCCTTCCCCACTTTGGCCAAAGGCGTTACCAGGAACAACGGCGACCTTTTCCTCTGCTAAGAGACGAGCGCAAAATTCCTCACTGCTAAGCCCGGTGGATGTAATCTGTGGAAATGCGTAAAATGCGCCACGTGGTTCAAAGCAATACAAGCCCATCCGGTTAAATCGTGCCACGACATAGCGCCGTCGTTGATCATATTCTTCGACCATTCGTTCTTTTTCTGATTGTCCATTGCGCAACGCCTCCACCGCTGCCATCTGTCCCATTATCGGCGCGCATAACATCGTGTACTGATGAATCTTCGTCATTTGTGCCACAATTTCCTTGTGGCCGCAAGCATAGCCGATCCGCCATCCTGTCATCGCATAGGATTTAGAAAAACCACCGAGCAAGATTGTCCGCTCCAGCATTCCCGGCAACGAAGCAAAGCTCTCATGGGTCCCTTCATAGGTCAGATCAGCGTAGATTTCATCTGAAAGTACCAGCAAATCATGTTGTTGCGCAAACGTAGCAATTGCTGCCATTTGCTCTCGATTCATGATGGCACCGGTTGGGTTATTGGGGTAGCACAATACGACCAGCTTAGTACGAGGAGTTACGGCTCGCTCTAGTGCTTGCACGGTCAACCGGAATTCATCTTCTACATAGGTCGGAACTGGAACAGCAACGCCACCGGCCATAATGACCGTAGGCGCATAACTTACATAACAAGGCTCCGGAATCAAAACCTCATCGCCAGGCTGTAACGTTGCACGCATCACCAAGTCCACAGCCTCGGAAGCACCCACAGTGATCAAGATCTCATCCTGCGGATTATAGGTTACGTCATAAGCATTGTCTAAAAACTTCGCGATCTCTTGACGCAGTTCCAGCAAACCCAGATTAGACGTATACATGGTGAATCCCCGTTCTAACGCGTCAAAACAGGCTTCACGAATATGCCAGGGGGTGACAAAGTCAGGCTCCCCGACCCCCAGGGAAATCACCCCTTTGGTCGTCGCCACAAGGTCAAAAAAGCGCCGGATACCGGAAGGAGGCAAACTACAAATCACAGGGTTTAAATGGCGGCTCATCGAATTCGTATCAGTACTCATCAGGGACTCACCACCAGACGATGATCTTCTTCCTGTTTATCTAAGATAACGCCATCATGTTTATAGCGTTTAAGAACAAAGTGAGTCGCTGTAGACTGTACGTGTTCAAGCACAGCCAGCTTTTGTGCTACAAACAATGCCACTTCCTTCATCGATTTGCCTTCGATAATCACCGAGAGATCATAGCCGCCGGACATTAAAGCAACCGAACGAACTTCAGGAAAATTATAGATTCGCTCGGCAACTTGGTCAAAACCTACATTACGTTGGGGTAGAACTTTTACATCAATCATGGCCGTCACCAGATCATCATCAAAACGATCCCAGTTGATCATCGCTGGGTACTTAACGATGATCCGTTCTTGCTCCAGCTCGTCAATCAAGGTTTGGATCGTGTCCGGATTCTGGCCCAACATCAAGGCGATTTGGTCGACACTGACACGACAATCATCTTGTAAAATGTCCAGAACTTTTTTCTTGATATCTGTACTCATGATTTCACCCTCCTAAGATTATAAAAAGCCTTCATCCCTAAAGGGACGAAGGCTTTGCCAACGCGGTACCACCCTGATTATCGGAAAATAATGATCCGATCAGCTCAAAACCTGATAACGGAGGTGCCGGCTTACTTACTGATTCATCTCATGATGACTGTTCAGTTCGCAGTTCCCGGGTGGCTTTCCTTGTGTCCCTCAGCCCGGCTTTCACTATCTCCGGTTCGCTATCTGACGCATCCACAAGTACTCTTCCCGATCTACACGATTTCTTTAATGTAATTTGGTTACGGACTCTATTTTATATCGTCCTTCTATCGGGGTCAATACCTGATTATTTTCTAGCTCGAACGATCGCTCGTTGGATACGACTGGGACTATGGGCATCTTCACGAGCGACTAGAATCAAGCGGTACCCCTGCGACGTTTGCAGATCACTTGAAGTTCCGTTCAGTGATTCATTGGCAGAAGTAAGCCAATTCATTTGGCCAACCAAAGCAATCCTTTTGGTCGGTAAAAAGACCGCATCAGGGTTACGCCCATCAGGGGTTCCTCTTTCAATGGCGATTCCCGGGTAGATTTTCCGTACTGTTTGGGTAATACACTCATTGAGGTCGACCAATTCCATAACCGTCTCCGGTAATGATGGAACCATCTCCGTTTTTTCCGGTTGCACCGTCGCAAGCTGAGAAAATTGTTCTTGTTCAACGAATTCATTCATTTTGGGCATTTGAGTGTAGCGATGCAAAGCGGAGAGTACATAAGCATCGATAACGGTTTGAAACTCCCCAAAACTTCGCAAGACCGTTTGGCTAGGTAACTTTTGTTGAATTAGTTGACGCAGTGTGGCCTCTAAATATTCTTCTCGACCATCGAGCAGTTCTATACACAGACTGGCAATGCGCTCGATTAACCGAATTCCTTCGGTCATACGCATTTCCTGGTCAGGACCGGCAAGCATACTAACTTGACTCGCTTCATCGATCAGACGGTCCAATAGATCGAGGATTTCCGCTTCCCTAGGTGTTACCGATTGTTGCTTCATTTGCTCCTCCTAGTTAAGAAATTTTTGGTAGATTGTATGCTTTCTTTAATGAAAAGAGACGTCTTCAAGAAAATAAACAAAAAAGAGCCCGAGATCCCGCTTTGGGGAAACTCAGGCTCTTCGATTACGTGACTGTCTTTTACGGTCAGACAGATAAGTCGTTAGTCAAACATCATAAATCGTTTGCGAAGAACAATGTACTCAATAACGTAACCAATCGTAGCAACACCGACCAAGGCAACAATCAGATAACGCTGCCACCGAACTTTTTGTTCAAGTCCTTGAATGACCTGTTCTTTTTCTTCCGTAAATATTTGTACTTGACGTTTTTGTTCTTGTACATCACCTAATTGCGCATCAATGGTCATTTTATCTTCAGCTAATTGATAGGCATTGCGGGAAAGCTCCAAATTTTGTCGACTCACATCGGCTAAACGTAAAGCATATAGCATCTCCTGAGTTTGCGATGCCGTGGGAAGCAGTGCATTCCACAAGATATCACCCTCAGCAAAAGCCGGTTTGCGTTGACCTGTAAGATGGGCTAAGGTAGGTACAACATCGAGAAGCTTGCCTGGCGGTAATGTAACCCCTGTTTTCAGGCGAGGACCATGAAAAATAAGCGGTAACATCCATTCACGTTCCATGGCTGCTCGATCTTGCTTCGCCGTGCCGGAGGCTATGCCATGATCAGCAGTGATGACAATCAAGGTGTCATCCCATTTGCCCATGTCCTTGATCAAAGTAATCCACCGGGCAATCTGTTGATCGGCTTCGGTAATTGCTTTCCGATAAGGTTCACTGCCAGGACCGGACTGCGCTGCTTTTTCCAGAGGGCCGCTGTACACAACAAACGTAGCAAAAGGTTCTGCTGCTTTCCATTGTTCCAACGCTTGATCCGTCAGTGCAACGGCACTTACCTCCGGTGATAAAACCTTTTGAGTAAAACCATCCAGCAAGGGAGTCACATCTTCCGTACGCGATGCGACGAGTAACGTTTTTAGCCCTTGTTGTTGCCAAACTTGAAAAATAGATTCAGAACGCATTTTCCCGAGAGGCATTGTTAATCCGGTCTGCCTTGGTGAAGCACCTGTCACTAGCGACGCTAATGCTTGTGGGTTGCGCGGTGGATATACACCAATCGCTCGTTCTAAAGCTACACCTGTTTTAGCTAACTCCAAGCTTGTCGGTGTATAAGTTTGTCGCATCGAATGTTCATCAACACCGGATAGAACAAATACAATGACCTGCTTCACTTGCCGGGTAGACGGATCCGTCACTGTGGTTGGTTCTGCCGCTTCTGAAGTCACAACCATTGCCAATACAATACTCCAGGCTCCAACCAACCGGCGCAACCATCGTTGGGTAGAAAACATGCCGGTTCCTCCTCGCCCTTGTCCCCATGTCTTGATGAAATGTATATGGGCAATGAGGAACCGCTATGAATCAAAAATGATCCAATATCTGCACTTTACGTCAGGGTTTACGATGGTTCTTTCTCGGGATCCTTGGCTTCCTCGGCAGCGGATTCCGGTGTGGGCACGACTTCTGCTTCAACAACTTCGTCTACCGGTTTAATCCCTAGTTTTTCTTCGATCACTGTGACGCGGGCCAATAATGCATCATATTCTTTGCGAGTTACAAAACCAAATTCGGAGCGCAACTTTGATACTTCTGTTTTAATCGCTTCGCCGACAGCCTCTCGTTGTTCTTTGCTCTTATCTAACAGTTCACTGACTGTTTTCGCCGCTTCATCTTTGCTTAATTCGCCTTTTTTCACCAATTCATCGACAATCGACTCTGCCCGTTCCTTGGTTAAACTAACGGCACCCAAACCAGCTAACAAGGTTCTACGAAACACATCTTTCATTTTTCAACACCCTTTCTCATACTTGTCACCACTGGCAGATCAACAAAAAAGTTGCATCGCTAATCAATAACTATTATACCATTTTTTCATTTTCTTTATATCACAAAAAAAAAGCCGGGCCATAGCCCGGAAAGACAAAATCTTACTAACGTGATTGATTTTTCGATTTGCTCATCATCTTACCCACATACATCATCGTTGGAATGGCAACGGCATGAAAAGCAAACCATCCAGCTTGACCAAATTCAAAGCCTGTATCATGAACGGCTGTTTTGTTTTTACTCGACCACACGTTAACCCCCTCCTTTCTTAGAGCATTCCAAGCTTAGTTTGAAAATCAGCAAGCTAAAATATGCTCGGATAAGAATGGCAGAAATAAAAAAAGCGATACGAATGTATCGCTTAGTTTACTTATGGTGCGGTCGAGAGGACTTGAACCTCCACAGCCTTGCGACTACAAGAACCTGAATCTTGCGCGTCTGCCAATTCCGCCACGACCGCTTAAGAACATTTATAATTGTACTTATGGAGATGCATCTCGTCAAGTCATCAATTGAAACTTTCTACGTTCTGCCACAAATGTCTGCGCAACGACTCGGTTACGATACCATCGACTGGCAAATTCTGTGATAGTTGAAAGGCCTCCACTGCTTCTTGCGTAGCCGGTCCAAAGCGACCGTCAGCCAAACCGGATAAAAAGCCCAGCTTGCGGAGCTGCCGTTGTATATAAACAATTTCTTGATGTATATCACCGATTTTATAGCTTGAACGTGTAAACCTGGGAGAATCTTGCCCAGTTACTTCCACGATCGTCCCTACCGGAACCCATTCATAAAGCTCTTCTACCTGTTGATTATTCATCCGAAAACAACCGAGACTCAAGCTTTGACCAATCGACCAAGGCTTATTCGTACCATGAATGCCATAGGTTCCCCATGGTACATTAAGGCCAAGCCATCGCGTACCTAAGCCGCCCCCCCAATGTTTTTGCTTGTCCACAATCGTCCAATCACCTACCGGTGACGGCGTTTGCTTTTTGCCAATCGCAATCGGATATTCCTTATATCGTTGGTTATCGATAAAAAGTGTCAATCGATGCTTCGGTAGGTTGATGGATAAACGAATGGTACTTTGCGACTGCGCCGGTAATAGCATAACTCGATCATGAGACAAGTTATGCCAATAGTATATGCCTGTTAACACCACCACCAACACAATCAGGCTCGCTACCATCACGATGCCATAGCGTATTTTACGTAAGTTAATGATCCAAAACACGCATGGTCCTCCCCGCTCACTTCGATGTTCCATCATACTCAGTAAATCAACACACTATGATCAAGAGATGATGGAAAACCAAGGAAACAAGGAGTACTTAGATGCCTAAGACGAAGATATCTGGCATATTTTTCTTCGTTCATCCTCTCATAGCTCAAGCAAAAATGTGCATCCTAGCTACGGGAGGTGAACAACAATGACTAGCAACAAAATGAACGACAAAACCAGCAAAACTTCCGGTAATCAAAGCACTTCGATCAACACACCGGGCACAAACCCAACAACCGGCACTACTTCGACGTCTTCGACAGGTCTGCCGAAATCGAAGTAATCTTCTAATTCCGCATCCAAGCCAGCGTAAAGCTGGCTTACATAAACTACTCCAAAAACGTGAAAAAATCAGTTTCCCGCTGCAAACTAACTCCTTCACGACGACGTCGATAGGACTGTAAAGCTAAACGAGCCATATACACGATGATCATCAGAACAAGTACACTGATAGCGAACATTATTTTCATCATGATCCCTCGCCATTGATTAATTCTGTTCCATCCGCCAACACTGAGGATCTCGTTCCTGCCATTGCCCATCGAACGCATAGGAACGGGCAGGGCAGCCCCGACAATAATTAAGCAACGGGCATCCACGGCAACCAGTAAATGACGCGGGTTGCCGCAGGGCCATCATTGTGGGATGATGCCGAAAAACGTGGATTAGATCATTTTGAGGCCATTGGGCCAGAGGAAAGGGTAAATAGCGGCAAGGATAGAGGGTGCTTTCATCCAGATAAAAACGATGATGGCCGGCAGCACAACCACAATATACCCATTGATCATCGGCTAAGGAAGAACTGCGACCTGTTTCATAATAAAGCAACTTCCAAAGATGATCACTGCGTCCAAAAACAGTTTGACACTCAACCATCTCATGATAAACCTGATCCATTCGTATCAGTAATTGACGATAGGCACTCGGTGCCATTAGGTTCGACTGCGATAAAGGACCGGGACGTTGAAAATCATAATGATCAACTCGCCAATCGGCACAAGTAGCAGCGATATCCGGTAAGCATGTATAATTGTCTACTGTTACGTTCGACAATACTTCCGTCGTTATGCCTACCTCACGCAACAATCGCAATGCGTCCCAAGAGGAACTGTAACTTCCTAACCCATGATAATGATCGTGCCAACGAGCTGATCCATCAATCGTAACCCGAACGTTTGTCACCCCGGTTCTTGCGAGCATCAATGCCTTTGCCGGTGTAAGTGCTGTTGCACAACCGTCAAGGCGAATCGGGTGAATCGCTAACGAGCGTGAGAAGCGTATTAGATCAGGCAAACGTGGCCACGATAATAACTCTTCTCCTAGAAGGGTTAAGCCCCCTTGAAAACCATAATACCGGCAAAACCGATGGTAGCCACGCAATAAACGCTCAGCATAGGCCCAATCGTTTTTTTTATTACCAGGAAACCAAGTCAAATGAAAATGGATCATCAACGTATTCCTCTCCGCTATCCACAAAATTTAACGGGATAAAAATAAAGCGAAGAAGATTCTATCGTTCTTCTTCGCTTTAGGGCTACGTGGACTCCCCAAAAACAACCGTTATATCAACTAATTATCCTTGATTGCCAACAGCTTCATATAAACTTCCTTCAATACAATACAAGCACCGTTCCCTAGTACGACACAGTTCTTCGCGGATACAACCGGAACAATCGCTTTTACAGCGTTCGGTACATTGTTTACACTTCACAAAGAGGACTTCCTTCCATTCAAGATTAGCTTCACTTTTCCGTTTACTCTTTGCTTCCTTGCTGTAAAAATCCTATTGATTCATTGCTCGAGGATCATCTACATTCAATCCTAAGTTATGGGCTAAAGCAACAATTCCCGTACGCATACCACTAAACGACTTCATTTGGTCATAGATTTGAGCGCGTTCCTGAGACGATGCTTGTTCAAGCTGAGCACTCAAATGTTCAGCGTAACGATGCACCTGGTCTACGAAATTTTGGAACTTCTCTTCTAGCTCATCAGGAGTAAATGTCATACTGCAATCAAACCCTTTCTGTCGTCATAAATTTTGTCTATCAAAAACAGTTCTATGACCGTAATTGATCGCGGGCGGGTTCTTTAGAAAACAGATCATACCGCGGTCGTCTTAAAGAACTCAAGCAAAAACATGGAATAAGATTAAATATTAATGCACATTCAAATCTTGGGAATTATATTTTTTTACTATTAAGAATATTATCACGAGCAGTAGGATCATTCAAGGGTTGTTTAAATTTTTGTAATGTTTTTTGAAACTTGGCTTGGTTTTTATACCCCTGTATGACCAAATCCACCGGTTCCACGCTGAGTGAGTTCCAACTCCTCGATTTCCACTAACTGCAATTGGTGCCAAACAGGTTGAATCACCAGTTGACCTACACGTTCACCTTTGCCAATCTCAACGGGTTGTTGGCCAAGATTAATGAGAATCAAACCTATGTCTCCTCGATAATCAGCATCAATTGTACCGGGGGTATTCAATAAAGTAATTCCATGACGCAACGCCAAACCACTCCGTGGACGTACCTGTCCTTCCATTCCCAATTCCAATTGTAAAGCAATACCGGTGCGCACCAGTATACGATCACCAGGACAAATCGTAATCGAGGTAAAATGATCATCATAGGGGGCCCGAGCACAATCCCAAGTTACTGCATCGAGAACATGAAGATCAAAGCCACTGGAACCAGTTGTTTGACGTTGCGGCAAAATTGCTTGAGGATGTAGTTTTTTTACTTTTACATACATGTGATATTCTTCCTTTATTCGCTAGTTATGAATAGCCTTCTTAGCAAAACGCCCACCCATTACTTCAGCCACATGCTCGACAGCGATAAAAGCTTGGGGATCAATGTCTAGTACGATTTGACGTAGCTTGGCAAGCTCCAACCTCGTAACCACACAATACAATATCTCTTTGTCTTCCCCGGTAAATCCGCCTTTTCCATAAAGATAGGTGACCCCACGGCCAAGGCGAGCGATAATCGCTTCAGCGATTTCGGCTGGATTGGAAGAAATAATGGTCACTGATTTCGATTCGTTCAAGCCTTCTAAGACGATATCAATCGTCTTATAGGCAATGAAATACGTAATCAAGGAATACATTGCTTTATCCCATCCAAAAACAAAACCAGCACTACCTAAGATGAAGATATTAAAAAACATAATAATCTCGCCCACAGAAAAAGCAAATTTACGGGTCAAAATAATTGCCAATATTTCTGTTCCGTCTAAGGATCCACTGCTGCGGAGAATTACGCCTACACCAATGCCTAATGTCATGCCACCAAACACAGAAGATAACAACAGATCCTCCGTGATCAACGGCGAACCGTGAACAAATTGTACAGCAACGGCAAGCCAAGTCACACTATAGAGTGTAGATATGGTAAAGGTTTTTCCGATTTGGCGATAGCCCAGAACAAGAAATGGTAAGTTCAATATCAAAATAAAGATGCCTAAAGGCAAATTAAATAAATGGGATAAAATGATCGAAACGCCTACGACACCGCCATCAATGATCTGATTGGGTACTAAAAACATTTCTAAGCCAATTGCAACTAAAATAGCGCCAAAGCTCAGAAAAAATGCGCGTTTAAGCAGTTGAATTGGGGGTGTTTTTTTGTGTTCCTTTATAACCATCAGCGTACCTCCACTAATTTTTTTCCCATGGGCCATGCACGGAAAAACGCCTTTGATTGTCCGTACGTACCCTATTCTTGTATTATGTTATTTATAATTAGCTTTTGAAAACCCAAAATCCTCTTTCTGTTTTGATTTTCCTCTCCGCCATTCTATGTATTTCACTTTTGTCAAGCCAGATTTTTAATTTTCGAACGTAAATGTATCTGAAAAAAACAGCCTGACCAAAGCCAAGCTGCACTGCACGCCACTATTTTAGTAGTTGGGTCACTATTGACTTTACATCGTCTTCACATTGATCGCAAACAGTACTTACTTCTGTTACTTCTTGGACTTCTTCAAATGATTTCGCACCGTTTTCTACAGCATTTTTTAAGTCATTGTAAGTAATCCCCATACACGGACAGACAACTTCATTAGGATCCATTTTAGTAACCTCCAAGCACTAGAAAAATTCAAGCTTTATCGCTTGTAACTATAAGGTTACCTCAAATGCTTAAGATTATCCGCCGAAGCTATCGTGGCTTCCCTTCTCTAGTTGACAAGGCGTTTGGTTTTTTGTTAGAATAACATTCGTCTTAAGCCGGCGTAGCTCAATTGGTAGAGCAACTGACTTGTAATCAGTAGGTTGCGGGTTCGAGTCCCATCGTCGGCTCCATGATGATAACGTAGGTCTGCAGTGATGCAGACCTTTTTTGTTTGCCCGCGTTTTATGGGGATTCGATGTTTCCCCTGTTCTTAATTGTGGCAAAAGCTTACATCGTAACTATCGATTGTTATGGCAGTTGTGGTTACGGTTGTAGTTGTGGCCACCTTGTTTACTGTGGCAATATTGACAAAACTGCGATAACGACAAGAACAGCGTGGCCGTCGATGGTCACACCGTTCTTCTCTATTCAAGTTGCTACACACTACTGGCTAACTGGCTGTTGCCACTGTGCTCGCGTATTCATCATGCCCTCCAGCTTGCCGATCGCTTGCTTCTTCAGCTCTGGCAATACGTGACTATAGGTATCGAGCGTTATTCGGATGCTCCCGTGACCCAGTAGTTCTTGTACTACTTTCGGATGAACATGGATCTCCAGCAACCGCGTGGCGTAGGTATGACGCAATGCGTGCAGATTGGTCATCGGCAATCCTGCCTTCGCCAGTAGCCGATGGAACTTCGTGGCCAGATTGCGTTGTGATACTGCGTGGCCCAGTTTGGTCGTAATCACGAGGTTACGGTGTTTATACTTTGGCCCCGCGAGCAATCGCTCCCTACGCTGGAACAGCAGCCATCGGCGTAGATGGTGCACGAGATCCTCGGTGATCGGAATGCTACGGTGACCGTTCTTCGTCTTGGGTGGTTGGATGATGACGCGGGTTTTCTTTTGATCGGCATCAGCAGTGTTACCAACGTTCTTAACGAGGGCGGTAGCTTTGTTCACGCGGATTAGCCCCCGCTGAAAATCAACGTCAGCCCATGTGAGCGCCAGCAGTTCCCCCACGCGCATCCCGGTGCCAAGCAGTAGATGGAGCGCGGTGCCCATGCGGTCATCGTCGGCAACGGTCAACAACTCGCGCATCTCCTCGACGGTCATGACACGAATCTCTTTCGTGGCCTTCTTGGGTAAGCGAAGGTAATCAGCGACGTTGCGGCTAACGATGCCTTCGTGGATGGCTTGCTTCAAGGCAGTTCGCGCTGTGGTTTGGATCAGTTCTACTGTTCTGGATGACAGGCCCGATTGATGACGCTGGTTCAGGAGTTGCTGTAGTTGCGCTGCCTGTAAGGCTTGAATTTTTACTGTACCTAACGTGGGCTTCAAATGAAGCCGGATGATGTACTCATAGGATTCCCACGTCTTGGGGCGCACGTGAGGTCGCACATACTGCGTAAGCCAGATATCCAGCCATTCCGCGAAAGTGACTGTAGATGGGACGGTGAATACGCCTTGTCGATGTTCGACGAGCGCCTTGTCACGCCAATGCAGTGCGTCCTCTTCGTGCTTGAATGTCTTACGCGCATACTTCGGTTTGCCGTTGTCGTCTTTGCCGATGTACACCTGTGCTACCCAATAACCGTCCTTACGCTGGTATACGCTGCCCTGGCCGTTCTTCGCTTTTGCTGATGCCATGATCACCCGCTCCTTCCGTGGTGTCGTGAGGTACTGATTTCGGAGGCAGGTGTAGGTTATCTCTGATGGCAGCAGAAGTGAAGTTAATGTTTTAGGCGGTGGTTCGCGTTGTGGGGGCACGGTGGTTAGCGAGGGTTACGCTTCTCCCCCGCTATTTGCAACGCAGTTATCGCCTAATTATTGGCGGATGCCACGTGAGGGCACAGGATGGGCGAGGTTTGATGCAGTGGTGGGCACAGTTGTTACAGTAGGGAGCGAGGGGTGGCGGGTGAAAGAAACAAGGTGACCTCGTAAGGCCACCCTGGCTGTCTTCGGCAGAATCCTGTCAACCGCTCGCGTCGCACGCCTGCGTTGCCCTATCCTGTTCGACAGGCAAAAGCCATTTTTAGTATCCCTCAAATTGTATATGGCAAAAACCATTTACACGAAATTTTTTACACTCCCTAATCTCCCTGTTAATCTGTTTCTTTTTTTTCTTTAATCCTTGTCATAACAAGACCAGTTATAAGTCCATAACACCAAGCGCCCATTGATATTGATAATACATACTCCTTAAAGCTATCAAGAAGTATTGGTATGAAAAAGATAGGAACAAACAGAGAAAAAAAACCAACACCAAACCTTATTAGTTTTTTCTTTTTTTCCATCTTAAATATTTCCATGTTTCGTCCCCCCTGGGGCAAAATTAATTATCCATTTCCACTTACAGATTAGTATTTCCTTCTAATAGAGACGGAAAAAAGGTCAGGACGCTCCTTGACCTTTTTCATACCCTTACGGCACACGGCTGTGCTCCTCATCCTTGATGTAAGGCTAGGATGATTGTCCTGACTTTTCAAGTGAGATAATGATATTTTTGTTGATTCATGTGATGGTTGTCCCATAGTTTTTAAGGTAAAATATTATCGAGGGAGCGATTGGAATGGAAGAACAACTGCTTAGATATTGACTGAGATTCAAGGAATGAAATCGGATATTCAAGATTTAAAGGCTGGTCAGGAAAAAATAGCTGGCGATATTGATGAGATTAAAACAGATGTTCAAACGTTAAAGTCTGGTAAGAAGGAGCTTTACGCACTCACTAAATCACTTGAACATCGTCAAGAAGAAACAACATCTCAGCTCAATTCCTTGTCAGAAGATGTAAACTATATTAGAGGCTTTGTCACTAAGCTGGAAGATAGTCGACAAAAAACTCAGACTGTATTCGATGCCCTTTGTCGCAGATCAATTGAGCAGGAAGAAAATTTGAGAAGAGCAAAATAAATGATGATAACGTCGGGCCTATGGCCCGGCTTTTGTTTTGCCGTCGTAAGGCCGCTGTTTGACGACGTGATAGCGGTGGGATTGCAGGTGGGCAGTTTTGGCAGATATTGGCGTTAGAGGGAATGGTGGGGCGGTATGGCCAGCGTGTGGGGGAACATTTTAAGTAGCCAGCCATAAACGGGATTACTCACTTTTTGATATAAATCCTTGCGAGATTCCCAACGAAAAGCCAATACCTAAACCAAGTCCGATTGACGTGGTCATAGGCAGTTCTATTTTAGAAACTATTTTAATTCCGAATATCACTGTATTGATGAAAACAATACTTCCCAGCCCAACGGCCAATCTTTTTGAAACTGGGATGAAGTGTCTTAAGAAATACCCAGTAAAGAAGGCTATCGTCAAAATGACCAGCATTGCGATGACTTCAATAATAGAAGGCAAGTGAATCACCTCACAGTACCCTCCTTATGTTGTTTTATTATCAAACTTATCCCTGTCATAAGAAAAATATAGAATGGATAAAAAATTAGAGATCCCATGATTAAAAATGCAGCACCATAGTTATCGTCATCACTAGGATGATGATTAGGAAAAAGAAATGCGAATAATAGCATAAATAGCACCCAGTAAGGAAACCAGAGAACAGTTGACAAAAAAGCTACTTTATGTCCCTTCATCCATTTGTTTGTGATTATTGGAAATACAAAAGAAGACACGATAAAGCCGAAAAGGTACAAGATTGTACTGGCAGTTTCAAGTCTACTTAAGGGTAATCCTGTTAGCATTTGAATTCGATAGCCATTTAACAGCGGTTCAACCGCTATAAATAGAACAAAAGCATATAAAATGCTGATGCCATTTAATCTAAGAAAACGTTGGTCTAAAAACATTTTGCCTCCGATCAGATATTGGCGTTGAAAGTATTGTTGGACGATGTTTGCTATTCCTTCTGTACTAACATACTCCTGGAAACAATAAAGAGGAATTTGTTATAATATGTATTGAAATAGAAGCTCGAATGGAGTTGACTTAAGTTGATAGCGAATCAAACCCTTAAAGTTACTCCTGAAAAATCAGTCTCTGTTTTCAGTTATATTTCGTTAGCCATAAGCGGCTACTTGTACTACTCATTCTAAATTTCTTTATTCAGCCGATACCGTTGAGTCCAGTCTCGTTCTTCCGTTTTGCAGTGTTCTTCCCGTTGTTCATAAGTCCAATCGGGATTATCGCAGGTTAATTAGGATATCGAAGAAGCAAGGATAAATATGCAAAGTGGGGGATGATTTCTAACGCAGTTCTATTTTTCTTCCCCCATCTTTATTGGGTTTTAGGTACAGTATTTTTCGGACCATAGTGCTTGCGTTATTATACATACCACGGCGATGCTTTGTAGGATATCTCTCTTAACTCGGCATCATATCTTCTTTTATCCATTGCAATCTACAATCCCGACAAAGGAAGTCCCTTGTTAAAAAGGGGTTTACCCTAAAATACCAAGCATAATAGATTAGGCCAGGTATTACTCCTGTGACGAGTATAAGGATCACCCATAAAAAAGATTTCAGTACAAACATTACTCCTTCGGTTTTGGCATTGAAAATAACTCTTTTCGAACCACATCTGGGGCAAGGAACCCATGTAAGCTCCCATGGTTTTTCATTATGTGTGATAAATTCTCTAAATTCTTTTGAGAGAGCAAAGTCAATTTCGTTCACTTGATATCCCTCCCTAACTTACTAACTATTTTCAACAAACTTTATCCAAATCCTTCAATGGAATATGATGTTGTACGGAGAGAAAATCATAAGCAGCTTCAGGCCACACTTCCCCCGTTGACTTCCTACCCCACCAGAGCGATACTCACCCTGCGGCCACCACTGGCCGACGCCAAGGGACAGCGGATTTGAAACCCACTGCCCCATCAACTTCATAGCGTCAACACAGGAAGGACGGTTTGCCCCTACCCTTCCGTAACAGAATAGCGATCACCGCGTTATCTCCTCAACGGCTGAGTTTCAACAACAGAATAATAATCATTAACTTCGTGTAATTATGGTGTTATGACAACCAATAAAAATTACAACGAAGAACCCGACTTTGCAGTTATCAAAGAACATCGTAACCTACGCTCCTCAGTTACTACGCCGACTCGCTGTACCAATACCGCTTCTTCCTCTTCCGGTCCTTACTACACGTCGCCATCACGCCAACATGTTCCGACGACATCTCACGACGGCACCGCAGTTTCCACTGCCCTTCGTTCAAAGCCGGGTATTCAGTGCGGCTGACTTTCCAGTAGCTCTCGCGAATACTATAGAGTGGCCAGCCACGGCATAGCAGTGCTTGGCGATGGTCAACGATAAGCTACCCGTCAAATTGACGGCAAGCTCTACGCCCCTTGGCATCGTACAGCGGTGGTTGGCGATTTCCAGCGTAGTCACGATTCATCAATTTGATGATTTGTCGGCAGCGTTAGCACAGTCCCACAACGACGAAAAAAGCGAAAAGGCGTTAGCCCTCCCGCTTCCCAGTTATGAAGTTATCGATTATTTCATTGGCCACGCTACTTATCCATCCGTCGCGCTTCCTCCGCCATTTGATAACCAAGGCGAATCAGCGTTAAGCCGTCGGGTTCCTTCTCCCCTGCTTTTAACGGAATGATCGGTGGCTTCGCTTTAGCAGCTTCCTTCTCCTTCGCTTCCCGCTTCTGATTTGATCGCTCATAACCCAGCGCCATCAACTCAATTGGGGTTAATGCTTTCATCGCGACTTCTTCTCCATCCTCAACGAGAATCTTCATCAGATCTCCATTGGCGTTGGCGCGATACTTCCAAACTTTACTCATGTTTAGCCGCCTCCTTTTCTTCCGCTTGTTTTTTCTCTAATTCTTTGCAACGATCGTGAGCCTGTAGTTCATTCCACAGCATCTCACCGGTCTGCGAATAATACCACACCCACCATGGCACAGCGCCGGTTCCGAAGGCGTTGTCAATCTCCTGCTCCAGCGGTGCGATGGTCTTGTCCACTCCGGTGTAGGCGTTGGTAATCCAGTACATCGGGAATGTGGTGCGGTCAGGCTTGAACTCATCGGCACCGACTGCTTCTGCCGCGGCTTTCATCTGATCATAGGTAATACCGGCTTCCCGCTTTTTACTGTTGATTTTCCGATAAAACATCAACATCTCCGCTTTCATCTTCCGCGCTTCCAGGATTAACGCCTTGTATTCTTCCACAATCCGTTCAATCTCCAATGAGCGAACGTGGCTCAGTTCCGGCAATCGCTCCCGTAACATCATGAGCCGCCGCGTCTTGACCGCTTCAATCCGTTCATCAAAGTCCGCAATATCACGGCTTACCCGCTCTAACGCACGCTTCTTCTTGGTCACTTCGGCATGCGGTGCGTCGTTTAGCAGCAACTCGCTGTACTCCTGTTGCCACGTTTCTTTCCGCTCGATCATCTCTTTCTTTTCCTGAATCATCGCGTCGACCTTAGCCTGTAGGCGATAGGCTTCATCGTTGAACTCGTTAAATAATTGTTGAAACATCATGTATTCCTCCTTAGTTGTTATTGTCTAACTCGGCTAACTGGCGCTTCAATTCATCAATCTCCCGTTCGATAGCTTCATCGCTGCGTTCTTCATCGAAGTGCTGTGTGGCCACGATGTTGTGCTGTTCCTTCAGGATGCCAAGGCTTTTGAGCACGAGTTCCGTATGTTTCCCTGAGCCATCGACGGCTTTCTGCACGGTCGTATTCATCACATCGGCCAGTTTTTCATTGACGCTTTGTAGCACGCGCCGCTGAACTTCCCGTTGAAAGTTCTCCTCGGCACGCCAGCGACGGAGCGTTTTGTCATTTACGCCACAGATATCAGCAATCTGGCCGAGCGTATAGCCACCGCTCTGGGGCTGGCTGAGTAATTCGATGGCCTGGCGCATCTCATAGGTGAACTGCTTGCGACGGATAAGGTAATTCGGGCTGTCAGTCATGATGTTTGTAAGCGCTTAATATACGGGTGCATGGTAAGCCGGCGCTGACTATGTGAGAATATCTCCATTGAAGCCAGGAATGGAGGTATTGTCGTGACCCCGCAAGAAAAAGAAGCGCTCGTTGCCGAATGTCGAGCCAGTGGTACGACAGCGAAAGCATGGTGTGAAGAAAAAGGGATTCCGTATGGGCGATATATGAACTGGGCCAGGGAAGTTAACAGAAAAGCAAATCATGACCCCCAGCAATGGGCCGATGTAACCCTGGTGAAAGAGCAACCCTGCGATGAAATCAAGATTCAATGCGGAAAATGGTCCATCGGTATCAAATCCGGATTCGATTCGAACGTGCTCACGGAAGTACTCAAAGCCATGGATACCGTATGCTAAAGGATATCCGAAGCTATGATGGGATTTATTTAGCCTGTGGGTCGACGGATTTACGGCGATCCGTCGATGGATTAGCCATCATTGTCAAGCAGGAATTCAAGATGGACCCCTTTGGAAACTATCTCTTTCTGTTTTGCAACGGAAACCGGAATCGACTCAAAGCGTTAAGCTGGGATCGTACCGGATTTTCGTTATATTACAAGCGACTTGACGGGGCCGGTGCTCGCTTTCAATGGCCCAAAGAACCATCCGATGTACGGAACATCACCGTGAAGCAACTTCGCCGGCTGATGGACGGTCTGACCATCGACCCACCGCAAGGTTTTCGCGAAGTCACCGCCCGGGATTTCTGTTAACAAAATCGATCGATAGTCATGCTTTTCCATGATATACTTAGGCCATGAAAACGATGGATAAGACGGGCCTTTCGCCCGATGTAACTGCATATATCTCCAAACTCGAAGCACAAGTCCAAGAACAGTCGGTGCGTATCGATCGACTGACGGACATTGTAGCCAAATTTCAAAAGACCATGTACGGCCAATCCAGTGAAAAAAGCAAGTATGTGGTCTCTGGAGAAAATGGGCTCCAGATTGCCCTGTTCAACGAAGCGGAGGCCGAAGCCAAAAGCAAAGCACCGGAGCCGGACAAGGTCGCGATTTCTGGGTACACACGTAAGCCCAAGCGCACGAAAGAAGAACTGGCTGCGGAACTTCCTGTCGTAGAGATTTTCTGTGAGTTGGATAAAGCAACGCTGGCTTGTAATGAATGCGGCGGAACTATGCGGGATCTGGGCAAAGAAATGGTCCGGGAAGAACTCGAGATCATCCCCGCGCAGGTACGCTTGCTTCGTTATGTCCGGCATAGCTATGTCTGCGAAAGCTGTGAGAAAGAAACCGGTGAAGCCACCATTGTAAAAGCCCCGACACCGGCACCGGTCATCAAACGGAGCCTGGCTTCCGCATCCACAGTGGCTCATGTGATGTATCAGAAATATGTCAACGGCCTGCCGCTGTACCGGCAGGAAAAAGACTGGGCGAATCACGGGATTGTTCTTTCCCGGGCGACGCTGGCCAACTGGATCATTCGGTCTGCCACCGATTGGCTTATGCCCATCGGGGAACGAATGAAGTCCCATCTGCTTGCGCAGCCGGTGGTTCATGCCGATGAATCGGTCATTCAGGTCCTAAAAGAAGAAGGAAAGAAGCCGTCATCGGAGTCCCGGATGTGGGTATATTGCTCCGGCAATACCGGTACACCGCCGGTGGTGCTGTTTGAATATCAGCCCACACGTTCCGGTGAGCATGCGCGACGGTTTTTGCGTGGATTTCAGGGATACTTGCAAACCGACGGGTACAGCGGCTATGACAAAGTGGCGAATGTCACTCGTTGTGGCTGCTGGGCTCATTATCCAAGAAATATGATTATCCGGGAAGAATTTCTGAAAGCAGCATAAACACGGGCTCTATCTGACATCTTCTCGAATAACGATTACCTCCTTTGGAATGGAATTATAAAACATTATGTTGGATTCGGGTGTTCCAATTATAGTCATAAAAAATTTCCTTGGGCATGCATCAATTCAAACAACGCAGATTTATGCGGAATTATCACAGAACACAGTGGACGAGCACTTGAAAGAATGGAATGAAAAATGGTTCTCCCATGATTCTGAGGCAATGAAAGAATCGAAAGAAAAATGAAATACCAGATTTCTTAAATGTTTAATCAAAAAGCAGACGTAGATTATCCGAGAAAAAGAACAAAACCTCTTATCCTTATGCGGTTTTTAGTGATTCTTCTCGGATAATCATATTTCTTGGATAATGGGACTTATTCGAGAAGTAAGATAAGTCCCACTTGCGGCGCAAGTATCAAGAAGCGATGCCGAAGAACGAAACCATCGGCTCCGCTGCTGCTGTAGGATTTACCTACTGCAATCAACTCTTTTCCATTGAGAAAGAGATCGCATCACTCACGCCGGAAGAACGGCAATATCAGCGTCAGAAACGATCCAAGCCCGTTCTTGAGGCCTATTGGTCATGGGTGGAATCCGTTCATGCGCTAAAGGGCTCCAAGTTGGCCGAAGCCATCACCTATTCTGTGAATCAAAAAGTCTCATTGAACACATTTTTGGAAGATGGGCGCATTGAATTGTCGAATAATCGTGCTGAAAATGCGATCCGCCCCTTTGTCATTGGCCGTAATTATGTGCTCACTTAAATTATGTGCTTACTTGGGATTATAACGTGGTAGTAACAGCCAATACTTAAAGTAAAAAGGGATGTTGCTACCATGCCATATGTATTCGTACCATTACCTGTTAAGTTGAATCTAGATCAATTCAGGACATTTATGGAGGAACAGGAATACAAAGAGAGTACAATTTTAAAATATCATACGTATGCTTCACGATTTCTACGATCAAGTTTCTATGATATGAATAATCCTGACCTTAAATATCAGATAGACGAATTCTTAAAAAAAAATGAATCATCCTTA
>NZ_SLXT01000032.1 GCF_004341395.1 Heliophilum fasciatum
AGAAAGACGATCTGGTCGATCGGCCCGGCATGTACGCACCGCGAGGTGTTTAGTGGACGGGTACGAATCAGTCGAGGTCTTGACCTTACAGGACGATATTGAATACTTGCAAAGCTTCTGTGTAGTTTTCAGGGAATGAATCATAAACAAAAAAACTGATATTTCATCTTAGGATTACGATGAAATATCAGTTTTTTTGTTTCTCTTTTTATAACACAGAGGGTAAAATCACCTCCCATCCCTGGTGGGTAATAATAAGAAGTAAAAACAGCAGCTATTTCGCTGCTGTTTTTACTTCTTATCTGTAGGCCTCTGGACTTTTTAGACATTTAGACTTGTAGACCTGGACTGTAAGCCATAATCAATCAACTGTCTCAAGTGACTTATTACGATGATTTTGTTTTGCTCAATTGCGTCCACCACTTACTATGGCGGTGTCGAACATAGTCAACAGGGACCAACCCGGTGAACATACTGGGTAACAAGGTGCGGTTTGCCGGTATAAGGAAAGCAGCCAGATGGGCGATGATCCCCAAGAGAAGTAAGATCGCCGTTATGTTATGAATCGTGGTCACAACCAGGAGCATGCTTTCTGACATATCAACGCCGGGCATATTTTTGTACACTTTGATCAGTCCGCTGACGCAAAGTCCGAGGATATTAGCGGCGATAAAAGCGTAGGCGAGACGTTGTTCGGCTAAATATTTGAAGGAAGGTGGTTCGGCTTTACCAGTAAACATGGCGGCGATGATCTGCATGGATTCTCCGACATCCCCTTTTTTGGGAAGGATGCTATATTCGCTGCGAATCATGTGGTACACCACATGAAAAGCTGCAGCCGCCAGCAAGACCACTGCACCGGCATAGTGCATCGCTAGGGTAAGGTTGTAGTCACCGCTCCAACTGATCAGTTCTGTCACATTATATCGTTTATAAATCGGCATCTGACCAAAGCCGGTAAAAAAGAGAAAAAAGGTCGAGATGGCAACGGACCAGTGGACAAGCCGCACAGGTAGACTGTGGCGTAGGAGCTTAGCGCCGGTTTCTGGCTGATCATTAGGGGAAGTTCTAGGGGGAGTAGAAATGGAGGTCATTCTTGTTGTCCTCCCTTCATGGTCTTATAGGCGGTGACCCCAGCGACGATCATTCCGGCTACAGGGGCAAGCAGTACGCCGGTAGCCAGCCCGTTTGCTTTATCCATGGCGTTACCGACTCCGACAGGCATGGCTGGGCGTCCAGGTTTGCCGTCGACGGCCTGGCTTAACATGGCCTTATGAATATTTTCAAAAGGTACCGATGAGACGTAGAACGTTGATGTGCCGCCATTTTCTTTATCACCGTACACATAACCGCCGATTTCCTGGGCACGGGCATAAGCGCTGGCGCGCATATCTTCCTTGCTACCAATGGTGATGGCCTTTTGTGGGCACGCTTCGACGCAAGCAGGGGCTTGCCCTTGACGCAGGCGATCAAGGCAGAGGTCGCATTTGTACATCACGCCGCCGCCGGCAAAGGTAGGCATAAGTTTCAGGTAAAGACCTACGCCGGCTTGACGGGCTGGGATGCCCCATGGACATACGGCAGTGCACTTGGCGCCGCCAAAACAAAGATCGGGATCAATGGTAACAGGACCTTCTGGACTCTTGGTCTGTGCGCTGAAAGGGCAGATGTCAGCGCAGGGAGGATTGTCGCAGTGCATGCACCGTCGGGGAACAAAAACATCGCGTTGTGTGCCCTGATCTTCTACGGATACTTTTTGGACATAGGTCCAGTTATAAGGGGTCAGGCGATTGGTGACTTGTCGCTTATCGGACCAGTCTTCATGTTTTTTTTGCGGCCAATAATCTTGGATCGGATGTTGAGGTTCCGGATATCGCGAAGCATTTTTTTGACGGCAGGCAGCAACGCATTGAGGCGTTTTTTCTTTACTGCAGCCATCGCAGCGAGTCAAATCGATCATCGTGCCGACGGTACCAATGGCCGAAGGGGCAGCCAGAGCTTGTTTTCCGGCGGTCAGGATCGCAGCGCCGGACATGCCGCTGGACAGCGCTCGACGCAGAAAAGTGCGCCTGTTGATGGTGGTCATAGGCAACCCTCCTTGCTTTATCACCAACAATATACCCTAAGGGGGTATATGTGTCAAGTAATATTATGCTGTTGCCTTATTGGGTGCATAGCGTGGTACAATATGTAAAAGGATGATTGTTGGAGTAGTGTGATACTTTAATTTTGCATGCAACATAAGAGGTACTGGACTTATGAACGTTTCCTTTCTTTATGGCGATCAAACCATCCGTTTTGAACTGATCTATAGTCGACGTAAAACATTGGGTATACAGATTGAACCTCCGGATAAAGTGATCGTGAAATCTCCATTCGGTCTCTCTACCGATCAAGTGTGTGCGATTGTACAAAAACGTGCTGCTTGGATTATTAAAAAGCTAGCTTCTTTCCGCGCCATGAACATCCAACCGGTACAGCGGTCCTTGATCAATGGTGAGCTATATCTGTATCTAGGCAAAGAATATCCTCTGCAGATTATCATCGACAAATCTGTAGCTAAGCCCTCTGTAGATTTGTTTCAAGATCGATTAGTTGTGATCACGCCAACAATCGAGAAAACAATGCTTCAAAAGGCCTTAATTGCTTGGTATAAGGTTGCTGCCGCCACTCTGATCGAAGAACGTATTCGTGTCTACGCCCACTGTTTTTCCTTATCACCTGTTGAAGTTAAAGTGAAAGAACAAAAAAGACGATGGGGAAGTTGTACTGCGCAAAATCACCTCTTATTCAACTGGCGTATCGTCATGGCACCGTTAGCGGTATTGGATTATGTCGTTGTTCATGAAATGAGTCATCTGGTGCATAAAAATCACGGTAAAGACTATTGGAACCTCGTGGCTTCGATTCTGCCTGATTTTAAAAAGCGTAAAGAATGGCTAAAATATAACGCCTTACGAATGGAGATCTAGGTTAAAAAGAATCAGGAGGTATGATGATGAACAACGTTAAAACAAGTTGGCGCTGTGTGATCTGCGGGTACATACACATCGGTGAAACGGCACCGGCAACTTGTGTGATTTGTGGTGCTTCATCGAATGATTTTGAAGTCGCTGTGGAACCGGCAGCACCGCCTGCCGAAAGCCATCAAAACTGGCGCTGTATCATTTGTGGGTACCTTCATGAAGGGGGACAACCGCCGACCAACTGTCCTATTTGCGGAGTCGGAGAAAATGAATTTGAACCACATCGTTTAACCTCATCTACGCAATCAACGACAAAAATAACGAAAGTCGTGATCATCGGCGGTGGAGTCGCAGGGTTAACAGCAGCTGAAACCATTCGTAATCATTCCGATTCCATGATGGTTACGCTTGTTTCCGCTGAACAACAAACTCCCTATTACCGTTTAAATTTAACCAGGTATTTAGCCGGGGAAATCGATTCAGCATCTTTAGCTGTACATCCTGATGATTGGTACGCAACCAAGCGAATCGATCTCCGCAGCGGTCAAAAAGTCATCAACATTGATCGCCAGGCACAACAAGTCTTCCTTGATGATCAATCGGTGCTGGACTATGATCACCTGATTTTAACGATGGGCGCTCATCCCTTTGTCCCGCCCATACCAGGCAGTAACCTGGCCCAAGTCTTTACGGTACGTACGATGGATGATGCTGAGCAAATTCTCAAGATCATTCCGACGGTCGAATCTTGTGTATGTATTGGCGGCGGGATTCTCGGTCTGGAAACGGCAGGGGCAATCGCCAAACATGGTATCAAGGTACAAGTGATTGAAGGGTCCGATTGGTTAATGCCGCGGCAATTGAACCGGCAGGCCGGACAGATCGTCAAGGAGCATTTACGTAAGCTGGGCATCGAAGTTATTGAAAATGGCCGGACCCAAGCCATTACCGGTCAAGAACAGTGTGATGGCGTACAGTTGGAAAACGGTGTTTTTCTACCTACCCAACTGGTAATCATCGCAACCGGTGTTCGCCCGAATACACACTTGGCTCGCAAATGCGGCCTAAATGTCGACAAAGGCCTACTCGTTGACAGTACGATGCGCACTTCTGATGAGCGTATTTACGCTGCCGGTGATATCACCGAGCATCATGGAACGCTGTATGGCCTTTGGAATGCGGCGCAGTATCAAGGCAAGATTGCGGGTTTAAATGTAGTGGGTGAAAGAACCGAGTTTGGCGGTATACCGCGCTCCAATGTCCTTAAAGTACTTGGCCTTGATCTGTTTAGTATTGGTCAAATTACGCCTTTGGATGGAAGTTACTCATCCTTTGAGAAAGTTGACGGTGACCGGTACTATTCGTTGACGCTCCGTGATGGGCGAATCGTCGGCAGCATCGTCATTGGCGATCAACCATCAGCGATGAAAATCAAACAGGCCATCGAACAAGGACATTTGTTTCCGGTAGCTTTGTTCAACCATATCGATCAGTTTTTACAACAGTTAGCCCGATAAAGCCTGATAAAATAAAAGCCCGTGGTCAATGGTAACAGCCATTTGACCACGGGCTTTGTCATCAGTTAGAAGCTCTTTAGGGCAAGCAAACAAGGATTCGTCGTTCTGAAGCTAATCTTATAAAACCTAGTAGAATTATTTGTTTGATTGACAGGAGAGCTGACTGCTTATAAAATATAGTAAACACACCTGTATAATCGGAATATAAAATGTAATATAGCTGGAAGGATAGCCTGACCAACGGTGATGTATAGCGTAGTGAAGTACAGCGAACGATATTCCGGAAAGGGGGAATGGGCGTTGACTCCGAACATCATAGACTGGAAAAATAGCTTAGACCAAAAAACAGCCAATCAAAGCGCCTTTGAAAAATGGCTTTTTGTGAATCTTGGCAAAGTATTATTGGCGGGAAAGCCTGGCGAACTGGTTAAAATGCCTGTGGAAGCCTGGGGTATGAAAGAAAATGAAGTGGAGCAAGCTGCCTGTACCCTAACTGCTACGTGGGGATTGCGTATGCATGTCGTTCACCGCTGTGACTGCTGGGTCTGCGTTCTGGTCTATCACCCGGCCACATTACAAATTACGCTAGATCGTGCAACGGCCAATTCACGCTTTGGCTCCCTCGGTTATCCGCCCGGAACGACCTGTGATACCTTTTTACAGGAGTTATCTCAGCGATGGGCTGCGACCGGCGTTATTCCCCATGAGATCGGTGTGGCCTTAGGCTACCCTCTAAAAGATGTACTGGGATACATGGGCCTCGTTACGTTGCCTGTTACCATGGTTAAGGGGTGGCGTATCTATGGAAATCCCCAACCGTCATTGCGCATTAAGGCGCAGCATGATCGAGGCTTAGCGGCGGCCATGGCTTTGGTGGATGCGGACTGGACGATTTTTGCTTGCTCGCGCACTTGCGCTACCATACCGGAAGATGATATGACCGGTGAACAACGCTGTAAAGCGGCAATCTAATCAAGTAGCTCTGTTATTCCCGGTAACCTTGTACACCGAGCATCTCGGCAACGGTGTAGAATTCGTATCCGTCATTCTTTAAAATCTCGATGATTTTGGGCAATGCTTGGACAGTTGCTTTCCCATTATAGGCGCTGTGCATCAAGATAATGTCCCCCGGTTGAACATGTTCTGTAAGGTATGCGGTGATTTCTTCAGCCTTCTTTTGTTGCCAATCAAAAGTATCGAAGGACCAAAAAATCGTATACTTATCTTTTTTCATCAACTCATCGATAACTGTGTTGTTCGCATCACCATAGGGTGGACGAAACAAAGCGGGTCTTCGGCCTGTGATACGATGCAGGATATCGTCAGTCTTCGTGATCTCCTGTGCAATCGTCGGAGTTGATGATTGCGATAATCGAGGATGTGTAAAGCTATGGCTACCGATAAGGTGACCATAGCTTGCTGTTTTTTTAACCGTATCTGGATAACGTTCGGCGCTGCTTCCTAAAAAGAAAAAAGTGGCGCGAACATCAGCCTGACGGAGGATCTCCAGTATTTTTGGCGTATTTTGTTGGTCAGGGCCATCGTCAAAAGTGAGGCCAATGGCTTTCTTCCCAGGGGGACCACCCAGATAAACGGTAAGCGGGTATTGGGCAGCTAACGTTTCGATTTGTTGACGCCAATTTTGCCATTGAGTCAGCGCCTTGCCTGACAATGACCTTGTGTCTCCACGAATAGTTCTGATCATGGTATCGGGTGATGAACTGTCTGCCTTTTTTTCTTGTGGGTACGTGGCATTGGTTACGGTTGTTTGCTGATTGTTTGCAGGAGCAATTACCTTTCTTCCGAGATCATCGAATGTCGCTATTATGGCAAGTAAAGCGACAATACCTAAGGCGACGAGAATGATTGGTGATGGGCGGAAAATCTCGTCCACCTCCCTTCTGATATGAAAAAAAAATTACTTGTCTATATAGGCAGAAATGCGTAAGATGATAGAGAGATAAGCAAGAAAACCAACATAGACGTGAAGGAGGGAGCATTATGGCATTAGGCGGAATCCCACCGGTCGGCAGCAACACGCTGGGCGGATGGCCTGCAAGTGAGCCAAGTACAAGTCCTGCGGGATCTCTTGCGGTACAGCCTGATCGGAATCCAATGTTGCCAGTTGCTCCTCCCGGGTCGAATGCCCTATCGCCAAAAGACGGTGTGGATAAATCTACCACAATATCGCCGTCTACACAAGCTGGTAAAGTAGAATGTAAAACTTGTGAGCAACGCAAATATCAAGATGAATCGAATGACAGTTCTGTTTCTTTTCAAACACCGACGAGCTTAAGTACGGATCAAGCGCCGGCGGCGGTGATGGCCCATGAACAAGAACATGTGATCAATGAGCAACA
The DNA here is from genome assembly GCF_004341395.1 of Heliophilum fasciatum. Lineage (GTDB taxonomy): Bacteria > Bacillota > Desulfitobacteriia > Heliobacteriales > Heliobacteriaceae > Heliophilum > Heliophilum fasciatum. The sequence continues at coordinate 6,844 of NZ_SLXT01000032.1, forward strand.
ACGGGCGGGACAAGAAGGCCGGCGTGTTTTATCACAAAGTGTTCGTATCCATACAGCTACCTGTCCCGAGTGTGGTCGCGTCTATGTGGCCGGAGGTGAGACCAAAACGGTCACGGCGGACGATCCTAAAGCGTTAGAGCGAGAAACAACCGGTAAAGGACAAGTGATTGATGATTATATCTGAAGTTTCTTCGCCGGTAGAGATGGGTAGGATTACGTAAGAACTGCTATTCATTAATGTTCAAATAGAGAAAGGGGTTCGATAGCAGCATAGAAAAAGTAACCGTTAATCTGATATGAATGAAAAAAGGAGGAATGCTAGAAATGAACAAATTCAAACGGGGGATCGCGTTACTTTTGTCATTCCTATTGGTGGCAGCCATTGCGCTTACCGGTTGTGGCGGCAATCAAACAACGGGTGATGACAAAAGTAAAGATGTGGGGAATCAGCAAAAGCTAAAGGTGGCCTTTGTCTATGTTGGACCTGTCGGGGATGCCGGTTGGTCTCATTCGCATGATCAAGGTCGCAAGTATCTGGAAAAAGAAATGCCCAATGTAGAGACAACTTATGTGGAGTCTGTACCGGAAGGTGCCGATGCCGAACGGGTGCTAACGGAGTTGGCCTCCAAAGGAAATAAAATTATCTTTGCCACCTCTTTTGGTTATATGGATCCCGTGATCAAGGTAGCACAAAAATTCCCTGATGTGGTATTCATGCATGCCACAGGGTTTAAGACGGCACCTAATGTAGGTACCTATTTTGGCCGGGAATATCAAGCTCGCTACTTATCAGGCATCGCTGCCGGTAAGCAAACGCAAACCAATGTTCTTGGCTATGTTGCAGCTTTTCCGATTCCTGAAGTTGTACGGGGAATCAATGCCTTTACTTTAGGTGTGCGTTCCGTTAATCCCAATGCTACAGTGAAAGTGGTTTGGACGAATACCTGGTACAATCCGGCCACCGAAAAAGACGCAGCCAAGAGTTTGCTTGACAGTGGTGCCGATGTTATCGCGATGCATCAAGATACGCCGGCTCCGATGCAAGCGGCAGAGGAAAAAGGTAAGTTCGCTGTGGGTTATCATACTGATATGTCCTCGTTTGCACCGAAAGCCGTGCTGACCGGTCCTGTCTGGAACTGGGGTCCTTATTATGTGAAGACCGTGAAAGCGGTTATGGACAAGACCTGGACGAATGAACAGTACTGGGGCCCTATGGCTGATAAGATCATTGATATTGCCCCCTTTGGACCGATGGTCGGCGATGAAGCCAAGGCCTTGATCATGAAGAAAAGAGATGCCATTGACAAAGGTGAGTGGGATGTTTTCACTGGACCAATCAAGGATCAACTTGGCACGGTCCGAGTTGCAGAAGGTCAAAAAATGACCGATCAAGAGATGTTATCATTTGATTGGTTTGTACAAGGTGTGGAGGGCATGATCAGCAAGTAGTGCTCGCTGCCGTTACTGTGTTGATTTTCGTTCATGAGGGGCCGTTTTGATAAACGGCCTCTTACCCTATCTGTGTATAATTCTACCTGTGATAGCTGCATTTAGAAGCAAGAAAAAGGTGTAACTATGCAAAAACCTCATTCCCGTGAGGATCTTTCGTACATGGTTGAAATGATTGGTATTACCAAACGGTTTCCTGGCATCGTTGCCAATGATCAGATTTCCTTTGCTGTACGCCCTGGGGAGATCCATGCGTTACTTGGTGAAAATGGTGCCGGTAAAAGCACCTTGATGAGCATTCTGACTGGTTTGTATCGTCCCGATGAAGGAGAAATACGGCTTCGTGGCCAGCAGGTTCATTTACAATCACCGCGTGACGCCGTTCAACGTGGAATTGGGATGGTTCACCAGCATTTCAAACTGGTCAATTCTTTCACCGTGGCCGAAAACATCTTGTTGGGTTTGCAAGATGGCACGGGCGAAGTTTATCAATTACATGAGATCAACAAGAAAATCGAAGCATGCAGCCGAGAGTATGGCTTACAACTTGATCCTCAGGCTAAGATCTGGCAACTTTCCGTTGGTGAACAGCAACGGGCGGAGATCATCAAGTTGCTTTATCGTGGAGCGGACCTCTTAATCCTGGACGAACCAACAGCGGTCCTGACGCCGCAGGAAGCGACAGAACTTTATAAAACGTTACGTCGCATGGCAGAGCTTGGCAAATCGGTAATTGTCATTTCGCATAAGCTGAGTGAAGTTCTTGAACATACCGATGCAATTACCGTACTGAGGTCCGGGCGTTCCGTTGGAACTGTTGCCACAAGCGGTACAAGTGAACAAGAACTCACCCAAATGATGGTGGGGCGCATGCTTTGTCCGGTTTTGGATAAAGCGAATGTCATGCCGGGTAAGCCGGTGCTTACTTTGGAGAATGTGACAGCTTTGGGTGATCGGGGCTTGCCAGCATTAAAAGAAGTCACCCTCACCGTCAACGGTGGCGAAATCTTGGGAATCGCCGGCGTGGCCGGTAATGGACAAAAAGAATTAGCTGAAGTGATTGCCGGACTTCGTGCGATTGAATCCGGTACGAAGTGGATCAACAGTGTTGATCATACAGGTGATACACCGCAGGCAGCGATTCATGCCGGTGTCAGCTATATTCCGGAAGATCGATTGGGTACAGGGTTGGTTCCGAACTTAAATGCTGTAGAAAATATACTGTTAAAGATGTATCAAAAGATGCCTGGATGGCGTATCAATTGGTCCCAGGCGGCACGGGATACAACTGCAATTATCAAACAACATGATATCAAGATAGCTCATTTGGATGCACCGGTAAAAATGCTTTCCGGCGGCAATCTGCAAAAATTATTATTAGGTCGTGAGATTTTCCATCATCCGGAATTGATTGTGGCGATGTACCCCATGCGCGGCTTAGATATCGGCGCTATCGAAACGATTCGTAAACTGCTCCTTGAAGTGCGGGCGGCAGGTAAAGGTGTGCTTTTAATCTCCGAGGAATTGGATGAATTGACATGCATGGCTGATCGAATTGCTGTTTTTCACGAAGGAATGGTTATGGGCGTCGTGCGACCGCAAGAAGTAACGATCGAAACGATTGGCGTAATGATGGCAGGCAAACGAATGGCTGTGGCCATGAGCGGAAATTGATATGGAAAAAGGATGGTCTTTGACCATGAAAGGTAAATGGCGCTGGGAAAAACGAGAAACCTCTTCGAAGACGGTAACGATTCTTGTACCGATCTTTTCATGTGTGGTGGGGTTGCTTTTTGCCGGGATTTTCATCTGGGTTTCGGGAAAAAATCCGCTGTTGGTCTATGGGTTGATGGTAGAAGGTGCGCTTGGATCTGCCTATGGGATTTCTGAGACGGTGGTTAAAGCCATACCGTTGATGTTGACTGGCTTAGCCGTTTCCTTAGCTTTTCGAATGCAACTTTGGAATATTGGTGCGGAAGGTCAGTTTTATATGGGGGCTTTTGGTGCAACCTGGGCGGCGTTAACGTTCCCCGATTGGCCGGCCTATTTGCTTTTACCGACAATGCTGATGCTTGGTTTTGTTGCTGGCGGGATATGGGGATTATTACCGGCAATTCCCCGAGCCTATTTTAAGGTGAATGAAACCATCACAACGTTATTGATGAACTATATCGCGATCTTATGGGTTGATTATTTTGTTTTTGGGCCGTGGAAAGACCCAAAAGGGATGAATTTTCCCTTAACGGCGCCTTTTAGCGAAGGGGCGCTGTTGCCGGCTTTTGGAACCAGTCGGATTCATGTGGGCTTAATCTTGGCTTTACTGATTGCTGCTATTTTTTACTATGTACTGCAATATACCAAGTGGGGATTTGAGATTCGTGTCAGTGGGGAAAGCCCGCGGGCTGCACACTACGCCGGGATGAATCATAAGCGCAACATTCTTTTGGTCATGTTGATCAGCGGCGGCATTGCCGGTATTGCCGGTATGACGGAAGTGTCTGCCATCACCCAGCGATTACAGCACGGCATCTCACCGGGTTATGGGTATACGGCAATCATCATTGCCTGGCTAGCCCGCCTCCATCCCTTGGCGATTGTCTTTGTTTCTTTTTTATTTGGCGGTTTACTGGTTGGCGGCTTCAGCATTCAGACCAGTGGCTTTCCGGCCGCTACCGTAGCGATGCTCCAAGGCGCTATTTTGTTTTTTGTAGTAGGCGGCGAGATTTTCACACAATATCGTTTGACTTGGGGCGGGAAAGGAGAGCGCTGATGGAGGTATCACCGTGGATAGCTATTTTAGCAACAGGAATTGTCGCAGGTATACCGATACTTTTAGCAGCTTTAGGTGAAATCCTCGCTGAGCGCGCCGGTGTGATTAACCTTGGCGTGGAAGGGATGATGTTGATTGGCGCTGTTGTGGGCTTCATGGTTTCATTACAATCGAACAGTCCTTGGGTGGGTCTGATCGCTGCGGTGCTGGCCGGTGCGATGATGGCGCTGATTCATGCTTTTTTAACGATCACCCTCCGCGCCAATCAGGTTGTCAGTGGACTGGCCTTAACCATTTTTGGGACAGGGCTGAGCGGCTATTTGGGTAAAAGTTTTATCGGGGTACCGTTAACCGCCACGTTCAAACCGGTCCCGGTTCCGGGATTAAGCCAAATACCGGCGATCGGGCCGATCTTTTTCAACCATGATCTTCTCGTCTATATTGCTTATGGTTTGGTGGCTTTGCTTTGGTTTTTTCTTTTTCGCACTCGGTCGGGGTTGGAACTACGGGCTGTCGGTGAAAATCCTGCAGCCGCTGATGCCGCCGGTTTGAATGTGTTTTTGATCCGTTATGCTTGTGTAATTGCTGGGGGCATGTTTGCCGGGATGGCTGGTGCTTATCTTTCTTTAGCTTATGCACCGTCGTGGTTAGAGAACATGACCGCCGGGCGCGGTTGGATTGCCGTAGCGCTGGTCATATTTGGCGTATGGAATCCCACGAAAGCCTTTTTAGGGAGCTTCTTTTTTGGCACGATTGATGTATTAGGGTTTCACATGCAAACGCTGGGTATTGTAGTGTCCTCCTTTTTCTTAAAAATGCTGCCCTATGTATTTACGATCGCTGTGTTGATCGTGGCTACACGGGAAACCAAGACGCGCCGTGTGGCGATACCGGAAGCACTGGGTGTGCCTTATGTACGGGAGGAACGCTGATGCGGGAGTTAAAGAACCGGATTCTTCAAGATGGCAAGGTGATCGGCCCGGGAATTCTGGATGTGAGTGCCTTTCTGAATCACCAAGTCGATCCGGCCTTGGTGATGCGCATGGGACAGGCCCTGGCGGAACGGTTTGCTCAGGCAGGCGTTACCCGGGTGTTGACGGTCGAGGCTTCGGGAATCCCGGTGGCTGTAGCTGCCGGCTTTTATCTCGGTGTGCCTGTGGTTTTTGCCAAAAAGAAAAAAGCTTCTACACAAGGCGGCGCCTTGTATCGCTCGCCGATCTTTTCATTTACACGTCAAGAAACAGTGGAAATTACGGTGTCCGGGCAGTACTTGCTGGCAGCGGATGTGGTGCTGATTATCGATGATTTTCTGGCTCACGGCGAAGCGCTCCAAGGGCTCGTCGATGTCGTGCGTCAAGCAGGCGCACAAGTTGCCGGGGCCGGTATTGTTATCGAAAAGCGCTTTCAAGGCGGTGCACAAGCATTACGGGATCAAGGATTGCAGATTGAAGCATTGGCCGCAATCACACGGATGGAGCCGGGTTGCATTGAGTTTGCTGAGTAGGCTTCAATTGCCCTGCGTAGGCTGGGAAAGTTCATAATATCGTTAAACGCTCATGTAGTTACGTGGGCGTTTTTTTTTTGTTTGTTTCGTTCAACTATGGCAACAAAGCCAAGTGCGTAATTTTCCTGCGATCATAGCTCACCGATAGTGGGTATGGCACATATAGTGCTGTAGACTCAAGGGGGTGGCTGTAGTGCTGGTTGGCATCATGATTCACCCACGGTTGCAACCGGGACGTTGGGGGGAGAGTGCTCCTTTTTTTCAACAATTGGCCGAAGAAGGAACGGATTTAGGCATTCGGGTTGTTTTTTTCTCGCCTGGGATGATCAACTGGCGCAAACAACAGATGCAAGGGTATCGTTGGGAATCCCAAAGCGAGCAATGGCGCGTAGTGACAACAGGACTGCCTCACGTAGTATATGATCGGTTTTTTGCCTATCCCGGCATGCCTGTAGCGATTCATGCGTGCTATCAGGGATTACGTAAGCGTAGAATTCCTGTTTTCAATCCGCCATTAGGGAATAAATACAGCAATCACTGCAAACTGATGCGTGATCCGGTGATTGCACCGCACTTACCGGCAACGCAACGATGGCAGCCGCTCAAACGTTGGTGGCAGCCGCTCAAACGCTGGAACCAAGTTTACATTAAACCGGTGAACGGTACCAAAGGAAAAGGCATCTTGCGGTTAACCTTACGGAAAAAACGGGCAGTCCTTGTGGAAAGTGCTGCACCGCCGATGTATCGAAAAATGTCCTGGTCCCAGATGAAGATGCAAATGCCGAAGTTGCTGCGAGGCCGTACTTACATTGTCCAGCAAGGACTGCAAACAGCGCGTTGGGATGATAAGATCTTTGATATTCGTGTACTCTGGCAGCGTGATCGCCAAGGAGAATGGTTGGTTACCGGTGCAGCTGTCCGCGTAGGTGCTAATGGAATCACCTGTAATCTGCATGCAGGAGCAACAGCCTTACCGCTGGATGTGGTGCTGGAGGATGCGCAGATCGCCATAACGACAGAGGAGATCCATCGCCTCGGCAAGCAGATTATCATGCGCTTAAATCGCAGTACGCCCTTGCTCGGTGAAGTGGGCTTGGATTTTCTGATTGATCAGAATCAGCACTTATGGTTTATTGAAGCAAATTCCCGACCTGGTCGTGCGATTTTCAACTCGATGGGCGATGGGGAAGGACGCCGCTGCGCCGTGCGCAGGCCGTTGGAATATGCCTGTTATTTGGCAGAGCGGCGAAAGGTCCGGTGAGGTGATATGCTAACGGTTTTTCTCAGTCAACGAGAATGTATGCTGGAAGGTCTAAAGGCCGGCCAACCGATCCGGGTGCAAGCAGGTACAGCACAAACTGAGGCAGTCCTGAAGATTGCTGAAGAGCATCAAGTGAAGCCAGGCCTTTCGCCAGCGTTACAAACAGAACTACATTGGCCCAAGGGGATCGGTTATCAATTACGGTACAGCGCGGAAAAAGCCTGTTTGCTTGTCGGTCCCTTGCTCGGCATTCTGGCACACCGTGGAGGTAAGAAAAGCTCATGGGGACCGCACATCCGGGAAACGCAGCGCTATGCTCACCGTCGTAACGTTGTGACGGTCGTTTTTAGCCCTCGTGATATTTGTTGGGAAGAAGGTACGGTCCAAGGAACGACATTGGGCGCCCGCGGTTGGACTCGACAAACTTTTCCGATACCAAAAGTAATCTTTAACCGCATATTTTCGCGCAAGACTGAAAATATTCCGGACTTTGTCGAATGTAAAGCGCGCTTGCAGACGATTCCAGGATTGGTGCTTTATAATCCGGGCTATCTCGACAAATGGCAAACCCATCAGTATCTCTTGCATCATCCGGCAGCTAAGGCGCTATTACCGGAGACGATCGTGTTGCATCGTCCGGAAGAGATTTGGCCGCTGGTCAACAAACACCGTATTGTTTATGTGAAGCCGGTTCACGGTAGCCAAGGCTATGGGATCTATCGGATTAGCCGGCGTGCCAGCGGTAATTTCAGCATGCAGATGCGCGGAACGTCCGTACAGTCCGGTCAAGGATATAGCAAAGAAGTTGTGGAAAAGCGCTTGCGCACGTTGATGGGGAAGCGTACGTACGTGGCTCAGCAAGGATTGCGTCTGGCCACGATCAAAGGTGCACCTTTTGATTTACGTTTGCTTATGCAAAAAGATGGTAAAGGTGTATGGCAGCAAACCAAAGCTTTTGGGCGTGTAGCTCCTCCGGGCATGTTTACTTCGAATCTGAGTCGTGGTGGTACGGCCATGGGATTGCGCCACACACTGCGTGTAGCCTCTTATTTACGCCGGCGTACGCGGGGAGGGATTATCAAAGAGCTTCGACACTGGGGGCGACTTTTACCGCAGATTGTCGAAGAGGCTACCGGCAAAGTTTATGGCGAGCTTGGTTTGGACTTGGCCTTGGATCATCGTGGGCGGATTTGGTTGATTGAGATCAATTCCAAGCCGCACAAGCGGTTGCAGACGGAAGAGGGTAATCCTGTTGAAGTACGCCAGTCATTGGAGCGACCGATATTGTTTGGCAAATATCTTGATGGTTTTGCTTAAGCTTGTGAGGGGGAACAGAACATGCCCTTGCCACCGATGATTGGTATTGTTACTTGGGGAAGCCGGAACAGGATGCAGCCTTTTGGCCGTTGGTCAAGCACAATGGCCCAAACGATTCAAGCGTTACGAAAGCGGAAGATTCATGCTGTTGGCATCGCCATCGAGGACCTTTATCGACTTTCACAGAAGAAAAACTGTCGCCCAATCATTCGGACGTGGCGACCGCTGCGCGGTACTTGGTATGTGCGCTATGAAGCGTTGCCGTCAATTTTTTATAACCGGATTTTAAGCCGTCGTCGTGAGCAAAGTCCGCAGGGACAAGCGACGTTACGATGGTTGCAAGATACAGGCCGCATTGTTTTTAATCCAGGTTATTTATCTAAAGCATCGGTCTATGAGATGTTATGTGCTTCGCCGGTAGGGTCTTATCTGCCCAAGACCGAAATTGCACCCCTCGATGGACGGCTTAACGAATATTTAGAGCAATGGCCGTCTATCTATATGAAACCACTGAATAGTTGCCAGGGACGGGGCATCTACAAACTAAGCAACCACAACAGTCACTGGCAAGTGACTGGGTTGGCGCCGAAGCGGATCGTTCGCCGTGCATTTGCATCGCAGGCCATGATGCGTAGTTGGCTGGAAAAACGTTTGCGTCATCGACGATACTTGCTGCAACAAGGGATTGAACTGGGACGCTTGCACGATCGTCCCTATGATTTACGGGTGCTGGCTCAAAAAAACGGCCATGGTGAGTGGGTCTTTGTGGGGTGTGGGATTCGTTTGGCGGCGCCTGGCCATGTGGTTACGCACCGGCCTAACGGCGGTTCGGTGGTGTCTACGGATCAAGTGATGAATCGGCGCTTTGGGCGCGAAGGATGGCAGGCCAAGCGCAAAGAACTGTCATCAATGGCTGTGGAGGCTGCGAGGGAACTGGAAAAACAGCATGGTGGTGTTTTTGGTATCGTCACCATGGATATTGCCTGTGATCGTCCTGACGGGCGCTTATGGATACTGGAGATCAATGCGAAACCCGGACCTTTTGATGAACCGCGTATTCAAAAAGAGAGCTACGATCTGCTGGCGGATTATATGCGCTTTTTAGCGGCCCGGAGGGGGTGCCAGTGATGAAAGTTTATATTCATTTTGATGAATCGGCCGTGGTCGCCGAGCTTGTACGCAAGCTCAATGCCAAGGGCATCGAAACCATCGCGGGACGCGGGCAACCGGCAGGGGCGGTTGATGCATGGATTAACTGGAGCCGGGAACCACTGGCACCTTTGCCTGGGGCGCAACGCAGCTATAATGCAACACCGTGGCTTACTGATCCTGATGATGATCTGCGTATTGAACAGGTGCTGCAATTAAACCGCTTACGAGCGTTGATTCATGATGGCCCGCGCCGTTGGCCCATCGCGGTATGGCCTAAAGAGTATCAGGTGTATATCTGGGATACTCGTGTAGTAGCTGTACAGCGCAAAGTGTTGACCATGCAGCAGCAACGGGATTTGGTTAAAGGTACTCATCTTACTTCATCTTTCACATGGGTAGAGCACCTTTCGAACTGGGAGCAAGAGCGACTGGTGCCGCTCGCGTTGCGAGCGCTTCATTGCTTAGGCTTGGATTTTGGCCGTGTCCACTTGGCAGTAAACCGGTCCAGTGGCCCGGTCATTCTCGAGATTGATCGTGTTCCGGTTTTGCGTAAACGTCTTGCGCAAGCCTTTGCCGATACGATTAGTGAAGCCTTGGCCACCACTGGATCGAAGGAATTTACCATTGGGTCTGATCCTGAGTTTATGCTGGCGCTTTTGCCGGGGCGCAAAATGGTACCGGCATCGCGTTTTTTTCCGCGCGTAGGGACGGTAGGCTGCGATAACCGGCGTGCCTTTGGCGCTTCTGATGATCTGCCGCTGGCAGAAATCCGCCCACAGCCGGTAAGTTCGGCCGAAGCGGCTGTGGAAGAAATTCGCAAAGCGCTGCAAGAAGCGAATCAACTTTGTCCCTTTCGCAACATCGTCTGGAATGCTGGCTCTGAACCGTTTCCAGGCTATCCGGTAGGCGGACATATTCATTGGGGCGGGTTGCCGCTTACGGCGCAACATTTGCGCGCTTTTGATCAGTACTTGGCTTTACCACTTTTCTTCCTAGAGAAATCCGAATCAGCACGGCGCCGGCGCAATTTTTATGGAATGCTTGGTGATTTCCGCGTTAAATCCCATGGCTTTGAATACCGTACGCCTGGTTCTTGGTTATCGACACCGCAACTGACTTGGGTAGCCTTGGCTTTGGCACAAGCTGTGGCGCTGCATGCGAAGCAACTGACACGTTGGGATTTTGTTGATCCAGCCTTTCAGGAAGCCTTTTATGACGGTGATCGGGCAAAGCTATTGCCTTCGTTGAAAACAAGTTTAGCTGAGCTTTATGCGGTAGAACCAACGGCGCGGATGCGCAAGCTGGTCGAGTTGATCTGGTATATGCAAGAGCGCGGTATGGTGGCTGATGAAGCGATCGATATTCGCCAAGCTTGGGGGCTCACTGCAGGACATCAGCGCTATCGCCATGTCCCGCGATTACGCAATCAATTTTCATGGGTGCCGAATCATGTGATGCGCTTATAAAGAAAGCTGTAATTTCAAGTTAAGGATAGGGCGAATACTAATAAAAGATAGGTGTACGCTTCAGGTGCGACATAATCTCGAAGTCCTGCCAGGAAATCTTCTGGTGCAGGACTTTTTTCCTTTGAAACTAGCAGGATATTTCCATGAAAAAGAGAATTGAAAGATACGCAACATTTTTATTCAAGTAGGAGGCGTGTTCCTGTTGGCCATTAAACTGGGAATTAACGGGTTAGGTCGCATCGGTAGGAATGTATTTCGAGCTGCGATTGATCGTGACGACGTGGAAATTGTTGCTATGAATATGACCTCGGATCCTCAAACGATTGCCTATCTGTTGACCTATGATTCGATCCATGGGGTTTTGGATTCCGAAATTCAAGCAACGGAAAACAGCATCATCGTGAAAGGGAAGGAAATCAAATTAGTCAGCGATCGTGATCCGGCACGTTTGCCGTGGGGCGATCTGGGTGTCGATATTGTCATTGAGTCAACCGGTAAGTTTAATCACCGGGAAGGTGCAGCCAAGCATATTGAAGGTGGCGCAAAAAAAGTTATTATCACCGCGCCGGCTAAAAATGAAGACTGCACGATTGTGGTTGGTGTCAATGATCATATCTATGATCCTGCCAATCATCACGTGATTTCGAACGCTTCATGTACAACCAACTGCCTGGCTCCGGTAGCGAAAGTTATTTCGCAACGATTTGGTATTATCCAGGGGTTGATGACGACCGTCCATGCGTTCACCAATGACCAAAATATCCTTGACGATGAACATAAGGATCTGCGTCGGGCCCGGGCGTTAGGTATCTCGATCATCCCCACGACAACCGGTGCAGCAAAAGCGGTATCGCTCGTGTTGCCGGAATTGGAGGGGAAACTTAATGGTTTTGCCTTGCGGGTTCCTGTACCGAATGTGTCTGTTGTGGACTTGACGGTGGAACTGGAGCGTCCCGCATCGAAAGAAGAAATCAATGCAGCACTGCGCGAGGCGGCCGAAGGAGAACTGAAAGGGATCTTAGGGTACTGTGATGAGCCGCTGGTTTCCGGCGATTTCCTTGGTGATCCACGTTCGTCCATTGTTGATGCATTGTCAACTATGTGCACTAAAAAGAATACCATGGCGAAAATTGTAGCGTGGTATGATAATGAATGGGGTTATTCCTGTCGTGTGCTTGATCTGGCTGCCAAGATTGGTCGCGACCTCTAACGATCGGGAATAGCTTTCTCCTCCGTTCCTAACTTCATCGCAGAGGAGGATTCCCGGTGGAAGTACGTTGCATGCTCTGTGGAAAAAAAGAAGATGTCACTCAAGAGCATCCCAAATGGGATGAAGTGAGAGGCAAAACCAAAGTCGTAACTTATATTTGTTTGAACTGTACGGCAAAGGTACGCTATGAAGCCAATGAAGGGCAAAAGTTGCCAAAACCGATGTGATGAAAGGCCCGCCAACGTCAATGTTGGCGGGTCTTTTGTTAATATTCATGGATTTAAAAAACGCAGGGTGACATCTGTCGAGCGATTGGGGTAAAATAATTAAGCGAATGGATCAACGAGAAGCGCAAATACGAGAGGTAAAGGATGTGGTAAACCGTGGACGGTCTGCCTAGTCGAACATGTAGCATTATCAAACCAATTATAGATACAGGACTGCCACGGCGATAGGCGCGCTGCGCTAAAACGATCCGGGCAGCACCTTGGGGGAGGGTATGCCCATGATCAAGACCTATCTTTACGATGCCCAAGCGCAGTCAGTGTTGCATGACATTGATCTTGACCGCACGAGTGAGTGGCTAGCCAATAAAGATAATTTACTTTGGATTGACCTCTATGATTATAACGCCAAAGAGGCCTCCTATATCTGCAAGGTATTTGATTTCCACCCGCTGACGTTAGAAGACGTGCTTCATGGCAGTCCGCGGGCCAAAGTTGATCATTATGACAAATACTATTTTTTCGTCTTTCACGCCTTGCGGTATGATGAAGAATCCGATAATGAGCTGACGATTTTCGAACTGGATGTGTTTTTGGGGCCCAATTATATCGTAACGATGCACCGCTCCGCGTTGCCGGCGGTGGGGCGTGTAGCCTATCATTGCTTGCGTGGTCCCAAGTATATGGATCGCGGACCTGACTATTTGGTGTATGCCATTGTTGACGGTATTATTGATGAATATTTTCCCATCGTTGACCGTCTCGGTGTGCGGATCGATGAACTTGAGGACGAGCTTTATATCAATCCTGTGCGCGAAACGACCGATGAGATCTTAGCCTTAAAGCGAACGATCTTGTTGCTCCGCAAAACGGTGTTACCGCAAAAACGTATTTTTTCGAACATTAACGGGCGTTATTCTTTTGAAGTAAATCCGAATAACCAACCATACTACTTGGACTTGATTGATCATATTGAACGCATTAACGATACCATTGATACCTATCGTGATCTGGTCAACAGTGCCATGGATACGCATTTTTCTTTGATTTCGAATAAAACCAATGAAATCATCCGGGTACTGACGATTATCTCAACGATCAGTATGCCCTTAACGGTGATCACCGGTGCTTTTGGGATGAATGTACCGATTCCCTTGGAACAAGGATGGGCGTTTTTCGCCATTTGGGGTGGCATGATCTTTTTATCGGCAGGGATGCTCTATTTGTTCCGGCAAAAAAAATGGCTTTAACCGAGGGTTGACAGAACGTTGTAGAATCGTGTATATTATAACTCGTCGGTTGCGGCAGGCTCAATCTGAGTTTGTTGATCAGCCTCTTGCGGGTGTAGCTCAATGGTAGAGCCCTAGCCTTCCAAGCTAGTCACGTGGGTTCGATTCCCATCACCCGCTCCATGTTGCAGGGGAGTAGCTCAATTGGTAGAGCGGCGGTCTCCAAAACCGTAGGTTGCGGGTTCGATCCCTGTCTCCCCTGCCACTTAATTTTATAGTGAACAAAACCGTTGGTATAGGAAACCAACGGTTTTTCTAAGAAGTGCCGCTGTAGCTCAGTAGGTAGAGCGTATCCTTGGTAAGGATAAGGTCACCGGTTCAATCCCGGTCAGTGGCTCCAGTAACAAGTAAAAGCTGTAATCGATGATTACAGCTTTTTTTTTACGCCAAATGAATAAGTCCATAGCCATAATTACGATCGCGCCCCGGTTGTCCCAGATCGATCGCGTGTTCTAAAAGTTGCTGCCGTACTTGATCGGGCATGAATCGTTTGTTGCGTACTGCTTTGGCATACGATTGAAGTAGGGCAACGACACCGGTGACATGGGGGGCGGCCATGCTCGTTCCGGAAAGACGTACATAGCGGTTGTTGGGGTAGGTACTGAGAATATCAACACCGGGAGCGGCAAGCATTACTTCTGGGCCTTGACTGGAAAAGGAAGCTCGCTGCAAATGCTGATCAACAGCGGCCACCGTAATGACGAGGTCGGACCAGCGTCCAGGGTAATCGACAGTGTCAGTGCCGTTTTTATTGGCATCGTTACCGGCGGCGGCAACGGCGACAATGCCGGCTTTTTTTACTTTGACTAAGGCATCGCGAACTTGTGCGTTGCTTTTTGAACTGCCAAAGGATAAGTTAATGACGTCCATTTTATTGATAATGCTCCATTCAAGGCCGGCGATGATGTTGCGATCGCTACCCACGCCCCGGTTATTGAGTACTTTCAGTGCGTATATTTGGGCTTGTGGGGCAACGCCGACGATACCAACTCCGTTATCGGTACCGGCGATAATACCGGCTACATGAGTGCCGTGACCGTTATCATCATCAAATTGCTTGGTATTATTGATGAAGTTATATCCCCCGTGAATATTTGGCTTTAAGTCGGGGTGGGACCGATCGATACCGGTATCTAAGATTCCTACGCGAATATTCTGTCCCTTGGTTTTGCGCCAGACTGCGGGTGCATTGACTAAACTTATGCCATAATCCATGACTTGAGCGGGAACGCGCTGCATAATGCGTACGATGCGATAGGGAAATAGATGGAGATCGGTATCGTGAAGATCAAAATTCATGAGATTTATTCCTCTCCTTTCCTTCTGGTGACAATTCACTTTATGGAAAAGAAAGGTAATATGTACCTGCTCTTGTTCGACAAAAGAAGTAGCTTATCGATGGAGGAAAAAAATTACATCCAGCGAATTTCCTTAAAATAACAATGGAAACGAGGGATGTGCGTGGGGATCTTGGTAAAATTATTCCATCGAAGCACTCAGGGTAGAAAGCAAACCGAATCCGAAGATTTGCCATGGTCAATGCTGCACCATGATGAGCAAAGAAAACCTCAGCAAAGTTATCTTTACGAGGAAGAGGAGCAGATGCTTTTACGCGATTTTAATCTTTCGTTGATTATCACTAAAATGGCCTTTCAACTGGCCGTTGATCGCGAAGTGGCCATGAGCATCATGGCGAAGCAGTTGCAAAGCTTTGTGCTCTTAGATTTAGAGCGTCCACGCAAGGAGTATCTTTATCAGTTAACTAAAATTGCTCGGGAAGAGTCTGCGCGTTTTGCTGCTTGTACAGGCTTTATGAGCTTTGAAACGCTCGGTCGCTGTTGGCAGCGTTCGGGTAAAGATTTATATGATACAAATTTATCCATGGGTCCGTTAGGTGAGCAATTAGAAGGGAAACTCCAGCATGTGTTACGCAAGTATGCGCTGTTAGCAAAGGTTCCTTATTTGACCAAAGTAACTCGCTTTCCTGAAGAACCGTCTAGGATTGAAATGCCCCGTTTCCAAGCGATTCGCCCCTTTGTAGGTACGGGCATTCCTTGTGCTTGTTTTGAAGATGCATGTGCCATGGCCCAATCGTTAGCGCCGGCGATAGCCCGAGATGAACAGGAAGATCGAAGCGAGCACTATATGAGTTGCTATTATTAACTAAGTAAGAAGGGGAAGTCTTGATCATCAAGCGAAGATCGGCTAGACTTTTGATAGGAGGGAGGGGTATAGAAACGTGGAACCAGTCTCATTAACGGTAGCTTTTTTAGCGGGAATTGTATCGTTTTTGTCACCTTGCGTATTGCCCTTGGTGCCGGCCTATATTACTTATCTTACCGGTACGTCGCTTCATGAAGTTGCTGAGCCGGATGTATCCGAGACGGAAACAGCATCATCAGCGGGGCAGAAGCAGCGCATCCAAAATGTAAAAACACTTGGTCGAGCTGCTGTTTTTGCGGCAGGTTTTTCGGCAATCTTTATTGCCCTTGGCGCTTCGGCAACCTTTGTCGGGCAGTGGGTGGCGGCGTATCAATCAACGCTGCGGATTATTGGCGGTGCACTGATCGTTTTTTTTGGTGTCCATTTAAGTGGGTTGTTACCGATTCCTGGTTTGTATCGTGAGGTGCGCTTGGGCGGACGGCCGAAATCGGGCGGTTGGCTCGGCGCTTTTTTGTTGGGTATGGCTTTTGCTGCCGGCTGGACGCCTTGTGTGGGGCCGATTTTGTCGGCCATCTATATTTACGCGGCTACGAGTGAAACATCGAACATCGGTGTTGGTTTACTGACAGCCTATTCTCTGGGCATGGCCATACCTTTTTTGCTTACGGCCGTTTCATTATCATGGGTTGAAAAAAGTTTACGCCGCTTGGGTCGAGGTATGATGGTCCTTTCGGTGACCAGTGGGGCCGTAATGGTGGTTGTCGGGGTATTGATCATGACCAATCAATTGGGGCGGTTGGCGGGTTACCTTGATTTTTTACCGAACTTTTAATGAATGTATCTGTCAGATTACCAGCTGACAGATACATTCATTAGTTTAAAATAAAAAAACTTGCAACCATAGGCTGCAAGTTTTTCGTTCATTATGGGGCGATTGAGGGGACTTGAACCCCCGAATGCCGGAGCCACAATCCGGTGCGTTAACCACTTCGCCACAACCGCCATAATTATGGAGCGGGAAACGAGATTCGAACTCGCGACCCTCGCCTTGGCAAGGCGATGCTCTACCGCTGAGCTATTCCCGCAAATGTGATGGTGATCCATGCTGGACTCGAACCAGCGACACCCTGATTAAAAGTCAGGTGCTCTACCAACTGAGCTAATGGATCAAATGGCTGGGGTGGCTGGATTCGAACCAACGCATGGTGGAGTCAAAGTCCACTGCCTTACCGCTTGGCGACACCCCAAGAAAGATGGTGGAGAGGGTTGGATTCGAACCAACGAAGGCAGAGCCGGCAGATTTACAGTCTGCTCCCTTTAGCCACTCGGGAACCTCTCCGATAAGATGGTGCCTTGGGGCGGAATCGAACCACCGACACGAGGATTTTCAGTCCTCTGCTCTACCGACTGAGCTACCAAGGCAATTTGGTGACCCGTAGGGGATTCGAACCCCTGTAGCCGCCGTGAAAGGGCGGTGTCTTAGACCGCTTGACCAACGGGCCAATTGCTGAACGCAAGAAGTATCTTACCTGATTCCTGGATCACCGTCAATACTATTCGTTGGCAATTTTCGCTGAAAATATTCATTTTTATTCTAAAAACGTTTTAATGCTCGAAAAAGCTACTGATTTCAAAGTTTTTTATTTTGATCTGCCTTTGTTGTTTGCTTAGGTCTTCTCCTCGATTCTTTTCAACAAGGCAGCATCAGGGTATAATAGTAGGATGAAAGTAAAACACCAATTGAGGATGAACAATGAGTACTGATAAAAAAGGCTTTTTTACCTTAACCTATGGTTGCCAAATGAACGAACGGGATTCGGAAACGTTAGCAGGGTTTCTACAGGATATGGGCTATGTTGCGACAGAGGATGCTGAAGAAGCGGCGATTTTCTTGGTCAACTCCTGCTGTGTTCGTGAATCGGCAGAACGCAAGATTCTTGGTAAAATCGGCGAACTGCGTAAATATAAAATGGCCGATCCGGGTGTAATCATCGCGGTAGGTGGCTGCATGGCGCAGCAACCGCATATGGTGGAAAAGTTGCGCAACAGTTATCCCTACGTCGATCTGATTTTTGGCACTCATAATTTACACCGGTTGCCCCAGATGTTGACGGAATGTTTGCAATCGGGTGAACGCGTGATCGATGTCTGGACAACAGAAGGTGAGATTCACGAGGATCTGCCGGCCCGTCAAGCGAATGGATTGAAAGCCCATGTCACGATCATGTATGGGTGCAATAATTTCTGCAGTTACTGCATTGTTCCCTATGTACGGGGACGTGAACGCAGTCGTTTGCCCGGTGATGTGATCGCCGAAATTACCGCCCTGGCAGTGCAAGGTGTGCAAGAAGTTACCTTGCTTGGACAAAATGTCAATTCTTATGGCAAGGATTTGGAAAACCCCTTGTCTTTTGCCGATCTTCTGCGGCAAGTAGGGCAGGTGGAAGGCATCAAACGAGTTCGGTTTATGACATCGCACCCGAAAGATGTAGAACCGGAATTGATTGCTGCCATGGCGGAAGTACCGGCACTTTGTCCGCATATTCATTTACCGGTACAAGCCGGTAGCGATCGAATATTAAGAGCGATGAACCGCTACTATACACGTCAAGATTATTTGCTGCTGCTGGGGCGTCTGCGTGCTGCTGTACCCCATCTGGCGGTGACGACGGACATCATTGTCGGTTTTCCCGGAGAGACTGATGAAGATTTTGCCGACACGCTTGATTTGGTGCGGAAAGCGCAGTTTGATCATGCCTTCACGTTTTTATACTCCAAGCGTTCCGGCACACCGGCAGCGGAGTTGCCAGAGCAGATTGACGGGGAAACCAAACGCAATCGTTTTCAACAGTTATTGGCGCTGCAAAATGAGATCAGCTTGGCCATCAATCAACGGCTCTTAGGACAAGTGGTCGATGTACTGGTTGAAGGCCGCAGTAAGAACGATGCGACCCGCTTAACGGGACGCACCGGCAGCAATAAGATCGTCGTTTTCCCTGGCGATGATCAGTTGATTGGACAAACCGTTGCCGTGAAAATTAACGAAGTCCGTACGTGGACCCTGCTGGGGGAACAACTGGCGAAGTGATAAGTAACTGGAGGGCTCTGGGGTGACCCGGAGCTTTTGTATGTAAACGCAGGAGGATAACGAGATGAAAGCCGTAACTCCGATGATGAAGCAATATGTGGAGATCAAGCAGCAAAACCCTGATGCGTTGCTTTTTTTTCGCCTCGGTGACTTTTATGAAATGTTCGGAGACGACGCTCGCTTGGCTTCCCGTGAATTAGAAATTACGCTGACAGGGCGCGACGGCGGCTTAGAAGAGCGGATTCCCATGTGTGGTGTGCCTTATCACAGTGCTGAGGGATATATTTCTCGCTTGGTCACCAAAGGCTATAAAGTTGCCGTATGCGAACAGGTGGACGATCCTACGCAAGTCAAAGGGATTGTACGCCGTGAAGTGGTTCGTGTGGTTACGCCGGGTACCTTGATGGATACGCAACTGTTGCAAGCCAAAAGCAATAACTATCTGGTAACGATTGCTCGCAGTGATGACGGTTGGGGATTGGCGGCACTGGATATCATGACCGGTGATTTTCGAGTGACCCGCTGGCGCTTGGATGAAGAAAGCAGTGTTCATGGCGAGATTGCTCGTTATTCTCCGAAAGAACTTTTGCTCCATCCGGCACTGATAACGCAGGAGCCTGGTTTTGGTGCTCCCTGGAAAGAGCAAGGCGCTTTGGTAGCTGCCTACCCGGCCGAGGGAATGACGGTCGATCAAGCGACGAAACTGCTCAAGCGTCATTTTGGCGTGGCTCACCTCCAGGCCTATGGTTGCGCACAGTGGCCTGTAGCCCTGTTAGCAGCGGCTGTGACGCTGCGCTATGTCCAGGAGACCCAAAAGGCAAGCTTGCCCCATATTACCCATCTGTATTCCTATACGACGGAAGATTTTATGCGGATCGACCCGGCGACGCGGCGCAATTTAGAGCTTACGCAAACGATGCGCGAGGGCTCGCGGCGGGGTTCCCTGCTCAGTGTTCTTGACCGTACGGTAACGGCGATGGGTGGGCGATTACTGAAGCATTGGCTGGAACAGCCACTTTTGCAGGCAGAACTGATCCGGCAGCGTCAAGCCATGGTAGCAGCCTTCGTTGATGACGGACTGTTGCGTGAGGATCTACGTGCCGAATTAAAAGCGGTCTATGATCTAGAACGTTTAGCCGGCAAGGTTGCTTATGGTACCGTCAATGCTCGTGATCTCTTAGAGTCCGTCCAGGAACCCAATGGAACCAAGTATGGTATCCGTTGAAACCGTGTTTTTTCCAAATTAATCAAGAAAATAGCCGCAAACCGTAC
>NZ_SLXT01000033.1 GCF_004341395.1 Heliophilum fasciatum
TAGGCATGCCGCCAGCGTTCGTCCTGAGCCAGGATCAAACTCTCCATAAAATATGAAGTGTTCGAGTCAAGCTCGTTTACTTACTAACTGGAATTTCATTAAATAAGGTTATCACGCTTTTTCCAACTGTTTGATTTTCAAGGACCAAGTTGTGCCCCGTGCTGACTCGAAACATTCACTATCGACTTTTTAGTTTTGACTTGGTAGTCGGCTTATTCATCGACATCGTTCGTCTCGCTTCAACTTGCGGCGACATTTATAGATTCTAGCATACTCATTCGAGCTTCGCAAGAGGTTTTTTTATCCTTTTGTGAAGTTATCTTTTCGAATCAATAGCCATCTCGAATCCGTAACCGTCGTTTTTGGCGGCGATGAGTATTCTATCACTTACACATCGAGATCGTCAACCCCTTATTTAATTTTATTGATTGCTCCCTTCCAGCTCTTATTTTATCGCATAGTCATTCCGCATCCATACCCCGCACGTTGCCTGTTCATCGCTTAATCAAGCTACTACCTCCCGCCCTCACCACCGACACTGCGCCGACACCACCGTTTCTCCTATCCGACAACCCTACCACTCACTTTCCGCACCCTTAAAATATGAGGCAGGCCTGTGGTCCAAGCTGTCTTAGCCTACAACCTTCACCTATGCAACACACTCACCCTTGCTTTGTCGTTAGCTCTAACCAGTCGTCTTTTGCAAAAAACAATTAAAATATATAATTATAGAAAAACATATTTTGGAGGTCTGCTCTATGAAGGAATATGGTCTGCACTTATTACGAGAAGCCTATGGAACAGATGCTAACTTCAAGCCCGATCAGTGGGAAGCGATCGAATTCGTATTACGCCAGGTGAAATCATTAGTTGTCCAAAAAACCGGTTGGGGCAAAAGCCTGGTTTACTTTTTAGCAACCAAAATATTGAGATCGCAGCAAGGTGCCGGCCCGACCATATTAATCAGCCCATTACTCGCCTTAATGCGCAACCAAACAGACGCTGCATCACGACTGGGTATCAATGCTGTCGTCATGAACAGCGAAAACCCCGATGAATGGGATACTATCGAACGTGAATTACATAATGACTGCATAGATCTTTTGTTGATCACGCCAGAACGATTAGGAAATCAACGATTTATCGGGATGCTACGGGAATTAACAAACGCCATCGGCCTCTTTGTCGTCGATGAAGCTCATTGCATTTCCGATTGGGGCCACGACTTTCGGCCCGATTATCGAAGAATTGTCCGGTTAATTCAAGGACTCGCGCCCAATATACCTGTGTTGGCAACGACCGCTACGGCGAATGACCGTGTCGTTGCAGATATAAGAGAACAACTTGGCGAAGAGTTACAGATCCTGCGCGGTCCATTGATGCGGGAATCCTTATGTCTTCAGGTCATGCATCTCCCCACGCAAGAAGAACGATTAGCCTGGCTAGCGCAATACGTTCCTACCATGCCCCATTCCGGCATCATCTATTGCTCAACCATTACGGACTGCCGCCGAGTCGCCCAGTGGTTACAGTTACAAGGGATTGCTGCCTACGAGTATCACTCACGATTACATGATGATAACGAAGAGAACAGACGTTTACGGATAGAACGTGAACATCAACTTATGAATAACAAGATCAAAGTTCTCGTTTCTACGATTGCTCTGGGCATGGGCTTTGATAAACAGGATCTTGGTTTTGTCATCCACTATCAAACCCCCATGAATTTAGTCAATTACTACCAACAAATCGGCAGGGCCGGACGTGGATTGAATCAAGCATATGCGATTCTTTTGGTAGGCAATGAAGATGAAGAAATTCAAAAACACATGATCAATACGGCCTTTCCAACACTTCAAAACATGGGTGAAGTGTTGCAAGTAGTGGAAAATGCCGATGAAGGTCTAACACTCAATAGTATTCTTTCCGCCGTAAATCAATCAAAAAGCTCAGTTGAAAAATGCCTGAAGTTTCTCGAATTAGACCAGGCAATTTATAAAGAAAGAAGAAGCACCACCCAATATCTGCGTTCCATCAATCCATGGTACCCTGATGTTGCTCGGATGAATCAGGTTACTGCCAATCGATATCGGGAATGGGAAAAGATCAAGCAATATCAAGGCTTGGATAGTTGCTATATGTCTTTTATCGCCCGGGAATTAAATGATCCCTATGCTCATGATTGCGGCAAATGTTCCAATTGCACCGGTGCTCCCCTATTTCCCGAAGAAATATCATCGGCCTTGCGGCTGGAAGCTATCGACTTTTTACGAGGCAGCCATATCGTGATTCACCCCCGAAAAATGTGGCCGATCGGCGGGGCTGGAACTCACCGAGGACGGATTGCCGCTACGCTTCAAAATCAGCCCGGCCGCGCTTTATGTGTCTACAACGACAGCGGCTACGGTCCGCTGGTCCGGTCAGGCAAGTATGTTGATCACCATTTTCCGCAGGAACTGGTTACTGCCGCGGCTGCGATGATTACACAAAAATGGTGCCCTCAGCCCTCTCCGACCTGGGTAACCTGTGTGCCTTCCCGTCGCGAACCTACCTTGGTCTCTGATTATGCCCGTCGATTGGCTGCATCTCTCGACCTGCCGTTCCTTCCCATTCTCATTAAGCCAACCGACACCGAACCGCAAAAAAACATGGAAAACAGTCAACATAAAGCTGCAAATATCGTCAATGCCTTTCAGATTGCCGGTTCTGTACCTAGTGGTCCAGTACTCCTCGTTGACGATGTCGTTGACTCCCGTTGGACTTTTACGGTCTGTGGTGTACAATTGTTGCAAGCAGGAAGCGGTCCGGTTTATCCATTTGCTCTTGCCGATGCCAGCCGTGGAGGAGATGTTGACTAATGAATGAGCAATTGTCGACTGACAGTTTGGCCATCTTGCTGCTCTGTACAAGTCTGGCAATACCTTCTGCCCAGGAAACAAACGATAAGCCCCTCACTCCTTCCGAATGGGAGAAACTTTCGCAGCAATTAATCACACGTCAACTTCGCCCCAAAAGTTTTTTCGAAATTCCATCAGGGCGCTGGGCAGAAACCATTGGCCTTCCCTCCGCTCAAATCACCCGAATCGAGTTTCTTTTATCGCGCAGCGGTCAACTATCCATTGAATTAAACAGATTATCGAACTTGGGTATATGGATAACGACTCGTGCGGAAAAGGATTATCCCAGCAAACTTAAAAAGCGCCTTGGCCAGAAATGTCCACTCGTTCTCTTTGGCTCAGGAAATCGTGATTTGCTTTTTTCCCCGACAACCGCAGTCGCCGTTGCCGGTTCAAGAGATGTCGACGAAAAAGGTATTCGTTTTGCTGAAATGCTCGGGCACCGTTGTGCCAAGGAAGGATTGCTCTTAGTATCCGGTGGCGCAAGAGGGATTGACAGCATTGCACAGAATGCAGCCTTGCAAAATGACGGATTGGTGATTTCGATTCTCTCCGAAGGTTTAGAAGCAACCATTCGACGTAAAGAGATTCGCAACCAACTCCTGGCCGGAAAGCTATTACTCTTATCAGCATTACCGCCAAAGACACCGTTTAAATCATACAATGCGATGGCGAGAAATAAGTATATTTATGGCTTAAGCGATTATTCCGTTATTGTTTCTTCATCATTGAAAGGCGGAACATGGAGTGGCGCTACCGAAAATTTAAAGTATCAATGGGTGCCGCTTTTTGTTCGTGATGGTACACACGTACCGGAAGGCAACCAAAAACTGCTTTCCCTCGGTGGAATCCCTGTTGCCGATGCAGTTCTCCGTATGCGGCAAGGAACGCTCCTAAATTGGTTACAGAAGAACAGCAATGGTCCTACCGCCACCTTGAGTACAATCTCAACCCATCCAAGCAAAATTGACGTGTTTGACCTTATCTGGCCCGCAATAAAATCTGTATTGAAAACACCCCATACGGAAGAAGAGTTAGCGCAAACGCTTAACGTAATCGAAAAACAAGCATCCCTCTGGTTAGAAAGAGCGCTGCAAAATCATAGCGTTATACGGCTGGATAGTACGAATAAATATGTTGACGCCAGCCTTGCCAACGCTAAACAATATTCTTTATTTGAGACTTAAACGTATTGGCTTCATAAATGTTACGCAAAATGCGACCCCTTCTTGTGGAGGTCGCATTTTGACTTGGGCCATCGGCAATGCTTTTTTTGTATCAAGGGGTGCGAAAAGTGAGCTACCATTATGATACAATAATCTTTATTAGCTAAAGCGTTGCGCCCGTCCCTAAAAAGACCTCTCCTCTCGGCGCTGCTATGACCATATCAAAAACTTAGGCAGGTAGGTGTTCTTTTAATATGTTAGAAGATTTGCAACATCGTCTTCCCCGCTTGGCCGAAGCTTTTCGCGCCAATGAAGACGATCTAGCAGCCCGTAGTATGGAAGCATTGCTTCACAAGCTGGAACAACAGGAACTGGGGATTGCTTTTTGCGGTCACATCTCCGGTGGTAAATCGGCGCTGATCAACCAACTGATTGGCCAAGATATTCTTCCTTCGCGTCCCACACCGTCAAGTGCCAACGTCGTTACGGTACGCCCCGGCACAGCACCGGCGCAAGTCCATTCACGGCAAGGCGTAGTGATGGAATTCGATCTCCAAACTGACCTGAATGACGTACAAGCCCATTGCCTTGACGGCGAACAAATCGAACATATCAATATCCACGTTCCCTTTGAACAGTGCCACTCTGCCGTTTCTCTCGTCGATACACCGGGGATTAACACCATCGACGGCGCCCGCCGCTTAGCCGAAGATCCGGCCCTGATCGCCGCCGATGCCGTTTTTTACGTGATGGACTATAATCACGTCCAGTCAGAAGTGAACTTTCGTTTCACCAAATATCTCAAAGAACGAGGCAAGCCGGTGTTTCTGGTGATCAACCAGATCGATAAACACTGCGATTTTGAATTAGACTTTTCCTACTTCAAGCGTAGTTCTTTAGCCGGGTTCACCGCTTGGGGTATCGAGCCCGACGGCCTCTTTTTTACGTCGGTGACCGAACCGGAGCATCCGGAAAACCAGTGGAACGCGCTCAAACAACAAATCCAAGCGCTCTTTCAGCACCAAGCCGACGTCATCAGCGCGACCGTCTATACCGCTGCCCGCCAGTTGGTAGACGATCATGTTCGTCGCCTCGCCAACAAAAATGCCGATGCGCGCCAAGCCGACCAAGCCTTACTGGATCAATGCGCGGACCTCGAACAAACGATCATGGACTACAATCAACTGCGGCAAAAGATCAATGAACAAGAACAGCGACCGGTGCTTTTGCAAGAAGCCTTGGAAGCGGAAATCCGTCACGTCATTGACAATGCTCGCCTTACCCCCTTTGCCGTTACCCAGTTGGTTGAAAAATACATTGAAAGCCGCAGCCCCGGCTTCAAAGTCGGCTTTTTATTCAGCGGCGATAAAACACGCAAAGAAATTGAACAACGCCAAGCTGCGCTCTATCAAGAGTTACAACAGCAAGCGAGCACACAACTCGAGTGGCACCTCCGCGATACCATGGCCAAAACGGCGGAAGCGCAGGGCCTGACCGACAGCGCCTATATGGAAGCCACCCAAGCCTTTCGTGTCACCTGGGAACCGTCGCTGATTGATAGTGTCTTGCGCGACGGCGCTACCCTCAGCCAAGAGTACGTCCATAATTTCACCCGCGATCTGGCTAACGCGATCAAAGCCGTCTTTCGCCGTGAAGCCCTTGCCCTGGCTGATGAAGCCGTGCTTGCCGCGCGCCGCCAGTCCACAGCGGCACTGGCCATTTTGACGCCCCAAGCGGCGCCCTTAACCGAAGTGGTCGAAGCGCTGCACCGCCTGGAAAAAGCCGAACAAGAAAATCGCCGCGAACAACAGCGTCTCACGGCCATGCTCAGTACCAACGTAGGACCCATTCCGGTGCTGCAAGATCTGCTCAAGTTCCGGCCTGAACTGGATACATCCCCCTTATCCACCCTCGGCCAAGCCATCCAAAGCGGCAAAACCGAGCAAACATCGGATACCACTTTGGCGGCAAGTTCTACAGGGGCCACGGCAACAACCACCTCAGCCCCTTCCACGTTGACGCCGTCGCTCTCCCCATCAAGGTCCGCCGAAGGACAGTCCGCTGACGGTCCCGCCCCCTCACCGTCGAACAGCGTCCTTGCGACCACTGCAGCCACCTTACGCCACAGCGCCGAGATCATCGCACCGCTGCCCGGCTTCGATCACCTCTCGGACGCCCTAGCGCAACGGGCCGATCGCTTGGCCGCCAATCGTTTCACCGTCGCTTTGTTTGGCGCCTTCAGCGCCGGCAAATCGTCCGTGGCCAATGCCTTACTCGGCCAAATGGTCCTCCCCGTGTCGCCGAACCCTACCACAGCAGCGATCAACAAAATCCTGCCGCCTACAGCAGACCATCCTCACGGCAGCGTTTGTGTGCAACTCAAAAGCTTCGAGGACATCACCACCGATGTGATCAACGCCTTAAAAGCCTGTGACCAAGAAGCGACTTCCCTCGATGAAGCGCTGCAAAAAATCGACCGCTTAACACCGATGGATATTCATCCTTCCGCCAAACCTCATTACAGCTTCCTGCTCGCCGTCGTCCGGGGCCTCCGTGCCGTCCGTGAGCATCTTGGCCGGCAATTGATGATCCATCTTGATGAGTTTAATGACTATGTCGCCAGCGAAGAAAAAGCTTGTTTTGTCGAATGGATCGAACTGCATTACGACTGCCCCATGACCCGCCACGGCATCATGCTCGTTGATACCCCCGGTGCCGATTCGATCAACGCCCGCCATACTGGCGTAGCTTTCGATTACATCAAGAGCGCCGATGCCGTTTTGTTTGTCACCTACTACAACAGCGCCTTTTCCCATGCTGACCGCGACTTCCTCATGCAGCTTGGCCGTGTTAAAGATACCTTTGCCATGGACAAAATGTTTTTCCTCGTCAACGCCGCTGATTTGGCTAAAACCGGCGATGAACTGCAGGAAGTAGTCACCCATGTGACAGAACGCGTCAACGAGTGCGGCATTCGCAATCCCCGCATTTATGCCGTATCCAGCCAAGCCGCTTTGCTGGCCCGCTTGGCCGCCGCCGGCCCCTTGACGGCATCGCTCGCCAAAACCTACCTGCAACGCTGCGTCTCCTTAAACGCCATCAGCACCGGCGAGGCATGCCCACCGACAGCGGAAGCGTGCCCAGCCGGAAAAGTCTTGACCCTGTCCGGTTTTGAGCGCTTGGAAGAGGACTTCTACCACTTTACCTTGCATGACCTCACCGGAATCGCCGTAACGGCCGCCCAAGGCGAATTGCAACGTTGCCTCAGCAGTCTCGATGAAATGATCGCCGCCGCTCACTCCGATGCCGGTTCACGCCGCATCAAGCGCGCCACCTACGAAGCGACCAAAGGAGAAATTCATCACCTCCTGCAATCGGCACGCACAGCTAATGAAACCCAGCGGCTGCATCAGGAAGTGGCGGAATTACTCTACTACGTCAAACAACGTCTTTTCTACCGCTTTGGCGACATCTTCGGCCGCTACTTTAACCCCGCAGTATTACAGGACGCGCGCGGTGCGATCACCAAAAAAGCTCTTCAACATAACTTTTCTGAACTGCTCCTGACCATGGAGCGCGAACTGGCCCAGGAACTGCGCGCCACCACACTGCGCACCGAAACCTATATTCACCGCCGCGCCGAGCAGTTCAGCGCACAACTGGCCCAGCAAATCGCCCTCAAAGTACCGCAATGCCCCTTGTCACCGTATGAACCGCAACCGCTGCAGACATCGGCGCTTCCCGGCGATCAATTTGCCCAAGCCGCCGCCTCGGCAGCATCGTTGTTGGGCCAGATCAAAAATCCCAAAGACTTTTTCGAAGGCAGCGGCCGTCATCAGTTCCGCCAAGCCCTTGAGGACCAGCTGCAAGCGCCGGCTGATGCCTATATCGCAGCGGCCACGGAGCAAATGCGCACCCATTATAGCGAAGAACTCCAGCGCATCCTCGCAACGGTGCTGCACAATACGGGGCAACAAATCGACGACTATTTTGCTTCACTTACAGCAGCGTTGTCGGTGGACTTTGATGTGGCCAAAGCCGAGGCAATCCAACAAGAATTGGCCCGGGCTATCCTCGCCTAAGTGATAGCACCAAGACCAAAAAGAAGCTCGTGATCCCATCGATCACGAGTTTCTTTTTTTCTATGTCCTTGGGCCGTTGCATTACGTCGTTATGAAATTCTTACCACAGGCAACCTTGTGGACATATTAGGTAGATCACGTTTATACTAAATATTGTACTAATAATTACACGAACTTTTGCCTCAGAACACGATGGAGGGCAGCTATGAAAATTAGTAAAATTCCGGAACCCACCGTGATTCGCCTTTCTGTCTATTCGCGCTTTTTGAATCAAGCGACCAAAAACGGCCTCGATATCATCTCTTCTGACGAACTTGGCGTACTTGTCGGTATCCCACCGGCCCAGGTGCGCAAAGACCTCTCCTACTTTGGTGAATTTGGCATCCGTGGCGTGGGCTACAAAGTCCCAGCCCTTTGCGACCAGGTCGATAAGCTGCTTGGTACCCACCAAGTTTGCCCTTGTATTGTGGTTGGCGCCGGACGCTTAGGCAACTACATCGCCCAGTATCCCCTCCTCCGTGACCGGGGCTTTCATACGCTCGCTCTTTTTGATATTGATCCGGCCAAGTGGCAAGCGTACGCTGATCGGGAAAACGGTCACTCACACCCTTTGCCGCCGGTCTATCCCCTCGGCGATCTGGCCCAATTCACCGCAGAGCACCCGATCTCCATCGGCGTTATCGCCGTTCCTGCCGATCAAGCCCAAGCCGTTCTTGAACAATTACTTCAGTGCCAAATTACCCACATCATCAATGTAGCCCCAGTTATCCTCCATGCACCGCCTCATGCGGAAGTGCGCAACATTGACATCGGACAAAGTCTGGGAATCCTCAGTTTTTCACTTGGCTTTAATACACTTTAGAGAGCTTCTCAGGTACATAGCCTTTCGCTTATTGGACGGTCAAGAACGGAACCGGGAACCCAACCATTGCCGTAGCTGCCGATCGCCCCGTCATTGGGGCGATCATTTTTTTGCACAGATAGCTCCTCCCTTCGGTGCTTCATATAACACAAATCCACTCCCCGCGGCGAAACACGCTTTACACCATATCTCTGGTTAAGCACTGCATATTTTAGTAAAATGAGAGCGTGAAAATCAACCTAATTGAGCGTTACACAATAAAGGAGCGTAATGGGGGGTATAAAAGTAATGGCCGATTATTTTGCCCAAGCCGCCACCAGGCATTTACACGACGCCCAAGTGTTATGCGATCTACAGCGCTGGGATAATGCCGTCTATCTAGCCGGTTATGTTGTGGAATGCACGCTTAAAGCATTAGTGGAAATATATAAGGGCAAAAAACAAACGAGAGACTATGGCCACAACTTAAATAAACTACAAGAAAGCGCCCTGACTGAACTACGCTTAGTTTCTCCTAAAGCAGCAACACGATTGCCAAAAACCACCGGCACGGTGTTGGAAAAAAACCATCCAGGCAGAAGATATGCACAATCAAATCTCTGGACGCAGTCGGAAGCCGAAAAAGCCGTGAACAGAGCAAGAGAAATCCACAAAGAGATTATCCCACGATTGGTATTAGACGGACTAATTCCAAGTGAGGCGTTGCTATCATGATTATCTCATTTGCTCAAACCTTGCTGGCAACCAAAGAATGCATTGAATCCAGTTCTACAAAGCAATACTTAGACAGCGTAACGATCATCCGTGATGTTCATGGACAGATTAGCCTTTTTATCGAACCACACAAAGACGTACCAAACGACAAAGAAATCTGGACCGACCTGCAAAATCAACTCTCCTCCAAACTTGGCGCCTATTACTCCGGCAATACTTGGATTTCAGGTACGCAAAACGCAAGCGAACTCCTCATTACACTGATTCAAGAAGAGCGTATCTCGGCTACCTGGAACCAAGAAAACACTCAGCCCCATTGGTATATACTAGAGCGCCGCATCGCCAAAGAAGTGTGGACTGCAGCAGGCACCGGTAATCCACCATGGCCGGTTGAAGCGGTAGATCGCGGTGAAAAGCCCGCCGTTGTCAGTTTCTTTTCATATAAGGGGGGCGTTGGCAGAACAACTGCGCTCGCAGCCACCGCCCTAACCTTGGCCCGTTACGGCCATCGCGTAGCCATGATCGATATGGACTTAGAAGCGCCGGGCTTAGCGACACTTTTTTCCCCGGAGTCCGATGGACCACAAGCAACCAAATTAGGAGTCCTTGATTATCTGCTGGAAAAACCGATTCATGATTCCTCCTGGTCCGTTCGTCCTCACGTCCAAACAATTACCGATCAAACACTTCTTGGCGATGCCGGCGAGCCATTGCGACTATTACCAGCCGGTGTTGTCGATGAAGATTACCTTGAAAAACTCGCCCGAATTGATTTTCAGCACATCGTTGATAAGCAACTTGATGAACGATTGTGCGAGATGCTGAATGAGATTGCCCAGATTGGCGGTTCCTTTGATTTTATTTTTCTTGATGCCCGAGCAGGGTTTCACGATCTCGGAGGTGTAGCCGTAGCGAACCTCGCTCACGCTGCTGTTGTGATCGGTAATCATTCCCGTCAAACCTGGGCAGGTTTAACCCACGTTATCTGGCGCTTAGCTCGTCCCCTGGCCAAACAAGATGAGGAACTTCCCGTAATTCTCGTACAGGCCATGGCCGCACCACAGAGCAGACCAGGCGCAAACCTTGAGCGACAAGCCTTTCGGGAAAAAGCCGAGGACATTTTTTACAATAATTACTATACACTGTCCGAAGCAGGAATGGTCAATGTATCTCATGAGACTCCCCCCCATATACCTGTTGTCGTAGAGTGGAGCGAACTCTTACAAGGTGATATCGTTTTGTTCGCCCGTGATGAAACCCCCGAAGAGGCGGCCCGGTTGGCATGGCTCGTTTCCTCGCTTACAACAGGTTCCTATGAAGAGCTGGCCGAACGAATTTGCCATCTTTTTGGAAAGAAATTGATCCGAAAGTGAGGTAACTTGTCTTGGATGCTCTGGATGCTCAGGGGAAACGTTATCTCCTTACATTATTATCAAAAATATCACCGGCCGGTATATCGGAATTAGAAACGGATACAGCGATTTTGCAGACCATCCTCCCTTTGCCCGATCATCGCCGAGCGTTGGAACCCGATATCCTTCTCATTCTTGGTGGACGGGGAAGCGGCAAGACAAAATTTTTTCGATTATTAGGAATGGCCCAAGGACGTCAGGCACTCATCAAAAAACTAGGTAGTCGGGCACTTGCTGATTTTAATCAAACCCACTGGGTGAACAGCTTGGGGAGAACAAAGCAAAAAGAAAACCGCTTCCCGCTTCAAGATAGCGTCAGCCAGTTTGGCGCAAAAGCCACCGCATTGGATTGGCGTGCTTTCTGGGTTGGGTTGCTGCTGGGGAGTGTATTACATTACGTTAAACAAGATGAGGGCAAAAGTTTTTCAGGCGTATTATGCCTCGATCAACTGAATGAACCGCTACGACTACGGCTCGAAAATCATCTCAACGAAATTGCAAGCTGGGTTCCCCTAGTCAGGGACCAATTCGAAGGAATAAGCGCCTTACTCGATGAAGTCGATGAACGCCTACTCCAATCCGATCAATGGCTGTTTATTACCTATGATGAAATTGATCGTTTAACCCCGGGCTTTACCGAGTTGGTCGAACCGATATGTGGGTTGCTCGCTTTTTGGCTTGATCGTTGGCGCCGCTGGGAACGCATTCGACCCAAAATCTTTCTGCGCACCGACCTTTTTAGCGATGAATTCCTCCAATTTCCCGATGCCGCTAAACTTAAGGCGCACCAGATCCGCTTGGAGTGGACAACGCCTTGGCTATATCAATTGCTGGTGCGCTCGATGGCGAATGTAGGTATGGAAGAGTATCTTCAGTCGATTCCCGGCCTCTTATCGACAAAAGATCCGGTTCTCGGCTGGCTCCCAGGCACAGACGAAAAACTGTTTCAGCAACTGACGGAACAGATGATCGGCGAATACATGGGGGCCAATCCAAGGCGCGGCAGTACCTTTCGCTGGATACCCCATCATCTGCAAGATGCCGACGGTCGTATCACCCCCCGCTCTTTTTTGAAGCTTTTTGCCTTGGCGGCTCAGCGCGAAAAAGAAAGTTTCAACGCCGACCAATTACCGGAAGCCCGCCTCCTGCAGCCTTTATCACTCCAAGGTGCATTAATAGAAGCCTCAAAGGTGCGCATCCAAGAATTGTGCGAAGGGTATCCCTGGTTAGCAGCAATAACACCGACGCTGCATGGGCTAGAAGTACCGGTAGAAAAAAAGTTCCTTCTCCAAGCCATTCAAGATACCAAATGGGAAGGTGAAAAAAATCCACCCAATCATCAACCCGAAAGCATTTTACGCTACCTTATCCAATTAGGTATCGCCGAAGAACGACTGGACACACGCATCAATGTACCCGAGATCTACTTATACGGCTTTGGCCTAAAGCGCCGCGGCGGGATCAAACGACCGAAATAACCAAAGATAAAACAAACACAAATACAAACAATCGCAAAACACAAACAAAAAAAGACAGTTCCCTGGCCAATTTGGTCCATAGGAACTGTCTTTTGCTGTTTAAATGGCTCACTTCGCTTCCCGCCGCCACAGCGACATCAGCTTCTCCCAGATCGGATTGTCGCCGTTGATCGTGACCAGCGGATCATCATCGGGCCCCGGTACCGCAATCACCCCAAAGGGCTCGTGCCAGTCTTTGTTGATCCGCCCACGTTTCCAACCTCGCGGCAACTTTACAGCACCACCGAAACCCATCAGCGCTCCCACCGGTCCCATCGGTCCTACCGGTCCCAGCGACCCTCTCAAGTCAGGCGCTTCCCCCGGCCCCACCGACCCACTCAACTCCGGCGACTCAACCGACTCCCCCGACTCCGTCCAAGGCACATACTCCACTTCCACCCGGCTCGGCGACCACGAAAGCGCCACGGCCAGATCACGACCTGTCCGCACATCCATCCCATTGACACGACAAATCACATCACCGATCTGCAACCCCATCAAGCTGGCCGGTGAATTGTTACTCACCCCTAAGACGCGCACACCCAAAGGCGACGGCACAAACAGCGGCGCCCCTTCCATTTCCCTTTTTTGCGACCACAAGATCAGCGCCTCATGGCCCAGCGGCGAAAAAAGCGCCGCCAAAAAAGCGGTTGCCGGCACATGGGAAGCCAGCACCGCCAACAGCAGCAGCACCAAGCTGTAGGCCGCCAACGCCAGGGCCGAGCGCCGCGACTGCGCCAGCGGCGATCGCGTCAAGGCCAGATCGCCATAGCCCAGCCCGGCCACGATCGGCAGCGGTGCAAACATCAATTGCTCTTCCGTCATCCCCGCCGGCAGCGACGGTGCGATAAGGGGCCACCAGTCCGGCATCTGCATACCGGCCCTGGCCGCTTCCGGCACGTCGGCCATCGGTATCAGCATCAACAGCAACAAAGGAATCGGCCAAAAACTTTGCAAGTTATAGGCTCCCACTGTATCACCGCGGCGATGACGCAAGTACACCGGCAAATTGCTTTGGTGCCCGGAGACATAGATCAAAAAAGCCTCCACCATGTGCAAAATGGCCACCATGCCCATGATCTGCGGCACGCTGATATCATTCCAACCCATGATCAGCGCCGCCAGCGACAACAAGCCGCCGGCATACGCAAAACACATATAACGAACGTTGATCAACATCAAGACCAGCGCAATCGGCCACAAGTACACAAAACCCGACTCGGAGATCGTAATGCCAAAAAGCAACGTCAGCAACGACCCGATCACACCGCCGAGCAACCCATAACCAACGGCCGTAGCTGCCGGGCGCCAGATCGATTCCGGCGCCAAGGCAAAAAGATCGGCTTTGGTTTGGGCCATGCGCCGGTACTGCATAACAACCAAAAAGACAATCGGCCAAAACAACGTCGGGTAATCGAAGGGGCGAAAAACGATCACCCCAAGTCCCCCGATAATCCAATCAAGAATGGCCCACGGATCAAAAGTGCCCATCGACTCTCCTTACCTTCATTGCGGCATCATCGTCTTCAGTACTTCAATCCCTTTTTCCATCACCTGATCCGGCTCGCCTTCCTTGGCTTCCAGCGCAAGACCGTTGGCATCCTTCGGCAATTCCACCTTCACATCCGGTTCGATACCGATCTTGTGAATATCATTTTTCTTCGGCGTCAAATACTTGGCCGTCGTCAGCTTTACCGCCGAACCGGCATCCAATTGAATGACCGACTGCACGATCCCTTTGCCAAAGGTTTTGTTGCCCACCAGCGAACCGGTACCGCTGTCTTTGATTGCCCCAGCGACAATCTCCGAAGCACTGGCCGAACCTTCGTTGACCAAGACCACGACGGGCAGATCGATTTGCGTATGCGTCGTATTATAAATTTCTTCGACGCCCCGGTTATCTACGACATAAACAACCGGTCCTTCCGGCACAAAGTACGATGCAATGTCCACCGCCGCATCGAGTTCGC
Source organism: Heliophilum fasciatum (assembly GCF_004341395.1). Classification (GTDB taxonomy): domain Bacteria; phylum Bacillota; class Desulfitobacteriia; order Heliobacteriales; family Heliobacteriaceae; genus Heliophilum; species Heliophilum fasciatum. Next base: position 14,621 of record NZ_SLXT01000033.1, read on the forward strand.
CGCCGGGGTTATCGCGCAGATCCAAGATAAAGCCGCGCACCTTTTTGTCCATAAAGGCCTGCACCGCTTTATCGACTTCCGCCGCCGCCGTTTGGTTAAATTGCGCGATTTTGATCACACCGATTTGCTCATTTTGCTTGGCCAGTTCCGCCGTCACCACGGGGATATTGACCACTTCCCGCGTCAACGTCAGATCCATAAAGCGCTTTTCCGCTTCCCGGAACACCGTCAGGGCCACTTCCGTCCCTTCCGGTCCCTTGATTTTCGAAACAACGATATCCACATCCATGGATGTGACATCTTCGCCGTTGACCTTGGAAATCACATCACCCGCCTTAAGGCCGGCCCGGTCCGCCGGTCCGCCTTTTATCGGCGACACGATCACCGTTTTATTCATGTCTTTTTTGCTGATATACACGCCAATCCCGGTAAAACTGCCTTGAATCTGCTCGTAGAGATGCTTGTACTCCTCGGGACTCATATAACTGGAGTAAGGGTCCTTGAGCGAAGCGACCATCCCTTTCATGGCACCATCGACGAGCCCACTCATGGTCACCGGCTCCAAGTACTCTGTCGTCACCAGACGAACCACCCGCGCCAAGCGGCCCAGATGCTGATAATTCGCGACGACCAGCCCGACAAGCGTACCTGTCACGACCGTACTTACAATGGCCACAACTGCAGCCACCGCGATCAAGCCCTTACGTTTTGCCAATTGATTCAACCACCTTATTCCACTTGGTACCCCTTAATTTATACTCACCCAAAAAGGTAAATATAACGCTTCTCATCATCAAACGACTAACCGCCAATGTATGGCATCGGGTTCGTATGGCTGCCATCGACACGCACTTCGAAATGCAAGTGCGCGCCGGTGCTCCATCCCGTACTGCCGACGCGACCGATCGTCTGCCCCTTCGTCACCGTTTGCCCTTCACTGCATTGGATGACCGACTGGTGCGCATACAGCGTCGATACACCACCACCATGGTCAATGATAACTGAGTTGCCATAAGCGGCCATCGAGCCGGCAAAAATGACCACACCGGCCTGCGCCGCCAAAATCGACGTACCGGAAGGTGCGCCAAAATCAACACCTGTATGAAAACGGGACGTCCGCAAGACCGGATGAATCCGCTGACCATAAGGTGACGTGATCGGCGCATAGCTAGGCAAGGGATAGGCCATCGGTCCAGTCCCCATTTTAGGCCGCTTTTGCTGCGACTGCAGCGAGCGGATGATCCCGACCAACTGGTTGGACTGCGCTTCCAACTCATCCAACTGGCGGGCAATCAAGGCCCGATCGGCACTGACCTGATTAAGCAAGCGCTGATGCTCCTGGCCGCGGGAAACGAGGAACGATTTTTTCTCCTCGGCCTGGGCTTTGATCTGCGCCAGCATATTTTTCTTTTGTTCCAGGTCTTCGACTTTTTCCTGCAACACTTGCTGCTGCGCTTCAATCTGCCGGACCAGCTTGGCATCTTGCTCGACAAACTTTTGCATCAGATCAAGGCGCGTCAAAAAGTCGATAAAATTGCTCGACTCCAGCATCACTTCCAGGTAAGACACATTGCCGTTGATATAAACATCTTTCAGCCGTTCTTTTAGCACGGTGACCCGCTCGTCAAGGTCTTTCTGCGCTTCGGCGATATCCTTTTGCGCCTGCATGATCCCGACTTCCGTATCGCGAGTCTGGCGATTCAGATCATAGATGGCCCGCTCGGTCCCGCTGATATCTTGTTTGACATCAGCCAACTGTCCAAGCAGATCCCGTTCTTGCTGCTTTTTCACCGTTAGATCACGGCGCACACTGTCTACCTGGTTTTGCACACGGTTTAATTCCTGCCGCCGTTCACTGAGCTCATCGGCCGAGGCAATCCCCTGCACGCCCAAGCTACACGTTCCTACGAACCCTACCGTCATCGATAGGATGATGCCGATGGCGATCTGCCGACGCCGTGGACTTTCCTTGACCGGCTCCACCTTGAATCCCCCTTTATCGTGCCGTTACACTTGGGTCGTTACACCTGTACCGTTACATCTGCCGTTATACCTGTACCGTTAAAAGCTGCCGTTACACCCGTAAAAAACGTCGTAGTGAAATCAAACTGCCCAGGGCACCGATGAACATCCCCGTGCCCAAGAGCACTTGCGTCAACAACAATAAAAAGTCCGCATCATTGCGGAGGGGTACAAAAGGCAAACTGGCGTGGACATAACTGACCACTTGCATGTACAGCCCATAGGTCATCGCCACAGCAATCAGCGCACCCAAGAGTCCCAAGAGCGTCCCTTCCAGCAGAAAAGGCCAGCGGATAAACCAATCCGTAGCCCCCACATACTTCATGATATTGATCTCCTTGCGCCGGGCAAAGACGGTCAACCGGATCGTCGTCGCGATCAAAAACACCGCCGCCGCGCCAATGAGGCCCATGACGCCGACACCGACCCAGCGAACCCAGTAGGTCAAGCTCAGCAAGCGCTCAATGACGCCTTGTCCATAGCGCACCTTATCCACACCGGAGTAGGCCGAGATTTGTTCCGCCACCGCAGCGACTTGCGCCACATCTTTGACTTTGATCCGGAAAAGATCGGGCAGGGGATTCTGATCACCTAAGGCGCGAAAAAAATCACTGCGTTCGCCAAGCTGCTTGCGCATCTGGCTCAAGGCTTCCGCTTTGGACACATAGACCACATGCTCAATCATCGGCTCGGTACGTAGCTTGTCGTAGACCGTTTTTAATTGCGACCCGCTGACATCGTCCTTGAGAATCACGGCAATCTCCAACTCCGACTCAATCGTCGTCGCCAAATAGTTGGAGTTCACCACTAAAATCAACGAAAGACCCAGAATCATCAGTGAAACAGCCACGGTCGACATGGAAGCGACACTCATCCAGCGATTTTGCCAGAGCGACCGAAAAGCCTCTTCGATAAAATACGGTATGGTGCGTATTCTCATTTATGCCATCCCCCGCCCTGGGTCATCGGTAGAATTGTTCGGCTTCAAGGCACTGTCTCCTCCCTGGGGATCTCGATAGGGGCTTGGAGTAAGCGAACCGGCCGGATGACCAATACCACCCGTCGTTCCAGGGCCACTCGTCGTTCCAAGGCCGCCCGTCGTTCCATGTCTACCCATCGTACCAAGGCTCCCCGGATTACTAAAGCTTCCCGAAGTACCAAAACTGCCGGAACTGCCCAAACCCGACTGCACCTTCGGTAATGCCGCCAGAAACGCAGCGCCGTCATCACCGGCTTCATAACCACCGCGGGCCTCATCACGGACAATCTGCCCGCCATCAAGCGCAATCACCCGGCGGCGCAGATTATCGACAATATCCCGCGCATGGGTCGCCATGATGATCGTCGTCCCGCGACCATTGATCGACAACAGCAGATTCATGATCTCCTGCGCCGTTTCCGGGTCCAAATTCCCCGTCGGTTCATCAGCGATGATCACCAAGGGATCATTGACAATCGCCCGGGCAATGGACACCCGCTGCTGCTCACCACCGGAAAGCTGGTGAGGGTGCAACTTCGCCTTTTCCGCCAGGCCCACCATGTCCAAGACTTGCGGCACCCGTGCCCGGATCTTCCGGCGTGGTGCCTCCACAATTTCCATAGCAAAAGCAACATTATCGAAGACCGTTTTGTGCGGTAACAAACGAAAATCCTGAAACACAACGCCGATCTGCCGGCGCAAGTAGGGCACCTCGGAATCTTTCATCCGTGTCACCGATTTGCCGTCAAACAGAATCTGACCGCTCGTGGGCAATTCTTCGCGAAAAATCAGCTTCGTAAAGGTCGACTTGCCGGCTCCGGAAGGACCGACAAGAAACACAAAATTACCCTTTTCAATGGTTACGCTGACATCTACTAATGCATTAACCCCATTGGGATAACATTTGGAGACGTTGTACATTTGTATCATAAAAAAAACAACCTCCATCTAGAAGGTTGTTCGACAAAAAAGCGTCATTTCCTTTTTCGGCGCCCCCCAAATCCGGCGCCAAATCGGTATTTTTCCACTTCCTGTATCCCTTTTTAGCCTTTCCGCGCGATCACTTGCTGTGCCGCTGCGGCGATGCGTTCCGCCGTCAAACCGAACTTTGCCAACAGCTCCGCCGGCTTGCCAGACTCACCGAAGCAGTCTTGCAGGCCCACCCTGACCATCGGCGCCGGCGCCGCTTCGACCATGACTTCCGCCACGGCCGAACCGAGGCCGCCGATGACCGAGTGCTCTTCCGCCGTCACCACACAACCAGTAGCCGCCACAGCCGCCACAATCGCGTCCCGATCGATCGGCTTAATCGTCGGCATATTGAGCACGGTCGCTTGAATGCCCTTGGCTGCCAGCGCTTCAGCCGCTTCCAGCGCCACCGACACCATCAAGCCCGTCGCGATGATCGTCACATCACTGCCGGAGCGCAACGTCTCGGCCTTGCCGGGAACAAACTGGTAATCATCGCCATGCAGTACCGGCACGGCCAACCGACCAAGGCGTAAGTACACCGGCCCTTGATGCGTCGCTGCCCAGCGCACCGCCGCCGCCGTTTCCGGACCGTCCGACGGTACGATGACCGTCATGTTCGGCACCGCGCGCATCAGCGCAATATCTTCCACCGTTTGGTGCGATCCGCCGTCTTCCCCAACGGTAACACCGGCATGCGTCGCGGCGATCTTCACATTCAGTTTGGGGTAAGCAATGGAGTTCCGCACTTGTTCAAAAGCGCGGCCCACGGCAAACATGGCAAAGGTGCTGGCAAAAGGAATCTTGCCGACCGCCGCCAACCCGGCCGCCGTACCCATCAAGTTCTGCTCGGCAATGCCCATATCAAAAAAACGTTCCGGAAATACCTTGGCAAAATCAATCGTCTTGGTCGATTTGGCCAAATCCGCGTCTAAGACAACAATATCCTTGTTCTCGGCGCCCAGTTGAGCCAAAGCCTGGCCATAAGCGTCCCGCGTCGCTACCTTGGTCATGATTATCTGCCTCCTTCTTTCTAGCCCAGTTCTGTCATGGCCGTTGCCGCTTGCTCTGCATTCGGTGCATTACCATGCCAGCCCACTTGGTTTTCCATGAAAGAGACCCCTTTACCCTTAACGGTTTGGGCGACAATACAAGTGGGGCGACCTTTGGTCGCTTTGGCCGTCGCCAAGGCGTCCATAATCGCCGGCAACGAATGGCCGTCGATGGTCAACACGTTCCAGCCAAAAGCACGGAACTTGTCTTCAATGGGGCGGCAATTCATCACTTGTTCCACAGGCCCGTCAATCTGCAGGCCGTTGTCATCAATAAAAATCGTTAAATTATCGAGGCCATAATGCCCGGCGGCCATGGCCGCTTCCCAGACTTGGCCTTCTTGCAATTCCCCGTCACCTAACAGTGCAAAAACACGGGCATCCTTGCCATCAAGACGCAACCCCAGCGCCATACCGACGGCAGCCGAAACGCCTTGACCCAGCGAACCAGTGGACATATCCACACCGGGCACTTTTTTCATATCGGGGTGCCCTTGCAGAAAATGACCGGTTTTACGCAAGTTGACCAGTTCGGCCACATCAAAAAATCCGCGTTCCGCTAAGGCCGCGTAAAGCACCGGCGCTGCATGGCCCTTGCTTAAAATAAAACGATCCCGCTCCGGCCAGGCGGGGTTTTGCGGATCGATCCGCATCTCGGCAAAAAAAAGTGCCGAAACAATTTCGGCGGCCGACAAAGAACCACCCGGGTGACCACTACCAGCAGCTTGTGTCATGGCAATCACATGCCGGCGAATTTGTTTCGCCTGCCGGGCCAAGCATTCTTGCATTTTTTCATCCACCATGCTGAATACTTCCTCTCATTACTGTAATGCTGGGGACAGATCCTTGTCGTTCGCTACTACTCCACTGCCAGCTTTGCCGAACTTAAGCCAAACTTAATTCGCAAAGCTTCGACAGTATTATACACGATTCTTCTTGGAAACTGTCGAAAAAAAACAAGTAAATCGAACAAAAAACCAGCCACTGGGGCTGGTGTCAGACGAAACTAAGCGCTGTAATTAGCGGAAATAAGTTGTAGTACCTGTTGGCGATCTTGATTGGTTTGGGCAAACATCGCACGACTGGCTTTCGTTAGAATATTGCCTTTTTGAAAGTTGATCATTTCTTTTGCTATATCGGCATTGCGAATACGCGATTCAGTAGCAATAAGGTTATCTCCATAACTTAGGTTGCTAAGCGCGCTCTCCAGGCGATTTTGATAGGCACCTAATTGTATTCTGAAAGAAGATACCTTTTCGATAGCGTCATCATATTTTTGGATTGCGATTGATGCGTTGCTGCTTGTAGATACTTCGAGCCCATGACCTGCATTATCAGTAATGCCCAACGCTTTCGCCCGCATGTCCTGCATTTGCACAGTAATTGATTGTCCGGTATTCGGACCAACCTGAAACAAAAGATCACCTGCATTGGACGTACTTATAGTTCCTTGCCAGAGAACAGCCGGAGGGCCTGCGTTTAAAAGTTTCTTATTGTTATATTCTGTATCATTGGCGATCCTGTCAACTTCGGAGGTTAGTTGATTAATCTCTTTTTGGATAGAAGAGTGATCAATATTTGTATTAGTGTCATTACCTGCTTGGACTGCTAATTCTCTCATTCTTTGTGTTAATGAATGGATTTCACTTAACGCACCTTCTGCTACTTGCATTAAAGATATGCCATCCTGCGCGTTGCGGGCGGCTTGGGTCATCCCGCGAATTTGACCACGCATTTTCTCTGAGATGGCTAACCCAGATGCATCGTCCCGTGCAATGTTAACCCGTAACCCCGTAGAAATGTTTTCAAAGGCTTTGCTGATTTGGCTACTGTTACTTGTTATATTCCGCAGTGTGGCCAAATCCGATAAATTATGACTTATGTTCATGTCAAACTACCCCCTTGATAAACCAAGCAATATCAAAAGGTACCGGCATAATTGCAAAGACGTTATTGATGACGCTAACAACAAAGCAAAACAACAGAATCAGAAAAAATCAATAGATTCGATATTTTTTTCAGGATACCACTTTTTATACGGTTTGCCAACGGAATTTGGTCCCAATTTGGTTTAAGCACCTTAATTCTAAATAGCCATAACCGAAAAAAACACAGTACAACAGCCATAAAAAAGAAAGGCCACCATAGATAAACCATCTAGGTGGCCCTTCTCACTTCAGTTATAAAATCACCCCTACTCTTGCCCCTGCCCCTCTTGCCGGTTGGCCGACCAGATCAAGTGGGCCGAGACAAAGTCATCAATCTCACCGTCCATGACGGCATAAACGTTGCCTACTTCACAGCTTGTTCGGTGATCTTTGACCAGGTTGTAAGGATGAAATACATAGGAACGAATTTGACTGCCAAAAGCGATGTCCTGCTGCGTACCTTTGAGCCGGTTCTTTTCCTCTTCCTCGGCGCGCAGTTGCAGTTCCTTCAACTTGGCTTGCAACATGCTCATAGCCGAAGCGCGGTTTTGGATCTGCGACCGCTCAGTCTGGCAACTGACAACGATACCCGTCGGCAAGTGGGTGATCCGAATGGCCGATTCGGTTTTGTTGACGTGCTGGCCGCCGGCACCGCTGGAACGGTACGTATCGACGCGCAAGTCCTCGGCATTGATCGGCACTTCTTCTGCCGCATCGACTTCCGGCATGACTTCGACGGAGGCAAAGGACGTATGGCGGCGTCCCGAGGAATCAAAAGGCGAAATCCGCACGAGGCGATGAACGCCCATCTCCCCCTTTAAGTAGCCGTAGGCATTTTCCCCGACAAACATCAGCGACGCCGACTTCATCCCCGCTTCGTCACCGGGCAGCGAATCAAGCACGCGCACCGTATAGCCACGGCGCTCCCCCCAGCGCACATACATGCGCATGAGCATCTCATTCCAATCCATCGCTTCGGTGCCGCCGGCGCCGGCATGGAGCGTCACATAGGCATTGCCTCGGTCATATTTGCCGCTAAGCAAAAGATCCAGATGCCAGCGATCCAGTTCCCGCTGGATCGTCTGAATTCCCGCTTCACACTCGGCCAGCAACGCCGGATCCGCTTCCTCGGCACCTAACTCACGCAAAACATGCAGATCATCCCACTGGGCACGCAAGTCATAATAGGCTTGCACTTTGGCTTTTAAGGCCGATAACTGCTGCATCACCTGTTGGGCACGTTCCTGATCCTCCCAAAAGGCCGGCTCAGCGATCGTGTTTTCCAACTCCGCGATGCGCTCCTCTTTGACCGTCAAGTCAAAGAGAAGCCCTCATTTCATCCAAGCGCGTTTCCAGCGCCGCCAGTTCCCGTTTTACTTCGCTAAACACGTGATGCTCACCTCAATCAAAATCAGCCTAATTACCCCTTCGCCCCGCAGCACTTTTTGTACTTTTTGCCGCTGCCACAGGGACAGGCATCGTTGCGCCCCGTCGTATCTTCGGCGCGAAGCGGTTGCGGCGGCAGCGTGTCATCGTTGCGGTTGACCGTCGCTTTTTTGAGGATCGTTTCCTCATCGGATTCGACAGTAGGCTGCACCACCACATTGACGCGGTAGATATACTTGAGGAACTCCTCTTGCATGTTGGCAATCATTTGATTGAACATGTCATAAGCTTCATATTTGTATTCGACAAGCGGGTCTTTTTGCCCGTAGGCACGCATGCCGATCCCGTGGCGCAGTTGATCCATAGCGTCAAGATGGTCCATCCAGTGATGGTCCACCACTTGCAGCATGATCACCCGCTCCAGTTCCCGCAGCGTTTCCGCACCGATGACCTGCTCCCGCTCAGCATAGCGTTTTTGCGCGCTTTCGAGCAAGATGGCGATGATCTCTTCCTTGTCGAGCGTAGACAACTCATCGGGTGTGATTTCACCCTGCGGCAGGAACACCTCTTCGCACGAAGCGATCAACGCCGGCAGATCCCATTTTTCCGAATATTTCTCGTCGCCGGCCACATGATCCACAAGCGACTTGACGAGCGTTTCGATGAACTCCTGCACCGTCTCTCGGAGGTTTTCACCGTTGAGCACTTTGCGCCGCTGCGCGTAGATCACTTCCCGCTGCTGGTTCATGACATCGTCATACTGGAGAACGTGTTTACGGATCTCAAAGTTACGCCCTTCCACACGCTTCTGGGCGTTTTCCATGGCCCGCGTAATCATCCCAGACTCAATCGGCATGGAATCATCCATACCCAGTTTATCCATCAAACCTTGAATATTATCGGAGCCAAAGAGACGCATCAGATCATCTTCCAGCGACAAGTAGAACCGGCTTTGTCCGGGGTCGCCTTGACGACCGGAACGACCGCGGAGCTGATTATCGATCCGCCGCGATTCATGCCGTTCCGTACCCATCACATAAAGACCGCCCAGTTCCGCCACATCGTCACCCAGCAAAATATCGGTACCGCGACCGGCCATGTTCGTGGCGATGGTCACCATGCCTTTTTGACCGGCATTTTTGATGATCTCCGCTTCCATCTCGTGGAACTTCGCGTTCAAGACCTGGTGAGGTACACCGCGCTTTTTCAGCTTGGCCGAAAGCACTTCCGACTTCTCGATGGAAACGGTACCGACGAGGGCCGGTTGCCCGCGCCGTGCGCATTCAACAATTTCCTCGACAACAGCGTTGAATTTGCCTTCTTCCGTGCGATAGACCACATCGGGGTGATCGACCCGCTGCTGCGCCCGGTTGGTCGGAATTTTGACCACATCCATCTTATAGATCTGGATGAATTCCTGCTCTTCCGTGGCGGCCGTACCGGTCATCCCGGCAAGCTTGTTGTACATGCGGAAATAGTTCTGCAGCGTAATCGTCGCCAAGGTTTGCGATTCATTTTGAATCTTCAAGTTTTCCTTGGCTTCGATTGCCTGGTGCAGGCCTTCGGAGTAGCGGCGGCCAAACATCAAGCGTCCGGTGAACTCATCGACGATGATGATCTCACCGTCTTTGACGACATAATCTTTATCGCGCCGCATCAACGCATGGGCTTTAAGGCCTTGCGTCATGTGGTGAGCCCACTCCAAGTTATCGGCCAAGTTGTCAATGCCCAGCAACTGCTCGACCCGGTCCACACCTTCATCGGTCAGAACAACCGAATGGGCTTTTTCATCGACCTTATAGTCTTCATCTTTTTTCAGGCGCGGCACTACGCGGGCGACGGCATAATACTTCTCCGTCGGCTTATCGGCCGGACCAGAGATGATCAGCGGTGTCCGTGCTTCATCGATCAAAATCGAGTCCACTTCGTCGACGATGGCATAGTTCAGTTCCCGCTGCACCAAGTGCTGCGGATGAGTCACCATGTTATCGCGGAGGTAATCAAAACCAAACTCGTTGTTAGTACCGTAGGTCACATCGGCCAGGTACGATTCACGACGCTCGGCAAAATCAAGCCCATGAACAATCAAGCCGACCTTGAGCCCTAAAAAGCGGTGGATCTGCCCCATCCATTCAGCATCTCGGCGCGCCAAGTAATCGTTGACGGTGATCACGTGGACACCGCGCCCCGTCAACCCATTCAGGTAGGACGGCAAGGTAGCGACGAGCGTTTTCCCTTCACCGGTCTTCATCTCAGCGATGCGTCCCTGGTGCAGCACCATGCCGCCGATTAACTGCACATCAAAATGGCGCATCCCCATGATGCGCTTCCCTGCTTCCCGCACCGTCGCAAACGCTTCCGGCAACAGGTTGTCCAGCGATTCGCCCTTATCCAGGCGCTCGCGAAATTCCACCGTTTTATACCGTAACTCATCATCGCTAAGCCGGACAAAATCAGGCTCCAACGCGTTGATGCGCTCCACGTTTTTCTGGAGTTTACGAACTTCCCGCGAATTCTCGTCGAGCAAGTTCTTGATAAAGCCAAACAAAAAACAAGACCCCTTTCGCCTTGACAATCGATCACATTAATCTACATTGTAGCATTCACAACTTCGCTACGCAATTAACTCCTTGTGGAAAAAGAGAGACAAGCAAAAAAAGGGATGCCCCTCAGGCATCCCTCGTGACCATTTCTTAATCGAAGTCGGGTTCGATCAAACCGTAGTTACCGTCTTTGCGACGATAGACCACGCTGACTTGTTCCGTCTCCGAATTAGCAAAAACAAAGAAGCTGTGGCCAATTAGGTTCATTTGCATAACGGCTTCATCGACTGGCATCGGCTTAAAAGCGAACCGCTTGGAACGAACGATACGGGGCTCATCATCAGCCACGGCCGTTCCCAGATCATCCAACGGGGGAGCAACCTCCCGTGGAGATGCGTGTTTCGTCCGGCGCTGCAACTTTGTCTTGTAGGCACCGATCTGTTTTTCGAGCTTCTCGAAAACGAGATCGATCGCCGCATACATGTCAGCATGCGATTCTTCTGCCCGTAACAACATATCCGCTGCCGGTACCGTTACTTCGACGCGATGTCGATCACCTTCCACGGAAAGAGATACGCGGGCATCGCCAAGGGAATTGATGTATTTTTCCAATTTGGAAAGGCGCTTGACGACATACTCTTTCAACGCTTGGGTGACCTCGATGTTTTTACCTCGGACTTGAATGTTCATGCAACATCAGCTCCTCTGTCTCTCTTACCAAGGTCCTCACCTTTACTATTCCCGAAAAATCGCAAAAATCCTGCCGCTCAGGCAAGAAGGGTTAGCAAAATTTTCTTTACCGCTCGCCCATCATCGATCCAGCGATTCCGCAACGACATCTATTAGAGTCCGTCTAGGAACCTAATGAAAATAAGCATGGTATTCGTTGAAACTGTGTTTTTTCCAAATTAATCAAGTGAGTAGCCGCAAAACGCACCGTATTCCCGTCGTGTGGCCCGCCCATTCAAGGCATTGCCTCAAAATGGGCAGATCTCCCCCAGGGAGGATCATGCGACTTTTTTGAAAGTGATACTTCGCGCCGTATGCATATCCAATTCTAAC
>NZ_SLXT01000034.1 GCF_004341395.1 Heliophilum fasciatum
GCGATGCAACGTTTCAAGAATTCAACCAGTTCCGGTGTGAACCGATCGTAAAAAGCCGAAGGGACGAGCTCTTTGGCCGCCATACTTCCGTAGCAACGCCGGATACTCGCTAAACTTCGGGAAACGCCGACACCAAAACTGAGAATTAAGGCCCAGAAGAACATCACAGGATCCACTTCACGGGATCGTTTGATAAATTTCGTTTCCCTTGCTGTTTCTTTTATCCATTCGGATGGGAAAATTCGCGTTAATTCTTCTTCGATGACCGTGGTTTTTGGGGAAGGTTTTTTCATTGGGGACGCCTCCATCACAAGTGATATGTCAGCTTATGATTTCGACATCATCTTATAAAAAACCTTTAAATGACTTAAATTACCAATATGTTTTTGGTTAACCGAACACGAATGTACAACGCTCTATAAGGAACTCGCTTTGTATGGAATGATCGCTCCGTTGTTTCGCAACCAAAAGCATTTACGGCGCAGTATGATGAGCGCTTTGGTATTTTCGGCCAGTATATTTACTTTAACGCAAATCGTTTTCCATCTGTGCTTCTCCATCAACACGGCGCAACAAATCGGCTTTCCCCTCTATCAAGTGTCCCGCTTGGTTCAGTTTGAGTCGTTTTTTCAACGGATCGATCCGTTCTTCTTCTTTATCTTTGCCACCATCATCTCCCTTGGCCTGTCCATGGGGCTTTATAGTTCCGCCCTGTCCTTCGCCCAGGCCATCGGTGCCCCTGATTTTCGCCCCTATCTTTTTCCGCTGGCCTTCATCGCTCTGGCGATCGCCTATCTTCCCCTGCGACTCCTCGATACAATCCAACTCAGCCTTTTCTTGAATATCTGGTTAACGCTCCCCCTCCTGGTAATACCTCTGCTGCTGCTGCTATGGAACCGGCTATTTTCTCGCGTTCAGGTGAAAAAATGATGAAATCCACCGGGCCACGACGCCGGCGCTTCTTCCTCCTGTCTCTGGGCTGCCTTGCTTTTCTTCTCACCGGCTGCTGGGATCGCCATGAACTGGAGCAATTGGCTTTTGTGGTGACGATGGTCGTCGACAGAAGTGTAGGCAACCAGATCGACCTATCCATGCGCATTGCCGTTCCCAGCGGCCTCCAAGCAAGTGGGGACCGTGGCACCAGTAAACAAGGGATAGCGCAAACATCCCAAATGATCACGGTTACGGCTCGCTCACTGCCGGAAGCCATCGCCCTGGCCGAAGCAACCGTCGAACGAGCGCTGGATTTTCGCCATCTTCGCGTCGTTGCGTTCGGGGAGCCCTTGGCCCGCGAAGGACTCCTGCCCTATTTGGATACTTTGGAACGATATCGCCAGTTTCGGCGCACCATCTACATCTGGGTCGCCAAAGAAGGCAGCGGTCGCCGTCTTTTTCTCGAGAATGCACCGGTATTGGAAAAAAATAGTTCTGCTTTTATTGATGATCTAGCCCGTACGGCCACGCGTATAGGCTATTCCCGTATGCCGACGCTCCACGAATTTTTAAACGAAACCGATCATCCCCACTGTGATTCCGTCATCGCCCTGATCGGCATCGCTCCGCTTGTCGAGAGTGAGCGTAAGAACCAGGGCCAACCGGTGCCTACCGAAAAATATCATCAACAGCTCCCGCCCCATCCGGAACCGGGCGGGACAACCCTGGCCCCCCTCGCCCGTTCCGGCGGCAATCCCGTCGAATTTCTCGGTGTCGGCCTGTTTCAAAAGGGAAAAATGATCGATCAATGGTCCGGTCAAGAAACACGCCTGTATAACCTCTTAAAAGACACGTATCGCATCGGTCTGTGGAACTTCGATTCACCGACGGCACCCGGACCGATTAGCCTGCAAATTCGCCGGGTTCGCCCCATAAAGATAGGGCTTACCGGCTCGGAAAAATTTCCCCACATGGACATTGCCCTGTCGCTGGAAGGGGAGTTTGTATCTCTCCAATCGTTAGAGCAATATGTATCGACCGAGAGGATCAGCGCGGTGGAATCTTTCGTCACGGCGGTGCTCCAGGAAGAATTGCTGGCGCTGATTCATAAAGCCCAAAAAGCCAAAGCCGATCCCTTCGATCTTGTTCGCTACCTGCAACGGCGCATGCTGACCATGCAGGAATTCGATGCTCTCCCCTGGCGTGAACGTTTTGCCCAAGCCACCGTTACGGTCTCCGTCGATTTCAAAATACGCCGCACCGGATTACGGATTCAACCGCGGTTGCAGAAGTGAGATAATTCGTGATGTTGACCATGTTGTTAATCGCCATTCCCGTACTCGCCATCGCACTCTATACCTTCCGGTACGGCCAGTTCCTCTGGCGCAACGACCATAAGCCGGCCGCCGTGGGTACCTATGTTTTAGCGTTGGCCGTCGTTGCCGCTCCTTGGCTCGTACTATGGAGTCGGAGGTGAAAAAACGATGCAACCGACCTGGCGACGTCGCGTGTTATGCTTCACCCTGCAACTGAGTTGCCTCACCTTGTTGCTCGCCGGTTGCTGGGATCGCAATGAACTGGAGCAACTGGCCTTTGTGCTGACCCTCGGTATCGACCGGAGCGTCGATAACCAGATCGACGTGATGCTGCGCGTCGCCGTTCCCGTCGGCGTTGAAGCCGGCCCGGGAAAAAAAGCCGGCGGTGGCACCGTATCGGGAACGACCAAAGTCCTCACTGTGACGGCCCGTTCCGTTCCCGAAGCCATCTCGCTTGCGGAAGCCACCATTGAACGGCAAATCGATTTTCGCCACCTGCGCATCGTCGTATTCGGTGAGCAACTGGCCAAGGAAGGCCTCCTGCCGTACTTGGATGTTTTTGAACGCTACCACCAATTCCGGCGCTCCACCTATATCTGGATTGCGAAGGAAGGAGCGGCCCGGCATATCTTTTTGACGACCGACCCAGTGTTAGAAAAAAGCGTTTCCCGCTATGCGGAAGACTTGGCCCGCCTTGTCCCGCAACTCAGTTTTTTTCGCATGGCCACCCTCCATGAGTTTATCAATGAAACCGACAGCCCCCAAGTTGATGCGGTTCTCCCCATCGTAGCTGTCAACCCGATTGTGGAGCGTGAAAAAAAGGAAAACAACAACGCACCGTTGCCGACCGATGAATATCATCAACAACTACCGGAAAATCCCGAGCCCGGCGGGAAAACCCTCGCCCCGCTCTACCGTTCCGGCGGCAACCCTTCCGAGTTTCTCGGTGTCGCCGTCTTCCATCAGGGAAAACTGGTCGACAAGTGGTCCGGCTGGGAGACACGCGATTACAGTTTACTGCGGGATACCTATAAAAGGAGCATCTGGGTCTTCCCTTCACCGACAGGGCTGGGTTTTTTTTCGCTGCAACTTCACCGCACCCGTGCACCGCAGATTACGATCACCGATGTCAACGATGTTCCCCACATTGACATCGCCTTATCACTGGAAGGTAATCTCCTGGGCATCCAGTCCTTAGAACCTTATGTGTCCAGCGATAAGATCGCCGACCTCGAAGCCTACGCTGCTGGTCAGATTCAAAGCCAAATTGCGGCCTTGATTCAAAAAGCCCAGCGCCAAAAGGTCGATCCTTTTTATTTCGTTCGCTTCCTGCGAACCAAAATGCTCACCATGAAGGAATTAGATGAACTCAACTGGCGTGAACATTTTGCCCAGGCTACCGTTACCGTAGCGGTCGATATTAAGATTCGCCGTCCCGGGTTACGGATTCAACCGCGGGAACGGGAAACGCCGTAAGCGTAAGCTCGTGCTGCGCACCCAGGAGGTTGACGATGCCCGTGCATGACGATCATTTAAAATATCTGCTTTCGATCACCGGGCACCGGCCGATCGCCGCTCGCGGGCCGATCGCTGCCGCGGCACCCACAATATGATCGGCGCGAAGCGGCAAGGGCATGTAGGATGGTTGCCTGTGGCCATCGTCATCAGCGCCTTTATTCACGTAAAAGCATTTTTGGTGTTACCGCGAACGCTTTGTCAATTCGCCGGGACGGCTGCCTGGCTCCTCCCCCTGATTGCGGCGTTCGTCAACGTGTTGGTACTCCTGGCGCTGGCCTCGTTGCTCCGCGATTATTCCCGCCGTTCTCTCCCGGATATCGCCGGATCACTCGGGGGCAAGCCGGCACAATTTTTGTTCGGCTTCTTTTATTCAGGCTACTTCTTGATCTTCTACGCCTTGCAGCTGCGGATTTTCGGCGAATTTGTCTTATCCACCTTTTTGCCGGAAACACCGCTGGGGGTGGTTCTGATCTCCATGGTGCTTTTGAATCTCTATTTATGTTACGAAGGTCTGGAAAACGTATCACGGACGATGATGATTCTTTTTCCTTTCCTGTTGGTCATCTATCTCTTCGCGTTAACATCGGCCGCCGCTATCGGCACCTTCGATCATCTGTCCCCGTGGCTGGGGTACGGCCTCATGCATACCCTGGGGGCCGGCTTGGCAGTCACTTCGCTATACAATCAACTTTTTCTTTATGGATTCATTGCTCCCTTATTTCGCGGCCAACGACAATTGCACCGCAGCATGATGGTTGCGCTGGGATTTGCCGCCGCTGTGATGATCTTTTCGCAGATCGTCTTTCAGATGAGCTTTACCATCCGGGCAGCCCAGCAGATGGGCTTTCCGCTTTATCAAATTGCCCGGCTCGTTCAGTTTGGGACGTTTTTTCAGCGAATCGATCCGCTCTTCATCTTTATCTGGCTGATTATCATCACCATCGGCCTGGCGATGGGAATATATACTTCGGCATTGGTGCTGGCGCAAGGCATTAAAGCGCCTGATTTTCGCCCGTACCTTTTTCCACTTGCGGTCATTGCACTTTGTATTGCCTACGTTCCGCAACGAACCGTGGATGCAACTGCCATTAACGATCGCCTGGCGGTATGGTTGCAGGTGCCCTTCTACGGTGCACTGATCGCCCTGTTCATCTGGAACCGGTTGTTGCATCGCTTGCCGGGAAGGAAAAAGGCTGCACCGCTGCGCTTGAGCGACAACGGGTCCGGTACCGCCTTTTCCGGTCAAAAAAAAATAAAATTGCGGAATCGCCGGAGCCATTGATGATCGAACGGTGTGAAAACGGATGTAGTTCCAACGATTGTATCAGTCACCAAACAATTCTGGTCACTGGCCTACTTATGCAGGAGGGCTTCATTGTGATACATTTTGATTGCATACATCGCAGCGCCTTTGTCTCAGCGAAAAAACAGGAAAGGAACATCGACGATGCAGCGAAAACTGAGCCTGGCTCTTTCCTTGCTTCTTGCCTTCATGATGCTCATGCCCCTTCCGGCGATGGCCGCCAAAAAAGTGACCAAAACCGGCACCGCATCATCCAAGATCATCCTCGGCTACTATCCTGTTGACTACATCGGCGACAAAAGCGCCTACAACTCCCTCGTCAATTACGGCGCTTCCTTTAACGCCATTTCCACCTTTACCTACAAAGTGGACAGCCTCGGCAACATCACCGGTACGCCACCCACCGACGGCCTGACCTTGGCCAAGTCCAAATCGCTCAAAGCCTACGCGCTCATCCACAACTTCATCAACGGCGGATTCGATACCAATACCGCGACAGCCCTGCTGAGCAGTACCACGGCCCGGCAAAACCTGATCAATCAGTTAAAAACCACCTTACCTAAGTACGGCTATGCCGGCGTCAATGTGGATATCGAAAATGTCCCCGCTTCCTGCCGATCCAACTATACCCAACTGATCAAAGAGATGAAAGCAGCCCTCTCCCCGCTGAACCTGAAAGTCATCGTCTCCACTCCCGGTAAAGTCTACAACGACACCACCTCCAACTGGGGCGGCGCCTTCGACTTTGCGGCCTTAGGGCAGTACGCCGACTACATACAGATCATGACCTACGATGAGCATTATTACGGCGGCACGCCGGGAGCGGTCGCTTCCATCGGTTACGTAACCAAAGCCGTCCAGTACACACTGACGACGATGCCCAAGACCAAAGTGCTGCTCGGTATCGCCACCTACGGCTACGACTGGTACGGCCCGAGCACGAAAGTCGTCAATTATTTTTCCGTTCCCAAACTGTTGACGCAATATAACATCACCCCCAAATGGGATGACTTATCGAAAACACCTTGGTTTACATATACCGACTCCGTAGGTCTCAGCCATCAAGTCTGGTACGAAAACGCCCAATCTACTGCCTATAAGCTCGACCTCGTCAATCAATACGGCCTCGCCGGCGTCGGCATCTGGCGCCTGGGTTTTGAAGATCAAAGCTTTTGGAACACCGTCTCCGGCAAGCTAAAGTAGTGTGATCTCTAAAGGCGCGCTCCTCCCACCGGGGATCAGGAGCGCGCCTTTTCATTAAAAAGGCCCCAACCACTTCGGTTGAGGCTTTTTGGTTATGCGGTTTTACGCAGTTGCATCTGTTCAACAGGTGCTTTGGTCATAATCGATAAGACAGCAGCAATCGCCGAAAGCAAAGCCGCAACAACATAGGCCGTCGAATAGGTGCCCGTCAGGTCCACCATGTAACTGGCCAGCATGGGACCGAAAACGCCGCCAACACCCCATCCGGTAAAGACGATACCGTAGTTGGTGCCCAGATTCTTCGTACCGAAGTAATCGGCCGTTGCCGAGGGAATCAGTGCTACCGAGGAGCCGTAGGCGAAACCAACGATGATCAGGGCGGCCGCAACCAGCATCGGTGAATTCAGGAAGCTTAAGATACCTAATACGGCTGCCGAAGGCGCGAACATAAAGAACATCGTGCGCGTGCGCCCTAATTTGTCGGAGATCGCACCGGCAATCAACCGTCCGCCGGCATTAGCAATCGCCAAGACAGCCACCAGCACAAAGCCCCAGTTGGCCCCTTTGAGCGCCATGATCTTGGCAGCATGGCCAATGACCATTAAGCCCGCTAAGGCGGAGCACATAAAGATAACCCAAAGGGCGTAAAACTGCGACGTACGTAACATTTCTTTGGCCTCATATTGCCGTGCCGTAACCGGTGCCGGACCGGCATTGGCCGCCGGTTTCACTTCGGTCACTGGCGGGGGATTCAACAATTGGGCAAGCAATACGCTGATGACCATGAACGATACGCCGAGGATCATAAATGACTTTTCAACGCCGTATGTACCGAGTAAAAATTTGGCCAGCGGTGACGCATAGACCGGGGCAGCGCCAAAACCGGTGACCACAATCCCGGTAATCAAGCCTTTCTTCGATGGCGGGAACCATTTGATCGCGACCGGTGTGGAAGCCGCATAAGCTAGCCCGATCCCGGAACCAGTCAACAAGCCAAACCCGATCGTAACCATTAACGGCGTTGGCGATAAGCTGGCGATGATTAAACCGCCGCCGCAAAGGGCACCACCAACGGTGGCTACAATGCGGGCTCCGTATTTATCTTGCATGCGGCCTGCAGGCCACATCCATACAGCAAACATAGCGATGGCAATGGTATAAGGAAGAGTTGCTTGCGTATTTGTCCAGTTGAGCTGCTCGGTTAGTTGTTTTGCAATGACGCTCCAGGTATAAAGGATACCTAAGGTCAGGTTGACCCCTACACCGGCCAGCACAACCAACCAGCCGCGGCTTGAAGATTGCATAGAAAATTCTCCTTTGATGTAGTATTATTAATTTTCAGATTTCTTACCCCTACGTCGACCTAGGTCCCCCTCCCGTGTTTGGTTTGTGTAACAACTATATACGAAAGCACGTTTGAATGCAAGCAATTGCGAGTATTTTGTTAATTCAAAAATCTCTGTAGCTTCGCGCGTAGCCATGACAAAGGCCCTCCCTGTTTCGACAAGGAGGGCCTTCCGTGATCCGCTAGATCTTCTTAACAAATTCCGATTTCAACTTCATTGCCCCAAAACCATCAATGTAACAATCGATATTGTGATCACCTTCGACGAGCCGTATGTTCTTGACCTTCGTGCCCATCTTCAGCGCCGAAGAACTTCCCTTGACCTTTAGATCTTTGATGACACTGACCGAATCACCATCGTGCAATACATTCCCATTAGCATCCTTGACCACTATTTCTTGATCCTTTTCGGCTTCTGCGCCTACAGTCCACTCATAGGAGCATTCCGGGCAAATCAGGAGATCGCCGTCCTCGTATGTGTATTCGGATTTACATTTTGGACAATTGGGCAAACCACTCATCATTTATTTTCTCCTTCTTAGCGGTGATAGGTCTCTCCCGCCCCAATCTTGAATCCCCGGTACACCTGTTCCAGTACCACCAGCCGCGCCAGTTGATGGGGAAAGGTTAACTTCGATAAGCACCAGCGATATTTACAAGCGGCCAGCACTTCATCGGATAACCCCAGCGTACCGCCGATAAAAAAAACCACCGAACTGGTGCCGTAAAGCCCCCATTCGGCCAGGTGTTTCGCCAGATCCTCCGATGACCACATGGCCCCGCGCAAATCGAGCGCCACACCGATCGTCCCGGCGCCGCTGCGGGCAGCCATCGAACCCGATGCCTTACCGGCCTTCCCGGTGCCTCCGGCGTCAAATCCCGCCGCCGCCAAGAGCCGACTGCCTTCTTTGGCTTTGATCGCCTCAGCCTCCGCCGGTGACGGCTGATCGGGCACCTTTTCGTCAGCGACTTCGATGGCCTCAAAACGGGCATAGGCCCCCAGGCGTTTGGTATACTCCCGGAGGCCCTCATGAAGATATTTCTCTTTGATTTTGCCCACCGCCACTAAGCGGATGCGCATCACGACTGCATCAGGTCCTTTTCACTGATCATGCCATAAACCTTCCACTCCGACGCAGCCAGCGGGCCGTTGCCTTCGGGCACTTTGGCCACAACCATCAGGTATTGTTCCTGCGTATCGGCATTACGCACCAGCACCTTCGCCACATCGGCATCGGTCGGCAGCGCGGCCATCGAACGGCCTTGGTTGCCGAACAAGGTCACGCTGACCACTTCCCAGGTACCGCCTTGACCGGCCAGCTTTTCAATCGTTTCCTTCGTTACCAGGCCGAGGGGATCGCGGGTTTTATCCCAGGGGCCACGCAGATCGGCTTTGTGATCGAACTTCACCGCCGTCAGGAAGTCGCGCACCACCGATGTAACTTTACTGGTCGTAGGACTGTCGATAAACGCACCGTTACCGACAACTTTCCATTGCCCTTGCACTTTGGCCAGATCCCAGGCATGACCGCCGCGGATCGGTGTCTGGCTGTAAATGGCCAGGTATTCAAACACCACCGTTGCCCGGTTGCCGCTTACTTCGATCTTATAGGGCTGAATGGCAATTTGCGGCATCCCCCGCATACCGGCCGCTTGAAACTCCTGCGAAAATTGCGCAAAATGGCTTTCTTCTTCCGTCAAGGCATCACCGGTACCGGCGCTGCCAAAAGCTTGTGGCAACAACTCGCGATTTCCCGTCGAAAGCGCTTGAAAACGCACCTTCAAGGCATTTTCGACCGCCCCAAGCACTTCTTTTTCACCGCTGGTCTGGGCTTCGACGGCCATCATCGGCGGCTCCGGTACCCCTTGATAGGCAATGGCCGGTGCCAAAAGGCCCGTCAGCAACATCGTCAGTATGACACTGAGCGGCACCCAACCCCAGGGATGAGGGCTTTCTTTAACGCCACCACCGCCATGGCCGTGATCATCATGACCATGATCATCGTGACCGTGAGCGTCATGACCGTTGCTATGCTCATCATGCCCATGGGCATGGGCCATGCTTTTTTGTTCTTCCGTCATTGTATTGAACCCCTTCCTTTTCTCTCTAGCCCGGTTTCTCCGAAAAAGCTACCCCTGCGCTTTTTCCCCCAAGGTTACCGGTAACGTTAATTTTTCTTGCTCCCGTACCACCGTCACATTCACGGTGTCGCCCACTTTGTATTTATAGAGCTCCCGCAGCAATTCCGGCCGGTTGTGGATCGCCTGATCATTAATGGCGATGATAATATCATTCGTTTGCATGCCTGCCCGTTGTGCCGGTCCACCCGGTACCGGTTGGACAACCACGCCGTATTCGGTAATCAAACCATACTGTTTGGCCAATTCCTTATCGACGTCAATATTGGTTTGCACGCCCAAGGCAGGTCGAGCCACTTTGCCGGTGTTGCGCAGATCGTTGACAATCTGCATGACCTGATTGGAGGGGATGGCAAAGCCCATGCCCTCAAAGCCTGGCACATTGATCTTGATCGAATTGATCCCGATCACTTCGCCGTTGGCATTTAAAAGTGCACCACCGGAGTTGCCCGGGTTGATCGCCGCGTCGGTCTGCATCAAGTTGAAAGCATAACTGCCTTCCCCCGTATTCAGTTGGCGATTCACGCCGGAAACAATGCCGGATGTAACCGAGCCGGCAAATTCTTTACCGCCGGGGTTGCCAATGGCGATGGCCAACTCACCCACTTGTACCTTGCTCGAATCACCGAACTTGGCGACAGGCAGGTTTTCTAAATCGATCTTAAGCACCGCCAGGTCACTGCTGGGATCGGAGCCAATCATGGTGGCCCGCGTCGTCCGTCCATCAGCCAAGGAAACGACGATTTCGGCCGCATCGGCCACCACATGGTGGTTCGTCACCAAATAGCCGGCCGGATCAAAAATAACGCCCGAGCCGCTGCCTTGTTCCCGGATCGTCGAACCGCCGAAAAATTGCCGCACCTTGACCCGATTTGAGATCCCGACCACCGCCGGTCCCACAGACCGTGCCACCTGGGCAATGCGGCTCGTCTCACCGGCGACCATCGTCGTTTCCGGCAATTGGGGCGGTAAAGCATAACCGGAAGGCGGCGGCGCGCTTTTATCCGTACTACCGCCGGGCATACCCGGTATGGGAATTCTCGCTCCACCCTGAGCATTGAATAAGGTCTGCGAAAAATAACCGCCCAGTAATGCTGCGATTAAAGCTACTACAAAGTAGGAAAACAACCCCGGTCGGCGCTTGCGGCCCGGCTGGTTTTCTTCGAAATAATCCATCGTAGCGCTCCGCCCTTTCTCGCATCCACATCCATCACACAATAACTCTCTTTAGACTGCCACCAACGGGTGTGCATCATACCGTGGGGCAACCGACAGCGCTATCGCATCACCGCAGCGATCATTGGTCAGTGTCAAGGCCACCGCAAAGCCACCGTCACGCAAACAGGTTGCGACGGTTTCCAAGGCCAGTTCGGGCCGGTTATTCGTCTCGCTGAGATGGGCCAGTAACACCTGTCGTGTTCCCTGCTCACAAAATTTGACCAGCGCTTCACCGGCGGCCCGGTTCGACAAGTGCCCCTGTTGCCCGGCCACACGCCGCTTGAGCGCGTAGGGATAGGGACCTTCCTGCAGCATGCGCACATCATGATTGGCTTCCAAAATGATCGCATCACAGCCCAGCAAACGTCGCCCCATCCCGCGCGTCACATAGCCGCTGTCGGTGGCCAGCCCCATACGCCGGCGGCCGTCGGAAACGGTCAAGCCGATGGAGCCGGACGTATCGTGGGGTGTCGGAAAAATTTCCAGCTTCAGTCCCCGGATCTCCAAGAACATCTCCAGTTCCAGCGTTTTGATCTGTTCCGGTTTGATTTTGCCAATTATGGATGCCATGGCCCCCCACGTCCCTGCCGATGCATAGATCGGCAGTCCATAACGCCGAGCCAGCACACCGACGCCGCGCACATGATCGATGTGCTCATGGGTAACCACAATGGCATCCATCGAACCGGGATCAATGCCCAGTGTCTCCATGTTCCGCTCCAACTGCTTTGCCGTCAATCCGGCATCGATGAGCAGCCGTGTATCGTTACCCTCCACATAAGTGCAATTGCCATTGGAGCCGCTTGCTAAGGTCGTGTAACGCATGGTGTCCTCCGCCGGCATCGATAGACGGTCACCGCTGTTTGCCGGCCGTCCAGTTGCGCTGTAATTTGCTTTGCATCGACTTTCCAGCCCGCTTTGCCCATCTGTTCAATGAACTTATCGCCATGGGCGCGACCGGGATCGGCCAAGAATATGGCGCCTTGGGCGGTCAGATGGCGTCGGAACAAGGCCAGCAAATCATCATGTACGGTAGGTTCATATAAAATATCGGACCCGATAATCACATCGAAGAGACCAATATCGGGAAAGCAACGCCAGTCCGCTTCCAGTAGCGTCGTTTGCACGCCATTGAGCTTAGCATTATAAGCCGCCCACCTCAGCGCCTGTGGGATAAAATCGGTTTGGGTTACATCGGCGCCGCCACGGGCCGCCGCAATGCCGGCCAGTCCCAACCCGGCACCTAACTCCAACAAGCGAACGTCCCGGAGCCGCACATGCTCGACCAGATAGCCGGCCAAGCCGATGGACGACGGCCAGAGCTCCGCCCAAAAGGGCAACTCATCGACTTCTTGGGCTGCATCGACCAGCGCATTGACATCGGCAACGCGCGCTATCGTCAACGGTTCCCCGGCGGGGAGCGTCACCGTCGTTGTGCTCATTTTCATTGCAATGTCCACGTTTGCTTCCGATCACCTCCCCCACCGGCTAGGCCTTACTGCTCGACTCGACCCGGCGTACCTTCGCTCCCAGGGAGCGTAATTTTTCCTCCAGATGCTCATAGCCGCGATCGACATGATACATACAGGAAACTTCCGTTTCCCCTTCGGCAATCAAACCGGCAATGATCAGCGCCGCGCCGGCCCGCAAGTCCGTCGCTTTGACTTGGGCACCGGTCAGTTCCGAAGTCCCATCAATAATCGCGGTGCGACCTTCTATTTTGATCTGGGCACCCATGCGCTGTAATTCATCGACGACGCGCAGGCGATTTTCATAGACATTTTCCACGATCATACTTGTACCCGATACGGATGCCAACAGAGCCATCAACTGCGATTGCATATCCGTCGGAAAGCCGGGATAGGGCATTGTTTTGATATCGACAGGCCGGAATTCTCCCCGACCATCCACAAGCACTTGATCGTCTTCTTCCTCCACCGTTACGCCCATCTCCCGCAGTTTCGCCGACAACGCATGAAGATGCGTCGGGATGACATTTTCCACGATTACCCGCCCACGAGTTGCCGCCGCTGCCACCATGTACGTGCCGGCTTCCACACGATCGGGAATCACCGCATAGCGTACACCTTCTAAACGCTGTACACCGTCAATGCGGATGAGATCGGTCCCGGCACCGCGCACCCGTCCGCCCATGGCATTGAGGAAGTTGGCCAAATCGACAATTTCCGGTTCCTTGGCACAGTTTTCAATGATCGTCTGCCCCTTGGCCAGTACGGCGGCCATCATGATGTTTTCCGTAGCACCGACGGAAGGGAAATCGAGATAGACTTTGTTCCCGGTCAAGCGCTTGCCGCCACCGATCACACCGCCCCGGATATAGCCATGCTCCACTTTCAGTTCCGCACCCAGGCAATAGAGCCCTTTAATATGCAGATCCATCGGACGGGAGCCAATATTATCGCCGCCGGGCAAGGCAACTTCCGCCCAACCAAAGCGGCCGATCAATGCACCGAGCAATAAATTGGACGCCCGCAGTTTCTTGGCCAGCGTATAGGATGTCTTGCATGATGCCGAATCCGGCAAGACCATGCGAATCGTCCCTGGCTCGAGCCAGTTCGCTTCACCGCCCAGTTCGCGGCATAACTCCATCATGACTTCCACATCAACAATATTCGGTATGTTTTCTAAAATCGTCTCCCCGCAACCCATCATGGCCGCAGCCATGACAGCGAGAGTCGCATTCTTGGCACCACTTATGGACACTCGTCCCTCCAGGGGAGTTCCCCCCTGAACGATCAGTTTACCCAACGAGTATCGTTCCCCTTTCCGCGCTGTCACGAGCAAAACTCCATCTATTAACGTTTTGCCACAATCACTTGTTATTCTCGTTTATTCCGCGGAATCCTGCTTAACAGCCAGGAAAAAGAGAAAGACACGCGTTCTTGGCGTGCCTTTTTTGGTTCTTGCTGCTACTTGGCGGCCGGTTCGTTGCGCAGTCCCGATAAATCCGGCTGACCGGTACCGGCCCCGGCTTGCCCTTGCGGCTTCGCCAGCATCGAATCGGCCCAGGCAATCATCTGCTTAAAGCGTGCTGCTTGCGGTGCCGACGGGTCGACGGCCAACGCTTGTTCCCAGACCGCCTTGGCAGCCGGAACATCCTGGCGGGCAATTGCTAAGAAAATGCCGTAGTTGATTTGGCCCTGTACGTGCTTGGGATCCTTGGCCAAGGCTTGCTTAAAATTCTTCTCGGCCACATCCAACTGCTGACTGTAAAAAGCGGCCGTTGCCAAGTCCACCCTAGCATTGACATCATCGGGCAGTTGCTTTAGCGCCTGCTGATAGGCTTCGACGGCCTGGGCGTAATAAGCGGAACTAGCCTCGGGCTGGTTGCGTTCCATCGCCAGTTCGCCCAGATCATAGCGCTTGTTGGCCAGGGCCATCCAGTCTTGGCCCTTCGCGCCGGCTTGCTTGGTGGCCGCTTCCAATGCCGGCAGCTCATTCAACCACGTCGATTCCAGGTTCGCCAGTGCCGCATCGTCATTGACCGGTGTGGCCGCCTCGGGTGGTGTACTTTCCGGCAGATAAAAGATGCCGGCCATGGTACTGCCAACCAAACCTACCGCCACAAGGATGGCTAAGGTTTTTTTGATCATCTGGGCACGACGTCCCCCTTGTTTACCCCATAACATTGCTGTTCCTCACTTCCGTTCTTCCTTACGACTTCCTTACGTTAAGGATCATCACCATGCCACCGTGCACCTATCCACGCTGCGCCGCCAGATACTTTTCAGCCATCGTCGCCGCCAGCGCACCGTCACCGACGGCTGTTGCGATTTGCCGGAGCGGCGTATCGCGCACATCACCGCAAGCAAACACGCCGGGAATGCCGATGCCCAACTGACCATCGGTGACCATAAAGCCTTCTTCCGTCGTCGCGATATCTTCGGCGATAAACTCCAGTTCCGGACGCTGACCGATAAAAATAAACACACCGTCACAATCGATTTCGCCGGTTTCACCGGTCTGCACATGCTTCGTCCGCACGCGCCGTACCAGTGTATCGCCTTCAATGGCTTCCAACACCGTATTCCAGCGGATCGACAGTTTTTCACTCTCCATCGCGCGGTCTTGAATCACTTGCGTTGCCCGCAATTGATCGCGGCGATGAATCAACACCACTTCCCGGGCAAATTTGGTTAAAAACAGCGCTTCCTCCACGGCTGAATTGCCGCCGCCGGCGACAACGACTTTTTTGTCCCGGTAGAGCGCGCCATCACAGGTGGCGCAGTAGGAAACGCCTTGTCCGTAATACCGATCTTCACCGGGTATGCCCAAGGTGGCCGGTTTGGCTCCCGTGGCAATGATCACCGTACGGCCATAGCGCGTTTGCTGCTGGCTGATCACACGCTTCAGGTGCCCGGTCAAGCGCACACACGCGGCTTCTTCCGAAAGATAAATGGCGCCAAATCGCTGGGCTTGGCTTAAAAACCGCAGCATCAACTCCGGGCCTTCCACCGGCTCCACAAAGCCCGGGTAATTCTCCAGGATCGCTGTGTTGGCCGCCTGACCGCCCGGCATGACGCCTTCCATGACGGCGGTGCGCATCCCGGCACGGGCCCCATAGAGCGCGGCCGTCATGCCGGCAGGGCCGGCACCGATAATCAAGAGATCATAAATATCCGGTTGCTCACGCTCCAGCCACGCCGCATATTCTTTTTTCATACAGCGATCCATGACGACCTGCAGACCCGCTGCTGTTGCGGCCGCTGCCGCTTCTTCATGGACAACTTGCTCCTGCAACCATAAGAATGAAACGCCCCGTGCAATCGCTTGCTCGACCACCGGCGGTACTTCGGAAGACTTACGAAAAACATCAACTCCGTCTAACGCGATCGACGCGGGAATGGACGCCACATCGGGATAGCAAACGTCTCCGCACCATTGTTCGATCATCGGGTTCACGGGAATCACACGCATGCCTTGGGATTTTAAATACTTGGCTACCTGATAACTTGCCCGTTCCGGCTTATCGGATATCCCAACAATGGCCACTGTCGCTATTCCAGCAAAATCGATCACACGAACCACTCCTTATTCTCTCGATCCCCCGTAACATACCCACAGAGGGTAAGCGATAACCTCATTATAAAAACCGGTTCCGAAAACTGTCAACGGAGCCTCTTGGAAAAGACCTCAAGGGAGCCTCTTGAAAAAAGACCTCCCAACGGGGAGGTCTTTTGCGTTGCGCTTATTCAATTGTTAATTCACGTAGCCCATGGGATTGCGGGTACCGCCGTCTTGTACTTCAAAATGCAGATGACTGCCGGTTGCACGGCCCGTTGCCCCGCCAAGACCGATCGTTTGCCCACGGCTGACCGTTTCGCCTGTACCGACGTTGATCTGCGACAAGTGGGCATACTTCGTCTTCATGCCACCATGGTCAATGACCACGCATTTGCCGTAACCGCCGGACCAACCGGCCGATACAACCACGCCTTCGGCAGCCGCAAAGACGGGATCGCCCGTATTCAGATCAATGTCAATGGCCGGATGAAACTCACGACCCCGATAACCGTAGGGCGAAGAAATTCGCCGCGTCGTTGTCGGCCAGGAAAGCTGGCCGCTGCCACCGCCGGAATATGTACCTTCTCCATTGGAGCTCCTGGAGCTTTTGGAACTGCCGCGCGATGCAATATATACCCGATCGGCCCGCACTTCGATGCGATCGACCGGTTTTTTCAGCGTCTGTTCCGCCACAAGATCTTGCTCTTTTTGATAGTTATTTTCTTTGGTCACCACATAGGTCGCCAGCTTACGGCCTTTGACGCCTTCTTGCTTCACTTTCACCGCACCGGCACGCATATTTTTGTCTTTTTCCACCTTCGTCGAATAAGGTACATCTTCTTCGGTCGAAATTTTATAGGTAGAAACGACAGTTAAGTAATAGCTCGGACGGTTAAGAAAAATCTCTTGCCCGATCTTGAGCTTATTGTCATTAACCAATTGCGTGTTCGCCTTACGCAGTTCGCTCCAACTCATGCCGTTTTTGGTGGCCACGCTCCATAAGGTGTCCCCTTTTTGCACGACATAGCGAAGCTTATCTTCTTTGCCTTCAGTGAGCAGTTTTTTCGCTTGTTCCGTCGACAGCACACGATCACCGGTGACATCGACATCCTGATAGGTCACCGTTTGCTTGACTTTGACATCGGTTACTTCCATCCCTGGACCACACTGGCCATAGGAGAAAAAGTGAACTGCGTCATTGATCAGCGTCTCGGCTTCCTGACGATTGGCGACGATAAACGCGGGATTGCCGTCCAAAACAATTTGACAAGCCTTACGGACGACGTGATCCGGAAGTTGCTGGGCAACAGCGGCATTTTCGCCACCTACCGATCCACGTACAGCCAACGTACCGACTCCACCGGCCAACACAAGCATGGTCGCGCCAACGGCAACCCATTTCACCCAAGGTTGTCGTTGCCACTCCACCCCCGGTTGATGCGCCAACTGCTCCTGCCAATCACCGATACGAATTTTGTCTTGAAGCGCCGACCAGGCACTTGAAAAATCGAAACCTTTTTTCTCTCCGAACATTTGTGCCCCCTTCCCACCAAAAACGACCCACGACTCAGACGTACTTCGCCTACGATCACCTTTAGCGTATGTTTTGAAACCGGGTGCCGAACAAGAGTGTATCGCATCCAGCGATTCCCCTTGCCTTCCCGATTATACCATAGCTTCAAAGGACACGTAAACGCAAACATGTACAATTTTCCCTTAAATCCAGCAGTAATCTTATGCACAATCGACAATGCCCGTCCCAAGGCCCGTTACCGCTCCGTTGCCCCTTCCAGCACCTTGGCATAAAGCGCCCATTTCAGCCGCATTTTGGCCAGGGCACAACTTCCCCGGGCCGGTATCAGCAGATCGCCGTTGGCGCCGGCATTGTTAGCATGGCAGCCGCCAGAGCAGAGAAAGCGCGCCCAGCAGGTAGGACAATCCTGCTTGTGATAGATATGGGCCTCGGCAAACTGCCTTGACAGGGCCGGACGCTGCACGCCTTCCGTCACCGAACCTAAACGATAGGCTTCTTGCCCGACAAATTGATGACAGGGATACAAATCGCCGTTGGGGGCTACGGCCATGTACTCGCTGCCGGCGCCGCACCCGGAAAGCCGTTTGGCTAAGCACGGTCCATGGGCTAAGTCGAGCTCGAAATGGAAAAAGCGCATCGGCTGGCCCGCCGCCCGCCGGGCTAAGATTTCCTCGGCCAGTTGCCGGTAAGCCTTATCCATCGCCGCCAGATCCTCTTCCCGCAGCGCATAGTCCTCACCGGGATCGCCCACCACCGGCTCCACCGACAGCTCCCGGAAGCCGCAATCGTGCATGTGAAGTACATCGGCGGCAAAATCCAAGTTCTCCCGCGTAAAAGTACCGCGCACGTAATAGTCGCGATGCCCTCGCGATTCCACAAACGCTTGCAAATTGGGCAGCACTTCGTTATACGATCCCGTTCCATCCACATAGGGACGCATCCGATCGTGCACTTCCCGGCGCCCGTCGAGCGATAACACCACCGACAACCCTTCCTCATTGAGAAAGCGCCCTGCTTCCTCATCGAGGAGTACACCGTTCGTTGTCAACGTCAACTTCAGGATCTTGTTGTATTCCCGCGCCTTTTCCTTGGCGTAGCGAACAAGAGCACGAACCACATCCAAATTCATCAACGGCTCGCCGCCAAAAAAATCGATCTCTACATGACGGCGCCCTTGCGAATGGGTCATCAAAAAATCGATGGCTTGCCGGCCAACTTCCTCCGACATCATGCTGCGATCACCGCCAAAGGGGCCGGTCCCGGCAAAGCAGTAGGTGCAGCGCAAGTTACAGTCATGGGCAATATGTAAACACATGGCTTTGACCAGCGGCGTCCCGGCTTCCTTCGTCAGGCCGGCCACCACATCTTCCGCGACGGCCGTACCGGCCGGCAAAAACTGTTCCCGCCAAAGATCCTTCGTAAAGAGCAAGCCTGCCGCTTTTAACGCACCCAGCTCCTCAAGCACCTCATCGATCACGCTTTTTTCCAGTGCGCCTGCCGCCTGCAGTTGCTCCCGCGCTTTGTCGCCGTTCCCGCCACAAGCCACCAGTGCCTCCAGCACTTGCAAGGCCGCTTGGTCCAGTCCATGCAGCGAATTGGTGTTGACATCATAGACGAAGCCATAATCGCCACAGGCAAAAGAAAACACATTTGCTGCCAAGTCATCGTTCAGCAGATCGGACCACCATGCTGTTGTTGTCATCGTTACCAACCAACCCTTCCCGCCTACGTCTCTTCTATGATCGATCACCGAACATCCCTGCCCGGCCCTATTTCATCATCAAACGAGAAAACGCCCTCTGTCCGCCATACCCGCGAACAGAGGGCGTTCACCGCACATCAGCGCTTATTCGCTTTTTTGACAAACTTGGTTGCCAACGGTGCAAGAGGTCTTGCAAGCCGACTGGCACGACGTTTGACATTCACCGCAGCCACCGGTTTGCGCCGTTGCTTGCAGTGCACCTTTTTGCAACGTTACGATATGTTGGGCCATTGAAACCACTCCTCACGCTTCTCACTGTTGCATTTCACAACGATCATCGTGATTATACCACGATCGGTAAACCAGGAAAAGATCTGACCCGGCGGTCATGACCGTCTTCGCCGGAAAATCGTCAACACGTACCGTATCCTGCATGATGCTTTTTGTGCACGCGTACAGTATACAAAAGAAAAGAACCCGCCCCCAGTTAGTTCACTGAAAACAGGCCCCTTATGGCTAAAATATGGCGGAGCAGACGGGATTCGAACCCGCGATCTCCAGCGTGACAGGCTGGCATGTTAGGCCTCTACACCACTGCTCCGTGGTGGGCGATGACAGGATCGAACTGCCGACATCTTGCTTGTAAGGCAAGCGCTCTCCCAGCTGAGCTAATCGCCCGAAAAAAAGTTGGTGACCCGTAGGGGATTCGAACCCCTGTAGCCGCCGTGAAAGGGCGGTGTCTTAGACCGCTTGACCAACGGGCCATAAAGATGGTGATCCATGCTGGACTCGAACCAGCGACACCCTGATTAAAAGTCAGGTGCTCTACCAACTGAGCTAATGGATCAATTCATTGTATCGTAGCAGATTGTCCATTGTTACTCGTTGGCCGCACCGCATCGCTTACGGATATGAATTATACGTGGTTCCAAGAAACAAGTCAACACCTTTTTTATAAAAAAAATAAAAAAGATGCGTCCCTGTTGAATATTCCTCCTAGAACCAAAGAACCCTTTTGCAGCTTGCCGATTCGAAGCGGCAAGCGCAAAAGGGTTCTTCCCCATCAATTCATCTTTTGGATTAATACACAGGGCGAAGGACGATCGTCTGGGCCCGGTCGGGACCGACGGCCAAGATGTCCACGGGGCATCCGGCCAGTTCTTCCACCCGCTCCACATAGCGACGGGCATTTTCCGGCAGATCGGCCATCGAACGGCATCCCGTTGTATCGGCCATCCAGCCCGGCAGTTCTTCATAGACCGGTTCACATTCGGCCAGGTCTTCCAAACTGGCCGGGAACGAGTCGATGACCTGATCGCGGAACTTATAGCCAACACAGATTTTAATGGTCGGCAATTGATCCAGCACATCTAACTTGGTCAGCGCAATGCCGGTCAGGCCGCTAACGCGCACGGAATAGTGTAGAATCACCATATCCAGCCAACCGCAGCGGCGAGGACGGCCCGTCGTGGTACCGAACTCGTGCCCGGCTTCACGAATGCGATCGCCCATGGCATCGTTCAGTTCCGTCGGGAAGGGGCCTTCGCCCACACGGGTCGTATAGGCCTTGGCCACACCGATGACTTTGCTGATCGTCGTCGGACCGACACCGGCGCCGGTACAAGCAGCACCGGCAATCGGGCTCGAAGATGTAACAAAGGGGAATGTGCCATGATCCAGATCGAGCAACGTTCCTTGCGCACCTTCAAACAAAACGCGTTGATTGTCTTTGCGCGCTTGTTCCAGCACAAGCGGCGTATCGGTCACATAGGGGCGAAGACGATCGGCATAGGCGCTGTATTCCGCATAGATCGCTGCCGCATCGACGGGCTCCGCATCATACAGTTTGGTAAAGAGGCGATTTTTTTCGGCCACATTCGCTTCCAGTTTGGCACGAAAATGTTCCGGATTCACAAGATCAACCATGCGAATGCCGACCCGCGCCGCTTTATCGACATAGCAAGGTCCAATGCCCCGCTTGGTCGTACCGATTTTGGCATCGCCCCGTTGCATTTCTTGCAACTCATCGAGCACACGATGATAGGGCATGATCACATGAGCCCGCGACGAAATCCGCAAGTTCGCCGTCGAAATGCCCATGCCTTCGAGATAATCCAGTTCTTTGATCAGCACGCCGGGATCGAGCACCACACCGTTGCCGATGATGCAAATCTTGTCGGCATTCAAAATTCCCGACGGGATCAAATGGAGTTTGTATTCCTTACCTTCAACAACCACCGTATGTCCGGCATTATTTCCACCTTGATAGCGAACGACCAAGTCCGCATCTTGCGCCAAAAAGTCTGTGATCTTACCTTTACCCTCGTCGCCCCACTGTGCACCAACGACAACTACCGAAGACATACCGGCACCCCCATCATTTTTGCAAGCCTTGCAACTGTTTTCGCCGATGTTGACGGAAACGGTCTTGGCTTTTATGTTTTTCCTAACCTCGTCTAATAATACATCACTTCGTCAAACGTTCCAAGACTGAACGTGCAGCAACTACACCGGCTGCCGACGCTTGCGCCAAGCCCCGCGTCACCCCGGCGCCATCGCCAACGGCAAACAAATTGCGTACTTCCGTCTCCATCCCTGTCGATAACTGGAGCCGTGATGAGTAAAACTTAACTTCCACACCATAGAGCAGGGTATTGCGCGAATTCACACCCGGTGCGATGGCATCGAGCGCCTCCAGCATCTCCACAATCCCTTTTAAGAAGCGATAGGGAAAGACCAGCGACAAGTCACCGGGCGTTGCTTCCGGCAACGTCGGACGGACGACGCCTTTGCGAATCCGCTCCACCGTCGAGCGCTTACCGGCCAGCAGATCGCCCAACCGCTGCACCATGACACCACCGCTCAGCAAATTACCTAGCTGCGCCACGTACTTACCGTAGGCAATCGGTTCCCGAAACGGTTCGGTGAAATTTTTGCTGACCAGCAAAGCAAAGTTGGTATTTTCCGTTTTTTTCTCAGCATGGGAATGACCGTTGACCGTCATCAAGCCTTCCGTATTTTCTGTCACCACTTCCCCATGAGGATTCATACAAAAGGTACGTACCTTATCGTCAAAGGACTTGGAGTGAAAGATAAACTTTGATTCATAGACCACATCGGTCAAGGGCTTCATCACCGGTGCCGGCAGTTCCACGCGCACGCCCAGATCCACCGGGTTAATCGCCATCGTCAAGCCCAGCCGCGTCGCTTCTTCCCGCAGCCACGATGAACCGTCGCGGCCCGGACAGGCGATGACGGTCTGCGCCTGTAGTTCCTCACCATCCTGAGTCAGTACCCCCCGCACGACACCGTCATTGACGAGCAGCGCTTGCACGACCGTACCGGTGCGCACTTCTACGCCCGATTGCTCCAATGATTCCCGCATGCGCTGCATAATCTGACCGGTACGGCCCGTGCCTAGGTGGCGAATCGGCGCCGGTACCATCCGCAGATCGGCCAGCACCGCCTTTTGACGAATCAACTCAATCTCCTCGTCCCGGCCTACACCATAGATCTGTTCCGGCGCACCAAAGTTCCGATAAATGCTGTCCACATAGTCAATGAGCCCTTTGAGCGCCGGCTCACCGATATATTCGCCTAAATAACCACCGACTTCCGTCGACAAGGTGATCTTGCCGTCGGAAAAAGCACCGGCGCCACCCCAACCGCAGGTCGTCGAGCATGGCGAACAAGATACACAGGGAATATTTTTTTCCTTCTGCGGACAACGGCGCGCGTCAATCCCGCGGCCTTTATCCAAAATCAACAACTTCAACTGCGGCTTCTTCGCGATCAATTCCAAGGCGGCAAAAATACCGGCCGGACCCGCTCCGATGATGATCACATCGTACACAGAGCCATCTCCTCATCTCATCGATATCGCAGTAACAAGAAACCTCCCGAACATAAAAAAAGCCTTGCCCGCGGGCAAGGTTTGCCCGATTAATGGTAGCAAAGCCCCGATCCAAAGTCAAGGTACGCGCCGCTTACGCTCCTGCCAAGCCAAAAAGCGGTGCCCCGGTCACCGGGACACCGCTTTACGATTGATGCTTGAATCCAACCACAGGCTTGAATCCAACGGCAAATGCTTAATGAATCGGCGGTACCTTTACCGCTTTACGCTGCCAAAGCAGGTAGCCGATCAAGGGCACCGCAGCACCCAGTGCCCACGGTAATCCATGGGTCAGGAGCGGCACGTGCTGTAAATATTCCGCGACCATCTTGTCATCCATCATCATGCGTCCTGCCGTCCAAGCCAGCACGGCCGCACCGATGTTGATGATGATCGGAAAGCGTTCCAACCACTTGAGGATGATCGTACTGCCCCAAACGACGATGGGAATCGAGATGGCCAACCCTAAGGCGACCAAGAGGTAGTTCCCGTGCGATGCCCCGGCAATGGCAAAGACATTATCCACACCCAGTAAAATATCAGCAAAGACAATCGTCTTTACGGCGGCCCAGAAGGAATCGGCCGAATCCACCTTGACATTTTCATCTTGCGGACGAAGCAATTTGAAGGCAATGTAGACCAGCAACAAACCGCCAATGAACTGCAACAACGGAATTTGCAGCAGGTACACAACCCCTAAGGTCATGACAATCCGCACCACCACGGCACCGACAGTACCCCAGATGATCGCCTTTTTACGCTGCGCCGCCGGCAGTGCCCGCGCCGCCAGCGCAATCACGATGGCATTATCGCCGCCCAAGATGATGTCAAACAACACAATCGATGCTAACGCAATGAGAAAATCAACCATCGCAAGTTCCCCTATCATGTGTACACTCTCCTCCTCGGCACTCCTTAGTAGAGTCTGTCTAAAAACCCCCGCATCCCAAGGGGCGATTCAAAAAACGCATTATTCGATGGTATTTTGCACCATTTAAAGGTATTTTGACTTCG
>NZ_SLXT01000035.1 GCF_004341395.1 Heliophilum fasciatum
ACGGTTTGCGGCTATTTTCTTGATTAATTTGGAAAAAACACGGTTTCAACGGATACCATACTTGGTTCCATTGGGTTCCTGGACGGACTCTATTAAGTCGTTCCATTTTGGAACGAGTTACTCCAAAGTACCTGTACTGTATCTCTGGACCGAAAAAGGGGCATGGCTTCACGCCAAATCGTTGAACACAGATCGGGCGTGGGAAGCGTATGAGATGTTAATTGATGAGTATTATCGATTGAAAGAACAGCAGTCGGAAGAGAAACAGTCCTATCAATTGCCGCGAACCTTTGCCGAAGCATTACGCCAACTGGCTGATCGGGTGGAGGAAAATCAAAAGCTCCAAGACAAGATCCAGCAAGAAGCTCCGAAGGTCGAAGCCTATCAATCGTTTATGTCGGCAGAAAACGCATTGCCGGTGAATGAAATCGCCAAATCGATGGAGTTGGGACCAAATAATCTGTTCAGCTACATGCGTGATTGGCGGCTTATGTTCAAAAATGATGAAGGGTACAATCTGCCATATCAGCAGTACATTAATCAGGGATTTTTCATTGTGAAGACAAAAACCTTTTGGAACCATGGTATCCAAAAGAACTCATCCCGAACCTTTGTTACACCGAAAGGGCAGGAACTAATTTTCACGTTGGCCCGAAAACACCATCTGATCAAAAGAGAGTCGGAGCATATATGGATCAGAAAAAGGGAGAACGCGATGTGAGCGAATGGTTGAAGAAAGAAGAAATTGGAATCGAAAGCGCATGGAACAACCGGGGGTCGTTTTACGGATATATAGATAGAGGACATGTTACAAGACATCGCGGCGAAGGAGGCCTAAAAAAGAGAATGGAATCCCCAGGCTTGTGACAGGTCTTGGTGATACGCTTCAAGTGATAGCGCAAACTTTCGCAATATCGGGAATATACCTCAACATTAAAAGGAGGAATTTTCAATTGGTCATTCTGATGCGGTGATTACAATCATGGGCCGAGACATTCCGGTGGACGTGTGTGCTGAACTACAAAAATACGATTGGAACCAACCACGGTGGACCCCGGATAAACTGATTGCCTGCTCTCCCTTTCGACCCGAACGGCATCCATCGTTCGCTGTCCGACTGGACAATGGTATCTGGATTGACAGCGGCAGTGATGACGAAACATGGCGAAAAGGCAACATCGTGCAACTGTTATCGTGGCTGCGAAATGAAACGGAAATGGAGACGCAGGCATACCTACTGTCGGAATACTCCGTGTACACCGGTATCGAATGCAAGACGCTTCAACTTCAACTGCAACTTGAAGCCAAGCGCCGAGAACCGTTATCCGCTGATGTCATCGCCCCGTTTCGTTATCGCCATCCGTATTTATCGGAGAAACGGGGGATTGATGAAACTGTTCAACGTGCATTTCATATCGGCTACGACCGGAAGCAAAAAGCCATCACGATGCCGTGGTTCAACGGGCGGGGCCAACTGGTCAATATCAAATTCCGAAGTGTGGCAAGCAAGCGCTTCTGGTACTATCCCGGCGGACAACCGATTCGTGAACACATCTACGGCGCACATCAAATTGCCGAGACAAGACCTGCGAGGGCGGTGATTGTGGAAAGCGAGATTGACGCGATGACCCTGTGGCAAGCGGGATATGCAGCGATGGCACTTGGGGGCGCGAATCTATCAGACAAACAGCGGTCGCTGCTTATCCGGTTACCGGTTGAGGAACTATGGATTGCAACCGACAACGACCGTGCCGGGAAACGGATCGCCCACAGCATCATTCAACAACTGAGCGGATATAAACGACTTTGGATGATCGAACTTCCCCAACATGCGAAAGACATCAACGAGCTATCTACGCGAGAGTTACACGACACAATTCGCAACGCACGAAAAAATACAACAATTTATACAATAGGAGGTCTTCTATGACGAAGGAAAATCGAGAAAACATCAATGCACTTGCAGCCAAGTTTGCGGCCACGAACGATCAATACATACTCACCAAGCTGTACTATGCGGTTCAGCCGTATATACAACGGGAAGCCAAACGACAAAGTGCCAAATCCATGATACCCAAAGAAGACTATGAAAGTATCTTCGGCGAAGAGGTCTGGAATGCTGCCTTGCAATACAATGGAAAATCCCACTTTATGCAGCGTTTGCACACACGCACCCATTCAAAAGCAATCGACATCAATCGCTATCATTTATTCACCGAAAAACGATCACTATGGAAAGTGAACTCCTTGGATTCAGTCACGAGTGAAGACGGAACCCCAGCGATGGATCGAATTCCGGCTCCGGTATCCGTGGAACAAGAAGTTATCACGAAACTCAGTATCGATGAATTTCAACAAAAGAACCCGAAAGAGGGGGTGATTATCAAACTGCTTGCGTGTGGTTTTTCGAATCTGGAAATTGCCAAAGCATTAGGAAAAGCGGGTTATGGCTCCAAGGAACGAAAAGATTTCTTTCATTCTCGACGGAAATTCAAGGAGCATTTTGACGCGAGAGCCTAAGCACATACGGAGGTAAAACTTGATTCATAGTTGCGATTATAGCGAAAAAAATCACAAAAAAGAAGTATGCGAAGGATGATTATTTAATGGGAGTTATCACTGCGAAAGGTAAAGACGCCAAGGAATCTGTGAACAAGAAAAATGGAGCGATTGATTTCAAAAAAGTGTTCATTCGATTGAAAGATGGTGAATCGGTACGGGTCCGATTGTTGTCGCCAGAGGATTATGTAGAGTACCGTGCCCACGGCTTGTATCAGCAAGGGATCTATACGCAGCCTTGTATTGAACCGACAGGGCAACCCTGCGCCCACTGTGAGGCGGCGAAGGCCGGTGTGGAAGCATTTGAACTACTTCGTGCTCGTAAACGCTATCTCTTTGCCATGGCCGATATTGATGAAGGAATCCTGCGTGTGTTCGATGCCAGCCAAGGGCAAGCACACGGAATTATCCAGACGATCGAGCAATACCAGGAAGACTTGGGGGAACTGGCCTTTGTCTTCAAACGAACGGGAACGAAAGTGGACACGAGTTTTACGCTCAATCCGATCATTAAA
The DNA here is from genome assembly GCF_004341395.1 of Heliophilum fasciatum. Taxonomy (GTDB): domain Bacteria; phylum Bacillota; class Desulfitobacteriia; order Heliobacteriales; family Heliobacteriaceae; genus Heliophilum; species Heliophilum fasciatum. The sequence continues at coordinate 3,075 of NZ_SLXT01000035.1, forward strand.
CTCAAAGCCGATGACCGCGAGAAGTTCAAGCGCTTTGACAATGGCGTTGTAGAAGAGGACTTCTATGAGAAGGTGCTTCAACCACGTACCCGGCAACAACAGATAGAAGAATTAGAGAAGGCCGGGTTCCCGGTAGAACAATACTTTGCCAATGAGATTCCGGATGCAGGCGTAAAACCCATTGATGAACTGCCGTTCTAATGATGAACGCAAAACTACGAATGGAGGGATTACATGAACCATCGATATCTACTGCGCCTGATCGAATATGGGAAGCCCAACATCGGAAGGAGATGGCAAAGCGAGAACCCACCTGGGAAGAGGTCTGGTGTAACGGATGGACGAGCCATACCGGTACCGTGAAGAAAGCCATTTTCCAGACAGGCCTTACGGACCTTGACAAGGAACGGCTCAAAACAGTCAAAGCGGCGATCGATGCTGGGGAGATCGGCGTGGGTGTGGAGAGCCTACGGAAGTTCACGAAGGCCCATGCACTCCGGTTGTGGCGTGAGCTACAGGAGCTTCGCAAGCATACGATTCTCAAGGATATGGTGGACAAAACCCCTACCAATTATCGCCTGATACAAACGGAACAACAGTTAGCGCAGTTGGTGGCCGATCTACAGCAGGAAACCATCGTTGCGTTCGATACCGAAACCACTGGCCTTGATGTCTACAACGACGTGATTGTCGGGATGTCGTTGACGCTTCCAAAAGCCGATTACCACGTCTATATCCCGGTAGACCATAAGGTCGGAAAGCAACTGGAGCGAGCCACAGTGCTCAGCCGGTTGGAACCTTTTTTGAGTAGCCCGTATATCGGAAAAGTGCTACATAACGCCAAGTACGACATCCACATGCTGTTACGCCACGGCGTGCGGATGCGCGGACTCGTCCATGATACCCGCGTAGCGATGGCCCTGCTCAACGAGAATGAACCATCGTTTGCCCTCAAGAATCTGGCGACCAAGTACGGCAAATACTTCGGCTTCCATGACACCAGCCACACGTTCGAAGACCTATTTGGCAAAACCCGCTTTGACGATGTTCCATTCGATGTGGCTTTGGTCTACGCCGCCAAGGACACGCACCTCACATGGAAACTGTACCTGTGGCAACGCGAGCATTTGAACCGGTTATCGAAGTTGGATGGGCTGTATCGCGATCTGGAGAATCCGCTGATTGACGTTTGTGTCGATATGGAGCAGGCCGGTTTCCTCATTGATCGGCAATATGCTGTCATCTATGCCGAGGAACTGCGGCAAGAGATCACCAAACTTCAACAATCGCTTCACGATCACTTCGGCAACCTCAACTTTAATTCGCCGATCCAATTAGCCAAGAAATTCTACGATGAACTGCAATTACCGGAAGTCAACGGACGATCGACGGATGTGAAAACGCTGAAAGCGCTCTGCGATAAGCATCCGGGCATCGAAGTGCTACTGCGATACCGGGAACTCAGTAAATTGCTTAGCACGTACGTCGAGTCACTACCAGAAAAAATGAAATCCGATGGGCGCATTCACGGCTCCTTCAACCAAGTGGCCACGGTGACCGGACGATTCTCCAGTAACGAACCGAATCTGCAGAATCTGCCCACGAAGGCGCGAAAGCTGATCGTGGCTCCAACCGGCAAACTGCTGGTGGGCAGCGACTTTTCGCAAATCGAGCCTCGCGTACTGGCGCACATCAGCGGCGATCACCATCTGCAAGAACCGTATCTGAACGGTCAGGACTTGTATTCAACGCTGGCAAGCCGGGTGTTCAAGGTTCCGATCGAAGACTGCGGCGATGGGTCGAAGTATCGGAAGATGATGAAGGTCGGGTTGCTTGCAATTCTTTACGGCACCAGCATGTACACGTTATCAGAACAGTTAGGCATCGAAGTTGATGAGGCACAGGCGTTTATCCAAGATGTTTTCCGCACCTACCCGCGAGTGCATTCCTTCATTAAAGATACCCACGAGTTCGTGAAAGAAAACGAGTACGTAGAGACGCTTTACGGTCGTAAGCGCCGCTTTCCCGGACATCGGCAGAAAGCTAAGGTCTATGACCGCACGGTCGATGAAATCTGTCGGTTGCTTGGTGTCGACGAACTGCCCGTAGACTTCTGGCAAAACAAAGCGATTCCTCGCGAGCTTAAAAATCAATTACGCGATGTGAAGCGCGACGTGGAATCGGCCCGTCGCCAGAGCGTCAATGCCATCATCCAAGGCACCGCTGCCGACATCATGAAGCGAGCGATGTTGAACTTGCATCAATACTGCGTGAAGAAAGGATGGGCGCTGTGCGGGACAGTCCACGATGAAGCATTGATAATCGTTGACGCATCCATCAGCGCACAGGAAGTGGCCGAACTGGAACAATGCATGACCTCTGCTGCTCAACTGGATGTTCCATTAAAAGTGGACACCGATCTGATGACCCGATGGGGAGAAGGCATTTCAAAAAAGGAGTGGTTTATATCGGCAGCTTAATCAGTCGCGCCGGGGCCAAAGAACTGCGTGATGAAGTGGTCTCATGGAAAGCGGAACGGGGCCGTGAATTGACCACAGCCATCCTCGATCACTTTGACGCTATTCATTCCATCGATGTAGACCTTGATATCGAAATCGAGCGCTACTTTCTCCAAAATGAACTAAACGGACTTGATCCCAATCGCCGGGATGTTCACTTCCAGCCTGGTGTGTCGATATTCTCGCCATCATCGGCCTACAAATGTGAACGCGAACTTTATTACAAAGCGATCCGGCTTCCGAAGTCGATGGAGGATCGTTTCCCGTACCAGCGAAGATGGGCACGCAATGGAACGGCTGTTCACACCGCTGTCCAACGTGACCTGCTGTATGCCGAGAAATATCTTACCCATCCGCGATTCAAAGTCCGGCGTCTGTCTGATGGAAGTCCGGCATGGGAGCGGAATGTTCGTCAGGTTCGGCTGATTGACAGTAATGTCCCGTTTCAAATCTTCGGAATGATGGATGGCATTCTTACCTATTGGGACGGCAGTTCCATCGGCCTGGAGTTCAAAACAAAGTCCACGACGATTGCCACGGTGGGTACCTATTGCATGAAAGATGCACAGGAGGATCACAAGTTACAGTGTATTGCCTATTCGCTGCTCTTTGATCTCGACGAGTTCCTCATTGTCTATGAATCACTGGCGAAGGACAGTTGGACGAAAGGGGCCAACGCAAAACCGGATATGCGAGCTTTTTACTTACACGTGACCGACGATGACCGCAGCCAACTGATCGACAAGTTTGCTCGTATCGCATCGATGGTCAAGGCGCGAAAGATTCCTCCGGCGGATTCAACGAAGTGCATCTTTTGCCCATACAAACCAAGTTGCCAATCGAACGCAGTGGAGATCGCGTAATGGTGCGAACGAACTACCAACGCGGCTATGAGATCGAACGGAAGATTGTGCATGAACTGACGGGGCGAGGGTATCTGGTGCTTCGCTCCGCTGGTTCCCACTCCAAGATTGATGTGCTCGGCGTGAAGAAAGAACGCATTGTCGCAGTGCAATCCAAGCGTACCAAGCGGTTCTTGATGTCCAGCTATCAAAAGGAGATCGCGGAGATTCAAGCGTTAATCAACGACTACGATTTCGGCGATGTGATGGACTTTGAACTGTGGGTCTGGATTGACCGGAAGGGATTTCGCAAGTGGAAAGTTACCGCCGACAATGTGAAAGAGGTGGCATCATGACTACAGTGCGTATCGGAGGAATCAACGATCTGAATACCTCGGACAGCGATGGCATCACGGTGAGCATCTATTTTCAAGGGTGCTATCGTCAATGCCGGGGTTGCCATAATCCTACGCTGCAATCGTTCCATGATGGTGTGGAAATGACCGTGGAATCTATTGTTTTCTACATCAAAAAACACCGTAACTTCTATGATGCCGTCGCGTTCCTTGGTGGTGAACCGCTGGAACAACCGGAGGCGTTACAGGAACTGCTGCTCGGACTGAAAGCCATCGGACTTGAAACATGGCTCTACACTGGCTACCAATTGGATCAAGTGCCTGACGCGATCGCGATTCACTGCGATGTTATCGTTGCCGGAGAATACAATCAGCAATTGCGAACCGGAGGTTTCCCTGCAAGTTCCAATCAAATCGTACTCGACAAACGGAGGAAGGCAGCTTGAAATTATCGCTTACTTTTGAACCGGAGTTTGATGGGCTGTATCAAAAGTTCGCCAATGATCCGATCGGCAAAAAGCAGTTAGCGCTTGAGGGGATCAGCCCTAGCAAGATTGACGTCGGGCAGATGTCCCATGATTATTTCACGAAGCGCCTCGCGGATATCAGCATCGATCAGAACGCTAATTCCAATGAGGAGATGTCAGCCAACAACTATCAGGCTGAGATCACCAAAGGGATTCTCAAGTTGGAGGGCTACTATCTCCTTTGGCGCTACGCGAAGAAACGCTTTGGTTTTCGCCGGGCCAATCAGTTGATCAGTGCTATCTGGCGTGGGCAGCTATACTTCCACGATAGTTCCGGCCACGGGATTCAAGTTCCGTACTGCTTTGCCTTCTCGACAGCAAACCTGATGGTCGACGGCCGTCCCTATGGGCAACTGCACAGCTTGCCTCCGAAGCGCTCCGACAGCTTTGTGGCACAGGTTACGGAAGTCGTGATGGATCTCAGTCAGGAGTTCGCGGGGGCTGTCGCGCCGGGAGACCTCATTGTAAACCTGGCGTGGTATCTCAAGCAGGAAGGTCGTGATCCTGATGAAACGGAGGACCGTGCCTACATTCAAAACTTGTGGCAGAAGTTTGTTCACGTGGCAAATAACAAGTTTAGAATCTCGGGTCAATCGCCGTTCTCTAACATCTCCATCTTTGACCGTGAGAATTTGAAGAAGCTATTTGCCGAGTATCGCTATCCCGACGGCACAGGGATCGATGTTGAGTACGTCATGGCAGTGCAGAAAGTGATCGCTGCGTTCTTCGCGGAAGGCGATCCCAAAACCGGCTTGCCTTATCGCTTCCCGGTGATGACGGTCAATCTTTCGGTTGATGAAAAACGCCAGCCGGTCGACCATGATTTCCTTAATTTCATTAGCGAGATCAATGTAAAGCTCGGTTCGCAAAACATCTACGCCAACGAGGGTTCGAAGATCGCGATGTGCTGTCGCTTTGTAAATGATACCGAGCGGATGACATATCGGGCCGACAGCTTCGGCAACGGCGGACTGAACATCGGCGCCCACAGAGTTGTCACCATCAACTTCCCGCGAATTGCGCTGGAAGCCCGTGACCGCAAGCACTTCTTTGTGCTGCTGGATCGCCGGTTGAAGATGGCAAGGGATCTACTGTTGGTGCACCGTGAAGAAATCTTGCGCCGTCGAGTCGATCAAGGATTCCTCAAGTTTTTCAAACCATTACAGTGGTTCACCTTGGACATGCTGTTCTCCACGATTGGTATCCACGGCCAGTACGAGATGTGCCATTTCCTCGGGCTGGATATGGAAACCGCAGAAGGACAAGTATTCACGGAAGAAGTCCTGAAGCGCACCGAGGAATATGCCGTGGCCTTTAGCAAAGAAACCGGTCATTCCTTCAACACAGAAGAAATCCCGGCAGAGAGCACAGCAATCACGCTGGCTAAGAAAGACCAACTGGCCTTTGGTGATAAGCAGCCCTTTGAACTGTACTCAAACCAGTACATTCCGTTGAGCGCCGATATGGGCAGCGTGGATCGCATCAAGCTGACCGGGCGCTTTATGAAACACGTCAGCGGCGGAGGCATTCTTCATCTTAACGTCCAAGAGCGCATTACCGATCCCGCGATCATGAAGAAGCTGATTCTCCTATCGCTGGGCGAGGGCGTGGAGCACTTCGCGATCAACTACGGCTTTGGAATTTGTGCACAGGGGCACACGTCGATCGTCGGAAATGGCACCACCTGCCCCATCTGCGGAGGACCAATTGTTGATCACCTGACGCGGGTGATCGGCTACTTCACGAAGGTTTCTTCCTGGGGCGATGTGCGAAAGAACTACGAGTACCCGAAACGGCAGTTCAATTCATTACAACAAGCAGGGTAGGAGGAACACCATGAATATCAAGATGATGAAACTTCACTATGATGCGATTCTCCCGACACGCAAAAGTGAATATTCAAACCGCTTTGATTTATACGCACTGGGTACTGTTCCCCCTGATGAACTCTACCGGTTGAATGAAAGCCGTGGGTACAGCGAGTATTGGGTTTATCCTGGAGAATTTGTTCTTGTGCGGACAGGAATCGCAGTAGAACCGCTGGAGGATATGGACGCACAAGTACGATCAGTGATAAGCAGCGTAACTGCAGACAAAAAAGTTACCTTGCTGAATTCGCTGATTGCACTTGAAACCTCTTTTTTCGGTGAACTGGCGATTATCCTCACGAATGTTGGTGACGAGCCAATATGCATCCGTGAAGGAGATAAAATCGCACAACTTGTCTTTCCTCCAGTGATCATCAACCTAGAACACGCAGCGTAGAAAGGAGCATTGCATGAAAGTTCTGATCAATCGGTTGCATCCGGGTGCCATTATTCCCGAACAGCAAACCAAAGCTTCCAGCGGCTTTGACCTCTACGCCTTGGACGTAGTCAGCGCCGGTAACGTCAGCGATCCCTATAATGATTCGTTTGAAACGATCGAATTACGCCCCGGCCAGTGGGTACTTGTTCGCACCGGTATCGCCATTCAAGTGCCATCCACAATGGAAGCGCAAATCCGACCCCGTAGCGGGTTAGCGTTGAAGCACGGTCTTACAGTCTTGAACAGCCCCGGCACGATCGATGCCGATTATACCGGCGACATTGGCGTGATCCTCATCAATCTCGGGAACAAGCCAGTTGATATCTCCAAGGGCGATCGCGTGGCACAACTAGTATTCCAGCCCGTACATCATGATATTGAGTTATTGCCCGTGAAGCAGCTTTCATTTACCCAGCGTAGCAACGGTGGATTTGGGCATACAGGAACGAAAAGGAGTGCAGATATTGCGTAAATTCACCATCGACATTGATCAAATCGCCTGGAGTTCTCGCGTCTGCCTTGACCCTGAGCGCATCCCGGATATTCGTAAGATCGAGCACTTCATCAACGAGAACTTCGTCAACGAAGGTGACCAAGTTCGCCAGTACGGTCGCGTGATCGTACTGCGCTCCACGGACAAAGGCCGCAAAGCCAGTGCTTTCGCTTCTGCGCTTTACCTCGGTCGCTACGATGATATGGGTAACACAGATCGCTTCCTGCACGGCATGGTCAGGGCCGGTCATTCCTACGAGCCGATTAGAGGTGAGAGCGTGAGCTTCCTGTATATCGGTGTAGGCAAGCCAACCTACGATCAACTCGTGACCTACACAATTCGTAATCGCCGCATCGCCGGTGGCTTTCGTGCCAACAAGCCGTGGGGTTACGTTATTCCAACGGAAGCTCGCGACACCTTGGCGTACAGCAAAATGATGGAAGCGCAGTTGGCCCGCTGTGAGCAACTGCGGCAGGAATCGAACGAACCGCTGCAAGCCATCCGATCGCTGTACCCGATGGGCGTGATGATGCCGCCGTTCATGCTGGACTTCTCGGAGGAAGCGTTGGCGAAGCACGTGTTCAAGCAGCGGCTTTGGGAGCGCGGCACACAGGGGGAGACGTGGCAGATCGTCAATGCCATGTTCGAAGCTGTACGCCAACTGGACCCGGAGAAGTGGGAAACTCTGCGGGAGCACCACGCCCACAGCGAGGACCATCGCCGGGCCATGTTCAACTTGAGGGAACAGCGTCCCACACTGCGGCAACTGTTGGCCCAGTTTGGCCCGCTTAACGGCGACCTTGGGGATACGGACGTCTATGATTTGCTGATGGGCACGATGGGCAAACGTGAAAAGACGATGTGGGAGAAGGCCAGCTAAAAACGCTTTATTTTATAGGAGGATTTAGAAAACTGGGCTTATTTGAAGTATCAACTTTTTTATAAATTTGATCCAGAACATATAAGCCTGGACTTAGGAAGCCGATTACACCAAAAAAAACTGCAAAATTAATATCCAAACTTGTACCTATTCCAAAACCTATTAAACCTAAAAAAATAGATATAAAAATCAAAGCCATACTACTCCACCTTTCCATCTTCAATCACAAAATCCGATTATTTCAAAACCATTATACGGGGGATGTAAGTTGAAAATCAACGACATTAAAAATTCAGTACTGGTCGGTGACAGCCTCGAAGTCCTTAAAACGATGCCCGACAACTCCATCGACGCCTGTGTGACCGACCCGCCCTACGGCTTATCGAAAGAACCGAATATCCGCGAAGTGCTCACGAAGTGGATGGCTGGCGAGGACTACACGCACAGGGCGAAAGGTTTCATGGGCAAGACGTGGGACTCCTTCGTACCCGGCCCCACGATCTGGACTGAGGTAAACCGCGTACTGAAACCCGGAGGGCACATCTTGTGCTTCTCCGGGACTCGCACACAGGATCTCATGACCATCGCGCTACGCATGGGCGGCTTTGAAATCCGCGATGTCATCGAATGGCTGTACATCAGCGGCTTTCCCAAGAGCATGGACATCAGCAAAGCCTTCGATAAGAAAGCCGGTGTCGAGCGACACATCATCGGCCAGCGCGAAGTCGCCGATATCCGCAACGGCCACGGCCGCGAGTATGGTTCAGCGATGTTTGCGGGGGAGAAGACTGGCAAGATTGTTCATTTCATCAGTGAGCCTACGACCGACCTCGCTAAACAGTGGGACGGCTGGGGTTCATCGATGAAGCCCGCACACGAGCCGGTAATTATGGCGAGGAAACCGCTGATTGACACCATCTGCGATACGGTCGAACAGTACGGCACAGGCGCGATCAACATCCGCGACTGCCGGATTCCGTTTAACAGCGAGGATGAACGGAAGAAGCTGCGTCATCCACCGGTTGAAAATCAGGGCAACAGTTGGAAGAACTCTAGCGAAGTGATCGGCTACATGACGCCTGACGGCTTGCCACCAGCGGAAGGTCGATTCCCGGCCAACTGCGTAACCATCGACGCTGACCAGTGGTTCAGCCCGTACTTCAACATCACGCCACAAGAGCTATCGAAGAAGTCCAGTAAAAAAGACCGCAATTCCGATTGGCAGGGCAATGTCATCAACTTGGAAGAACGTCGCACCTATCCCGGAAGCGGTCGGGGAGTTATCAATAGTGCCTATACGATGGACGGAAAAGAGCGTAAGCCGGTCAAAAGTCGCAACCATCACCCGACAGTAAAGCCGGTAGACCTCATGGCGTGGCTCATTAAGCTGGTCACGCCGCCAGGGGGCACGGTGCTCGATCCCTTTGGTGGAAGCGGCAGCACAGCGGTGGCCGCGAGGAAGCATGGCTTCAACTATGTTCTGATTGAGCGTGAGGAAGAGTATGCGGAAGTCGCAAGGGCAAGAGCCAGTTAAGGAGGCACAGCATGGGAAAGGTCATCGACTATCGCACACTACTGGCCCAAGCGGAAGGGGAAGCGCGGCTGTTCGTTATCTACGTTAACAACATGATTAACCTGCAAAAAACCGACCGCTTTACCTACGAGGAACTCGATTACTATGAAAAACTGAACAAACGATTGGAACTGCTCCATCGTTGGAAAACAGTTGATCAACAGCGAAAAGAAAGGACTGCTGCATAAATGACAGGAATGAAGATTGCTTTGACAGGGAAGATGCGTGCCGGAAAAGACACCGCTGCCGATTATCTTGTGAACCACTTCGGCTTCAAACGCTTTGCCCTTGGCGACGGCATCCGCGACCTCTGTGGTCAACTGTTCCCCGGCGCTGACGCTGAAGGTAAACCGCGCACGCTGTACCAGAACGTGGGGGAAGCCATGCGGAAGATCGAGTCTGACGTGTGGATCAACCATCTGCTACGCCGTATTGATGAAGAAACACGCCATGGCGACAACATCGTGGTCACCGACATTCGCCAGTGGGAAGAGTATTTCTCGATGATGGACAACGGCTTCATCATTGGTCGCATCAATGCTTCAGAAATTCAGCGCATCCGTCGCATGAAGGCGCTGGGCGATCAGGTCAATATTAACCGCATCCGTCACAAGACCGAGAAGGTCGTGGACAAGCTGTTCGTCGACTTCGAGATTGAGAACGAAGGCTCTGTAAGGGAACTGTATCGCCAGATGGATCAAGTGCTCATCAATCTGACAAAGAAGGTGGCGTAACTGGGGAAGGTAGTTGATCTCGCGACCCGGCAGCGACGGCTCGAAGACGCGTACCCGTTGGATAAGGATTACGGCATCTACGCCATGCTGATCCACCTGCACCACGTCAGGGAATCACGCTACACCCGTGGCGACTATGACGCCAGCGTATTGCTGCTGGACTTAGCGCAGTCCATCCGCGAAGCTCAGCTAACCCGGCGACAGCGGCAGGCGTTATATCTAGTGTTCCTTCGCGACTTCACACAAAGGGACGCAGCGCACTGGCTGAACATATCGCAACAGGCAGTCAGCGATCACGTTCGCACCGCAATCCAGCGGATTGCCGAGGTAAGCGAACATAAGGAGGTGGCGTGATGTCTGATACTCCCGATTACAAGAACTCGTTCCGGCAAGCAGTCACACAGTTGGTATCGCAGGACATGCCGGTTCCATGGCGAGTGAAAGCGGTCGATGATCTGATTGAAGCGTATGTAGCGCAAGTTGACGAAGTACCCGATGGGCAACAGTTGGAACAATTGGCGAACTATCTGCTGCGAGATTCCGTAAATCAGCCGGATAAAGTCAGCCGCACGGAATACCCGGCCTTGAACGAAGGGCAGTGGAAGCTGCGGTGCCGTCGTGAGATGTCGTCAGAGCACGTGGGCGTGATGGCTACGTGCAGCAAGGATCGGATGCGGAAAAAACGGTATTACTGTGAGTCAGCGTAACTGAGGCCAGTGAGGAATCATCGCTCTTTGATAACTGCAAAGTCGGGAGCTTCGTTAGGCAACGGAGATCTGACTGGTTCTTTGCTGTAATTTTATTGGTTGTCATAACACCGTAATTACACGAAGTTAATGATTATTATTCTGTTGTTGAAACTCAGCCATTAAGGAACACGAGGTTGAGACATCGCAAAGGTCGCTATTCAATTATGGGAAGGTTAGGTGACAAGCCGCCTTCCGCTGTGGACGCTATGAAGTTGATGGGGCAGTGGGGTTCAAATCCGCTGTCCCTTGGCGTCGGCCAGAGGTGGCCGCAGGGTGAGTATCGCTCTGTGGGGCGGGGAAGTCAAGGATCTTTTACTTCATTGGTTCGTAATATATAGAAGGATTTTACTTTAATTCATAGAATAACTCAGTTAAAAATGTTGCATATGAGGGAATGATTACTTGTGATTTATTCATAACTACACCATTAAGAGATAATCTATACCTAACCTAACTCGTAAAGAAGGAGGAGGGTAGGTAAACTAATTCGAAAAATTCCGCCCAGGGCAATTCCTCGTGCGGTTAATATAAAAATTTTATAAAGGAGTTGGCCTAATGAAGGAAATCGAAAAAGTCCTTGTGTTCCTTACGTTAAGTATGTTTTTTACTTGCACAGTTGTGTGGGCAGGTGAACGAGATCCGAGCGCTTTTTATCCTGCAGATGGGAGCGATTTTCCGCCAGCTACTCCTCTTCCAGTGGGCGCGATTATACAAGGACCACCTAATCCACTCAAATCGCTGCCCGTTGGTTCTTCCTTTGATAGCCCATTAAGTGAACGAGATCCGAGTGCCTTTTATCCCGCAGATGGGAGTGATTTTCCACCCCCTGCTCCTCTTCCAATGGGGGCGATTATACAAGGACCGCCTAATCCGCTGATGCGCTCCTTGCGTTAGTATGTGAGAAGGGGTAGAACCTGAGGAGGTAGGACTTTGGAGAAAAAATTTTTTAGTTTGATATTTGCGTTGTTTTTTTCACTGGTAATCAGTAACGCAACCTATGCGAATGAATCTTCAAGCCTTTCGAGCTTCGAGTTACTTGATGCGGCAAGGCAAATTTATCAAGAAAAAATAGATAAATTACCCGATACTCATAGAAACGACAAGGAATCATTCAAGGCAAAAACTGATGAATACGCCTATGTTACTATTGGAGGCATTAAGTATCTTGCATTTAGGATGGTTCCTCTTGACTACGTTACCGATAATTATTGGTTGATCGGAAAATACACTGATGAAAAATGGCAATACCTAACAGAAGGAACATTTTTCACCGATATAGAAGAGCAGGTTATAAATCGAGATTTCACAAGAACCCCCAGCACAATTATGTTTAAGTATAATAAAAATTTTACAGCTGAAGATGGTGTTCAATATACTGATGAAAAAATTATATCAGTAACAGAAAGACTTAAATCCGAATTTCATGTATTTCAAAATGGTAAATATCTTAATACGTTCAAGCATAGCTCTGATGCAATAGATTTCGCGAAACAATACGATTCATCATATGTAACGGACGGTCTTACTGGTAAGTATTTTTGGGACTACATTGCGATTGCTTTAAGTAACGAGTATAATCAATTGATTTCGGAATTACAGGAAACAGAACTATTGTCGAAAGACTTTAAGAAAACATGTAGTCTATACTTAATTCGAGTTGTTGGAAAAATAGATGATAGCACATACGAGATAAAATTTCCTCAACAAGATGATTATTCATCGATTATGAGAACTAATGATACTATCTTTATAAGACCTGGCAATAAGACTATGTGGCTAAAATATCTAGGAAAACAACCTGCGAAGTTAATCAATGGTTTTGATACGGAAGTTGGAGTATACGAAGAAGTGCCTTTGGATATTGTAAAGTCAATTCATGATCCTATTGCTATAGAATATAATAACAGATTGGCATCGCTTAGATTAAGAAAATCAGAAGCATATGAAAAATTAAAACAACGAAAAGAATATATTGAACAGTATAACAAGAAGTTAGGTCGTGAGTTCGCTGAAAAAATGATAAGTTTAGCAGAGCAATATGAAATTGGTAACGGAGTTGAAAAAAATCTTGTACAAGCTGCGACATGGTATCAACAAGCAGCTACGGAAGATCATGAAAAGGCTCAATTTAAATTGGGCATGTTATACTTAAACGGGTTAGGAGTCGGTAAAAATCAATCTGAAGGCGTAAAATTATTAAAACTTTCAGCAGAAAAGAATTATTCGGACGCTGAATTCATGCTAGCCACTTTGTATTTTCAGGGTTCTGGTGTGAAAAAAGATGAATCGGAATCGAAAAAGTGGTTAATGCGTTCTGCTGAACACGGCAATTCAACGGCAGAATTTGCTGTAGGTGTGATGTACATAACAGGCGAGCTCAACACAATAAAAAATATGAATGAAGCTAGATTCTGGCTTAAGAAATCCGAAGCTCAAGGGAATAAAGAAGCAACAAAAGTACTAGAACAAATAAAAAATTAGAAGTTACAATTGTTAGGATTAAAACTGAAGTAACAGAATTAAGTGGTTTATTAAAAGAATCTGTCATCAAACCAACTTTAATGATCATTAACCTCTTATAACTCGTCTATAAATGTTGGATTTCCAGCAGCGTAATCACTTCGGTTACGCTGTTTTCTTTGATGTAACCACGCAATCTCCACCCCACCGCCAAAAACCGCCCCACACGTTCCCCGTTACGCCCGCTTCAATCGCGAGCTAAACTGTTTCCACCAGTAACTCCACAGCATCGAACCTGCGCCATCCTGTGACCACACGTGGGGGATGGGTGAAGTTGGTGGATAAATAGCGTGGCATGGATTTTCTAAATTTAAGAAGGTACAAGCAATTCTGCAATTTTTATTGGTGCTTAATTGAAATATCGGATTTAATTATATATACTCTGGATATGGATGCTATAGGAATTATAGATTGATTTTATTGCCTTAATCCGACCACTCTGTCTGCTTTATCTTCGATTAAAATACAATAATAAAACATTAGAATTAGTTTGTACGTTTACTGGAGGGAAACGAATGATTAATAATACTGCTTATGAGATTCGCCGTAATGCCTTTAAAGTTGACGCCACTCACATTATCCAAGCATATTTGAAAACAGAGGGGAGTTTATTTCGAGATCAATTTATTGAACTAATACAAGAAGCATATTTATCTTATGTAGTCGGATGTTCAAGAGCGTCAATTATAACATCCGGTGAAGCGTTGCTTAGATTATTGCTTCATAAAATTGACGATATTTTTTCTTATATTCGAATATCAGACAAAGAAGCTATAGAGATAAAAAAATATCATTACGCCACAGTAATCAATGTTTTGTCTTTAAATAAAGTATATCCATCATATATTATTCAACAAATGAGAAATGTAAAAGATTTAAGAAATATTGCAGCTCATGGAGAATATCCAGTACTTATTCCATGGGATCCCGATGATGGAAGGGACGTTGATGAAATTATAAAACTATTTAAAGGTGAGATTAAAATACCTGAGGCATACGTCTTTCACTTGAATAATGTAAACAATGGTAAAAAACCTAAAAGAAAAGTAGGGTTTGATACTCGTAAGTATTCCTGTAGTTTTAAAAATATGAGATATCAAGACAGGTATGCGGCTATTCAGTATTTATTTGTTATAGAAATTATGTCTTTTATTTATTCTAGTAGGAACAATTTGTTTTTTATTCGATAAAGCGACAAACCTTATATACAACCACCGCCGACGCTGGCTCCCTCAACTGCCACCGTCGGTGTTTCTTTTTCTGTAACCACTGTGTTTCCATAACGGGGGAGCAGCGCGACTACCGCCGCCCCTCGCTAACCACCGTAACCACTGTTCCCACTGCGATAACGCTGCCAGCCACTGTCGTTAAATCGCCCCCCACGTGCCCCGTTAACGCTGCTCAAATCGTGAGGTAAACCGTTTCCCCCACAATAACCACAGCATCAAACGTCGCCCCAACGTGTGCCCTCACGTGCCGTTTGCTAATAATTAGGCGATAACTGCGTTGCAAATAGCGGGGGAGAAGCGTAACTCTCGCTAACCACAGTGCCTCCGTTACAGGGAACCACCGCCTAAAACATTAACTTCACTTCTGCCGCCATCAGAGATAACCTACACCTGCCTCCAAAGTCAGTACCTCACGACACCATCGAAGGAGCGGGTTGATCATGGCGTCAGCGAAGAACAAGAATGGCCAGGGCTGCGTTTATCAGCGAAAAGACGGCTACTGGGTAGCACAGGTTTCCCTTGGTAAGGGCGACAACGGCAAACCGAAGTATGCGCGTAAGACGTTCAAACGTGAAGAGGACGCACTGCACTGGCGTGACCGGGCGCTCGTAGAGCAGCGGCAAGGCGTGTTCACGGTTCCATCCACTGTAACTTTCGGCGAATGGCTCGATATCTGGCTCACGCGATACGTCCGCCCCCACGTGCGTCCCAAGACGTGGGAATCTTATGAGTACATCGCCCGGCTTCATTTGAAACCCACGTTAGGCAGCGTAAAGGTACAAGCGTTACAGACTGCTCAACTACAGCAGTTATTGAACCAGCGTCATCAATCGGGCCTATCGTCAAGAACAGTAGAATTGATCCAAATCACAGCGCGAGCTTCATTAAAGCAGGCGATTCACGAAGGTCTCGTTAGCCGCAACGCTGCCGAACATCTACGCAAGCCAAAGAAGGTCGCTAAGGAAATCCGCGTGATGACCGTCGAGGAAATGCGTGAACTGCTGACCGTAGCTGACGATGACCGCATGGGCACAGCGTTCCATCTGCTGCTTGGCACCGGGTTGCGCGTAGGGGAACTGCTGGCGCTGACGTGGGCCGATGTTGACCTGGATAAAAGCGTCATCCGAGTTAATAAAGCAGTGGCCCTTGTTAAGAACGCTGATTACGCCAACGACGCCACCGCGAATAAAACTCACGTTATAACGCAGGCGCCCAAGACGAAAAACGGCCAGCGCAATATCCCAATCACCGACGATCTTGTGCGTCATCTACGCCGCTGGCAAGTGTTCCAACATAAGGAGCGACTGGCAGCGGGGGCAGCGTATGAAGGCAGCGGATTGATTGTAACTACGCGATTGGGTCACATGGTTTCCCAGCGCAATCTGGCCACAAAGTTTCACCGGTTGCTGGCAAAAGCGGAATTACCAAAGATGAATCTTCATGCTCTTCGCCACACGTATGCCACACGGTTATTGGAGATCGGGGTTCATCCCAAAGTGGTACAGGAGTTGATGGGCCACGGCAGTGTCCGGATTACGCTAGACACTTACAGCCACGTGCTACCTGATCTGAAGAAACAGGCGATAGGCAAGCTGGAAGGGATGTTAAATACGAGAGCAAGGTGGCAAGGCCAACTCGGATAGTCGCAGGGATAACGATATATCGTGATAATCACGGCGTGAGCTCGACGGCCACGCTGTTTTCTTCTCTATAAACACTAAAGAATGCCGCTGTGGCTACGATTTTCCTCGGTTGCTTCAATAACGAGGCCACACGTTGGCGTTTAAGGCAGGTTAAATCGCGGGGGCGACTGTTTATACCAGGAATAGCGGTGCTCGCAATGTCGGGGCACACGTGGGGCGTTGTGGCGGGATTGGGGAAAGATGGGGGAGTGGGAGGCGGAAAAATAATAAGCGTGGTAACCGTACAGCTTATTTTTAAGTCGTCTATATTGATAATTCGGCATTCAAGGTGTAGGATTGAATTATTGGGAATATATCAATCTACTTTTGATTACTGGGTTAGATAATTGTGGGTAGTAGTGGCATTTACGAATAAACTTTAGTGGACATATAATGTTTATCGTCCAAAGGGGAGAGATAAATGATCGCACAGCAAGTTTGGAACATTATATTGACTAATCTTAAGGATAAGCGAACAGAGTTGCCTACAGCACCAAAAACAAAGAAATCTCCGTTATGGTTTTCGGTGACATTAGATGGTAACGCCATAATTGTTGATAATGCTGCTGAACATAAGCCTTCGTGTAAAATAGCAAAACCTAGAAGGTTGACATACGAAGAGTTTCAAAAGGTCTACCCTCTGTATCTCCGGCGTGAAAATGGTGAGAAAGTCAGTGCCGAGGTAATCTCCGTAACCTTTAATCAAGTTTACTATTTTTCATTGATTAAGCACTTAGGCCAAGAAAAATCTACGGCCTTCCCACAGTAAGCATCACCACGCCTCCTATCAACGGCCGCGCTGTTTCCTTCTCTGGGATAGCAGTTCCTACCAATATCAACGCAATTTTCGACCACCACTATAAAAACCGCCCCGTACGTTCCCCCACACGCCGCGAAAAAAAGTTCCCTAGACCATTTACACCTGAAATAACGTTCAGGGCAACAGTGGGGAACGTGTGGCCTCATGTGGCAAATGGTGATATTTATGAGATAACGGGCATGGATTCCATCGGCAATTTTAGGGCTATACGTGGTCATTGTGCTTGTGCTGTGCTTATGGCATAAACTACGCCCCAGCGCAGCCTTCTTACGCCACCGGTTGCCGATCGATGACCTACGAGAAGCTTCGTTAGGCTGTGATTGAACGAACATAACCGGCGTTAACGATGCCCAACGAGGTGCAAGACGATTTTTGACGATGTCCAAGATTTCAAAACGTGGCTATAATTTGAATTGGGATAGTATGATCTCAGGTAGAGCAACTGACTTGTAATCAGTAGGTTGCGGGTTCGAGTCCCATCGTCGGCTCCATAATGATAACGGAGGTCTGCAGTGATGCAGGCCTTTTTTGTTGCGGAAAATGCGGCGTTTTAAAAGTGGGGCACAGTGGTCGATGGGGTGTAGCGCTGTCCGGCAACGGCTAGTCAGCGGGATTGTAGTTGGTGGTGTAGTGTTGGGGGTATGGTGATGGCGGTGGTGGCCTAGTGATAGCTGGCGTGATGGCAGCAATGGCTAAATTAGAATCAGATAAAAAGAAGTAATTAAGGGATGTCCTTCTTTATTTAGTATAGTTGGGTATTCCCACTTACGGTATAATTCAAGGCCACACCCTAGGATAATAACTATGTCACAATGTTATATTCCTATTGACAAGTACCCTTGAAGATAGTAGAATTAAATTACAAAAAAATCAAAAAGAAATAATTTCATCCCTGTTTTATCTAAATTAGATTTAGCAGGGATTTTTTGTTTACGAGATATTATTTTTATCAAGCTCTAAAATAACTTTTGGCCAAAGGCAATCAGTTATTTTATGAAACAGGAGTATGAAGGGGGGGGATATTAAATTAACGAATCAAAACTAACAACTTCAAAATTATGGATTATGTAAAATTTATTCAGGAGGAATTAAAATGAGTGAAGCATTTAAACTCGCCATGAATGAAATGCGCAACCATTATCGTCAATCTCCTTTATCTCCCTTTAAGTTGGCTAATTCGTTTACTGCTAATATAGCTAATGCGACCAACGGACCTGTGCCAAATGAGCTTATAAAAGTAGCCGATAGTTTCAACCAGGGATTCAGTGGCCAGTTGGAAAATGACAAAAGCTATATCCAGAATTGTGTTAATGAACTAAAAAGCGCCAATAATTTAGATGATTTTAGAACCAAAATGGAACAGAAAAGACAAAAAGCAAAAGATGAAGCCAGTGCGAGGATAGATAAATTATATGACAATCTTACTCAGGTAGGGGTAGATCATCCTGAAAGTCAAGGTTTGATTTTAGATACTGCTGATAAAATCAATTCATTTATTAACAACATAATTAATGCGATTGTTGATTTTGTTACGAATATTGTAAATAATATTGTTCATTGGCTAGAAGAAGCCTGGGATCGTGTTAAGAATTTCTTCGGTAATGTAGCTAGTCAAGTAAGCAGTTTCTTTGGCTCTATATTTTAAATAATGGCCTAAGCTGGGGTTTTCACCTACTATTTTTAAACCGTCGATTTTCGAGAACGACTTAGACTGTGGCCCGTAAGAACAGCACATTGAAAAGTGCCCTCTTACGGGTCATTTCCACATTTAAATGAAATTAATGCTGTAGGCGGAAGAGCAGATAATTAAGAAATGAAAAATGGCTTTTTATCTTAAAGATGCAAATGGAAAAGGAGCAAGTGAATATCTCAATGAATCTAAATCCTAAAGTACATATTATTGACTAATAAAATAGTGGGATAACAGAGCGAACGGCAGACATAGACGTTTCTCACCCTTGTTCAACATACGAATTATCTGTTTGCACGGGCCACGAGTTTGCTGTGATATAATAATTCGAATCACAAGAAATAAAATTGAATAATAGTATGAATTTCATAATGGGGTACATAGAATGACTATAATAGATTTTAAAAGTCGAATGGAAGCAATACGCAAAAAAAAGAACTCAACTTCCAGTATAGCTATTATCAATTCATTTAGTAATATCCACGATTTAAATCGCGAAACCAATAATGATAAGATTATTCAAGTAACATTGGAATTTCAAAATTCTTTAAAAGTTATTACTACTAAGATTGAATCGCTAATAAATGAATGTATTCAAGGATACAAAAATACAGGTGATGCTAGATTTCTCGCTAATGAGCTACATGAACTAATTAACAAACATAAGAAAAAAACTGAAGAAATAGTAGACTTATATTATGATAAAATAATATCATTGGGTGAAGAATTCCCGGAAGAGCAAAGTGTTATACTGTTTATGGCTGATATGGCAAATTCTTTACTAAATGAGCATTTGAATGAAATGTCTGAAATCATTAAGGCTATTGTAGACGGTAGAGTTAACGAGGAAGAAAAAAATATCAGCGTTTTTTTTGATAATCTGATCAGAAAAGTGAGTTTTTTGTTTAAAAATATCTTCAAATGAAATTTAAGATGGGATGTGTCTAAGCTAAGCGAAAACCCGATAACCTAATAGTATCAAACGAGTCTCTCCTAATTTATAAACGATGTTGGTCGCGAACCCCTATGGTTTTAGTAGGAATTCCTTTTTAGAGTCCGTCCAGGAACCCAATGGAACCAAGTATGGTATCCGTTGAAACCGTGTTTTTTCCAAATTAATCAAGAAAATAGCCGCAAACCGTAC
>NZ_SLXT01000036.1 GCF_004341395.1 Heliophilum fasciatum
TACGGTTTGCGGCTATTTTCTTGATTAATTTGGAAAAAACACGGTTTCAACGGATACCATACTTGGTTCCATTGGGTTCCTGGACGGACTCTAAGTGGCTTCGAGGCAGTGCCAATTATACAGGCGTGCCGGGTGGCAAGGTTGGGAATACCTGTTTTGGTGGTGGCGACAGCGTCAATGAAGTAATGGCATTAGAACCGGCAGAAGTCAAATCCGGTTCACAAGTAGATGTAGAAGCAGACATTGTAAAAAACTTAGATATTCCTAGATATCATTTGTCTATTGTTAAATATTCTGATTGCGAGTTAACTTCGGTTGAGGATTATCCAATGAGTAAAAGTGGTTTCGTAGTACCAAAGACCCCAGGACTATATTTTTTCTTCATCGAAGTAGATTGGGGAAAGGGAGATAATAGTGTCGGTTATAATTTCAAACTGAAAGTAACTGATTAAGATATTACGGAATAGCAAACATCAATTAGATTCATAATAACGAATGTATTGACAAGCACATTCGTTGTGCTATCTTTGGATTAGGCTTGAATGTTAAGTCAAGAATTGAATAAAAAATAAATAAAGAATTAACTGTAACTCCAGTAGGAAAGCAACGTAATAGCGGTGCCCACGATGGCCCTTAAGAATTGCCGGACTTCATCCCACTTCACCGGGTGAATCTCCGGTTTTTCTTTTTTAGGCAGTTAACAGCGTCAGCAGGGTAAAAAGCGTAGTCAGCGAGGGTACCTGTCGCTATCTATCGCAAAAAAGCAAGAAGGAAAATAAAAGAATTTGTTGAAGTTAAAGCAATGCAAAATTTTTTAAATATTCCAAAGAAATAAGGGGTGAAGATCCATGAATGGAATCCGAAAGACGCTTACCTCAATCGTGGCGGTTTTTATGCTGACTCCAGCGATCGTTACTGCGCCGTTGGAGGGGGGCAGTGGTTGTGCTGATGCGGCCGATGCTACGGTAGTTGTGGCCATGAATCCCGACGCAGAACCATCGCCAGCATCATACGAAAATCAACCGTACCCGGAAGTCGTCACCGGCAGCGACAGGATCTTGCGTACATTGATGACGTTTAACCGGGATCTCGCGCGAATGAGGGTCACAAGCAAACAGTTGGAGCTATTGGACGGCACAAACGGGTATGCGGATCCCGCTGGACACAAGTCTCTTTGGAATATCACCTTAAACGGGGCAGACGGGACGAACAACATCTTTGCGACAGCGACTTTTGACGGTGAGAGAGGGAACCTGATCCGCTTCAACTGGCATGATGAGAGCTGGAAAAGTGACAACTACCCTTCCAAAGCATTAGCCAACCGGCAAGCAAGTTCCTTTTTGCGGTTGCTCTGCGGCGAACAGTTTGACAAGTACCGCCTCAGCGGGGGCGATATCACATCCTACACAGGATCGGGTGATGGCCAGGGAAATGAACGGAAGTATTACTTCCGGACCGTGCAGTTTCAACGACTGATCAATGGGATTCCGTTACTAAACAGCGGATGGACCATCGATGTGGATGCAAATGGGCGCGTCATCAACGCCTACAACAATGATCCAGTAATCATCGATGAAACTTGCTTTCCTTTTCCGGAGGGAATAAAGACGGCAGAGGAAGTCAGCGCGCTCACCGATCGATGGCTACAACTTCGCCTCACCTACATGCCCGCCGATTTCAGCACTGCCTTCTCGCAAACGACAAAAGCTAAGCTTGTCTATGGGGTTGACTTTTTCCTCATTGACGCCAAAACAGGGGAACCGGTACCATCATCGAGTCCTCCAAGAGAGACAATTCGTTTCCAAGGCGCTGATAATTGGGTCATTCGCGATCAAAAGGACGCCCGCAACTGGATGAAAGAGGTGGCTCATCTTAACTCGGATAACCTGGAGATAAGTGTTCAAGCCATACCTGACGACGCATCGACAAAAAAGCAAATCTTGTATAGCGGGTCGAAAGGGAATTCGGCTGGAGCCGGTGTAGGCGATCTCCAAGACACTCATGCAGCCGATGCGAACATACAGATAAGCCTTATGGTAGACAGCGAAACGGGTAAAGTGACCAATTTTTATGTCATGAAAAATGGCATCGATGACAAGCGAGAGCAGAGGATCACGGCGGCGCAAGCACGAAGCCAACTCATCAAGTTTCTGTCGATGGTATTTGGAAAAGGTGAACATCAGGTAGATGTACAACAATACCTGCCGATAGAGCCTCCTGAATGGGTCGATCGCGCGAGACTTCCTCAAGGGATCGCAAATGCAAACATCGATTACAATTATTCAGTAAACCGTAGGCACCAGGGTGTTCAGGATTGGAGTAACATTTCCGTTATGATCGACGGGGAGACGGGAACTGTTCAGGCCTTCTCCCATCAATCGCCGGAACTAACAGACCGCCCCGATCCATCAAAAGCGATTTCTCTGGATAAGGCAAAACAGCTATTCTTACAAAAGGTTCAGCCGCCACAATTGATCTATGAGTGGCCCGAATTCTATGGTCAGCGTTCCCCACAAGCGCACCTTCGTTACATGATTTCGCCTGCTCAACCTATTTTAGGCATCGATGCTATCACAGGGGAAGCGTTTCAAGTCAAGTAACGTGCAAGCAACGGTTATCGGCGTATATGTCAGTGTATACTTCGCCGGATAAACGCAACAAAGCCAGGACAGACATCTCATCCTGGCTTTAACTATTTCCTTACTTTTTAACTCTTCCAAACCCCGTAGGCGTCCCGTTAGGCGTCTACTCCGCCTATGGACATGAACTAAATGTGCCGAATGATATTTATGATTTTCGAGACGATATCTGAAATACAAAAAGAAGTGAATATATGACCGCATATTCCTTTATCGCAACGGACTACGAAATACCTGAGATTGATAATACAAAGAAAAGATTTATTACTGTAAGAGAAGCAATTGCTTTGGGGATAAAACCACATGAACTAGTTCCTTGGGAACGCATGGATAAAGATAGTGAAGTGACGATTGTCGATGATGAAAATGACTTAGATGAACTGGTAATTAAAAAAGAAACGGATTTTGAAAATGACGTGAGATGGTATACAAAAAAGCCTTTTATTTATTCGGTTTATTTCAGATATAGAGAGCATAGAGGCAAACAATTGTTAGAATATCTAAAGGAAAACATAAAGGAAGGGCAACATTTAGAGCTATGGTCAATTTGGCTTGGCGATAAGCAATATATCAAGCCAATCATTTGTGAATATGAGAGAATATCATTAGAATTGATCAAAAAAGTATATACGTGGCAAGTTGGGAATGATAGTATATGCAACTGTGTCGTGTTTGAGAGAAAATTATCAGGTGTCGTGGGATGAGGATTCCTGTAAGTGGAAGTAGATAATTAATCTTACTCTAGGAGGACGAACCATGGAAATACTTCTGTCCATAGCCGCATTTTTTGCTCTCTTTACGGTCATTTTTTATCTGCCTCTTCAGCTACGCAAAATATCCAACCAGCTTGAGGACATTAAAGAACTGTTGAAACAGTAATATAAGGTGTTTGAGATGGATAAGAGAATTAAAGATTTAGTTGATTTTACAAGAGAAAAGTACAGGTTGACAAAATATTATCTACATAGTTGGAGCATTCACCGCAATACTACGATTTTTAATGATACTGTTTATATGCTTGTCATGGAATGGTTTCCGAATCATATTAAAAACTGGAATGATCAAGATCTTAATCCTGAAGGTGTAGCTATTATCGAAATAGACATCCATTCAAGAAAGTTCAAAAGCGTGATTTTCGTTGGAGGAATATCTTATGCTGATGGAATGACGTTTGACTTGAGTAATCAGGATAAAATCATCAAGCGGATCGAAAAGGACACAGGATTGACCTATAGAAAGCAGTTTGAGCTCTTGAAGGAAGAAGAAGGAGAGCTTCATTTCAAAGAATGCATAGATGCTATTGCTGTATCTCCTTCTGGTTCTATTGAGTTGAATCTTGATAAGGATGGGAAACTTACTTTGTTTTCCGTTAGCGGACAATTTCCTTCAAAAGAATTCATTATTAAAGAAGCTTATGTACTTTCATTAGAACAGATAGAAAAGTTAGCAAAGGAACAGTTAAAGCTGATTGAATTTCCAGTCATGGAACAAAAGAAGCTCGTTTCTGCTTTTGCAATAGAAGAAATTTATATAAAAAATGATTGTTCCACATTGCCATTTGAGTTCTTTGTAGATGATAAATCTCGTTTGAAAATGGACAAAGTGATAGAGTGGGATCATCAAATTCAAAAACATTTTCACATGAAAGAAATATTTTTCGTTGAGAATATCACAGTTGAACAAGCATTTCGACGGGAACCACATCCTGATTTGCAACCAATCACAGAGGAAGAAATTGATAAGTGTATCATTGCCATACAAAATTTTTTAAGTCAAGAATATGCTGATGATTCAGGAAAATGGGTATTAAAGTCACTCCATCGAGATATGGGATACATCCATGCAACATTCAAGGTAAAGGAACAGAAAGAATGTGTATTTAATAGAAAAATGAAGCTATTCATTGACTCGAAGACTTATGAAGTGTTGAATTACATGGATAATGAGCCTTTTTTAGAAATCTATCAAGAATTAAAAGAGGCCAATGAAATAAAGGTTACGAAAGAGGAAGCATTTGAGAAACTTAAAAACTTAATTAAGTTGACACCATATTATGTATATGATTTTGAGCAAGGCTACTATGTTATGTGTGGAAAGTTAGATTGTCACCATGCAGTGAAAACCTCTAATGGGGAAGTTGTTGAATTAAGTGAATTGTAATATAGAGTCTGAGGAGGTGAATACTCCGGAGTAAAATGAGCACCTATTCCGGAATATGAGAGCCACAGTTCCAGTAATTTTGAGCCACCCTTCCGGACCAGGGGCCATACCTCAATCAGACACAAACACTGCCTATCGGATTGTCCGTTCTCGTCTGCCGTCCGTCAATGGCAAGGGGCTTCGCCCGCCTCTACGCGTTGCTTCGAGGCCCATTGACTGCCATCAGTCGTGAACGGAGTGCGGCAGTTAGGCAGTGTTAGTTTAGTTGTGTGTTTGTTTGGATCTATGGTTCCGGAAAGGTGGCTTATTTCTCCCGGAGACCTGGCTCAGTTACTGACGGAATGGTGGCTCCCACAGACCGTAATATGCAGAGGAGGGTGTCTCTTGCGATTACAGAACATCTCGTTAGCGATGGTAATCACATTGATTGTTTTTATTATTGGATGTAACTCTTTAACGGAATCATCGATAAACCAAAAAACAACTCCGCCAAGGCCAGTGATCACGTACGAAGGTAACGTTATTCCGGTAGCGCAAGGGTCATATGGATGGAATCATGTTCAAGCCGATTACCCATCGCCAACGATAATCGCTAAAAATATGGAGGCTGTGATTCTTAAACCGGGTGCAAAGTTAAAAATCAGCTTCAGCGATCCGCCGAATGACATTTCCGTGTATCAATGGATCGATGATCCTTTTAATTTCGTAAAATACAATATCGAAAACGATACAATCACTGTTCCAGAGAAAGAAGGATTGTACATATTCGAAATAAAAGGACTTTGGAAAGACGGAGACTCGTCGTATGTTTTAAAAGTGGATATAAAAAATCTCCCCTTATGATGAAGACGAAACAAGGCCAGGACAGACATCTCATCCTGGCTTTAACTATTTCCTCACTCTTTAACTCTTCCAAAGCCCGTAGGCGTCTACTATCGGCCCACGTTTGTTACTGTTCCACCTTCAATCGTTATTGACTTTTTCAATAGGGCCACTACGACCGAAATGTGTCAACTTCATCGAGCATACAGTAAATTTATTGGGAGGTGTATTTGTGTTAAAAAGTATGTTTTATTCATCTGGCTTTTATCATCTTTAATATTGTCAAATTACGCTAATGCAGCTGATATTCTTTTTCGAATGTTACATGCAAATGGAGTGACTTTTAATCAAGATCAAGATGCTTTTATAGTAGGCGTTTTGAAAGATAAGAATAACGATAAATTTGTTGTAGATGTTTTGAAGGTACTAAACGGAAGCGTGAAATCGGATACTTTACTTTTGTCCGATAACTTCAAATATGGATGGGGTCAGGACCAAATAACACCATCAGTTGGTGATTTTTGTGTAATGTCCATTAAAGAGTCGTCGGGGTATTACATTAATGGATTAGGTATCTTTAAGGCGGATTACGGCGATTATAAGAATTTGAAAATATTATCGGAAAATACGGATGTGCCTGGATTATTTGCTGACCTTGCATGTATTGAATGGTACGTAAATTCAGGTGGTTTAGAAAACGATTTTGTCTTCAGTGCTGGAACTGCTTACATAAGACGACCGAACGGTGATGTTGTCCAAATATACCCTAAAATAAATAACAACAGTATAACTATAGACTCATTTGAACCGAAGGATCGGACAATATCTGAAGCAAAACATAGTTCAAGATTGTCTGACCCTAACTTTTCATCGGTTATGATTTTGCTTTTACTAGTTTTCGATGGCTTTATAGACTGGGCCTTTATAACTATCCTTGAGAAGTTAACTAATCATACGTATTCGAAAAGAAAAAAATGGGGCTTAGTTTCGATATGGGTTTTTATTGGGGTAGTTGGTGAAGTCGTTTTTTCTCGGTTTGGCGGTTAACATCGAATTTTTCAGGCCTATCGTTCACTTACAAGTACAGGCGCGGGGCCAACGATCTTGTAGACTTTTTCTTTCACGATGGTATGATCCGGTTGCTTTTTTCGAAAAGTGATCTGATCGTAGCCATCGTCTGTTTTACCTTGAGACGTTTCATAGATGTAGCGATAACCATCCTCAAGTGATTCTCGTGTGCCCAGCCAATAGGGGCAGTTGTTCAGAAAAGCGTCGTCCTTGCTGTATTCGCTGAAGAGCTTGTTGGAAGCATCTACGGGAATGAAAGCAAGTTGTTTCTCTACAGCATTGATTTGAACGGGGGCGATTCTCCCGATGCTTTGAAGGTATTCTCGCGCTTGAGCCTCTTCCTGGCGGACTAGGTCGGAAGAAGCCGTTTCGTCATGAATCAGAGCATCACGGAGTTGTTGTGGAAACATCGCTTTGATGGAACTAGCATAACCTGCGCCATCCATCGGCTCCTTGTAGCTTATAAGACGATAGTTATCCTGAGCATCTTTTTCAAAGGACATGACCGTGGGAATGACACCGGAGCCATTGATTTTTGTGAAAATGCCATTTTCAAATCCAAAGTAACCACCACTGGCGACGCTATAGAGGGTGACGGTGCGATCTTCTTGTGTCATGCCGAGGATGATATGCCCTTCGGCAAGGTGTTCGCCGGGAGGATACATTTTCCTGTGTTCTTTAATGGCATCATGAATCGCTTTTTCAAGGTGTGCTTGCTCTTCCGTTGACAGATTCGCAGGGAATTCAGCAAGGTTGTTGACGATGGGCGATGGAGGTAATGACGATAATGGTAGGTCAGTGAAATAGTATCCGCCAAGGAAAATGAGTGTAAGGGCAAAAAATGAGAGGGAGAGGATTCTTCGATGAAGAAAGCCGGTGCCGGACTTTTGTTTCATATACAAAAGGCTCCCCTTTCCTGTGTAGGGCTTTGTTATGAATCGATATCGTCAAGGATTAGGAGGTTGTCACTTGAGATTACAGAACATCTTGTTAGCGATAGACATCGCATTGTATCAATGGAGAGAGTTTCTCGATCCTGTAAAATACAACATCGAAAACGACGTAATCACTGTTCCGGGAATGATAGACCGACGCACTACTTCAAAATATCGAGTTGCGATGTGGTTTGTCGTCTTTGAGCTTGATGAGCGAAAATTGAATTTTCGCTCATCAATGTCTTTCGTCATCGCTTAACCCTCTTTTGAACTTGTAAAAAAGGTGAAAATCCCCTACGATAATAGGGAGCTCTTGCTTATGGAGACAATTACAAAGAGGGGCGGTTTTTAAGATGGGGAAAATCGGGGAAAACTTTCGTATTGATACGCGTTGGATAGGAGAATACCAATGCTTGATCTTGCAGGGACGATTTGTTTATGGCAATACCGAACAAGTCGTTGCTTTATTAGAAAGCAAGCTTGAAAACGCCAAGGGATATGTCGTTGATGCCAAGGGATTAGAACGGGTTGACAGCACAGGACTCGGGGTGATGGTTTTTCTGGCCCGGGAAGTTCACCGCCGTGGGGCAAGCATGGCTGTGTATATTCCTAACGGTGCTGTGCGGGATCTTTTCTTGATTGCCAAGCTTGATTTGATCTTTCCTCTGACAGGAAGTGTAGAAGAGGCAGCGGAAGTGCTGCGGAGCCAGTTTACCCCGTCGATCACTGTCGCTGACTATTAGTTTGGAACGCTTATTGGAGGTCCGGCGCAAGGGGGGGCATGGCTTGAGCGAGCCGAGATTGGATGTACATATCTGCATGGAAGCGGTGCCGTTGATGATCGATTTGGTCGATGCAGTCTGTACAACGGTTCTGGCGCGTGTGGATTTTGCGCACACACCGTCGTTGGTTTTTGCAATCCACGAGGCGGTGATCAATGCGGTGGAGGCTGTGCAGCATGCTGCGTGCGAGCAAGACCGAATGGTAAGCGTACGGTTACAACGGGAGAATGACAGTATCGTCGTTGAAGTGAAAAACCGTGCAACCGCTAAAGCTGCGCAACTGAACGATTGGTTAACTACGAATAGTTTTTTTGATGTTCTCTGGAAGTCGCACGGACGCGGTCTGTTATTGATTCGTCATATGGTCGACGAACTGGATATCCGTCAGTGTAATGAGGAAGTGATTGTCAGCATGCGCGTCTACGATCAAAAGGAAAAATGAACGGGGCCAAAGGTAAATCATTAAGGTGAATCATGATGAAAAAATCACATATTTTGGTTGTCGATGACGATAAAGTCTTTCGTTGTTTGATAACGAAGATATTGAATCGGGCGGGCTATGCTCATATTTCCACAGCATCGTCTGCGGAAGAGGCATTGGGATTTCTGGGCTTGATTGCTTCCGGTGATCAAAAAGGTCAAAAACCGGAGCCCGTGGATTTAATTTTGATGGATATGTTGATGCCGGGAATGAGCGGAATTGAAATGTGTCGTTGTCTTCAGCAGGATGAGCAATTGCGCTTTTTGCCGGTGATCATGGTTACTGCGGAAGACCGGCGGGAGTATATCCAGGAAGCGTTAGACGGTGGTGCTGTGGATTACATTGTCAAACCGGTGGAGGCAGTTGTGCTTCAGGCACGATTGAGAGTCGCATTACGATTAAAAAAAGAAATGGACCGTCGTATAAGACGGGAGATGGAAATTCAACAACAGTTACATTTAGCTCGTCGATTGCAAGAGGGGTTGATGCCAGGACCATTGTGCAATCCGGAAATAGCTATTACGGGGGCCGCTCTTTATTCAGAGAAGTTGACAGGGGACTTGTATTATTGGGTACAAGTGAGTCCCCTTTGCTACGGGGTGATTTTGGTCGACGTTATGGGCCACGGGATTCCATCAGCTTTGGTCTGCATGTCCATTCGTTCTCTTTTAGCAGGGATTATGACCTATTCACGGGATCCCGGGGAAGTGATCCAAGAATTGAACCGCCATATGGTACAACTCTACCGCAAGCGAACAGGCACGTCGTACTACCTTACGGCAGTTTGTTTATTTGTTGATCTTGAGAAACGGCAGATCACCTGTGTCAGTGCCGGTCATCCGCCGGGTATCTGCTTGATTGATGATGGTGAACCCGTGTTGTTGGAGAGTTCTTGTCCGCCTGTCGGCATGATGCCGGCGGTACCTGTGGTGCGGCGTGGGGCACCCTTAGGGACGGACCGTTATATCCATACACCGCCACTGGTATTGCATTATCAGCACTCAGCAAAAATTTTATTATATACCGATGGACTGGTTGATTATTGCGGTCAATCCTATCAGGAAACGGCCAAGGTTTTAGCACGAGTATTGCATGAGGAGCGCTCGGCTGACGATTTTGTGGATTATATCATGGAACCGATACGGGTTCGGCAGCGGATCACCGATGACATCTCGTTGATAGCGATGAATATTCCAGGCCCGTGATCGCTGTAATTGGATGGGGTAACAGGGAAGGATGCCCTGGTGACAAGGGGAGCAGGGAGGAAAATGATATGCGCCTTGGAACAAAAATTCTTGCGTTTTTGGCAGTGTTAACGGTCGTTGCGATGACGGCGATTTTTATTGTCGTTGTCACTTTACACCAAGTCAATGGTCAGTTTCAAGGGTTTGTCCAACGGGATGTGGCCTATTATTCTCATGTCAAAGAAACTTATGCCCAGGGATTGCAACGAGGTCAAGCTGTGCGTAATCTCATCATTAATCCAAAGGATCAGAAAGCGCAAGATAATTTTGCGAAGGCCTGTAAGGATAACCTGCTGGCGTTCGATCAACTACGTGCCGATGCAGTTACCTATGGGATTCAGGTGGAACTGGCGGAAGCGGAAAAACTGACGGCGGAAGATATTCAGCTACAAGAAAAAATCATCGCTCTAGTTGCGCAGGATCGAATAGCAGCAGAAACCCTGTTGCGTGAGCGGGAGACGCCGGTCTGGCGACAATTCAAGGATCAATATTTTGCAATGGAAGCAAAGGTAAACCAGCAGTTTAGGGCCAAGGGAGAGGAACTGGCGACCATGATTACCGCACGATCGGCAATGACCATGGGCCTGTTCGGCGGGTTCCTCGTCGTGGCGATCGGGGTATTTTTGCTCTTGCGTAAGATGGTCATTGCACCGGTACTTTTACTCAAACGGGAATTGCAAAATTTGGCTGAACGAGGTGGTGATCTTACGCAACAGATCAATGTGGCTAGCAAGGATGAAATCGGTGAGTTGGCCCAGGCTGTCAACCTTTTTCTGAGTAAACTCCGAGAGATGGTGGCAGCGGCGCTGAAGGATGCGGTGAGCGTTGCTTCGGTAGCGGAACAATTGCGGGAAGCGGCGCGGCAGACAGGAGCGGCGACAGCCGATGTGACGGAAACAATTGGGCAAGTTGCCGATGGTGCAACTCGTCAGTCTCATCATGTGACATTGATTCTGGAGAAGATGAATTCCACCGGCGGAGAGGTTCGGGCGAGCCAAACCGAAGTCGCGCGTACGCTGGAAGAAGCGAAAATCACAGCGGCTGAGGCACATAAGGGTCAGCAAGCGATTCAGTCTTCGATTACTCACCTCAATCTGGTCACCCATACGGTTGAATTTGCCACGGATTCGATTCAAAAGCTGGCGCAACGTTCGAACGATATCGGCGATACGGTGACCATAATCACCGAACTTGCGGAGCAGACGAATCTGCTGGCCCTTAACGCTTCCATTGAGGCAGCACGGGCCGGCGAACAGGGGCGTGGTTTTGCGATTGTCGCCGATGAAGTGCGCAAATTGGCGGAGCAGTCCCGAGGAGCGGCGGAGCGGATTACGCGGTTAATTCAGTTAGTACAGTCGGAAACTTCCGTGACGGTACGAACGATGGAAACGAACCTTGCGGCGATACGGCAACAAGTAAACCTGATCGGACAAGGCGGGGAAGCGCTGAAGCAAATCGTCACGCGTGTCGATCGGACTGAAGCGGATATTGAGCAGGTACAGGTACTTTTTCAACAGATTGAAAAGTCAACGGAAGAAGTCCTCAGCGCGATCAAGCAAATTTCCACGACGATTAGCGATGCCGCAGCATCCTCAGAAGAAGTTGCTGCGTCGTCGCAGGAGCAGTTAGCGACGGTGGAAGAGGTTACGGCCAGTGCGGAGCAGTTAGCTGATCTGGCGAAAACGCTCAAGGATAATATGGGACGCTTTCAGGTTTGATTGTTTTTTATGCCGAGTTACTGGGAAAAGCGAATCGTAAAGCGAATAAATCCAAGATTCATAAAACCTACCTTTGATTGAACGAGAAAAGCTAGGTAGGGATTCAGAAAGGGATGGAACAAGAGATGGCAGGACCGTTGACAGGGCTGAGAGTTCTTGATATTTCACGGTTGGCACCAGGACCGTTTTGCACCATGTTACTGGCCGATCTGGGGGCCGATGTAGTTAAGGTGGAGGAGCCGGCGCAGGGTGATTATTTACGCACGCTTTTTCCGCCGATCAATGAACAAAGTCCCATGTTTATTGCGCTCAATCGCAATAAGCGGAGTATGGTGCTTGATTTTAAAAACCCGGACGATTTGCGGAAGTTTGAAGCGCTGGCGGCCAAAAGCGATATCATCGTGGAAGGCTTTCGCCCCGGCGTGGCCGATCGCATCGGCGTGGGCTATAAAAAGATGGCAGCGATCAATCCGGCGATCATCTACTGTTCGATTTCCGGGTATGGTCAAAATGGACCGTATCGCGACCGATCCTGTCATGATTTGAACATCTTGGCGTTGGCAGGCTTGCTGGGGTTGGGGCAACCGAATAAGCAGCAGGATTTGTCCATCTCGGCGATTCCCATGGCCGATCTGGTCAGCGGCATGCTGGGGGCACTGGGGATCTTGGCGGCCGTTCATCACCGGACGAAGACCGGCGAAGGGCAGCTAGTGGATCTGGCCATGCTCGACAGCATTGTGGCGCTGATGGGCCTGAATCTAAGCGAATTCAGTGCCTTGGGGCGGGTTCGTGAGGAGATCACCGGCGGGATGCCTCGGTACCGAGCCTATAAGACCAAAGATGAGCGCTATATGGTCTTGGGGTCGCTGGAAGAGAAGTTCTGGCAAGGGTTCTGTAAGGCAGTGGGACGACCCGATCTGGCTGCCGAGACGGGCGAAGCGTTCACCGATGAGCAGCTAACGGAAGAATTGATCGCGCTTTTTACCCAGAAGACGCAGGCTGAGTGGGTGGAGACTCTGCGCGGGTACGACGTGTGCTGTGATCCGGTGCAGGACCTGGCCGAAGTGATCGCCGATCCGCAGTTGAAGGCGCGCAGCATGGTGATCCATCGTGTACACCCGACGGAAGGAGCGATAGTGGAAGCGGGGATTCCCTTTCATTTTTCGAAGACGCCCTGTGCGCTGGAGCGGCCGTCGCCGCGGAAGGGTGAACATACGGAAGAAGTGCTGGCGGAGTGGTTGGCATAATCAAAAGTTACCGTGCCGCTTAGATTGTGTGAATGAAGGAAATATTTGTATGGCAAAACCCCCGGATCCTTAACTGGATCCGGGGGCTTTGCGTTGATTGCTTATTTGTTATAACGATACAGAACGATACAGCCAAGCAGGTACAATCGCCTTTTACAGGGGCGGGGGAAGTACTTGATGGGGAATGATGCGCCTGTTCCGGTGTTTTGAGTTGATGGTAACATTACCCATTTATTTTCATAGCGTATAGCAAGGTAGGTCAAAAACTTCATAGGGATTACGCGACCGATACAAATGGAATCCAAAATCATTAAGGAGGGAGAACGTCACAGTCATGGTCAATGTATCCTAACAGGCGGCCCCAAAGGGCTCAACCGATTTCGAGTCTAGAAGGCGCTTAAACTCTCACAGTGTAGAATTTAGGCAAAAGGAGTTTTGTCAGTGAGACATTACTACTGCTCGACTTTTAGTAAGGAATATGCTTATAAAGGGCTGTTGCTATATGAATCGATAGAGAAACACGATAAAGAATTTCAATTTTTCATCATCTGTCTAGATGAAGATGTGAAAAAACTGTTTGAGAAAATGAACTTAGCCCACGCTGTCTTGATCAGTATGCAGAGTATCGAGGAAGACGACGGTGAATTGCTTGCCGTAAAAAATACTCGTAACGTCAAGGAGTATATCTGGACATCCAAAGGATCGACATTTTTATACCTGTTTAAGCATTATGAGATTGATCATCTCGTATGGCTCGACGGAGACACCTACTTCTTTGCCGATCCCGAACCGATATTCACAGAATGGGGTCAATACTCGATTATGCTGACCGGTGAGCATTGGTTGGAAGAGCACAAGATCTTGGGGGAAACGAATGGCTTCTTTAATACCGGATTTATGGGTTTCAAAAGAGACGCTCATGCGATGGAATCCATGGTTTGGTTTCGAAAGAAGCTGATCGAATGGTGTTTTGATAAATGGGAAAATGGACTGTGGAGTGACCAAGTATATGTAAATGATTGGCCGGAAAGGTTCCAAAATGTTGGTGTGATAAAAAACATGGGGGTCAATCTTACACCGTATATCATAAATTATCGATTAAAAGAAAGCGTAGTTAATAAGATAGACGATGCTATATTTGTTGATGACGAAAAAATAATTTACTTTCATTTTTACGGATTCAAATATTATGACGGCAATGTCTTCGATATATGCAACTACGTGATGAATTCAAGGGATGAAGTAATTCGTTTGATTTATCCTCCCTATCTTTATGCTGCCAACAATATGATCAATAAAATCCGAGCGATTGATGCAAATCTTGGTCAAGTCAAACCAACAAACAACAACCATATAAGAAATTATTTGAATCTCCAAGCGAACTCCTCGGCCAATCAAGACAAAATCAATATTTGTACAATAATAAGCGAAGAAAATCTGGCCCAAGGATTCGCCATCTATCGCTCGCTAAAAAAGAAAACATCGAATTTTCAACTGTGGGTTTGTTGTATGGATGATGCATCCTATTCCGGATTGCAAACATTAGGAGATGATAATGTTTTCCTAATCCAATTGAAAAATATTGAAGGAAAGCAGCTTTTAAGCATTAAAGATACGCGAACAAGCGATGAGTATCGCCGGACGGTAAAATCGTCATTGATTTTATATATCTTAAAAAATAATTACAATGTAGCTTCCATTATGTATATCGAAGCGGATTCTGCGTATACCGGAGCTGATCCTGTGTATACCGAGATTAATCCTGTGTACGCTGAAGCAAATCCGCTTTTTCTCTGTGATCCCCAATTATTATCGAATGAATTAAAAACGCATTCGGTTGTGCTGTATAAGCGCAATATCTTAGCGGACGAAGAAAAAAAATATGGCCTTTATGATGCCGGATTCATCGGTTTTACAAGAGATCAAGTAGCGTTTCAGTGCTTATATCAATGGAAAAAACAATGTATCGACTGGTGTTTTCATACGGTAGAAGAAGAACGCTGGCTCGATCAAAAGTACCTGGATCAAGTGCCGCAGCTTTTTTCCAACATTAAAATTATGGAGAGTTCCGGAATTCCGGGGGATTCAACCACA
Source organism: Heliophilum fasciatum (assembly GCF_004341395.1). Classification (GTDB taxonomy): domain Bacteria; phylum Bacillota; class Desulfitobacteriia; order Heliobacteriales; family Heliobacteriaceae; genus Heliophilum; species Heliophilum fasciatum. The sequence goes on from NZ_SLXT01000036.1 coordinate 15,191, forward strand.
AGCGTAACTGAATAAGTGATTTTTCCCCAAAACAGGTCAGCAGTGCAAGAAGCCATGAACATCAAATAAATTGAAAAGACAGGAGCGAAACAAGTCAAACATGAAGGCAGTAATTTTGTGTGGTGGCAAAGGGTTACGCATGAGCAGTGGTTCCGACTATATTTGTAAGCCCCTCGTCAAGGTGGGGGAAATGCCGTTAGTTTGGCATATCATGAACATTTACAAAAAGTTCGGAATCAAACAATTTGTTTTGTGCTTGGGCTATCGTGGAGATGCCATCAAAGAATATTTTATGAATATGGACTGGAAAAACCATACCTTTCGATTAAAGAGAGAAAACAATGCGAAAGACATTGAGATTTTTCATCCGGCCGAAGAATGGGATATCATCTTCGCCGATACAGGCCAGGAAACGATGACCGGTGGAAGAATAAAAAAAATCCAGCCATTCATCGATGAAGATAATTTTATGTTGACCTACGGCGATGCTGTTTCTGATATCAATCTGGATGATCTACTCCGCTTTCACCAAGAAAAAGGAAAAATTGCGACCGTGACCGGGAGCCGAGCACGATCGGGCTACGGGATCATGAAACTGCAGAATGATATTGCCGTGGATTTTCAAGAGAAGCCCATCCTTGAGGGATGGATCAATGCGGGCTTTTTTGTACTTAATAAAAAAGTCTTTGATTATATCAGCGACGATGACCGCTGCGTGTGGGAAGAAGAGCCGCTCAGACGCCTCGTTCAAGATCAAGAATTAGCCGTATACCAGCACGCGGGGTTTTGGCAGTCTGTTGATTCAGTGAAAGATCTTCAGGCCATCAACGAGTTATGGAATCAAAACATCCGGCCCTGGGTGTAGGGGTGTGTCTTGGGAACAAATCGGACACAGCGGAGGTTAAATTGATTGAAGAATCAGAAAGTTCTTGTTACCGGAGCGAACGGTTTCATCGGTGCTCATCTTGCGCGGAGACTGGTACAAGAAAATGCCCAGGTAGCTGTTTCCGTGAGGGAATCATCCGATGTATGGCGACTCGATGAAATCAAAGCGGATATTGATATTCACAAGGTGGATTTACGCGATTTTTCTGCCGTGGAAAACTGCATAAAACAAACGAAACCGGATTTTATTTTCCATGTTGGCGCTTATGGTGTTGATTCCCGACAAAAAGAATACCTGACGGCGGCGAACACCAATATCATCGGCACCATGAACATGATCAATGCTACCAAAAGTACGGGTTGCAAGAAATTCATTAACGTAGGCACTTGTATGGAATACGGTGATAAGCAGGAAATCATCCGGGAAGATGCTCACTTAGAACCGGACAGTATTTACGGAAGCACCAAAGCGTCAGCGACAATCATTGCTCATCAGATCGCCGCCGAGCATCATATCGACATTGTTACGCTGCGGCCCTTTGGGATCTTTGGCGAAAAAGAAGGCACCCATAAATTCTTTCCCTATATTATTCTATCGATTCTGGAAGGCAAAGAGGTTCATTTAACACCCTGTGAGCAATATCGCGATTATTGCTATATTGAAAATATCATGGATGGGTTTATTTTAGCTGCCCAAAATGAAAGCGTAAAAAATGAGATCTTTAATATTGGCAGCGGTGAAGTCCGTAAATTAAAAGTTTATGTAGATATGATCTACAAGGAAATGGGGATAAGCCAACGTCCCCAATACGGGGCATTGGCTTATCGAAAAAATGAAGTTTGGAAACAGCAACCGGACACATCGAAGATCAGAAATGCCCTTGCATGGCAACCGAAGGTCGACCTTACCGAAGGGATTGCCAGAACGGTTCGCTGGTATCAAGCCAACAAAAATAAATTTATCGGAACAGGTAGGTGAACGTGTTGCTGAAAGAAAGCAACGTTATTCAAGAAGATGTCAAAGCGATCAGCAATGATCTGGTTCAGGAGTTAAAAAAAGCAGAAGGCTCCACGTGGCTCATCAGTGGCGGTGGCGGTTTTCTCGGTGGCTATTTTCTGGATGTGATCGACTATTGCAATCAAAACGTATTTACGAAGCCTTGCCACGTTATCTGTGTAGAGAATTATATATCGGCAGCGCCGGACCGGATCAGTCACCTTACGGCCAATCAAAACTTTGAAATCATTAATCAAGATATTGCGAAACCGCTGACGATTTCCCGTGACGTTGATTATATCGTTCATGCCGCCAGTATCGCATCGCCGACCTTCTATCGCCAGTATCCCATCGAGACGATCGAGACGAATGTGTGGGGGCTTAAAAATCTACTGGATTTAGGAAAAAGCCAAAAGGTCAAAAGCTTTTTGTTCTTTTCCACGAGTGAAATCTACGGCAACCCGTCACCGGAATACATTCCCACGCCGGAAAGCTACAATGGCAACGTTTCCTGTACGGGTCCCAGGGCTTGTTATGATGAATCCAAAAGGCTTGGCGAAACGTTGTGTGTGAATTATCATCAGCAACACGGGTTACCCGTTAAAGTAGCCCGACCCTTTAATGTGTACGGTCCGGGACTGAAGATTGATGACAAAAGAGTCATACCGGACTTTTTCAACGATGCACTGTACAAGAAGAAAATATCCATTTTAAGCAACGGAAGCCCGACCCGCAGCTTTTGTTATATCAGCGATGCCATCAAGGGCTTTTTGTTAGCGCTGTTATCGGATCATCACGGTGAAGCGTTCAATATCGGTAACGATGAAGTGGAGATTTCGATGCAAGGCCTGGCACAACGTATCGCCCGTATCGTAGGCGGGGTAGAAATCGAATATCGGCAAAGTGATGAAGCGAATTATCTTACCGATAATCCCCAGCGGAGATGCCCCGACCTGACCAAATCAAAAGCGTTATTAGGCTACGCTCCGAAAGTCAACCTCGACGAGGGGCTGGGACGGTTATTGGCATGGTACAAACAAATTTACAATCTATAGGAGTTTGTGGCCGATGAAAATTTCAATCATTGGAACCGGATACGTGGGCCTTGTATCGGGCGTGTGTTTAGCGGCAAGGGGCCACCAGGTCACCTGTATCGACAAACGAACCGAAATCATCGATCAAATCAATCGTCAGGAAACGCCGATTTTTGAACCGGGCCTGGAGGAACTGTTAAAAGAGGTCATCGCGAAAGGAACCTTTATCGCTTCGACCGATCTAAGAAGTGCCGTGATGAATACGGATATCTCGCTCATCGCCGTAGGCACCCCTTTTGGCAATGGGAAAATCGATCTGACGTATATTGAAAATTCAGCACGAGAAATCGGCGAGATCTTGAAGGAAAAAGCACAATATCATGTGGTTTGTGTCAAGAGCACCGTTGTTCCTACCACCACAGACACCTTGGTAAGACAGGTGCTGGAAGCTTCGTCCGGGAAACGGGCAGGCGAATTCGGATTGGCCATGAATCCTGAATTCCTGCGTGAAGGCAAAGCCGTAGAAGACTTTATGTACCCCGACAGAATTGTCCTCGGCGCTTATGATCAACAAAGTTTTGAAGTCATGAAAAAGGTGTATGACGGTATTTTTGATGCACCGATCATTAAAGTAAATTTACGAACGGCAGAAATGATTAAGTATACGGCCAATGCGCTTCTGGCCACGCTCATCTCCTATTCCAACGAGATTGCCCTGATCTGCGAAAACGTTGGAAGTGTAGATGTCAAAGACGTGTTAGAAGGGGTTACCTTAGACAAAAGGTTCAACCCAGTCATCGGGAACCAATTGATCAACCCTGAAATGATCAGTTATTTACGAGCGGGCTGTGGCTTCGGCGGAAGTTGCTTCCCCAAAGACGTAAAAGCATTGGCTTCTTTCAGTGAGGATTTAGGATATGCTCCGCGGATGATTCAAACGACGTTGGATATCAATGAAACCCAACCGGTCAGGATCGTGGAACGACTGGAAGCAACGTTGGGAACCTTAGCCAACAAAAAAATCGCCTTATTGGGCCTTGCGTTTAAACCGGATACCGATGACATTCGCGAGTCTCCCAGCCTGATCATCATCCGAGAACTTTTAAACCGTCAAGCCCAGGTGTATGCTGTCGATCCGATCGCGATTGAAAATACCAAAAAAGTAGTTGGCGAGAATGGGATGCTCCTGTACGCCGATGATTATCAACAGGCGCTTCAAGATGCCGATGCGGTGATCCTGGTGACTTCGTGGGCGGATTTTGCCAAGATCGCTCCCGATGAATTTGTGAAATTAATGAAAACTCCGGTCGTCGCCGATGGCCGCAGAATTTTTGATAAGAATGTCCTCGAGGCAGCAGGCGTACAGTATTTGGGTGTAGGCCTCGCCTAACGACGAGGCTTCGTGAACAACAGTCCTAAACGGCGAGGCCTAAACGACAGTGCCTAAACGGTGAGGTGTGAATTATAGAAAGGAAATCTTTGATCATGGAAAAAGGTTTTGAATTCTTGTCGATTCAACCTTTTGAAGATAAGCGTGGAAGCCTTAAAAAAATCGTAATGAAAAGCCAACTCCACGAAAATGAACACATCGAAGAGGTTTACGTGCTCTATTCGGAAAAAGAAAGTGTCAGGGGTAATCATTATCACAAAAAAACAATTGAATTTTTCACAGTTGTCAGCGGAATTGCAAAGGTGGCGCTACAGAATTTAACCACAGGGGAAAAGGAAGAAAGATCTATTTCAGCAAGCGATAACTTGGTAATGAAGGTTCCGCCTTATGTAGTACACGGTTTCAAAAATGAAGGAGACCAACCGCTAATTATCCTGGCCCTGTCGTCAAAGGAATACAACCGACTTGATACTGATACCTTTGCAGTGAACATTTTGGAATAAATGCGATGCGAAAAGCCCCGATCGCCAATGTGATCGGGGCTTTTTCTGGTTAACCGTGTTTTTTTTATTCCCTGAATCTATGTAATAGGCATTACTTTGCCCGGCAAATTTGCTGGATTTCAACCTCATGGGTAATGACCTTATAGGACAGTTTTAATAAAACGGTGCTACGGTCAGGCTGTGCTGAAAATAGATCTTGCTTTTTTGGCATCCCTACATCAATGGCATCGAATTTTTGGGAAACCATTGCAATGAGTTGGTCAAAGCGGTCATTCATTTTCATTTCAAGATGGTCTAATTTGTCTAAACTCGAAAAGTGCTGTAGCTCGTCTTTTATAATACTAAGCTTTTTCGGCATCAAGTTTTGGAATTTTTCATTTACCAATTTTCAAACACTCCTTAATCGACCATTACTGCCAAAAAGAAGCAGCACACATTGCATAGCATACCACTGATGCAGGTTCTTGAAAAGACGGGATCGGACAATAAAAAAGAAAAAGCCAAGCATCATGATACCCTGGTCGGACGTGAGAAAAGAATCGAATGAAGCATACGAAAGCAAAAAGGCGTAGCAAAAAGAGAGATGTTAAGAAATCGTAATCTTCTCTTCCGCTATCGTTGCAAATCCGCTATAATAAGCGAGACAAATACCACAGTTCCGTGACCGTGGTTAAATACTCATCCAGAGAGGTGGAGGGAAAGGGCCCGATGAAACCCGGCAACCCGTCCTCATGCTGCTGTAAAGCAGCCGAGGTCATGGTGCCAATTCCTTCAGGACACGTGTTGGTGTCCTGGCAGATGAGAGGTGATCAGCATCTACGCCCCTCTTTCTGTTTGAGAGGGGCTTTATTTTGTGTGACGATTGCCAAAGACGGTTTCCTTACGGGAGGTAGATTATGAACTGGGTACAACCGAAGACCTTTACGTTTGCGACGCCGCCGGAACTGTTTGTGTTGGAGTCCGGTCAACGGCTCGGGCCAATCACGGTCACCTATGAGACGTATGGACGGCTCAACGAAGCGCGCAGCAATGCCATCTTGATCGCCCATGCCTTGACTGGTGAGCAGCATGCTGCCGGTCGTCACCATCCCAGCGATAAGGTGCCGGGGTGGTGGGATGAATTAATCGGTCCAGGCAAGCCTTTTGATACGAACCGGTTTTTTATCATTTGCTCCAATGTGCTTGGCGGCTGTCAAGGAACTACGGGACCATCCAGCATTGATCCGGCCACCGGGCGGCCGTACGGTATGCGCTTTCCTGTATATACGGTACGAGACATGGTCCGCGTGCAGCGGGAGTTGATCGCCCACTTGGGCATTGATCGTCTCTTGCTGGTGGCCGGTGGTTCCATGGGCGGTATGCAGGTGATGGAGTGGGGCGTGACGTACCCGGAACTGGTCGACGGGCTGTTGCCGATCGCCACTTGCGGGCGGATGAGTGCCATGAACATCGCTTTTAATGAGATCATGCGCCAGACGATCATGCTTGATCCGGCGTGGCAGCAAGGAAACTATGAACCGGGCAAAGGCCCGGCGGTCGGGTTGGCAATTGCGCGCATGTTGGGCATGGTAACTTACCGCAGCGATCATGTGTTTACGGAGCGATTTGGACGGCGCATTATGGATATGCGACCGGACGTGTACTACCGGATGGAAAACCGCTTTGAGATCGAAAACTATCTGCATTACCAGGGTGAAAAGCTGGTGAAGCGCTTTGATGCCAATACATACTTGTATCTGTGCAAAGCGATGGACTTGTGTGATATCGGCCATGGACGTGGTGGGATGCAAGCGGCCCTAGCGCGGATTCAGGCGCACACGTTGTTTATCGGTGTTGATTCGGATTGGCTATACCCGCCGTCTTATATGATTGAAATGGCTGAGGAAATGGGGCGCTTAGGTGGCCGTGCTGATTATTGGGAGTTAGCGAGCCCTCATGGTCATGATGCCTTTTTGATCGAGTTTGAGCGGATGCGCCCGGTGGTGGCGTCGTTTGTGCAAAGGCTGGCGGCGGAACGTGGGTGCCCGTAGTAATTGTGAGCCTGGATCCTTGATGGATCTGGGCTTTTTGCTCGATTACGGCACTTCGTGCGATGGATAAGTGGCACTTCGTGCGATGGAGCAACAGAAGAGGTTGTTGATTGATTCCCTTGCTTTCTGCTGATTTGTTGTGAAACTTGAACAATTGGTTGAAATGACCTCTTGCTAAGTCGTGGCTGGCCTGATAAAATACATAACTGTCGCCGCTGCAAAGCGGTTACAAGATTGTACATCGGACGGTTTACTTTGTGGAACTGCACAAACAACATGTGATTTCAGTTTTCATAAGGTGTTTTGGCAAGATGAATAATTGCTTAAAAATACCGGTTGATTCAAAAAGTAAAACGTGATAAGATACCTCTTGTGCCGCGAAAACAGGTAAAACTGGTTACGCAAAACGGCGCGAACTTGGTCCTTGAAAATCAAACAGTTGGAAAAAGCGTGATAACCTTTAATTCATTTATTCCAGTTAGTAAGTAAACGAGCTTGACTCGAACACT
>NZ_SLXT01000037.1 GCF_004341395.1 Heliophilum fasciatum
AGCCAAAATACCTTTAAATGGCACAAAATACCATTGAATACTGAGTTTTATGAATCGACCCTTGGGATGCGGGGGTTTTTAGACAGACTCTATTAGGTTTTTCAAATGAAGAAGTGGCATCTTTTCTAGGGGAAAAGAAATATTCGCCAAAAGTGCGGCAGAAAGTTTCGAGAGCTAGAAAAGCCTTTCGAGAATATCTAGCCTCATAAGCACTTAAGACAAATAACAAAGATGATTTTATCAATACTAGGAGGAAATATCAAATGTCTATCATTACCGCAAAAGGTAAAGATGCTAAAGCGTCATTAAATAAAAAAGTTGAAAAAATCGATTTCAAAAAGCTATATATTCGACTGAAAGACGGCGAAAGTTGTCGTGTTCGCCTGTTAAGTGCAGAGGATTATTGCGAATATTTGGCCCATGCATCCTATGCAAACGGCATCTATACCCAGCCCTGTATTAAGCCTATCGGGGAAAAGTGTGCCCTATGCGAAGCGTCAGATCTGAAAGCAAAAGGATTCGATGGCCTTTATGCGAAAAAACGTTACCTTTTTGCCTTCGCTGATATTGATATGGGTGAAATCCGCCTTTTTGATGCGACAAAGGGGCAAGCCCAGCAATTGATCGCGGGCATTGAACAATATAGCGAAGACCTGGAAACGGTGGCCTTTGTATTCAAAAGAACGGGTAACAAAGTGGAGACCAACTATTCACTTTCCCCAATTCTTCGATTAAAAGCCGAAGATAAAGAGAAATTCGGTAAGTTTGACGGCGTGACCGTAGAACCGGAATTCTTTGAAAGTGGCCTGCAACCCCGGACACGAATCCAACAGATCGCCCTCCTGATGCAGGCTGGATTCCCAGTAGCCCAGACCTATGCAGCCGATGAAGTGAAAGCTGCCCAGGCACAGATTGACGAATGGGAAGCAGCGAAAAATGGCGGTGAAGGCGTAAAACCGATTCCTAAAGCGTCTGAAGACGATAACCCGGATAGCGTATTTTAATTGAATAGATAATGGGGGAGGGCCTTACAAGCTCTTCCTTTTTCATTAAATGCGGGCGGAGGGAATGCAAAATGAACTATCGACCCCAGCGAAGTATCCGGTGGAAGTGGTTAGAGGAAAAAGGGATCAATGTGCAGGCTGATCCTTACCAGCTTGCGTATATGCAAAGCCTTTGGGCAGTTCCTCAAGATGTGCAGGCGGTATTCTGTGAAGGCAAGGCAGGAACGGGTAAAACGGCCCTGGCAGTATTGGCGGGGGTGTATGAAGTGGAACGAGGAACCTATGACCGTTTGATCTATGTACGGAATGCGATCCCGGTACGGGATATGGGCCATTTACCGGGCAGCGTGGGTGATAAAGAAAAGCCATATATGCAGCCGTTGAACGATGCCCTGGATCTAGTGCAGCCGGGCCTATTCGATAAATGGACAAGGCCGGATGTAGCGAAACTGGCGGCTATTACTTCAGCCTATACGCGGGGTGTAACCTGGAAAAAAGCCTTTATTATCGTAGACGAAGCCCAAAGTTTTGACCTGACCGAACTGCAAACCATTTACACCCGGATTTCTGATTGCTGCAAGATCGTAACAACGGGATCGCTACGACAAAACGATAACTACCGGATGAAGAAGATTGGCGGACTCTTCCCGTTAGAAATCTATAAAGAACATTTCCGGGAAAAACAGGTGGCGATCCATGAACTCGTCAACAATTACCGGGGCTGGTTTGCGAACCATGCTGACGATGTGCAGGATACTATCGAAAGGCTTCGTAAAGAAGATCGGGTATGTTAAAGTAAAATATACTAGTTATCATAATTGAAACAAATGTTACAAAGCCCCTTTGCTATCGGCATCTAATAGCAAGGGGGCTTTTTATGTTAAACATGAACTTGCAATTTATCGAAGAAAAAGATTCACAAAAGACAAAGCGGGCCAAAGCTGCCCAGGCAAAGAAGGAAGCGGCGTTGCATGATCCGACCTGGGCCGAGGTTTGGGAAACGGGCTATATCACAAAGACCGGAAAGCAAAAGCCCGGCATATTGCAAATGAACCTGACCGCAACGGACAAAGCCAGGCTACTGGACGTGAAAAAAGCCATTGAAGCCGGCGAGATAGGAACCGGGCTGGATAGTAACAAAACTTTGACCAAAACAAAAGCCCTGGAGATTTACCGGGGGCTGATGAACCAGCGGAAGACCGGAATCCTGCGGGAAATGGTCGAGAAGACCCCAACGAATTACCGATTGATTCAGACGGTGCCCCAGCTTCGGCGGCTAGTGGAAGACCTAGAACGGGAAACATTCGTGGCTCTGGATACGGAAACAACCGGGTTGAATGTGTACCAGGACGAAATCGTGGGCCTATCCCTTAGCTTGCCTGTGGCTGACTATCACGTTTATATCCCTGTGGCCCACAAGGCCGGGAAGCAGCTTGACCGGGATCTTGTTTTGGAAGCCCTACGGCCTATGTTGACTAACCCCGATCTAGGGAAAGTCTTACACAATGCGAAGTTTGATATTCATATGCTGATCCGGCATGGGGTGAGGATGAAAGGGCTGCTGCATGATACACGGATCGCGATGGCTCTGCTAAACGAGAACGAAACCAGCTATGCCTTAAAGAACTTAGCGACTAAATATGGTAAATACTTTGGATTCCAAGAGGAAAGCCATACCTTTGATGAACTTTTCGGAAAGACGCGATTCGATGATGTGGCCCTGGACGTAGCCCTGGTCTATGCCGCTAAGGATACCCATTTGACCCTTGAGTTTTATAAATGGCAGAAGGAACATTTACAAAAGCGGGACAAGCTGCTGCAACTTCATCGGGACATTGAAAATGTACTTGTAGATGTTTGCGTGGATATGGAACAGACAGGTCTTTTAATAGACCGGGAATTCGCTGCTGAATATGGCGACGAACTGCGGGCCGAAATCGTAGCGGCGGAAGCAAAGCTGAAGAAAGCCTTCGGAGATATAAATTTTAATTCCCCATCCCAGCTTGCAAAGGTGTTTTATGATGACCTGAAACTGCCGGACAACAACAAGCGATCAACGGACGTAAAAACATTAAAAGCCTTGCAGGGGGAACATGACGGCATTAAAACCCTGCTGGAATATCGCGGCCTTACGAAGCTGCTGGGAACTTATGTAGATGCCCTTCCTGAAAAGATCCAAACAGATGGACGGTTGCATGGTTCATTTAACCAAGTACAGACCGTAACCGGCCGTTTTTCGAGTAATGATCCTAACCTTCAAAACCTACCCCCGAAGGCTCGAAAGCTAGTTATTGCCCCCAAAGGAATGCTGATTTTAGGCAGCGACTTTTCCCAGATTGAACCCCGAATCCTGGCCCATTTATCGGGGGATGAACATTTTCGCGAACCTTACCTGTTGGGGCAGGATCTCTATTCAACCCTGGCAAGCCGGGTGTTTAAGGTGCCGATTGAAGAATGCCGCGATGGATCGATCTACCGAAAGAAGATGAAGATCGGCTTGCTGGCGGTAATGTACGGAACCAGCATGTTTACCCTTTCTCAGCAGCTAGGAATCAGCATCGAGGAAGCCCAGGAGTTTATTCGGGACTTTTTCACGTCCTATCCAGGAGTGCATAAGTTTATTCTTTCTGTCCATGAATCTGTCAAAAAAGATGAATTCGTGGAAACCATCGACGGACGAAAGCGGCGATTCTCAGGGCATCGAGAACAAGCAAAAGCCTATGATGCCCTGGCCCGGAAGATATGTAGCATAACCGGGACGGCGGAAGTGCCCGCGAACTTCTGGAAGATCAAAGAGATACCCCGAGCCTTGAAAGAAGCATATCAGAAAGTAAAAGGCCCGGTCGAATCGGTGCGGCGTCAGAGTGTAAACGCGATCATCCAAGGGACGGCGGCAGACGTGATGAAAAAAGCCCTGCTGCAGGTGCATGCGTACTGCAAAAGTAAAGGCTGGGAACTATTCGCAACCGTCCATGATGAAGCCCTTATGCTGGTAAGCGATCAGATAACCCCGGCAGAAGTGCGAGAGATTGAAAACTGTATGCTGTCAGCGGTGGACCTGAATGTGCCCATGAAAGTAGATACCGAGTTAATGAAACGATGGGGAGAGGGGATCAAGAAATCCGAATGGTTCAACCAAGCGGCCTAATTTAAGGGGGAAATATTGTGGGACTGACGAACAAAGCCGGGGCCGCAAAGCTACGGGAGACGGTGGCGGAGTTAAATATATCAGTACGGGGAACGGAACTGACGGCGGCAATCTTGGATCATTTTAACCGGGTGCATTCCGGAGAACTTATGCCGGACATCGAGATCGAACGACTGCTAATGGAAACGGAACGCCTGGCCCTGGAAGATGATAAAAGCGGATTGCAATTTCAAAAAGGGATCGTTACCTTTTCGCCTTCTTCGGCTTCGAAGTGTGAACGGGAACTGTATTTCCGGGCTGATCGAATTCCCAAGGAAGAAGGGGAAATGATGCCTTATCAGCGGCGATGGGTACGGAACGGATCGGCTGTGCATGCCGCGGTCCAGCGTGATCTTTTATATGCAGAAAAGTATTTAACAGATCCCGCCTTTACGGTAGTAAGAACGAAAAAGGGCCTTCCCGCTTGGGAAAAGAACGTGCGGCAGGTTCGGCCCCTTGAATACGATGGGGTTAAGTTTCAAATATATGGCATGATGGACGGGGTGCTGCAATACCGGGATGGTCTAAAAATCGGATTCGAATTCAAAACGAAATCGACAACACTGGGGGCTATCGGACATTACAAAATGAAAGATGCTCAGGAAGATCATAAAACCCAATGTGTTGCTTATTCTCTTTTGTTCGGCCTGCGGGAATTCTTGATCGTTTACGAATCCCTGGCGAAAGACGGTTGGATGAAGGGTCACGAAGCAAAGCCGGATATACGGGCCTTTTACCTTAATGTGACCGATGAAGATCGGGACAAATTACTGCAAAAATTCGCTGGCGTGGCCCGGAAGTATTACGCGAAAGAGATGCCCAGCAAAGACCCCGAAAAATGTATTTTTTGCCCTTACAAGATGAAGTGTAAGGAGATAGCTTAATGGCGAAACGGACGAACTACCAACGGGGTTATGAGATAGAACGAAAAATTGTACAAGAATTAACGAATCGCGGATATCTTGTCGTTCGTTCGGCTGGTAGCCATAGCAAGATCGATGTGTTAGGAATCCGAAAAGACCGGATCGTGGCGGTACAATCAAAAAGAACAAAAGCCTTTAGCCCTTCAGCGTATCGAAAAGAGATCGCGGAGATTCAAGAAGTGATCCGCAACTATGAACTGGGCGACGTGTTGGAATTTGAATTTTGGGTATGGGTAGATCGTAAAGGGTTTTCCAAATGGAAAATTACTCAATCTGATGTGCTGGTCTTGCCAACAAACGAGCAAACAGGAATGGGGTGCTAATTTGCAACTATTCAACTTAGGGGCTATTATCGGGGCGTTATTTATTGTCATATTGGCCCCTTTTTGGTCCTATGTGGTGATGTGGGTAGAAGTAAAGAAATTGGCCCTACAAGTAAAAGCAAACCATCTGGAAGTAACGGGTCAGTCAGAAAGCGAAGGCAGCGAATCAGCAAACCGAATCGGATTTGTTATACCTTGCGAAGATGAGGACTGGGACGAAGAAGATGAAACAGCATAGGAAAAACAACGGGGTAGCTGAAAAGCTGCCCCTTTATTTTGACTTGTCACAAAACTAGCGTATAAGCGGCATCTAAGGATTATAGGGGGGTGATCATTTTGAAAGTGGGAGGCTTTAACGATCTGAATACAAGCGATGCCGGAGGTAAAATTGCTTTTTCGGTGTTTTTTCAGGGCTGTGGTAAACGGTGCCCCGGTTGTCATAATCCTGAACTGCAAGACCCGAACGGAGGAATGAAGATCGACCCGAATGAGATCCTGAGCCGGATCAGTAAATATCGCAAACATTACGAAGCAGTGGTTTTTATAGGCGGTGAACCGATGGATCAGTTGGCGGCCCTGCGACAACTATTGATCGGCGTGGTTGGCCTGGGCCTTGAAGTTTGGCTGTATACCGGATATGAGGACAACGAGATCCCTGAAGACATTGCCTGCTTATGTAGTGTGATCGTAGCAGGGGAATACCGGGAAGACCTACGAACGGGCGGCTTTCCCGTAAGCAGTAACCAAAAGATTATAGACAACAGAAGGGGACAAGCAGCATGAACTTTACATTAACTTTTGATCCGAAATTCGATGCCCTTTATAAGAAATTCGTCAAAGATCCGCAAGGCCGGGAAATGCTTGCCTTAGAAGGAATTAGCCCTGAAAAAATTGACGTGGGCAAAATGTCCCATGATTATTTCACGATGCGGCTGGCAGATACCAGCGTGGATCAGAATGCTAATGCAAATGAGGAATTGAGTGCTAACAACTATCAGGCCGAAGTGGTCAAGGGCATTCTGAAGCTCGAAGGGTATTACCTGCTATGGCGTTATTCAGCAAAGCGTTTCGGGGTACGGAAAGCAAACGAAATGATTTCTGCGATCTGGCGGGGTGATGTTTATTTCCATGATGCTAGTGGGCATGGGATTCAGATCCCTTATTGTTTTGCTTTTTCAACCCAGAATCTAATGTTGCAAGGACGGCCTTATGGACAATTAGGATCGTTACCTCCAAAACGTTCAGATAGTTTCGTGGCCCAAGTAACGGAAACGGTAATGGATCTATCTCAGGAATTTGCCGGGGCGGTTGCACCTGGGGACTTTCTTGTGAATCTTGCATGGTACTTACAACGAGAAGGAGTAGACCCTCGTAAGCCGCGAGATCGGGATTATATTGTGAACTTATGGCAGAAATTTATTCACGTTGCAAATAACAAGTTTCGAACTTCCGGGCAAAGTCCTTTTACTAATATTTCCATCTTCGACCGGGCCAACCTTGAAAAGTTGTTTGCAGAATACCGTTACCCGGATGGCTCGGAAGTAAACGTGGAATATGTCATGGACGTTCAAAAGCTTTTTGCTGAATTTATTTCTAAAGGCGTTCCAACTACAGATTTACCCTATCGCTTTCCGGTAATGACGGCAAATATGTCGGTGGACGAAAATAGACGGCCCCATGATACCGATTTTTTGAAGTTTATCAGCCGAGTAAATGCAAATCTGGGCTGCTTAAACATTTACGCAAACGAGGGATCAAAGGTGGCGATGTGCTGCCGATATGTCAATGATGCTGACCGAATGCGGGAATACCGGGTTGACAGCTTTGGAAACGGCGGCATGAATATCGGATCGCATCGGGTTGTTACTGTGAATTTCCCTCGAATTGCCCTGCAAGCGAAAGATCGAAAAGACTTTTTCCGCCTGCTCGAAAAGCGGTTGATGCTGGCCCGCGATCTGCTGCTGGTTCATCGTGAAGAAATTCTGCGGCGACGAGTGGAAAAGGGCTTTCTAAAATTCTTTAAGCCCCTGGGGTGGTTCACGCTGGATATGCTTTTTTCAACTATCGGTATTCATGGGCAATACGAGATGTGCCATTTCCTGGGGATGCCGATGGAATCACCGGAAGGACAGGATTTCGTGGAAGAAGTGCTGATGAAAACGGAAGAATACGCCCTAGCTTTTAGCAGGGAAACGGGCCATTCCTTCAATACCGAAGAAATCCCTGGGGAATCGACAGCGGTGGCCCTGGCCCGGAAGGATCAACTGCTATTCGGCAAGCAGCAGCCGTTCGAATTGTATTCCAACCAGTATATTCCCCTTATTGCGGACATGGGGATCATGGATCGTATTAACTTGACCGGGCGTTTTATGAAGCATGTGAGCGGCGGCGGCATTCTTCATCTGAACGTACAGGAAAGGATTCAAGATGCTGCAACAATGGAACGACTGATCCAAATTGCATTGACCGAGGGTGTGGAACATTTCGCGATCAACTATGGTTTCGGGGTATGCGAAGCCGGGCATACGTCGATTGTGGGAACAGGGACAACCTGCCCGATCTGCGGTGCCCCTATCCAGGATTATCTAACCCGGATTATCGGCTATTTTACGAAAGTTTCATCGTGGAACGCGACCCGAAAGAATTACGAATACCCGAAAAGAAAATTTAATTAACAGGAATGAACAACGGGGGAAGCAACATTCCCCCGATTATTTTTTGTCACAAATCGTCCATATAAACGGCATCTAAGAATCAAAAGGGGGTAAACAACCATGAGAATAGTTAAGACGACGCCGATACGAACGAAACGCCTTCATTCAGCGGTGGAGATACCTGAACGGGCGACCCCGTTAGCAAGTGGTTTCGACCTGCGGGCTTTCGATGTGCTACGGCCCGATGAAAGCCCCAGCAAGCCTTTCAATCCTTCGTTCGAAAATTACAACTTGTTACCCGGCGAATGGTGCATGGTGCGAACCGGGATCGCGATTCAGATGTCGCGAGGTATAGAAGCCCAGGTGCGACCCCGGAGTGGCCTAGCTTGGAAACATGGCATTACCGTATTGAACACACCGGGAACTATTGATGCCGATTATACAGGTGGGATCGGTGTGATTCTTATTAATTTATCAACTCAAGCCTTTGTAATTAAGCCGGGCGAACGAATTGCCCAGATGGTATTCCCGCAAGCCTTACACGATACCGAGTTGATCGAAGTAGACGAATTCACCGAGCAGACCAAGCGAGCAGACGGCGGATTCGGGCATACGGGCAGAGATTAACTAAACAGGGGGTACGGAAGCAACATGAACAATAACGCAAATAAAGCCCTAGCCCCAGATGAGCTTTTTTCGATCAACATGAGCGAGATTACCGGAAATGATAACGTGTTTTTGAACCCGAAAAGACAAGAGGATATAGTCAGCATTCAATTTTTTATCAATCGAATCTATACCATGCAAGGATTTAAGCCCGTTCAAAAAGGTCGAGTGATCGCCCTACGGCAGACAGACCGGGGGCGGCTGTCGTCGGCTTTCGCTTCGGCCTTATACCTAGGCAAGTATAGCGATATGGACAATACCGAACGATTTCTGAAGGGCATGGTACAAGCCGGTCATTCGTACGAACCGATACGTGGAGAAAGTATTTCCTTCCTATATATAGGGGTTAGTAAACCGGCCTACGATCATTTGATTACCTATACCTTACGGAATCGGCGGATTGCTGGAGGGCTACGGGCGAATAAGCCTTGGGGCTATGTCATACCGAAAGAAGCCAGGAACAAAGAAGCATATAAAGCGATGATGGAATCCCAACTGGCCCAATGTGAAGAACTGACCTGTCAGGCCGACACAAAAGAACAACTGCAAGCCATCCGATCCCTATACCCGACTGGCGTAATTCTTCCACCTTTCATGTTTGATTTTTCGGAAGAAGCCTTGGTGAAAAATGTTTTTCAGCAGCGACTATGGGAACCCGGTGCCCAAGGTGAGACTAAAGAGATCGTGCAGAATATGTTTGAGGCGGTGCGGGAACTCGACCCGGAAAAATGGGACTTCTTGCGGGAATATCATGGTGAACACATGACAGCCCACAAGAGGGCCATGCGAAAGTTAAGGGAACAACGACCCAGCCTGGGCGAACTTGTGAACAAAGAAAAAGCCCAGGGCGAAGATATTCTGACCCTGGACGTTTATAAATTGATTATGGAAAAGATGGGGAAAGCCCCAAAATCGATGTGGGACTAACGGTAACGGTATAAAGCATAGGGGGCAGGGTATACAATGCAACAATTTATGAATCAGTTGCTTCAAGGGGACAGCCTAGAAGTTCTAAAAACCTTGCCGGATAACTGCGTTGATTCATGTGTAACCGATCCCCCATACGGGCTTTCAAAAGAACCAAACATTTCCGAAGTGCTGACGAAGTGGTTGGCAGGTGAGAGTTACACCCGGCGGGGCGGGGGATTCATGGGCAAGACCTGGGATTCATTTGTTCCCAGCCCGGCCCTATGGCGGGAGGTTTACCGGGTAATGAAGCCCGGCAGCTATATTCTTTGTTTTTCTGGGACGCGAACCCAGGATTTAATGACGGTAGCCCTACGGCTAGCGGGCTTTGAAATCCGCGATGTGATCGAATGGCTGTATACCAGCGGATTCCCGAAAAATATGGATGTAGGCAAGGCTTTTGACAAACGCTCAGGTGCCGAGCGTGAAAAAGTGAAGATCCCGTTTACCGGGGATGCCCTTTTCCGAATGGGTGGGCAAAATACCCGACCTTGGATGGAAACAGCTTTGCAGCAAGGATTTCACGAAGTGGCAGGTAATAAGCCTGTAACCGACCTAGCCAAGAAGTGGGACGGCTGGGGAACAGCGTTAAAACCTGCCCATGAACCGATCATTCTGGCACGGAAGCCTTTGAGCGGATCGGTATGCGATACCCTTGAAGTATACGGGACCGGGGCGATCAACGTGGATGGATGCCGGATTCCAACGGACGACAAGTTGGCAGAAGGTATGATTAACGACAATATGCCGGAACGGTGCAAGCAGCAGATAGAAAAAAGCAAAGAGATGGGCCGATTCCCTGCTAACTGTGTAACTGAGGAACTGGAAGAATGGTATAGCAAGTATTTCAACGTGACCCCCCAGGAACTGTCCAAAAAGGCAACCAAAGCGGATCGGAATAGTGATTGGAAGGGTAATTTGATCCACCTGGAACCCCGCTTGACTTATTCTAATGCGGGGTGTGGCGTACAAAATAGCAAGTTGCAACCGAACGGAACAGAAAGAACACCTATTAAATATGCAAACTTTCATCCTACTGTTAAGCCTGTCGGCCTAATTCAATGGCTGATCCGGCTGGTGACGCCCCCCGGTGGAATTGTGCTTGATCCTTTCGGGGGTAGCGGAACAACTGGGGCCGCAGCCCGGAAAGAGGGGCGGGGATTCCTGCTAATAGAACAAAACCCGGAATACGTAGAAATCGCAAGGGCTAGGGTGGGTTAAAACCCCCTAGCCTCTTTTTTTTGTCACAATAAGCCCCCGATAACGGCATCTAAGTATAACCACAAAGAAGGGGGAAATCGAAATGGCCCAAGCAATGCTATACGATTTTTACCGAATGGATGGCCGGGACATTAAAGAATTTGCCCGCGACATAAAGCAAGGGGTAAAAACAGAATCCGAAATCATCTCCCTTTATGCGGAATACTGGCGTCGAAAGACCGGGGAAACGCTGACTGTCAAAAATAATGGCTGCGATAATTCCGGACGTCTACTGATGAGTGGGAGAGTAAGCCTAAAGGCGGATTATCTAGTGAAGGGAAAGCCGGTAGAAGTGAAGTTTAACAATTCAATGCTTTCGACATTCCGCTTTAAGGCTGCTCAGCTAGAAGGATATTTGAAGCAAGGGGCGGCAGTGTTGTGGGTAAACGGCTGGCAAACTGAAGCCCCAATTTTTACGGTGCTAAAGGCAAAGCATTTGCAGGCTATTAAGGAAAATAGCAAGCCGTTACCCTTCATACATTGGGGCGGCAAGATGTGTTATGAGTTATCGGCTGCGGACTATACCTGGGCCTTGTTAAAAGAAGGAGGTGAATCTCATGGGGATCTTAATTCATTACCTGGATCTATTGAATGAGATGGAAGAAGAAGTAGCCGAAATCGTGAATGCCCCAGAGAGCGAACCTACTGAAATGTTACGTTATCTAAAGTGGTTGGAAAAACGATATGCCCTGCTACTTCGATGGCGGGAAGTGGGGCATGAAAGGCGGGCTGTAAAATGTACGGGGTAAAAATCGCATTGACTGGACGGATGCGGAGCGGTAAAGACGTGATCGCGGCCTATCTCATAGAAAAGCATGGATTTAAGCGTTTTGCTTTTGGGGATGGAGTAAGATCGGTGGCCCGTATGCTATACCCCGACAAGGGAAGCAACGGAAGCAAACCCCGTTCATTATACCAAGAGATCGGACAGGCCTTACGAGAAGCTGACCCGGAAGTTTGGGTGCGTTACTTGCTACGGGAAATCGCTGAAAAGACTGGCCCCCAGGATTCTATTGTGATTTCCGATCTGAGGCAACCGAACGAATATGCAGCGTTGATTAATGCCGGATTTACTATCGTCCGGGTGACTGCTTCATATCAAAATCGGATGGCTCGAATGAAAGCCCTGGGCGATGTATTTCGTAGCGAGGATGTAAATCACGAAACGGAATCCTACATTGATCAGTATGTGGTTGATTTCGAAATTACAAACAACGGTACATTGGACCGGCTTTCTGAAAAGATGGAGATCGTGCTTTCTAATATTTAGACATAGGGGGAACCGGGGGATGGGAACATGCAAAATTGACTTTTCCGCAAAGCAAAAAAGATTTGATGAAACATACCCGATTGATAAGGAACGGGGGATTTATGCTTTACTTCTGAATGTTCATAAGTTGCGGGAAATGAGATTCAGGCGGGGCGACTATGCTGCAAGCGATCTTCTAACCGATTTTACTCATTCTATTTTGGAAGCCGATCTGACAGTCCGGCAACAGCTTGTTATCTATCTTGTGTATTTCCGGGGATTTACCCAGCAAGAAGTAGCCCGGCAGCTTTCCATTACTCAGCAGGGCGTTAGTGATCATATCAATGCAGCGGTGGCCCGGATTGCTACGGTGAATCGGAAAAAAGAACAGGGGGTGAATGTAGCATGACAGGCAAACAAAAAAAGCCCTATGCAGACCGATTCCAGCAAGGAAGCGATTATAAAAAGGCGTTTGAAGAAGACGTGAACCTGCTTATCAAGCGAGATATGCCCCTTCCTTGGCGAAACAAAGCAGTAGAAGAATTAACGGAAGCCTATTTAGAACAGATCGGGCAGATCCCGGATAGCTTGCAACTTCATCGACTTGCTAATTACATTCTGCGGGATGAACTGAAGGATCGCTGCCCGGACAAGCTGACCCGAACGGAATTTCCCTTTCTAAGCAGCGGTCAGGTAAGCGTAAGAATGCGACGGGAAAGGGCAACTGGGGATATGAGTTATTTTTCGTCAACCAATAAAAGGAATTCGCATAAGCCGAAAAAGTACCGGCATTCTCAGCAGCAGGGGGCGTAAAAAGCCCCTTTTCTTTTTTAAAATTCATTACAAGGAGATTAAGAACAATGATAAATCGGAATTTTATGGCGGCGGCAGTGGCGGCAATTATGTGGCTTTTATCGATGCCAAATATAGCTTTAGCGTACGCAATCCCTTACCAAGTACAAGAAGGGGATACCTTGTGGGGGATTGCCCAAGGTTGGCGTGTAACGGTAGAGCAGATCATGAAGCAAAATAACTTTACTTTCGATATTGCTTACCCAGGACAAGTCATTCAGATCCCAATTACAGCCTATAAAGTAGGAACGGGGGATACCTTTTATATCATTTCTCGGAAGACTGGAATTCCGGTGGACAAGTTGACAGCAGCAAACCCTTATATTAGACCGGAGAATTTACAACTTGGACAATGGCTCAGCTTGCCTGTAATGGCCCCGGCGACAATGCCTTGGGGTCGGAAGGCATCGGAGGTGATCGCATTGGCCCAGAAGTATCTTGGAACCCCGTATCAATGGGGTGCCCGACCCTGGGATACATCACGATTCGATTGTAGCAGTTTCACACAGTATGTTTTCGGAGCTAATTATATTCAACTTCGCAGAGTGGCAGCAGAACAAGCTCAGCAAGGTTTTTTTGTAGGGCGTGATCAGCTTCGAAAGGGTGATCTGATGTTTTTTTGGAATTCAGACACTCGCTATAATCAGGATTATTCTCGCGTGGGGCATGTAGGGATCTACATGGGGGAGCGAAAGTTTATTCATGCGGCTGGGGTGAGATTGGGGGTGGTTATTAGTAGCATTGATGATCCTCATTATGTGCAGACTTATATTATGGCCCGGCGAATAATTCAATAAAAGTTATTTGTTTAACTATATAAAATCAGTGTAAATAATTAATTTTTCAAAAAGAAATCCCTTGAAAGTGATTATATTTAGGTATAATCACTTTTATGTTTACATAATTAAAATGTCGTATTATTATGAGATTGTATCGCTCTTGGTTACAATGCTACAGAAAAAAATTGGGTAAACAGCAGAAAAGGAGGGTTAACCTGAATTTGGATGCACTAAAGATTTCATAAAATTTAGGGGGATAAAAAAATGGCAAGAAAGAAAGCGACAGAATCAGATGAAAAAACAAAACAAGTAAACACTACTGTAGCGGTGACTAATGATGAATCTACATACGGAGAAGGAAGTGTTTATTTTAGAGCTTCTGATAAAATGTATGTAGCGATTCTTTGGGATGTAGATCCTACAACAGGAAAGAAAAAAAGGATTCCTTGTGCAGGAAAGACTCCTGAAAAGGCCCAAGAAAAGCGAGAGAAAAAGCGTGTAGAGCTAGAAATAACCCGAAAGATGATCATGGACGGAACCTATACGCCACCGAAGGTCAGCAGCGGTAATAATGGTCCCGTAAAGGACATTACCCTGGCTGAATGGATGCCGAAATGGTTAAGCGATTATGTATCAATAAGTACAAAAATTTCAACCTACACGCTATATGAAACGATGTCACGGGTTCATATCGTACCGACATTAGGATCAGTAAGTCTTCGTAAATTGACAACGGGTATGATTCAAGAAGAACTGATCCGTGGTAAGCTGGAAAGCGGACGGATTCGAAATCTTAAAGATCAGAAAGTAGGTAAGGGATTAAGCCCGAAAAGCATACGGCATATCTACAATGTCATCCGGCTGGCCCTAGCTCAGGCCGTAAAGGAAGGAAGGATTGATAATAATCCAGCTCTGGGCGTAAAACTTCCAAAGAAAAGAAAGTCGATAACGAAAGTTTTATCAAAACAGCAAATGGACAAATTATTAGCCCATGTTAAACAATCTGAACCCCGGCTTTACGCTGCGTTCTATATTGCATCACGGTTGGGCCTTCGGCGGGGCGAATTATTGGGGTTGAGATGGCAAGACGTAAAGTGGGAACATCGGTACATCAGCGTTGAACAAACCGTTGAAAGAGTTAATAGATCAGATGGTAAGGGACGTAAGACCAGCATAGAGTTTGGAACCCCAAAGACAGACGCTAGTGCGGCTCCGATACCACTTCCCAAAGATGTGTTAGAAGTTTTAAAAAATCATTATATTCGAATCAAAGGTGAACGGTTATCGTATGGCCGAGACTACCGGGACAACGACCTAATAACATGCAACCTCAATGGAACACCGATGTGCCCAAGACAATTTACCCGGAGACTTGAAAAATATCTTGAGAAGGCCGAGCTACCCCGTGTGAAACTTCATTCCCTTCGATATTTTGCCGGGGCAAACATTCTTCGAATGGGTGGCAGTATGAAACATGCTCAGACCCTTCTGCGGCATAAAGACGTCACAACAACGGGAAATATTTATTTGAACGGTTGTATAGAGATGGACGACTTGCTGCAACTTTTAGAACGAGATATTCCGACACCCGTAGAAAAAGAAAAATCCTTCCGTACAGACAGCATAGCCTGACAGAAGGACCTCAAAAAATTTTTATTGAATCCTGGGTAGTTGCACCTACCTGGGATAAACCCCAAAATAAAAAAATTAAGGTACGGGCTTATTGCCCGGCCTTTTTTGTTTTTCGGCATCGAGAGAATGCCTGTTAAATTGCCCTGAAAAACCCCTGATTGCTACAGTAATTGCTACAGTAGCTTGGCTTTAAGACTAACCCCCAAGGGGGTATGACCTCAAAACCCTTGATATTACTGAGGATTATGGTCGGGGCGACAGGACTTGAACCTGCGGCCTCTTGGTCCCGAACCAAGCGCGCTACCAAACTGCGCCACGCCCCGAACGAAAATTATCATACTACAAACTAATGAATCACGTCAAGCATTTTTTGAAAAAAATTATTCCGGGAACGTTTGGATCACATTGGAAAAATTTAAGGAGATGCGTAGAATGTGCCATTGAAAAGAGGTATAATATAGACAGGGTGTCGTTGTTGGATCCGACTTATACGATGACCTGTTTTCATGAGTCCAGCGACGGAACTACTAACATCAATGAGATGACATAAAGAGACTGGAGAGACTATAAGGAGAAAAGGAGTGTAGCCTAATGAAAGCTGTAATCATGGCAGGGGGGTTAGGAACGCGGTTGCGTCCGCTTACCGATAAGATGCCTAAACCCATGGTTCCCATTCTAGGCCGTCCGGCAATGGAGTATGCCTTGTTATTGTTAAAAGCCCACGGTATTACCGATATTGCTGCAACGTTGTGCTATTATCCCGATTTGATCAAAGAATACTTCGGTGATGGTTCCCGTTTTGGCGTTAACCTGCGCTACTTTGTAGAAACAGAACCATTAGGGACGGCCGGCTCCGTCAAACAAGCCAAGGACTTTCTCGATGATACCTTTTTCGTTATTAGTGGCGATGGGATTACGGACATTAACCTTACCGAGGTAGCTAACCAGCACCAAGCCAGCGGTGCGAAAGCCTCCATGGCGTTAACGACCGTAGAAGATCCGACGCAGTTTGGCATCGTGATTACCGATGAATCAGACAAGATCGTTCGCTTTATTGAAAAGCCCAAGCAAGATGAGGTCTTTTCCAATACGATCAATACAGGCATTTATGTACTGGAGCCGGAAATTTTCCAATACATACCCGATGGTTTTTACGATTTTTCCAAAAATCTTTTCCCCAAACTTATGGAAAAAAATGTACCTTTCTATGGCTTCAAATCGGATGGCTATTGGAAAGACATCGGCACCTTAGAACAATACCGTCAAGTACAGATCGATCTGGAAAACGGTCAACTCGTTGATTACTACTCTGGTACGCAAACAACGGCATCCTAACGAATGTAGGGTGGTCTCCTGAATATAGGAGACTGCTCTTTTTTTGAATAAACAGCGAAAAGGATGGTAATAATTTTTAGTGTAGGGGATTACCCCCTTTTGTTCCCCTATGTTTCTCCTCTGGAAGCCCAACAGGGCTTCCCCCCATTCATGCGTTGGCTCGGGAGTTTCCCGAGCTCTTTTTTGTGTATTTTTATTCCTTAATGGAAAGTTTACTCCTGACACCGTTTTTCTTAACGAGCAGATGATAGGCTGGTCGCGAAGAAATTTAAGTAGTGTTGTGCGAAGCAATAGATGATGAAGCTAAGGATCATGAAGCTGTAGATCATAAAGCAGTAGCAGCTGAGGAAGTAATAGCTGCTAATGAAGCAGTAGACGATGATGAAGTAGTAGATGTTGGGGGAAGAAGTAGGTAGTGATGAGGGAAGAAGGTGAGCCAAGTTGCGGTTTTCTCTCAGTGCGCCACCAATGCAATCGGCTGCACGTTGGATCATGGCCACGGCTTCGCCGGTACAAGAATTTGTGGGAGCGATGCCCGGCGTAACCCACGAATTTTGCTTGGACCAGGCCCTGGATATCTTACGCAATGACGGCCATGAAGCAGAGTCTCGTCAGTTCACACACTTCATAGGCTACCTCCATGAAGGGGCCGCTTGGATCGATCGTGGTTGGCGCAATATTGCCCATTATTATCATCCGGTGACGGAACTCGGTCTTTGGGGTGGCCCCAGTGCCGCCATTGAAATCGAACGCTATTTTTACCGTGCTGTGCGTTTGTATCGCAAAAATAAAATGCAGCAAGCCATGTTTTGCATTGGCGCCGCATGCCATCTGGTGCAAGATCTCTGTGAACCTCATCATGCCAAAGGGGTCATTTTTGCCGGTCATCATGGTTTCGAACGTTTTGCTGAAAGCCATCGTGAAGAGTATGCCGTAACGTCGGAAGGGATTTATCAAACCGACTGGTCGCCGCGTGATTGGTTACGTCAAAATGCACGATTGGCTTACGATCATTTTGGGCAAGCCAGCAGTGGCAACAGTCGTGATTATGATCGGGCATTGCGTGTACTTTTGCCGCGAGCCCAGCGCTGCTCGGCCGGTTTTCTTCACTCTTTTTGGTTGTACGCTCACAGTGAACGTCCTGTACCGATCACATAGAATATGGGGGATAATCACATAAACATGCCGATAGTTATGTAGATCAACGGAGTTTACGGCAGCCCGGAAAAATTGGTGAAGAAAAATCTTAATCACAGCGTGAGAGCGAAAAAAGACCGGATTAACCGATCTTTTTTCGCTCTTTGCTTTGCTGTTATTGTTGCTGCGTTAGCGTGCTTACGTCGAGACGTTTTGCGACAGCCAGTGCCACCGAGGACGCCAAGACAATTTTTATCAAGTCACCGGCAATGAAGGGGACCACTCCAATGATCAAGGCTTTAGCGAATGATACGTTGAGGACCAGCATTAATCCAACGACACCGCAACCATAACTGATCAGCAAGCCCACGATGCAAAGGGCCAGATTACGCCAGATGGTTGGCCGTGAAAAAATCTTGACAGCATAGGCAATGACGATGGTCGCCAGTAAAAAACCGATCAGATATCCGCCAGTAGGACCAAAAAACGTAGCCATACCTCCTTTGGCTTGTGCAAATACAGGCAGACCAATCGCGCCCAACGTCAGATAGACGATCATTCCAGTCACACTGATGGAAAGCGGCAGGATTAACGGGAAGAGGCAGATCGCAAATACTTGTAACGTAATCGGTACGGGACTAATCATCGGTAACAGAAAAGCAAGTTGCGCCGAGATGTAAAGCACGGCAGCGATCATAGCCGAAAGGGTTAATGTTTTGGTGGGCACTGGACTTCCATCCTCTCTGACGGTAAACTTTTGATTGAGCTAGGATGATTGTAGTCAAAGTCAGATATCATTGTCAACCATAAATATATTCGATGGTTTACATATGTCGAACGAAGTTGACCATTAAGAGGCACGGTTAACATATGACGAAGTTGACTATTAAAAGGCAGGCTTTACCTTAATAAAGAAGTTGACCGTTAAGAGGCAGGGTTGAATGGATGACCGAACTGGAAGGCGAACTCATACGTATTATATTTCAGCAAGAAGCCTATACGGTGGCGGTGTTTAAAGTCGATGATGAACGCATCACCGCCGTCGGTCCGTTGCTATGCCCGGAAACAGGTGTTCGCTATGCGCTGACCGGCAACTGGACCGAGCATGCGCGCTTTGGCAAACAGTTTCGCTTTGAAACCTACCGGATGCTTCCGCCCACGTCGCTTAAAGCGATGGAGAAATTCTTAGCGGCCGGTGTAATCAAAGGGTTAGGAAGAAAAACGGCCAAAAAACTGGTTGAGGCTTTTGGTTTAGAGGTACTGACGGTGTTGCGCGATCGTCCGCAAGCAGTCTATGAAGTACCGGGGATTTCTAAGGCTCGGGCCGATGAGATTGTCTCCGCCTATCAGGAATTTGCCTTCAGTGAGAATTTGATGGTAGTGCTCAACAGTTACGGTTTAGAAAGCGAACTGGTGATTCGCTTGTTTCGTAAGTATGGGCGGGAATGCCTACAAGTCGTTGAGGAAAATCCCTATCGACTTTGTTTGGATTTGCGAGATATCTCCTTTGAACGCTGTGATCGACTGGCCAGCCATTTGGGTTTTCGCGGTGATGAAGTGAGCCGGTTTCAGGCAGCCCTTTTGTATGCACTGTGGCAAGCGCGCGATGAAGGCCATGTGTTTTTGCCGTCGGAACAACTGCTGCGTGAAGCGGAGACCATTTTATCGGGATCAACTTTGTTTCCGGAACCACCGGAAGCAGCGCGGATCCAAGCAGAATTGATCGATGTGGCGGCCCATGGGTTGATCCGGATTTACCAAGGGGGATGCTATCTGCCGGCGTTACATACGGCCGAAGAAGTTGTTGCCTTATCGATCTATGAGCGTGTGCAAAAAAAGCATGTCTGGAAAGTGGATGTGGATCGCGTATTGGCGACGATGCAGCGCGATTTTGGCATCGAATATGCGCCGGAACAAAAAGAAGCCTTTTATTCGCTGGCCAAGCAAAATCTGCTTGTGATTACCGGTGGGCCGGGAACTGGAAAAACGACGATTGTTCGCGGTTTGCTGGCGGTAGTTGAACGGGCGCGACCGAACGCCAAGGTGGTTCTTTGTGCCCCGACCGGCCGCGCCGCCAAACGTCTGGCGGAAACGACGGGGCAGCCGGCATCAACGTTGCATAAAGTGCTTAAGCTGCGAGCGGGCAGTAATGATGAAGTGATGGACAGCCTGGAGCCGCTGGAAGGCGACGTGGTTATTGTCGATGAAGTTTCTATGGTTGACATCGGCATGATGGCGAACTTGCTCCATGCCATGCCGGCGACGGCGAAGCTTATCTTGGTCGGTGATAAAAACCAATTGCCGCCAGTAGGGCCGGGACAGTTTTTGCATGATATCATCGAACAAGGATTAGGGTCGATTATTGAACTGCGCCATATTTTCCGCCAGGCCGGTACGTCGGATATCGTGACCAATGCCCACCGGATTAATGGTGGTGAAATGCCCGTGCTGGAAAACCGGAATGAGTTTATCTTTTTGTCGCGTTCGTCCATTACGGACTGTGTTGATGCGCTTGCGCAGACAGTGCAGCGTGCTATTGAACGTGCAGGCTATTTGCTAGATGATGTACAAGTTCTTTCGCCCATGCGTTATACCGAAGCAGGCGTGACGAACTTAAATCAAATGCTGCAAAATCTGCTGAACCCGGCGGCGTTAAATAAACGGGAAGTCAAAGCCGGATACCTGCTGTTTCGTGACGGTGACAAGGTGATGCAATTAAAAAACAACTATGATAAAGATGTTTTTAACGGCGATACCGGTTTTATCGTTGATATTGCCTTAGCCAAAGAAGATGAAGTCGAAGAAGATACACTCTATGTTGTCTTTGAACATGAACGGATTCCCTATGTACGTTCGGAATGGGATCAGTTGACGCTGGCCTATGCATCGACCGTTCACAAAGCCCAAGGTAGTGAGTATCCTGTCGTCGTCATGCCGTTGGTGTTGCAGCACCGCCGAATGTTGCGACGCAATTTGCTCTATACGGCTGTGACGCGGGCACGGGAAAAAGTGATTTTGATCGGTGATGCCGAAGCGGTGCGCATAGCTGTTCAAAATGCCCAAGATATGCGGCGATACAGTCAACTGCCTTTGCGCTGGACGCAATTAGCAGGAGGGGAAGGAACGTGAGCTTCACCTCGGCCGTTGGACTGTGATATGGTTAGTGACATAAGTTTTATTTTTATTTGTGCAGGTGGTATGGTGGCTACTTTATTGGTTAAACTTGATCCGGGGCGTGAATTGGAAGATGCAAGGTGGCAAGCCGTTTTACGCTCCGGTGCTGACGGTATCATTGTTGGTGGTACCCAGGATATCACGGCAGATAATCTTGCTTCTCTTTGGCGCCGCGTTCGTGATTATCCCGGTCAACGGATTGTTGAGGTGACCGTGGAAGGATGCACGATCCTGGATGCCGATCAATACTGGGTGCCGATGGTGTTAAATGCACCCAATGCGCACTGGTTGCTGGGTGCACAAAGTCAAGCCTTAGCTCGTCAACAAGGGAGCATACCTTGGGAGCGCGTGCTGCCGATTGGCTATGTGGTGCTTAATCCGCGTTCAGCGGTGGCCCAACTTACAGAAGCACAGACGAATATGGATGATGAACAGCTTGCCGGATTAGTTCAAATGAGTCATCGACTGCTGGGGATACCTTGGCTTTATTTTGAGTATAGCGGTATCTGGGGAGATGCGCAGCGGATGGCGCGCTTGCGTGGGCGATATCCGCTGGCGCCGATGATCTATGGCGGTGGAATCACTTGTGCCTGGCAAGCCAAAACCATGTCGCAATATTGTGATCAGATTGTTGTCGGTAACGTAGTCTATGAATCAGCCGATTTAGCTCAAGCCTTGCAAGAAATTCGTGAAGCAATTAAGAATTAGGTGTTGACACTGTGCGAATGACGTGATAAGATATCACTCGTTGCGACGGACAACACCGTCGACTGGTCCTTGAAAATCAAACAGTTGAAAAAGCGTGATAACCTTTTAATTTATGAATTCCAGTTAGTAAGTAAACGAGCTTGACTCGAACACTTCATATTTTATGGAGAGTTTGATCCTG
>NZ_SLXT01000038.1 GCF_004341395.1 Heliophilum fasciatum
CGGTACGGTTTGCGGCTATTTTCTTGATTAATTTGGAAAAAACACGGTTTCAACGGATACCATACTTGGTTCCATTGGGTTCCTGGACGGACTCAACTTGCCCATTAACTGTTGAATACACTTTCAACACTTGTGTGCTTTTCTTAATTTCGTCAAACCATTCACGTTCAAGTTTCTCGTAAGCCTTCTGCCTTTGTGTTTTTGCCGCTGAATCGTTCTCGAGCATATACTGCGCATATTGCAAAACATACTCGTTCCACAGTTCGGCATTTGAGTCGCAGAACGACAGATTCGGCAACGCAAACATAAGAATTCTATGGTCACGTAAGTTGTTCAAAAGAGCTTTTATTTTCTCCGGAATCTGCAACTGTTCTTCTCTGTTCTTTGCAACGACAAACCACAAACAGACTGCACCATTATCTTTGTTTAGCCCCATGCTGTATCTATCACGGGTTGCAGCATTAATGTTGGTAAGGGTCGTGTGGCTCAGGTCTGACACTCGGATATCAAACCTTCCTGCAGAAAAAGACGATGTAAGGCTCTTAATGTGCTTCTTTATTTCTTCTTGAACCTTACCAGAAAGCAATTCATGGAACTTGCCCTCCAACTCGCTTACCTTTTTTTGTACTTCCGCACCACCAACATACGTAGCAAATAGTTCAATGTTTCCGTTCACCACGCTAAAGCAATGTTTGTCTGCCAAACTTTTAATAATGCCGCTGACATTGACGATTGCACCATCACCTTGGAATGATAGTTCAATGTTCCGCACTGTAGGTTTGAGGCGTTCGTGACCTTCGGGGTTTAATCTGCTCAGAAGACAGAACAACAAGACCGTCTTTAAGACACGAATGTCCTCATCGTCTTCTTCTCGGTTTTGGAACTCGCGACCCTTAATACGTTCAAATTCCGAACGAATGGAAATGATCTCCTTGTTTAAACCTAAATCCTCACGCTCAATGAAATATTTCCACAGGTAGTCAACGGTTAAGAACTGCTTGCTCTTAATGCCCGGACCTCCTATGCGGATAAAATCCTGAAACTCCCGTCCATCCGCGTTGCCCTTAAGGTACTCAAAAATACTACGCTGATTTGAATGTGCCGACTCAGCTAGGAATTTTAGCAAGAACGCTGCCATCGGGTGAATTGGAAGAATGTTGTAAAACGATTTGCGACTAACATCATTTGCATCAAAGTTCGTGTCAGCTATACTCGATACAGCACTCCACAGTTTGTCACGTTCGGTTTTCCATTCATCACTTGTTTGCGGAATGCCCTTCATAGCGTGAGCAGCAAGTTGGAAGGCAGTGTCGTTCGGCATTTGGAGATTACGGAAGTGGAAGCGGTCACCTGACTTCTTGGCATTTGCTGCTGCCCAACTCTCATACGCCTTAATGCTCATATGTGTCACAGGCACTAGATAAAACTTGCCTACGGCATTTTCAGAACCGGACACTTCCTCAAAAGTTTTGAGGTGTTCTTTGTTCGTTTCGATAAAGCCGGAGAACTCATCGAAGATATACACAATACGCCTGAGGTTATTCGATTTCAGGACTTCGTTAATCCACGTTGAGAAACGATCCACGGTGACACCAAGATAAATGCTGCGGGCATGAAAAACCTTCTGAACATCTCCTAGCAAATCAACAGGTGCGTCCGTTGGATTGTGCGGCTTTTCTAGTTCATCTATAAGTTGTTCGGTAGTTTTGATTCCCGCGTTTAGATAGGCAAGCCTGTCTTGTATCTCATCGCGCGTCTTGAAGAAATTTACGCCCTCTTCACGCAGTCGAACAATGATCTCGTCAAGGTTTGCCTTGGCGGGAATAATCATATTAATTTCGTTCAATGCACCAATAACACCTTGCTCTAAACGTACAAGCAAGTCGGCATCCGGGCCTAAGCCCTGTGCGTTGTAGTCGAAAACGACAAGAGTACCTTCTCTTCTACGAGCCAGCAAATCGTTTTGGAGTGTTTCGCCATCGACTAGGGCGTTCTTGCAGTCCGCGAACCACCGTCTGACGCGTGCCTCATCGTCCATAAACAGTTTTTGCGTAACGAGCGCGGCAAAACTTTTACCAGTGCCGTAGTTACCTGTGAGCCACACTGATTTAGACCCACCGTTTATCACACCGAGCAATGTTTGGAGAAAGTCCACATACTTTGCGTGGGGATAAAACTGCAGCCATGTTTCAGGCGTTTCGTTTATATTCTCACGGGTCATATTTGCCTTGTAATCCTGCGGTACATAAAAGAAGTCCGCGTAGTGTCTCTTCTGTTCCATTTTTCACTCTCCTAACGCTAATGCGATAATATCGTCCGTTCCATATTTCTGCGGAAAAACTGTGAGCTCATCCAGTCCATGGGTGAACGTACAGGAAATATAATTAGGGTACTTACTCGCTAAGCCTTGGCATTGCAGTTTAAATGTTTCGGCGCTTATACCGAACGCCACAATCGGTGAAACAAAGTTCGAGTCGATGTCGGCAGTTAATAGTTCTCGTATGGTAAAACTGCTGCGCTCTGCCTTTTGGGCAATGAGGTAAAGCCCATATAGGACGGTCAGCGGATTTACGTCTTTCGCCTTACGGGTGATAGACTTGACTTGCTTGCCTTTTGTTTCACAGAGAGCGATACCGTCATCTCCAGCAAGTGGAGTGCTGATAAGCGTATTCTTTAATGAATCAAGTCTGCGGTCTTTTGCGTTGTTGTTCCACGGAATTATTTCGTTTAGTTTTTCAAGTAAGCTTGTTGGCTCGACCATAACATCAATCTGCGTTGTCACAATGAACCATTTTATTATCATGGCATTGTTGGCAAGTGCAATCCAAACAAACTCCCAAGCAAGAGGATAGTTGCTACCGTATTTCCGAAAAACATCGAGTAACAGCGTTGGTTTTTTATCATCTTTGACAATAAGATTTGCTTGTGCAAACCATTTTGGGGCGGCATAGTTGACCATATCACTGCCGAGCGGATGATTGTCGTTCCAAAGGAAAAAGTTATCTCCTTTATCTGCGAATTCAACAAAACAGGGAATCCACTCTTCGCGCATCCCAAAGTTCTTATATGCTCCGATTTCATTGTATGGATTTTTGGTACTTTCGGGCTTGTTCATTGACCTATACCTCCAACAGTTACTTTCAATGTCGTAGCACTTACGACATTTTGTACATTTGGAATTATCAATTTTCAGTTTGCCGTTATGATTGCTTATTGCTCCCAAAGCACACTCAGCCTCGCAACTATGACAGTTGACGCAAGCAGATACCTTACGGAGGAACGAACGTAGGATAGGGAGCATGGTGTTCTTTTCTGCGTTGTCTCTAAACTCAAACCTTGCCGTTCCGCCACCTGTGTATGGTGCAGTATAGGCAAATGGTATCCCCTTGTCTAAAGTATTTGGTAATTTCAACCTTTTATGTCCAGTTCCGGATTCCTTGACCACCGTTCCGAGAGTTTTTATCCACTCGTAGAATAGGTCTTTGGAGAAGTTGGGGCTTTGGAACGTGACCGTCAAGCCTTCTATGTTTTCAAGCGGTTTAGTAATGGACTCTTTTAACACCAAACCGCTGCCTCGTGCTTGCCAAAATCTCTTGCCGATAAACTCGGTTTTCTCTTTTGCAGTGACGAAGGTTTTTGCACTTGTTTCCAGTATTATATCCTTATAAGGTTTTAGCAAATGAGGGTACGCTTTATCCACAAACCAAGAGTATCTCTCAGAAGATTCAGGACACATCAAGCACCCTACGCGTTGTAAACCCTTCTTGTATGCGCAATTAATTAATAAATCGTTAGCGAAGATATACAGCCACAGTTCGTGTGCGCTCCAATCCAAAATCGGCATCACGTTTATTTGCGAAGCATTTTTCGCTCCAAGTGCCATATCATCCGGAACACCTTTGCGTCCTGCGTTAAGATTGCTCGCCTTGTTACCTTCACTATTACTTGAACGAGTAAGGCTTTCGTCGGCACGAACACCAGTAAACGCCATCACCTTAATTGCAGTTTTATTTAATTTGCGCTTCAAAAGCATCAGTGCGGGAGTACTCTTATGTACGGAGCAACACCACCGTATTTTCCTTGACGGCGGGGCAAAACGCCGCCAGTTTTCAAGTGCGGAACTCTCCGCCGCCGCCTTTATAAACCCCCGCTCTGGGTAGCGAGCCTGTATTTCCTCCCACACCTTATAAGTATCGGGCAATTCCATATCCGTGTCGCTGAATATCACAGGCACGGAGAGCGGCAATACGCGGTGGCAGACATCTAGCAAAGCTACAGAGTCCTTACCGCCTGAAAATGCTATATAAGCTACGTCGCAACACCCGATGTCAGCATCGTAGAGTTCCTTTGTGCGACGCTTTGCGTCCGCCACAACTATGTCCATCGTTTCGGCATTTCTGTCGACCATTGCCGCTATGTCAACGGGTTCAAGCTTCAGCTTGCCCTCAAAGAAGAATTCAGGCGACAGCGGCGAACCGTAGCGGGTGTTGTTAAGCTGTGCGACTTTCTCGCCATTTACCAAGTACACATTCTTCTGCGCCCACAACAGCGGGCGGGTTTCGTTGGGGTCATAAGTGAACCGCTTGCCAAGACCCGTAAGGCTTAGTTCCAATGCAAACACGGGGCGTATTTCGTTAGCCACAAATTTTCCTGTTTGTGTGGTCAGCAGATAGCCGCCCGTAGTTTTGTCCCATTTATAATAATACATATCAACTTTGCACCTCGACGAATTCACCCTTTCGCCATTCGCGTCCAGGTGCGCTCTTATAATAGTAGGAAATCAATCGCCTGTAGGTCTTTTGGTCGGGGATATTAAACTCTTCCTTAAAGTTCAGACCCATATCAAAACTTAATGCTGTGTGCAAAGCCTCTTCGGTCGGGGTTAATCCGAGTTCCTCAAAACGTGACAGCACTCGCTCCAGCACCTCAGAAAAATCATCGGACAAGCCGAGTGCGTCAAGCGTCTGATAACACACAATGCCGTTAATCTCTGTTTTAACTATCTCTTCGACGTACTCTTTTATGATATTAGCGATGAGCGATTCAGAAAACGCCGGAAACTTCTCTTTTAATCCAATCTCATCTGCAACACCGCCAAAATCATTATGGATTGAGTGCAAAAGCAAGCCAGCGACTTTTCTTAAAGATTCATTAACGTTAAACTCTTGTGTTCGCACAATTTTTGTGCTAAATTGCCCCACACATCGTAGGGAACTCTGATTGTTCAGATGATTGAACAAATCCTCAAAATCCGTTAAGTTACGAATAACATTTTCGTTGATATTGACTTTGAAAATATCGAACAATACAGCAAGCTCAAAACAACCAAACGCGTTTAGCCATTCTTCAACTACGTCAAATAGCAGTTCAATATTCTCTTCAGTAATTATGTTGGCGAGGGGAAAATAAACGTCATCGTTGCGACGAAACATTGTTTGCTTCATCGCGCTTTGAAGGACATCATTAATCTTTAGGCTAACCTTATCTTCGAGCAAGCGAATAGATGGTGCATTGAAAACGAGTCCGCTACGATATTCATCGGTCAAAACCTCTAATACTGCTTCTGGAATATGTACCGCGTTGAAGCTTCTTCTGTCATCTGGCTTAGGGGCAAAGCCGTATTTTTTCGGCACATATTCAATCTCTACATCGTTTAAGTCTATATCGCAAAAAACGCAAATTTTTCCAATTAAATCAACAAGAGTAGGTATGTTATAGTTCATAAATATCCAATGGCCGTTAGATAATTGCCTTGCGCTGCCATTCGGCTTGTTTTTTAATAAGAATGGTCTTCTACTTCCCTGTAATAACGGGCGTGTGTATAAATCATTAACATTCGGATAATTTTCTCTGATAAATTTTTCGGTAAGCGTAACCAAAATATCCCGCCAATTGCCGACATCAATTTTCTCGCCACAAATGATACACATTATCGGGTGGCATCCAATACAGGACGATGTGTTCCTAAAATCAACACGCCGTGAGTAAGCATTCATTTTATCGCCCATTGCGTAACCTCCTGTGGCTTCCGTTAAGCTAATTCCAATATCATTATTCTTTAGGGGATTCGTGGCAGAAATTTTTATTGACGCTCGCTGCATGAGTACTTTGTGAATTTCAAAACCTCACTTCCATCCGACACGTGAAGGTATTTCTCCTGGATGATTCTGTCCATGCCAAGAATCGCTCCAAGAAAGCGGAATTCCTGGCGCGTGCGTTTGGCCATTCGAAAGGACTTTGTGTTCAGGGATATACCTTGCTAACACTGAAGTTGATTCGATGGGTTCAGTTTTGTTTCCGCTGATTTTGCCTTACTGAGTTCTTCCCAAGCAAAAAACCGACTTATCGATAACCCAGAGAAGCTTAAAAAACGGTTGCGGTCCTGTTGTTCTTCCTCATCGCGCTCAGAAATCATCGTTCCTGTCGTTGTGCATACCAAAAATAGAATTCCGGTAAAGTTGGTGTTTGCCCACAATCGTAACAATCCGAAAGAGTGGCTGGATATCTTGAGTACGGATACCACCATCGATGCGCAGGAGATTGTCCGCATTAAGGTATGCGTTGGTGCATTGAAGTTTTTTTAAATCGACAAAATCCTTATTGCAACTCGGCACTGAATTTCAGAGCCAGCGTTTTGATAGGTACATCAGCCATACCATGATCGTTATTACACGATACAGTGCTCAAGAATGAGAGCGGCGTCATCAACAAGG
Source organism: Heliophilum fasciatum (assembly GCF_004341395.1). Lineage (GTDB taxonomy): Bacteria > Bacillota > Desulfitobacteriia > Heliobacteriales > Heliobacteriaceae > Heliophilum > Heliophilum fasciatum. The sequence continues at coordinate 6,714 of NZ_SLXT01000038.1, forward strand.
GTATAAATCTGACTTGTTTTCAGCAACCTTTTCATTGGTCAGATCACTACTGAACAAGATATTTTCGTTGGTTTATTTCCTTTTCTTTCATTCTATCCATTATGTAATTTCCGACTATTTTTAATGGATCGACCTTCAGGATGAATTCTTTGTTCTTTGCATCCACTGAAATGTAGCTACTACTACTTTTACCATTGAAGACTTTTCCTTACCTTATTTATCTCTTGCTGAATCTCAATCATGTATTGATTACCCATTTTTGTTTTTTAGATATTATTCAACATTCGACAAGGAAATCCTTCGTGAAATAGGATGGTAGGATCTATCCCTGTCATTAAATACCTCCCTTCCTTTTCCGGTCCTTCAACAATCGCTTTTTTCTCCTTAAGCATCGATCACAGGCACGTATATAAACCCCTGGCTTAGCCTAAAACAAGCCAGGGGTTTTCGATGCTGTTTATGGCATCATAGAAGTACACAAAACGGCATCCTAAAAATGCAGAATGAAATGACAAAAGTAAAAAAAGACACTTGCCCACATCTCCTAAAAACCCGTACCCTTCGATGTGTGCAATACCGAATCGGAGGGGTTGGAAAGGATGCTGCAAATGCCACAGCAACAATATATCAAGTTTCTGCGCGAACAGGAAGGCTGTACGATCAGCGAATTACCGAACGTGTCGGTGTGAACTGGCGTACCGCGAAAAAATATGCCGATTGTGATGATTGGAACCTATCGATCAAGAAAAAGCAACGCCGTCAACTGGTCATGGAACCGTACGTAGATATTCTAGACACCTGGCTGCAAGAAGATGAACGGATGCCGCGAAAACAACGGCACACGGTGATGCGGATTTTCCGGCGCCTCCAAGAAGAACATGGCTTTACCGGTGGTGAGCGAACGGTGCGAAGTTATGTCAGTCGGCGTCGAAAAGAGCTACAACTGGAACGTGCACAGCGGTATGAACGGTTGGATCATCCCGGTGCGGAGGCGCAGGTGGACTTTGGCACTTCAGGTAAGCCAAGATGAGCAACTGCGGGAATATAAACTGCTTGTGCCTTCGTTTCCTTATAGCAACGCCGCCTATGTGTATCCGGTACCACGGGAGAACCAGGAGTGTTTTCTGGAGGGCCTCAAGCAAATTTTTGAGCAAATCGGCGGTGTTCCTCGGAGAATTTGGTTTGATAACCTTTCTGCCGCGGTGGTCACCATCGGCACCGAGGGAAACCGCCAATGTACGGATGCCTTTTTACGGTTTCAGATCCATTATTGCTTTGAATCGGTCTTTTGCGACCCAGCCCGCGGGAACGAAAAAGGTCATGTCGAGAACAAGGTGGGATATGTGCGTCGGAATTGGTGTGTTCCACTGCCGATCTTCACCACCCATGAAGCCTTGGCTACGTCATTGATTCAGCAGGCTGAGCGGGATATGGATCGGCCTCACCACAGCAAACAAACCCTGATTCAGCAGCTTTGGCAGGAGGAAAAGCCTCGCTCGATGAATGACCATTGAATACCCCGGGCATGCTCCCGTGAAAGCAAGACCACTGGTTATCGGCACGCGTACCGGCCCGCGTCCCCACATGCCGGAACACCTGCAAAAAGAACCGGCCGAATCCTCCCGACTGCTCTCCGCGGCCACCATGCAGAATGCCAAGCGCCAGTTGCATCGTGAAAATGAGTTGATGCGTGGGATTCACCGGTTGCTCCCCGTGGTGGTGGTCGATGAAGCGCATTTGCTCGATAAAGAAATGCTGGAAGAGGTTCGCTTTCTCTTGAACTTCAAAATGGATGCCCAAAGTCCCATGGCGCTCATTCTTGTGGGCCAAAGCGAACTCTGGGAGAAGTTTTAACTTCAGTCCTATGCCGCCATCCGGCAGCGGATCGATCTCCAGTGTAAATTGGGTCACTTGGATCGTGCGCAAGTCGGAGAATATATGAAGCGGCGCCTGGCCTATGCCGGTGCCGACCATGATATCTTTTCCGATGGAGCGATCGACGAGATTTACCGGTTTTCCAGTGGCGCTGCCCGGTTGATCAACAAGGTATGTACCCATTGCCTGCTTTACGGTGCGCAGAACCAGCGCCGAATCATTGATGACCATATGGTGAAGCTCGTCATTCAGGGGGAACTGGCATGAACCATACGGCAGAAATGAGCTTTGATCACGAACAAGATCGCTGGGTGGTTCTGATCGGGAAGCGGAATTATGGACTTCATTGCGGGGAGTACTTTCATCTACACCCATTCCGTGCCATGTCGGTTAGAGTTGGATACGCAGTGGTATGTTGTGATTTATAATGAAGCAAGATTCAATTTACGGACAAAAGATCGATACCGGGTGACGGTGTAGTAAAACAGGGGAGGCGCTTACGCCACCCCTGTTTTTTGGACAATATATCCAGCAATTTGTGGACATTTTATATCGTCAAGTTTTGGCTATTATGCGTTAGCAGTAACACCCGACCTCCACGACAGCCCCGCAGGAGGAAAACAGTGTTTCAATCCCCTATCCATCGGGTCATTCACTGCAACACGTTGTCGGCGGATGATGCCAGTACGCTGGATTGTTTCAATCCCCTATCCATCGGGGCATTCACTGCAACTCAGGCGATTGGACGGCCCCGGCATGACGAATCCACTGTTTCAATCCCCTATCCATCGGGGCATTCACTGCAACCGATAGCCTTACGGTAAGACCGACCGTCGAAGACACGTTTCAATCCCCTATCCATCGGGGCATTCACTGCAACCAAAGCGATAAACTCCGTCACCAAGCCCACCCGCCGTTTCAATCCCCTATCCATCGGGGCATTCACTGCAACTTCATAATTGTTTTATACTATAATTATAATATAAAAATGTTTCAATCCCCTATCCATCGGGGCATTCACTGCAACCAAGTGGTGGCATGTTAGAAGAACCATTTGGTGCAAGTTTCAATCCCCTATCCATCGGGGCATTCACTGCAACTAAGTATTGGAACGTGTAAGATTATCGTTTACTTGTTTCAATCCCCTATCCATCGGGGCATTCACTGCAACACCAAAAAGGCATATAAAAGCAGTAATAAAAAAGCATGTTTCAATCCCCTATCCATCGGGGCATTCACTGCAACAATCCATCATTGCCGTCTACCAAGACAAAACAGGCAGTTTCAATCCCCTATCCATCGGGGCATTCACTGCAACTTTCAAACCTGGTCATTATGTGCTGGTGGTGCAGCGGGTTTCAATCCCCTATCCATCGGGGCATTCACTGCAACGACAGCCAGGGCCGCAAGGACTTCTCCATCAAAACCTGTTTCAATCCCCTATCCATCGGGGCATTCACTGCAACAGGTCAATGCCGGCGATGCACTCGCGCCCCGCTAAGTCGTTTCAATCCCCTATCCATCGGGGCATTCACTGCAACAAACCGTCGCAACCTGTTTGCGTGACGGTGGCTTTGCGGTTTCAATCCCCTATCCATCGGGGCATTCACTGCAACCGCAACCGAGATCAAACAAAAAGCTCAGTAAAATCAACGCTTTTTAACCCTGTACCTACCCCCAAAAAACCTCTTTTTTTCGCAACACCTCAAACCGCTTCAAAACCACCATCCCTTGCGAAAACACCAACATTATCCAAATCTAATGCCATGGCCTCTCTTTGCTTCTTCACCAAAACATACCATCAAACCCAGTTTTATTTTACCCAATTCACATAAAAACATCAAGCCAATATTATTCCCCATGTACGTCAAGTACCCTTGAATAAGACGTCAAAATACACCTTCAGAACCCCACCTTGTATACCAAAGTGGGGCCGACGTATGCTTATTAACCCGGAAATAAATTAATCGTGGAGAAAAGTCGTTTCAACCGCTCTTCCCCATCAGGTATACCTAACTCAGAACGCCATTGTTTCCATAGTTCTAACCCTTGCAATTGACTTGTTATCTGGTAAGTAGAGAATAATCGAAGATAGTCTAAATGATTTAATGCAAGTTCTTTACGCGCTGCTCCCTCAAATCGTTCCATGGAGATTTCTCCACAGTAATGAAGCAAACGGGCCAGCGTTAATCGTTGCTGCAACAGATAAAGATAAAGATAATAATACACGCCATTTAATTGCGATGGAAGAATCGTCTGCGCAAAAAAAGATTCCTCACCCTTCGGGTGAAAGTGCAGGATGCCCATAGCATATTCTATGATTGTAAAATACGTATCCGGTGCCCATCGTTGATAAACCTTTTCTTCAATGCAATGTTGCCGGAATATATCGTTCGTAGAACTTAGAAATGTTCCGTCAATGTTAAGAAATCGAAAAATAAGTTTGTCTCGTTCTTCTTTTAGTTGCTTCGTACTTTCCCCTTGATCCTCTACAGATGCATAATGAGCTATAAACATCCGATCATCGTATCCGTATTGTTTAAGTTTTCCCATTTCAAAACAATGACAGACTTCGGATGGAATCAAAGATAAAAACCATTCTTTGAGCGGAAACTCATTATTATTAACAACAATTTTCCCTAATTCCTGACCCTGATACATCGTTTCCAGTTGTCGCATGACCTCGAGACAAGTCAAATAACTAGCTAAATCTGTTTGATCAATAGCTATATGGAACCCGACAAAACCGATACCCCAACCATTAAAAAAAAGATCAATCTCTTCGAGCCGAAATGAATACGTCCTGTCTCCATACTTTAACTGATACAACTCATTCTTTCGCAGGAATAAACGGTGGAAGGCCAGGGGGTCAGCCCCTTCCCACAGGGGAAATAGAAAGGGATGGAGCCCGTTCAAATAGTACCGTTGTAATTCATACGAATTTTTTATGCTACTCTCCCGGCCAAAATCAGCTTTTTGCCATCCTTGCTCAAGGATCTTGCACAGAAAAGAACTCGCATCTTTATTCTCGGTGTAACATTTTTTTGCATTCTTCCAGTGATTAAGCCCACAGTGATTCGTATAATCGAACGGCCAAATGAGTATTGCTCGCCCCCAAGCCTTCCAATCTCGTTCATTCAAAGAGATTCCTCCTGCCTTTTCTGAGCTCGTATTAACTTACGATAAGGTGTAGAAGCATTTACCGGGGTTGAATAAGCCTTAATCCATCTTTGTTCAATTTTCATTGCGTTCATCATGTCACAATAATAATTAAAATCATCATTATTAAAAAAATGCTGCGGTTCTTTCAATAACTTATTTTTTTCCTCCAGGCTAAAATTAGGGACTTGATTAAGATCCAAGATATAGTCTGAGTTTTTTAGATGAACCCCTTCAACAGTAAGTTGAACCCGTCCAAAACCCAATGGTTTGCCTTTCCCTAATGCATGATATGCATTATCCTGTAATTCTATAATCCGAATCAAATCTGCCAGTTCTATGCGGGTGAGGCTTTCGAAATGGATGTAAAAAAAGTACGAGCTTCCCGGCAAAACACAAATTTCTTTTGTGCCTTTTCCATTCATTCTTCCGCCATTATCTCTGTCCGTATCTTGACCATAAAAAAACTCTTTGGCTAGTTGATTGCCCCTTCCCTCCACAGAGATCGAGCTCTTCATCTTATCAAGTCGCCCGGCAAGATAAACTTTGCGTCCTATAGCCCTGCCATTTTCCACATACCATTTGCAGTGTAGAACAGTTTGGCCCTTGCCACCGGGACTACTTAGGGTATGTGGTTTAAAGAATATATTGACTATTTGATAGGATGGATTCTTTATTACCTTAGCATTGGTGACTTTTAAGCGGGAAGCCATCGCAGTTAAAAGATGTTCCTGATCTTTTTCCTCTCCTATGTTTTGAGACTCTTTTTCCCCTGCTGTTCCCGTAGCAACAAAGCCAAACAGATGCGCTGTTGAACAATGATCCTCTATGGTTGCATTTTCCATCTTCCAACTGTTCGGTATACAATTATCTTTTTTATGTGCCTCTAATAAAAAAGTCAATCGTCCATTCCAGATTATCTCAACCGCATTACGCAACATGCCTTTAAGAGAAGAACCAGGAATCTCTTGAGGGTTCCCCATTAATCCGTTGTTCTTTTTTTCCAAAATAGCGATTAATGGGGTTTTGACTTCCATTTTTATTTTCAATGTTCCCGTACAATTACCTCTCATCTTATAACTTAGATGCGAAAATTCCGCATCCTTTACTGCTACAAAATCATAAGGCATAACTCGGTTACGACTACTACTACGTTTTTCATCTTGATTCAAACTCATATCTCCGTTATTTCCCTTCAAGAAAACAGCACCTCTTTCCAGCGTTCAAACTGACTCGTGCTTTTCTCTTTTCGCCCCTCATTCTCAATGGGTGAATAATATCTCACCACTAAATGATTACCAGTAGCTTGATTCTCCTCGTTCATATATTCGAGTTGCAAGTTGATAGCATATTTTTTTTCAGAATTTTTTTCATTCGCATCAAAATTCAAAGTTTGTCTAATCGCATCAGAAAATAAATTGTCAATATCCCACTGGTTCGGTTCATCCGTAAGAAGTACTACCCGCAACTGCTCCCGATTATTCTTCTTCACCTGTAGTTCAAAAGTAGGCCCAAAAATTCGTAAATGAAGTATATCCGTCACAGGCGGTTGGTGTATTCCGGTTTGTAGCGATAACCCATCAATGCGCTCCGAGTATGTAAAAGCACTACTATACTCTAAACTTTTTGCATGGGTAATGATTTCGTCAAGATGTTCATTCGTGCATACCAAAGCTACTATCATAGGATTCATGAGTGATTCTCCTTCCACTCTTTCAAGCTTGGAATCGTCTTTTGTAGCCATGTACGCAGATGTGCGCTCCCTTGTAACTTGTACCTATTAATACCTAAATCAAAATCATTGTTTTTTATCCATTCACTTGAAAGTGGTAACGAGATCCCGTCCGCAGTGATGAATTCTTTTGATTTGCCAATCATCATAATACTTGCCGATATATCTTTTAATTGAACAATTCCCATTCCACGACTGGTTCCAAGCCCCATGGCTATCTGCTCTTTTTCTAAATCCCTAAAAATAATACTGAGCAGCGCCAGTTGCAATGCGGTGCTATTTTCAATAACCATCTTTATCTCAAAAGATGTATCAGGTTTAATCGTTTCTAACGTTATCGGTAGCGCCTTGTGACTTATACGATCAATTGGCGTAATAAGCTTCAAACAAGAATTCTCGCTTTTGATTTTCACATCGCCAATCCATAGGTTACCTTTGTATGCTACCTTTTTACTTCCGCTATAGTTTTCCTTTGAATCTTCCTTAGAAACATAACCAAAAAGACCATTAACTATTTTATCGATGGATAACTCATATTGATTTTTCAGGCAATCATCTTGTTCGGTAAGCTTGTTCACTTCCAACAAAATACGTAGTGTTTTGTAAATATGCGATGACAGAACACCTCGCAAGCTTGCCCCGGGAATGATGAACCATTCTTTATTAGCCGTTTTTAATGGAACCCATCCATTTTTCGTTTCTTCTTCATGATTCTCAGCTATGTTACCGCTATTTTCGCGGGAACCGCCAATACCTAGGGGAGTCTTTACATTAAGCTTTAAGATCCACTCAATTCGTTGTTGCAACTTTTTATGACTGGCCATCATCATGTCAGATAGCCTCCCAAAGCCTCACGCAAATAACATTCCAAAGTGATTGCGCTATCGAATTCTCCTTTTTCTTTTTGAGAATTCTCCATGTCGGTTTGGGAAGTTGCCTGCAATCCGTCATGATCTAGAAGCAACATCTCAAGCAACTCTTTTCTATTCTGGTGGTTATAATTAATTCTCTTCACAACGCCTGATACGTACTGTAACTCACCTAATCCACGCGCTTGCAAGCCACCGAGTCGCAACATATTGTTTTTAAGCTGTAACAGCGCTAACGCTAATATGGCTTCATTTTCTTGATCCATATTCTCCCCTTCGATTCGAAGGGTAATCGTTTGCCCCGCTTCTACGTATTCGTAATCAAATTTTGCTTGTGGAGCAACAGCCCCTGTTTCGCGATCTATTCGTATACCATCACGGACTTGCGTATTGTCATCTAATACTACATGATGAACTCGAACTTTTGATGCCATCGAGCCTGCACCATATGTGCGACAAGAAGGGCAGACCAATCGATAGATTATTTTATATTTTTCTTTTTCCGAAAGACTTTTATTCATTAATGTGTTTTTGATTATTTCTGCGTTTCTCGTTTTATCTTGGGGCCCTTTCCCTACACTACAATCACCATTTTCGAGGTAGCAAAGGGACGTTGTATATTGACCATTTTCACCAACTGTAAGGGCCATGGGATCTTGAATTGTATCTTCTATCAAATGATAGAGTCGTTCACTTGCTGAACGAAGCATCCCTTTCAGCGATGAACCCGGTATGTAGGGACGACCATCGGGCTCAGGCAACCGTAATATCGGCATGTCCGTTGGCGACACTCCATCATCATTGCCCCCAATATGCAAAGGAGTTTTCAATTTTAACTCAATAGAGAACACTAGACGATTCTGTAACTTGGAAAAATCAAAAAGCTCAAATGTTTTTTCCACTTATCATTCCTCCTTATTGGCTTTCAAAACCGAATAATAGCCAATGATGTAATTTATAAATTCCTGAACTTGCCGAGTTGCCTCGCGGTATCCTAATTCTTCTTTCCATGATTTAGCATAATCTCTTAAAATAAGGGCAAGCGCTTTTTTCTCTTCATTTTCATCGATCATTCTTACTTGCTGTTTCCATGCGTTTTTCCCTTTTTTATTAAGTCGCTTTTGCAGATAAAAGCAATCATCTTCCCCAATAATTTCATCTAGCAACTGCTTAGTTGCAAGATTGTGCAGCCCGTACAACTGGGAACGCCGGAGCCTACATTGATCAGCCAGTTTAGCAAATGCTTGCGCTTTCTGCATCAATTGATTGACTTCTTCTTGTGGAATAGCTGTTTGTTCACCCGGCTTGAGTTGATATGTAGAAATAGGCCGACAGATTTCTACTTGTCCAAAGCCCTCGTTAGTCCGTTCCCCTATACCCAACCGTTCCAACCGGTCCATGAGAAGTGCTATTTTTTCTTTACTACTTTTATCCAATCCTTCGAATTTGAATAAATGAATACTTCCCGGTTCAATGATCCAATCTGCTGTTTTGGGTCCATGCCATGCATTACTCCAACCATGGCGAATACCAGAAAGGCCCCAAGCCAAAACTTTTTCTACTTTCCACGGTAATTTTTTACCCCAGTGCAGTGATGGATCCATTTCAGAAACAGGTCTCAAAAAAGGATCGAGCAAAATCATTGGGCTTCGGTTCACTATACTCACATACCATGTATCGCATCCCCTTACGCCCTTATGATCCTTTGGCGAATCCTGAAGTGCCCGATTAAAGGCTTCGATCTTCATCTTCATCGCTTTACTATTATCCGTGAGTAACTGCTTCTCTTGGGTAAAAACAATTTCAACCTTCCCATATCCCGCCGAACGCCGTCGCCCCACATAAGCCACTATATAATATTCTTTTTGACTATCCTTTGATGTAGGTGAGCCAGTCGCGGTATTATCCTTATCGGACACCATTTCTAGACCTATTGCCGGCAAATACGCAATCGTCTCAAATCTAGTTCCTTCTGCAATAAAGTTTAATGAGTAAAACTTCTCCGGTTCTGTCGCTTCTCGCTCTACATTTATCTCGATACCGACGGCCTCATCTACAACAACATCTTCATCATAGGCACTGTCAACCCGCAGTAACGGCCCTTGGCAGGATGTATTCGGGCAAATCAAATTGGGAAGATCTGATTGAGTAGAACTTTCATGAAATTGTACAAACTCTTTTATGATGCTTTTCTTTTCGCCGCACTGCTTACAGCGGTAAACGTCAAGCGATGTGAATGTTTCTGAGCTGTTATTTCTTTCTGTGACAACGTGCGCATCGCGCCATATCCCTTTTTGAAAAAAAGATTGTGTCAATGGATGTTCGAATCCAACACGATATTTCCACTGTTCTGCGATGGCCCCACGCCATGTTGAACCGGGAATATAGGTCAACGCATCCCAGTGATTATCTCCATTTGGTTGACCGGATATAGCCAGCGGTTGGAGACATTGGATCGTCACTTTCCAAGGCTCCAATTCCCTCTTATTTCCACCTTGCTCCGATACCGCTTGCTGATGCTGTTTACTTTCCTTTTTCTTTTTATCACGGTTATTATGTTGCTTTTTCTTGTTACTCAAGCCCTATTTCCCTCCTCTTGAAGGGCATTTTTGATCATCCTTAGCAAATCGCTATTCGAAATATTTCCCTTCTGACCCGGGCGGGGAAAACACCGCCACTCTAGCTGTTTGAATTGAATCTTACCCTTTCCCCATCCCCCTGACTTATCTCCGCCTATCCATTGCGTCGATTTAACGGCCAGAAGCAGATAAGCTAAGTGGGCCGGAATTTTGTCAATCCCGGTATCCTTGGTAGACTTTTCTGAAAAGAATTCATGTCGTGCCCCTCGGTACACACCCTCGATGAAACCAGAAAAGATAGCTTCACCGATAGCTTCTTTTGATTCCCGCTTACATACCATGTATTCTTCCACATGTAGCGATTCGCTTTTGGCCGCACGGCGCAATCGTTCTATCGCTGTACTTGCTTTTTCTATAAGTGATAAAGAACTGTCTTCAGAAACCTTTAAGTCCAAGAAATGAAGACATCCTGCTTTGCCGGGAATCCCAAAGTACATAGCTTCTTTTTGTATTCCTTCATCGGGAAACAGACCGGCCAGGCGACGATAGCTTGATCGAATTCTCCCCTTCACAGTCGTTCCGGGAATGGCATAGATTGTATTTCCATGATCATCGTGCCGGGTACGAAATGTATTATCGATAACTCCATATTTGCTTTGTCCCGATCCAATTTTCAATCCAAAATCGGGAATGAACTGATATTCCAATGCGAATCTTAATGTAAGCTCCACCTAGACACCTCCACAAGTCTCCGAAGTTGTTCTGTTGGTCAGTACATTTACACCTCAAAATAATCATATAAATCGAAGAGATCAAGCAATGTAGTAAACGGTTTTTCTTCTTTTTCAAAGGGAAATAGGGTTCTATGAAACTCATGATTCCATTCATCGAAAATTCGACGAATCTCCGGTTCCAGACGGGAACGCCAAACAACCCAATAAAATTCCATATTAAATGTATCAGACATTCGAGCTATATGATAAACATCTTTGATCTTGGAACGTGGAAAATTGAGCTCTTTGAGTTTTTTGATGGTGCTGCTTAATTTTTCAAGGGTGTCCGGTTCATCACCGGATATGGCATATCCGCCGGCCCTAAGTTGTCGTCCGGGAATTTGGGCTTGTTCATTCGCTCGAATTTTTTCTATGGATTGGACCGTCGTGTCTGTTATAACCATAAAATCCACTACACTATTATTTTGAAACTTCTTCTTTTTCTTGGCCTGCGCCATCAATTGATTCGAGAGATCAAAAAGTCGCCGGATGGGGTAGCTTTGTTTTGCAATTACGATACCTGCCGTCATGTTTTGTGGATGTCCCAAATATTCCGTGCTTGCTGTTACTTCATTGAAATGTTTTAGAAACGTATTGGCGTAAGCTACCGCATACTTTCCCGGAACTATCGCAACAAAATCGTCGCCACCAATCATGGCATAATCCGCATGAAACTGTTCAAATTCTTCAGCAGTTCGCATGGCTGCTTCCATCGTTGCATCATGCAAAGCACTGCTGTTTTTTATGTAATCCTTAATGATCAGGGATTCATTTTTCTCAAGAGATTCCCCTTGGTATTTCTTTAGAATCTTTTCTCTAAAAAAATTTCCAATATTGCGCCCATCGGCATAAATAAATCCGATGTATTGACTTCCATCACCCGATTCTGATTCAAGAAGTGTCTGTAAGTCCTCAACCCAGGTACGCGGTAATTTCCCGGTTGATTCCAAACCCTTTTCAGTTTTACGCTCGAGGAATCGCTTTATTTGTCGATAGTGAATGTCCATTAATCCAGCGGTCTCATGACTAGATTGAATATTTTCTAATAAGGCCTCAGCTCTTTGCGGATCGGCAAGTTCACGTAAGGTCTCTTTAGCTTGCTTAATTTTGCTTAATTTTTTCTTACAGCTTGGGCATATTCGTTGTGAGGAAGCATTCGCTTTCGTACCGCTATACCCGGATACTTCGACGGCTTGTTTTTTACAAACTTCACAGCGTTGAACAAGCGCCCAAAGCCCTGTACTGGACATTGCCTTTTTATCCGATTCTACTTCCTTAAAGCGTAGAAGTCGTTCTGCTCGGCTAAACCAATCATGAATACTCTCACTGTGGTCGCGAGCGACAATTGCAGTTGTCAATGTCACTTGTCCGGTAGCTTCTAAATAGGCCTTTTTAAGCTCACAAACATATTTTTCTGCATTTTCCGCCGATGCAAAAAGAGCACGTGACTCACCGCCTCCAACTGTGAGCAGTTGACCCCCACAATCATCAACAATTTTTCTTGTGGTAACCCGGTTTAATTCATCGAGGATAATACTGGCCCCACGAATATACTTATACTTCGCACTGGAAAAAAGGTAATCGTAAATGTTATTGGTGTCACTTATGACGAGGATTTGATTCATTTTATATACCTCGCTTTTCTAATGGTAAATTGATTCATTCTTTCTTATCTCGCCAGTTATCATAAATTTGGATAGCCAAATAAACAATCCAGTAACCTATTACAATCAAGGAAATACAAAATAAGACTGAATTATATGCCGCCGCTAAATTATTAAATGATTCCCCGAAGGGGGGTTTTAAGTTTTTTGCAAATTCAGGTTCGCTATTGACGAAATTCATACCTAAGAGACCAAACAAGGCAGCCAATAGCGTTAAATTATTAATTTTTTTTGTCTGTTCCTCATTACTTTTTGTCTGTTCCTCATTACTTGCTTCAAGCAAACGACTATGCAATTCTCGTACGTCTTCCTGAACAGCATAAAATAATTCCTTAATACTTAATGCGGATTGATAAAATCGCCACATTTCCATTCCCTGGATTTCATGTGTAACTCGATCAAAAACATAATGTTGATTTAGCTGGTAGTAGCATTGAATTATCTGCTTCGCTTCTTTGCGAGTCTTGTTAACCTCCACACCGGCCATTCGTGCATATCTTCCCATCAGCTCTTGTAACTCATCACGATAATATAGCTGTAAAAGAGTGATAATCAGATACTGCTTGGTATGATGTTGATATAGTAAATCCGCGAAAACATCATACTCTTCCTCTTTATTCTTATCCTTCTTATCTTGTTCTCCTTCGCGTTCTACTCTTAACTCTTTTGCATAACTGACTTGTTTTGTCTGCGCAATGGTGACCATACCATAATCGATGGCCGTATAATATGTCATTGGCGCCCATCGCTTATAAACATGTCCCGGTAAAAATTCCGCCTTAAATTCGTCATTGCAAGAACTCTGTCCGTTATAATCATCGATACTGGCAATCCGGAATATCTCATCGTCACTTAATTGGTTATAATCACTCTGAGCAAAAGCATGAACAAAGGCATTAGGTTCGATTAAATTAACTTCCCATTGTGGATTATCTTTCGAAGATTTTTTTGTATAAATTAGGTTTTCTAAACTTTTGGCTGTAATAATACATTTATCAGGAAGAAGTTTGTTAACTATTTTGAAGAACTTACGTTCTTTTATTTCAACCTTTGATTCTTCTGCTATGTCTTCTACAGTTTTTGTTAGTTCGTCTTCTCGAGCATCTGTGATTTTAAGATATTCCTGTCCTTCATACTTTTCATAGTTCTGTCGGATACGGTTTAGGAATTTTAACCATAAATCAAGGGTAACATTGTCTTGGAGCTCTCTCTTATGGTTTGCATCCCATTTCTTCTTATTATTATTATCTTCTTTTATGTATTTGTAGTTTTCCAATAAGGAAAGACGAACAACGAGAAATCCGCTGTCTTTTGAAAAAATAAAAACTTCCGTAGCGATATGTTCAAAGTAAAACTGGGGGCCATTCGACTCATTCACCCCAGCAAGTTGTGCACGATAAAGTTTGCGTTCCTTGTCTTTTTTTCGAAAGGCCTTTACCCCTGCTTGCCCCTCGTGATGTTCGAAACCAAACAAAATATCTTGAATGCTTGGATGGAAGTAATTAAATAACTTTGCATCAGAGATTGGTTCTCTTTTTTTATATTTAACTTTATGGCTGATTTCTCCATTTTCTCCATAAATATTCGTAGCGTATTCCCTGGGGAAAATCGCATTTTTCTCATCTTCTGCAGATAAATTAGATGTTTTACCACGTTGATAAATCCGCTCCCAACCTTGTGAAAAGCAAGTTGAAATATTATCGTTTTTCCCGTCATAACGTATGGTGCATTCGCTATAATAAAACTTGACCACGTAAGCGAAAAACGCTAGAGAAAAAATTGACCACCCTGATCATCAAACCTGCTATGCTGGAGTTGTC
>NZ_SLXT01000039.1 GCF_004341395.1 Heliophilum fasciatum
CTCTTTACCTCCCCTGTTTTATTTGGACATCATATCCGGCAATTTGCGGACATTTTATGCCGTCAAGTTTTGGCTATTATACGGTAGCAGTAACACTATGCTTTGCTGCACAGCTACATAAAAATCAGACAAACCGTACGGAAAAAAGGGAGGGAACAACATGATCATATCGGTGATCAATTACAAAGGCGGTGTCGGCAAAACGACCTTGACGGCCAACATTGCCTCTGAGATGGCTTCCCGTGGTCAAAAAGTGCTGATCATTGATTTGGATCCCCAAACGAATTTGACCTTGTCTTTTCTAACCTTTGAACAGTGGGATCACCAGTATAAGGAGCAAACCATACAGCACTGGTATGATGCCTACATTGATCATGATCGCGAATTAAGCTTGCGCGAATTTATCATCCAACCGGAACGCATCAATAAACGGCTCCGTGAAATCAAATCCAACGGAGTCTTGGCGTTAATTCCTTCCCATTTAGGTTTAGTCAATGTCGATAATGAGTTAGCCATCAAGATCTGGAAAGGCCATCAGGGAATTTCTGATCGTTCCCATCGCCATGTTTATTTACGTACCCTCTCGCGATTGAAGACGGCCCTCGATCCGTTGACCAAAAAAGACTATGACACCATCTTTATTGATTGCCCGCCGAACTTGAACTATGTAACGCAAACAGCCATCATTGCCAGTGACGGCTTGCTGATTCCGGCCAAACCGGATTATCTTTCCACGTTAGGCATCAGCGAATTACAGCGGCATCTTCATCAACGGATTGAAGAATACAATACGAAAGCGTCGATCGAAGCGACTCCATACACGCCGGTTTCGCCTGCTTGGCTGGGCGTTGCCTTTACGATGGTCGGCCTTCGTAATAACGAGCCTTATCATACGTTACAGACCTATATTGATCGGGTAAAGAGCCAAAATATTGACACCTTCAAAACCTACATCACTGAAAATAAATCAGACCACAGCCAAGCACCGGAAACAGGGATTCCTGTGGTGCTTACGCCGGAAAATAAGGCTCAAAACAAATCGATCCTGTACCAATTTCGCGAGTTAAGCAGGGAAGTGGAGGAAAAAATTCAACGGCTGCCAAGTAGGAGATGAAGTCCATGCGTCACCGCAAAGACGAATGGGGCCAACTGCTGATCGCCTTTGGCATGGCTCTGCAGCAACTTTCTCACGAAGAATATGAGCAACTGGTACAGGGAAAGGGGCGATGGCGATTCACCAGCGAACCTGACCAGCCTTCTTCGCCGGTCCATGAAGCCATCACTTCTTTTTCCCCGGCAGTGCGACCGCTTTCGGATCCCCTGCCAGAGCTTCAAGAGCAGCGCAAGAAAGCCTCTAGAGAAAAAAAACCGGTCGATGATGCATTGTTTCAAGAATCAACGCAAGTACTTCTTCAACTGACGAACCGTGAAGAAGCCCGTAACTATATCGCCCAAGCCAAACACCTTTCCACCAAAGCCGATTACGAAAGGTTAGCTCAGATGCTGGGCATACGGATTCGCAAAAGTGAACGCAAAGATGAAATCATCGAAAAAATTATTGAAGGGACGGCCGGGCTCAAGGCCAACGCCATAGCCATGGAAAGGGTGAATGTGCTGCGGCGGCTGCCTACATAAACACATTGTAATCAATGCCGTGATGATCAACGAAGCGAAGAACAGTTCGGAAAAAAAGAGAGCCTTTCAAGTCCTCGGCAGGATTTGAAGGCTCTCTTGATTTATTCCTAGAAATGCAGATATTTTTGATAAATGGATTTAAAATATATTGTATAAAATGCACGGGGAGCGTTAAAGATCGAGCTCCTTTTTCCTCAAATTCTCGATAAAGTTCTTGAAAAGCGTAGGCTATTCGTAGCACCTCCAGAATCTTTTCTTTTTCCGGACTTAATAGGTTGCTGAAATTGGCGGCTACCATAGTGCCGATTAGGTAGGCACTGTTGTCTGGATTCTCTTGGTGTAAGACTTCGGTGATTTTCCAGGCCGCTTGCGAACGTTCTTGCAGTTTTTCAAACATCATCGGCAGAAGCATAATGCGGAGCTTGTCTTGCGCCTCCAATGGTTCATGGCACCGGATCTTGCTCAACGCTCGCTCCAACTCATCGGCACCGTCAAAGTGACGGCTTAAGTGAATTACACTTTGATGCGTAGTTAAGCTGCCGATGTTCAACGGTTCCGGCGTTTTTCGAATGCCGGCAGCGAAAATGACGATACGCCGGATTAATTTCTGCTGCTGCGCAAAAAGTTCCAGATCGTAGTGGCCATAGCGAATCTGATCGGCCATAGTGGGTTCGCTCGACGCAAACTCTAAGTGTAGCAAACTGTCGTCTTCCAAGGCCAAGACTACATCCATGGTTTGGTCGTTCACGTCAATGAGTGGAACATGCACTGGCAAGGCATCCACCACTTTAGGAAGTGCCAGATTGAAAAATTGTAATATTTCGCCGCGGAAGGTTACGGTCATTGAACGTAGCGTTATGTCTTTGAGATATCCGGGAATGCGCATATCCTTATCGATATCTATCCCTCCCAGAATGTATCTTTATCCTCTATTCTAGTATAGACGATGTTCAATTTCCATAACCTGTTATTGCACTTTCCGTCGAAGTAAGTTCACGGAAATGAAAAAGAGGCCTTCAAAAACCATGCACATGAGACGGCAGCACATACAAAAAACAAGCCCGCAAATAACCATTGATGATTTTATATTATCTTTTTTCAAGATAGATCAGCGCCGACAATTGCTGGGTGCTGTTGGCTTGTCAGCCTACATTAACCGCATGTACGACCGATTGTACGGGGAAAAGTCAAGGCAACGGTGGAGTTAGGTGCCAAAATCGCGTTCTGCCTGAAAACGGCGAAAGCCGGATCGAGAAGCTGGTCTGAGCTGTGATTGACAAAAGATGACATGGGATGGTACAATTCGCCTATATTACCTGACTTTTCGATGATCCGCTAACCTCAAAATCTTTAAAAAAGGCGGGGGGTTAGCGGATCGCAAAAAAGCCTGTAAGAATGCGGCTTTGCGGGCTTTGACGTTGCCAAAGCAGGGCAAAATCAGGTCAAAAACGACCTCCTAAACTGCGACTTTTTGGAGGTTAGCGTTTTTTGGTCCACAGCCCGCATGGGAGTAGGGCTGTAGGGCGCAGGGTTGGAGATCGCGTTGCTTCTTTGAGGCATGGGAACGATATTACCCTCCATTTTATTATACTTTATATTAATATAGTTGGAGATCGCGTTGCTTCTTTGAGGCATGGGAACACTTAACGTTAAACCTGAGTCAGGGCTGAAGATTCGTTGGAGATCGCGTTGCTTCTTTGAGGCATGGGAACATTTAAAGGTTCATTAGGACGAAACTCGATACTACTAGTTGGAGATCGCGTTGCTTCTTTGAGGCATGGGAACTACCCTACTTTTTAGTAGGGTAAAGCTCTTCCAGGGCCTGTTGGAGATCGCGTTGCTTCTTTGAGGCATGGGAACCTTTTTTTTCGGATTTCATTCGAACTCCCCCTTAAATTTGTTGGAGATCGCGTTGCTTCTTTGAGGCATGGGAACAATTTATTTTCTTGAAATATCAAGAAAAATGTGAGCAAGTTGGAGATCGCGTTGCTTCTTTGAGGCATGGGAACAATTTGGCTGATGCTGCTATTCGAATACCTCGATTGGTGTTGGAGATCGCGTTGCTTCTTTGAGGCATGGGAACATGTCGCTGTCGGTGTTGTCCGTGTTGTCGCTGTCGGTGTTGGAGATCGCGTTGCTTCTTTGAGGCATGGGAACACATTTCATTCATGTCTAGAAAATTGATTGTAGGTTGTTGGAGATCGCGTTGCTTCTTTGAGGCATGGGAACAATATATTTGTCTGTCCAAGCGTTGACTTGTTCCCGACGTTGGAGATCGCGTTGCTTCTTTGAGGCATGGGAACATTTAAGTTCTATACTAGAATTATGAATAGTAGCTATTGTTGGAGATCGCGTTGCTTCTTTGAGGCATGGGAACGTTTAACGTACCATTTGTGATTTTACTTTAAAGTAAAAGTTGGAGATCGCGTTGCTTCTTTGAGGCATGGGAACCATTTGTGACTCTTTCTGAGCTGGAAGGATCAAAGAAGCGTTGGAGATCGCGTTGCTTCTTTGAGGCATGGAACCCTTTGCTCGCGGGATATGTTTCCAGCGAGTTCATCTTTACTCAAGGCTCATTGAGCTTCTTCAAAACATACCAAATGGCACACTTCTAAACTTCGAAGTGTGCCATTTGACTTTATGTAGGGTTTTGTCATCACCTGAACCCCATTATCCAACTATCTGGGTTGCCGAATCATCCACATCGGCAACCCGTTAATTTTTTAAACCTGACAGCCTTCAAACTAAAGAACCGTGACAGGCTTCGTGCCATAATGCTGATGGTTTATCTATAATCGTTTATTAGCATGATGAAAAAATTGTTAATCACAAAGGAATTTCTTGTTTTTTGTTGAATAAGAACGAAAAAAATGCCATTCGATGATCAACGATGCTCTTCAAGAACCGATCGTTAAGGAGGGACATGATGTGAGCCATACCCTGTACGAGTTTACGGCCGAAGCGATCACACCGATGTATCTTTCCGGTAATGATATGCGGCGGTTTGACCTGCGGGCACCATCGTTGCGTGGGGGATTGCGGTACTGGTTTCGGGCGATGATGGGCGATGTGCTTCAAGGAGACTGGATCAAGGTACACCGGTTGGAAGGATTGGTTTTTGGCGACACCCACCGAGCTTCGCCGGTTCGGGTGATGCTGAGCGAGACCGGCAATTCACGCAATTTTCGCCAATGGCAAAACGAACCGGTGCCGCCAGGCCGGGATCGCAAAGAATCTTTCGGAGTTAAATATCTGGGTTTTTCGCTTTACCGGCAGGGAAAAACCACGCGAGAAGGCGTCAAGCCAGGCTATCCTTTTCGTATCGCCCTTGGTTTTGACCGTAATGATCAGGTATTGCATGATGTGGTGATCGGTTCCTTGTGGCTGCTGGCGCATTATGGCGGCATCGGTAGCCGATCGCGGCGCGGCTTCGGCAGTTTTGCTGTAAAGCCGGCTGCGGTCACCGTTATGGGTATCCGGGAGACAACGACAGCACGCATTCCCTATGCGTTTTCCTTGCCCGGAGCACAACGTACGGCGCTGTCTTCCTATTTCGAAGATACCATCGCCGCGATCAAGGCGCGTTTTTGTGCTTTTGCCGCTAAGCATATGGTCGATCTGCCGGCGTCTTCCAGTATGATCGATGATCAAAATCTGCCGAAGTTTCCTTGCTTCATGGCCTGGCAGTCAGTCGTGGTGCGTCCTCGAAACGGAGCGTGGAACACCTGGGTAGAAGCGATGGACGCGGCGGGATATTTTTTTCGTGCTTTCCGAGCGGGGCGCGTTGCCGGAAACGCCAACGGCTCCATTCGTGAACAGAGCCAGGATAGCCTTGCCGACGCTGTGACGGCCTGTACGCCGGACTATACGCAGGTAGTCAACCGGTACATGCCGGACTGGAGCCAAGAACGCCGGCGATGGGAGCGTACCTTTGATCCAAAACAAAAATGGCAACTGCGCAATCCGATCTTTGGCTTGCCTTTGCAGTACCGGTCAACGCACCGGCCTTTTCCCGGTAAAAACATGACCGCCTCCGTTCGCTGGCGGGATGGGGAAAACACCGGTGACGGCAATGGCAACGATCGACGATCATCGCCATTGTTTATTCGTGTGCTGAAGCTGCCTGATAATACCTATGGCATCTTGATGATTGCCTTGTATTCACAGTTTGTTCCTGACCGCGCCATGATCCGCTTGGGTCCGCCTCAAGTATCGCGTGAGAACCGGAACGCCTGTGACTTTCTGAAGGGGATCGGGAGCCAGCCGATCCAATTGGCCGGCTATCGCGTGATGGATGAATTTTTTGCTGCCGCTCGGGCGCACTTTGCCGTGCACGGCGAATGGGGGGCCGGGCGGATGCCCTTGAGCCATGCCGAAGGAGGTCGTTGAATTGCCGACAAACTGGGGGCTAAAAACGGACGTGTTCTTGGCGGCATTGCCGTGGGACGCTTTTGGCTGGCATGATCAGCCGATGTTTATCCGGGAGCGGATCAGCCGGCACGCTGACCGCGCGCGCAACGTTGACGCGGCATGCCGGATGGCGAAAGGGTGGGACAGTTTATTTGACAATCAAGTGACCTGGGATGATTTCTGGCGCCAACCGGAGATCACCCATCCTTTGACCGGCAACCGCTTTGCTTTTTCACAAGATGAACAGGTTAGGGTAGCGCACGATGACCGCCTTGCGCCCGTTGACTGCCTTGCGCCCGTTGCCCGTGCTTTAGGGGAAGCGTTGCAGGATGCCGCCATCGCGATCTTGGATGAATATGGCGCAGAGGAAAAAACGTGTTTCTTGGTGCTTTGGCGTACTTGGCCGGAGCGGGCGCAGGCGTTGCTGACGGAACGTGGCTATGGTGAATGGGCTTGGAGCGTTGCCCGCTTTCCGGCCAACCCGGCAGTGCCCGATCACAGCATGTGGGAACGGGCGGCTCACGCATCGGCGCTGGCGGGATGCATTGACGGCGAGCGGGTGGCACCGAGTTTGCTTTTGTTTAACTTGACATCAGCGCAGGATTTCATCGCTTCGGCGCGGCGTACCCAGGATTTTTGGATGGGCAGCTATCTGTTATCGTACTTGGCTTGGATCGCCATAAAAACCGTAGCCGAAGAATATGGGCCTGATTGTTTGGTTTTTCCGAGTTTGCGCGAGCAAGCACTGGTGGATCACTGGCTCAGTGAGCAAGGAAACGAAAGTAAACAAGGTGCGATCGTGCCGCCGCCCAGTGAAGATCAACTGTTCATTGCCAGTTTGCCGAATGTTTTTACGGCGATTGTGCCGGTGCAAGAGCACGGAATTTCGATTGGCGAGCGGCTGACGGCAGCGGTGCAAACGTGTCGGGATGAGATCTTTGCTGCCGCCCGGCGTCATGTCGAAGGAGCGGTGCAAAGGGCGCTGCAGCATCGGGACGTGTTGAGCGAACGGGTGCGCCGATTGGTGGAGCGCCGCATCCGGAACCGGGAATGGCGACAACCGATGACGGATCATTTGCTGGCTTTTTTAGAGTCGATGGCATCGGAGCAGGGGACGTGGTATCAAACGTGGCAGCGGCAGAGCGAGCATTTTCTGTCAGCCGACTTGTACTGGACATTGTATCCATGGCCATCTGTCGATGTGGAACAAACGCATGTGACGGATCATCTGCAGGCGATGCTGCAGGAATATGAGCGTTTTTTTGGCGACGGTACGGATCCTGAAACATCGCTGGCGCAGCGCATGGCCGACTGTCTGGAGCGGTTGGCGCAGGATCCCTGCAATGCCCATGGTGAAGAGCGGGCGAATGGCGGTATGTTGTATCCGATGGTGGCGGCGCTGGCCGCTCGCTGGCATGCTACGCGCAAGAATCTTCGCCACTTTACCCAGCCGAGCGGCGATGAAGCCGGTGAACGCTGCTCTTTGTGTGGGCGGCGGGAAGCGCTGTGCCCCGATGGGGCTCCTGCGGTGGATGATCCCTTTGTGCAGGTACGGTTGTTCTGGGACTTGCTGGCGGAATTGGGCGATGGCACCGAAAACGGTGACGGCAGTGACCGTCTGGCGGCGCGTGATGCTAGCGCTGCCGGTGCTGACAAGGACAGCAGAATCGCTGCCAAGGAAGATCGCAATAGCGGGGCCGATACCGGCCGCGAGCCCTATCGCAGCCGCGGCAAACTGGCCGGGCGTATCCGCCGTGGGGAGCATCTGTGCGCCCTATGCCTGACCAAGCGGCTATCGATGGAAGCTTTTTTTGTTCCCAAGCTAAAGATGGACTATCACTTGTTTCCTTCCACGGCCAGCATCGCCACGGCCGGATATAAAGAAGCGTTGCTGCATCGGCTGGCGCAAGCTGGTTTTACTGGCGAATTGGCCGTAGCGGCGAGGAAGTATGGGCAGGTGACGCACCGGTGGTTAAAAAAACATGGAATCCTCCATGGCACGCGACCGTTGCGTCGGCTGGACGCGTTGGTGGCGACGATTACCGAGGCGGCACCGGAGCAGCGCACTTGGCTTGAACAACTGGTGCGTATTGACGGTTCGTGGCTTTATGAAGAAAGTTTTGAGCCGGAACAACTGCGGCTGACCTACGGCGATGAACGGGTGAATGACGGGGCGTCCGAAGCGTTGCGGGCACTTCGCCGGTTACTTGCCGTGATGAGCGCCATCGATGAACAACCGCAGCAACAGCCGGTGGGGCCGCCATCGCGGTATCTGGCGACGGTTGTCTTTGACGGGGATCATCTGGGGTATTGGGTCAGCGGCAAACGGGCGATACCGGTGGATCATGTGGTTCATTCCGCGTGGCAGCAAGGGATGCCGGCGCTGGGATTATGGGATGATTGGCGGCGGCCGGGCAGTGTGACGGCGCAGATGGTCGTCAGCGATATTCTCCGTGATTTTTCCTTAAAAGTGGTGCCCTATGTAACGGAAGAGCGCCATCTGGGGCGGGTGATCTATGCCGGCGGCGATGATGTGGCGCTGCTGGCGACGGCCGCTGATGGGCTGGCGATCGCCCGGGAATTGCGCTTGCATTACGGTGGCCAACCGATGCCTGGCGGCAGTGATGATGCCGGCGAAACCGGGGCGATGGCGTGTAGGGAGGGCTTTATTGTGCTTCACCCTCGGCAGGAAGCAACGCAGGAGGCGTGGATACCATGGCCTAACGGAGCAAATCAGCAAGTGCTGGTGGCGATGGGTGTACCGTCCAGTGATGCCGGTGAACGGTATCCTTCCGCCAGTGCGGCAGTGATCGTTTTTCACCACAGCCAGAATTTGGCCGGGGTGATCGCCGAAGCCGGCACTTTGTTGAAGCAAAAAGCCAAGGAAGGGATGGGCCGCGACGCTTTTGTTTTATGCTTGAACAAGCGTTCCGGCGGCGGCCTGGAAGTGGCCGCCAAGTGGCAGTACGGCTCGCCCGATCATCCGGTCGATACGGTTCGGATGATCCAGCATGCCCAAGCGCTTTGGCAAGGTGGCGTTTCACCGAGCTTTGCCAATAGCTTGCGTCAGGAAGAAAAAGCGATTCGTTTTGGCGTTGCGGAACGTGCAGGGCAATTGCCCGGAGCGGCGGAGAGCGAAGTGGCGCGGGCGCTCATAGCCCGGCTCACGGTGCTGCTCAAAAAACATACGGCGATTGCGCGGGCCGACTGGCCGGCGATGGAGCGGCTGCTGGATGAGATCAAGCAACTGGTCGAACACCCGGCGTTTCAACAACAAGGGATTTGGCTGACCGATTTGCTGCTGGCTTCGCGATCTTTGAATGCCAGGAGGGATTAAAATATGTGGTTTTTTGTGCATCCCGTGGACGTGTTGTTTTTTCGCGATAACCGCACTTTTGCCGCTGGGGAAGGCTACCGGGCGCAGGGAGCGAATTTGCCGGGGCCGGGTACCGTGGCTGGTGCGCTGCGATCGCAGATCCTGGCACGCGAGTTGCCGGCCATCGGTGCTGGTTTTGATGACTTTGTCCGGCAGCAAGGCGGGGAAAATCCGGAGCTCTTGCAGGAATTGATTCAGAACATTGGTTCCGCAGTGCCCGGCGATGTCGGGCGGCTGCGGCTGAAAGGGCCTTTTCTTTGTCGTAATCATTCGGCTTGCTTAGGTGACGATGCCAAGGAAGGGAACGGTAGCCTGGAAGTTTATTTGCCGACACCGCGTAATCTGATGGGCAAGGCGCGTGCGTCGGGCGAGGATCCGACGATGTATGCGGAGCCGGCAGGGCCGCTGCGTGTGGCGCACCGGCCCTGGGGCTTTCAACAAAACGGCATTGGTGGAACCGACCTGGGAGAGGGCGGGCTTACCGGTGACGGATTCAACAGTGCCGCTCAAAAGGAACTTGGCGCTGCGGCGGTGCAGTCGCCGGTGCTGGCACCACTTTGGGTATGCAGTGAAGAGGGAGCCGGGGAAATCACCGGAACGATGCTGGCGGCGCGTCATGTGCGGCGGTTTTTGACGGGAACTGTCAGCGCCGGTGGGTATCGTCACGATGCCGATCCGGTGCTAATTCCACTGGAAGCGACGGAGCCTCTTTACGGCAAGGAAGCCCGAACCGGGATCCAACTGCAACGAGGAAGCCGCACGGCCGCTACCGGTATGCTCTATACGGCGGAGTACTTGCGCATGCACGATGAGAAGATGGGTTTTCTCGTACATATTGAGATGGCCGGTGATGCGAAAGTCCATGAGCGGTACCAGCCGGAAAGTGGATTTATTCCACTCGGTGGTGAACAGCGGGCTGCTTGGATGGAGCCGGTGCAACTTTCGGGCACGGACGCCGGCGATGAATTGCCCGGCATCAATGATGCTGATACCGTCCGGAGCGTGCAGCGCCGGTTATGTGAGCCAGATGCAGGCGGCCGATTTTTCCTGTATTTGCTGTCGCCGGCGATTTTTCGCCAGGGCTGGCTGCCGGATGCGATCGATCGGCAAACGCATCGACTCCGTGACGGGATGGAAGCCTTGGCGGTTCGATGGGAGGAGGGCCATGGCGGGAGCACCATGGACGGTGGCAGCCAGGCCGAAAGTTTCCCGGCGTTAAACGGACTGGATCTGCGGTTGGTGGCGGCGGCCGTCGATAAGCCGCAGCCGCTGGGCGGTTGGAGTTTGGCGCAGCAAAAACCCAAGCCCTTGCGTTGGGCCGTTCCGGCCGGAAGCATCTACTATTTCGAGGTGATTGATCGGCAAACGGGTGCACCGGTGGCGCTGTCGCCGGTGCAAGCAGAAGCGATCATGAAATTGTTTTATTTTCAACGGACTTTGCAAATGGCATCGTCCGCGCACAGCGCCCAAGCGCATATCGGCTATGGCTTAACGCTGGTTGGCTGCTGGAATTATGTAGAGCCGGCGCTGTAGCAGTGGGCGTATAGCAACAAGCACAACAAGGCGCATAGTAGGTGTACAGCAACGCGCACAACAAAGCGCATAACAAAGCGCATCGAATCAACAGCACCGCTGGATGGAGCGGGCCAAAAGGGAGGGCTACCATGTATAAGGATGGCGGGATCCTGTTTTTTTACACAGAAACACCGTTGCATGCCGGAATGGGGGCGTCAACGGGCGTGATTGATCTGCCGGTGCAGCGGGAGCGGGCTACGCAATACCCGATGGTACAGGGATCGGGCGTAAAAGGCTCATTGCGCTATCTAGCGGCAGAAAAATTGGGTGTGACCGCACTGCGCCGGGAAATTGCCCTGTTGGAAAAACGCAAAAGCCAAGGTGATGCGGTCGCTGCGTTGCTGGCGCAAAAACGCAGCGACTTAAAAAGCCGAAACAGCGCGATCGTAGCCACTTTCGGACCGGATCCGGAAGACAACGGCCCGGCGCACGGCGGTGCCTTATCCTTTTCGGATGCGCGGATTCTTTTGTTTCCCGTGCGCAGTCTCAGCGGCGTTTTTGCTTGGATCACCAGTCCGGCTGTGTTGCACCGGTTGCAGCGTGATGCAACTCGCTGTGGGCTGACGCTCTGGCAAAACAAGCAGACCGGTCATGAGGCGGATCTTTTATCGGATGCGCTGCCGCACGTGCCGCCGCAAACAGCGCTGGTCAGCACGGCCAGTCCGCTGATCATGGAAAGGGGCGCGCAAAAAAAAGTGGTTCTCGAGGAGTTTGCTTTCACCGCCGAGTCGCACGGCCAGGTGGATGCGATCGCGGCGTGGCTCCGTGATCATATGTTTCCCCAGGATGAAACGGGACAAACGGCGCGGGAGTACCGCTATTTGCAAGACTTGATGGCTCAGCCGGTAAATAGCAGCGAAGAGAAGATCAAATCAACGCTGGTCATCTTGGACGATGAAAGCTTTCGTCAATTTACCGTCTTGGCGACGGAAGTGAATACGCGGATTCGCATCAATCCCTTAACAGGCACGGTAGAAACCGGCGCCCTCTGGACGGAAGAGTGCGTACCGGCCGAAGCTCTGCTGTACAGCTTGATGCTGGCATCGGCACCGCGCACTGCACCGGAAGCGCTGCCGGCAGAATTACAAGGCGCAAATTCTTGCGGATCGGCACGCAGCGTCGTGCACTATCTGCAAACCCATGTGTTTGGTGCCGGTATGCTGCAAATGGGCGGTGATGAAACCGTCGGGCGGGGCTTTGTGGGGTTACGATTTAATCCGGGAAGGACGGTGTAAGACATGCCGGTTGAAGATCGGGATCAACAACGGGCAGGCTATGCCTGGACGAAAATCAACGATGCGGCAGCGCAAAAGTTCGCCGACCGTTATAAGGAACTGGTGCGGAAGTTCCCGGCCTACATCTTGACCAACGGACTGGGGCAGGCGCTGGCTTTTTTGGTAGCGAAGGGTTCTCAGACGTTAGGCGATAAACGAAGTTGTCCGAATGAGCAAAAAGCGCATGGCGCTTTGTATCTGCATATCCAGGAGTGGCTGTGTCAAGAGGGCATGGCGTACGCCGATGCGGTGGCCGGTGAAATGCGCGATCCGGACGGCGGCAATCGGGATTTTCGCTTGATGGAGCGCATTGTCCGCCAGGAACAGGGCAGTCTCTCTTATCGGCAGGCCACCATGGAAACGCTGGCTTTGTTGCAGTGGTTCAAGCGTTTTGCCGAAGCCGTTCTTCCCGATGACAAGCCTTTTGAGACAACGGGCGGAGGGCAATAACGATGAAGGAATTGCCTGTACTGCCGGCGGAAACACGCCGGTTGCTTGCGCCCTTTTGGGCGGCTCAGGAGGAACGAGCGCCGGGAGGGCGTCCGCGTAACGGGTCATTTCCGGCGGGAAACGGAGCACCGGAACATCAAAAGCCGATGCCCATTGCGTCCTTGTCGCTGTTTTTCGAAAAATTTTGCCCTGTTCTGGTTGATACAGCGAACTGGCATCAACCCAAAGGAATTGAGAAAAAAGGGGACTTTTACCGCCATTTGATTCGTTACCGATCGCCTGATATGGAGACGTACATTCAGGATTGTAGTTCCCGGCGTCATCGACTGTTGCACCGGTTGAAAATGCAAGGCTACCAGTGGCGCTATCTGAAGGCGGAGACGACCTGGAATCTGATCGTCGGTATCGGCAATGCCCATGTGTTGGAAACGGGATTGACCTTGAACCGGATGTACGGTTTTCCTTATCTTCCGGGGAGCACGGTCAAGGGATTGACGCGCTATTTTGCCAGTATGGCCTTAGCGGCTGAGTTGGCCATTCCCACGGACGACGAAGTGGTCGGCAAGCTGTGGCTGGAGATTCTGGAAATCCCCGAGGAGCAGCGCCGCCGCCAAAGGCTGCGCAAGCTGATCGCCCAGGCTACTGCTGGTGGGAGCGAGGCACCGGATGAGCCGGCCGACAGCAGTGAAGCGGCGATGGCGGCAACGGTGGCGCGCTGGGATGAAAAAGTGCACTTGTTTCAACGTGTTTTTGGCGTACTTGGGCAAAAGGGCGCAGTGATCTTTTTTGATGCCTTGCCGGAAGTGAAGCAAAATGAACGGCTGCCGCTGGTTGTGGATATCGTGAATCCTCATTATGGCCCCTATTATGTGGGCAATGACCAACCGGCACCACCGGCCGATTATTATCATCCCAAGCCGGTACAGTTTCTTTGCGTCGGCCCGAAGGCGTGCTTTCGGTTTTATGTGGCCACAACGGATCCGGAATTATTGGCGCAAGTGATTGACTCTACGAAGGGCTGGCTACCTCGGGCGCTGGGCACCTGGGGTATCGGTGCCAAAACGCGTTCCGGCTACGGGCAGATGCAGATTCTCGATGCACCGGTGCATAAAGGCGGGCGGCGAAATGGTGGCCGCCATGAGTGAAGGGGCCGGGCAAAAAGAAGTTATATTGAAATATAGAGATTGGATCTTTCAAGGCCTTTGTGCTTATGTGGAGCAGCATCAAGGCGGACCACCGAGTCCGGAAGTATTTGATCGCTTTCTGACGGTTTGTTTTGAAAGCGGAGAAATCGGTGCGGAAGGCAAAAAGCGAAGCAAGCGCGGCGCTGACGATCCGGAAGCAGAGCAAATGCTTTATGATTGGCTTTATTTTCCGCTTTTTTACGTGATAAAAGAACGGCGCATTGAATTTGTCGCGTTCAAGCGTAACGAACAAGAGCTGTACTATGAGAGCGACGATATGGTGCAAGAAGTGACTGTGCAGACGCTGGAACGGGTATGGGAAAAGCTCGATGTAGCGAAGATTCGTGCTGCCGACGATCCCTGGAAGCGCTTTCATGCCTATGTAGCGATGCAAGCAGTTTATAAAATGTTGCAAGTTCAGAAAAAGCGTGCCGATGAAGCGGCGCGATATAAGCCAAGGGACTTTGCGGCAGAGACAGAAGAAAACACTCTCAAATGGGGCCGTGAGGCAGCGGGGCATGCGGGAGTGAGCGCCGCCGATGGGGCTCATGATATTTGGGAGGAAGCGGGATATCACGATCTTACATTGGTGGAAACCGGACACGAAGCGGTTCGTGTGCTGGAAGAATGGCTTGGCGAAGCGTTGCTGCGGTTAAAACGAACCTTGCGCCGCCATTTACAGACGATTTGGGACGGTGCAGTTGATATTTGCGCGGTTATTACTGATGATGCACAGCAAGAAGCCCAATTCGATGGCCAACTATGTTTGATTGCACAGTTTCTCCGTACGATCATGCCGGAAAATAAACATTGTCATGAAGACATGCGCTGTTATTTGGTGCAGCATTGCTGCCAAAACAGCGATACTTTTCATCTGCATCAGTCGCGCATGCGCGCTGCCCTTGCCGGTGGCGCTGAAAACTTGTTGGAAAAACTGCCCCGGAAGCTACAGGCCTTGCTTGACCGGTAGCCGCAGCGGGAGAAGACAAAATGGGGGTGGATCCCCGTGACGCAATCAACCTATCACTTGCGCGGCCCCAGCAACCCGGAATATGTATTAGGGCGCAATGTCTGGGGTGTATTGCGGCCGTTGCCGTCACAGATTCCGGAACTGGCCCAACGGGCGATGGCGCAAATGGAAAGGCTGAAGGCACCGCAAGTTGTTCCGGTAGAACAGGAAGCCGATGATGCACCGGGCGATGGAAGCGCCGGTGGGGGATTTTTGGTGATCACCTATGGGCCGGGGCAGCAGGCGGTGGCGCTACTGCTTTTGCTGCGCCTGGCCACGGAGCTTAAGCGCCGGGATGATCATGTGTGGGTGCAGGAAGCGGCACCAGTGCATCCCGATGATTTGCCGGCAGCGAAGCGCTGTATTGTGCTACTTCAGCGTCCTGACGGTGAATTTTTTTCGGAACCCGGTGTTGTGGATGGACGGATCATCCTATTTGCTTGTGCGCGCCATGATTGGGAGCGTATTCGCCTGGCTGAGCGCTATGAATTGGTGGCGCTGGATCAACACAGCGATAGAGAGCGATCCCATGGGGAGGCCAAGGAACAAAGCGTGCTCGATGACATGGTAAAACGCTGGAATCAGGCCGGGGAAGCCGGAAAAAAAGTATTTTTTTATACGGCGCTGCTCGATAGTTTGGGGATTCTGCTCTCGTCCACATTGCTGGAACGGTTGCTTGGCCATGAGAGCGAGCAGGCGTTGCGTGAAGCGGTGGCTATGGGATTGGTGTTTCAGGCCGACGATGAAGCGGAAAGCGATGTGTTTTGGACGACGCGGGGCGAAACACTGGCACGGCGTATGCTGGATGCAGATAGGTTGTTTTCAGAATTGGCGATCAGGAGCGGCTATGGGCAGATCCTGGCGGCGCTGGATGCCGATGCACCGGCTGATCGCCGGTTGGCTTGGCGGCTGTGGCAGGAACTGCTGCATAGGGGATGGCGCAGCCGAGGCTTGGCGCTGATGGATCTGGCATGGGCGCAGATAGAGCGGTTGGAAGTGGCAGCCGCTGCCGGTGAGCGCTTGATGCTGGCCAAAACGTTGGAAAGTTATCGTTGTTGGAAAAAAGCGCTGGCCGTACTGGAGCGAGCGGTAGTTGCGTTTCCCGATGATCACCGGTTGCTGCACCGCAAGGCACGGCTGCTGGCGGAGTGGTCACTCGTTGACCCAGCGCAAGTGCCGGCGGCGGAAGCGGCTTTTCAGCGCGCGGCGGCGGCGCTGGGGCGAACGCCGTACTTGGTGCATGCTTGGGCGGAATGGAAGCGTCGGCAAGGGGATCCGCCGGGGGCGCTGGTGATGCTTGATGATTTGGAAGAGCAGATAGCACTGGGAGAACAGACCATGTCGCCGGCCAGTAGCATGTACTTTTGGATCACACGGGCTAAAGCATGGATGGATATGGCACGGCGTTCGGGAAAGGATGGGGACCATCGCCGTGCGCAAGCGGTGCTGATGCAGGCGGAAAAAGCAGCCGCGACGGCAAGTGAGCGCGCTTATGTGCTTCATGTGGCAGCCGATCTGGCTGTGGACCGGGGGCAAATCGACGAAGCGCAAAGGCAATTGACGAAGGTGCTGGATCTATTCCCAGAACAGGCGGTGGCGTTGACGACCATGGCAGTGCTGCAAGGCAAACGGGGGCACTGGCAGGCGGCGGCGGCGTATTTGGCGCGAGTGCGAAAGATTGATTGTGAAAATTTATACGCTTGTCACCAGCAAGCCAAGATGCTGGCGGAACAAGCAACGTTGCTGGCGGTAACGAAGCCGGCACAAGCTGCGCTATACCGGGCGCAAGCAAGTGCCCAATTGGCCGAGGTGCTGCGCTTAGATCCCTGGAACATTCCGGCCCGTGTTGATGCAGCGCTTTTATTAATGAAGGAAAAAAATTTGACCCTGGCTGATGCGTCCTTGACGGAAGTCTTGATGATGCAACCGGGCAATGTTTTTGCATCGCTGGTTCGGGTGCGCTTGGCGCTGCTCCGGGGTGAACAAGAGGAAGCACGCCGCTTGCTGCAGCGGTGTCCGGAGAAAAGTGCGGCGTGGCATAACAGTTGGATTGAACTCTACGGTGCTGCCGGCCATGAGCGGCGGCGGCATAAGGAAAGTCAGGCCCACTTTCGGCAAGCGCTGCGGCTAAGCAGCGGGGTGGATCGTATCGTGACGATCAATCACTGGGCCAAAGCGATCGCGGCCGATGCCGATATCGTGGAGGGGGGCAATGATGATGCGGTTGCCCTGCGCTGGCAGGAACAGCCCGAAGCGGCTAAGGATGTGCAGGCGCTTTTGACGGAATCGCTGCGCCTTGATGGAGAAAATGCGTATACCTTGTGGCTTTGCAGTTGGATCCATCCCTTGATTGCGGTGGCGGAACGTTCGCGGGCGGAGTTTCGGGAGCAAGCGTTGCAGCGGGGGATTTTGCTGGAACGGTAACTGGGGAATTCGGCAGGGAATCAACAGGGTGCAATGGAGGCGTGTAGCGGTGATGGATGCCCTTACGGTTTGGGGACTGTTTACCAGTGTCATTGGATTTATCGCCACGGGGTACATGGGCCTGCAAGGGTGGCAGGCGTACCAAACGCGCAGGGACTATGAGCGGAAACTGCAACGGCAAACGGTGCCGGTAATGGTGCCGGCGGAAATGATCATCAATGTGACGGGAGCGCCGCTGGTTCATTTTGAAGAGAACTGGCATCAGGGCAAGCAAATTCTTACGATTCCTGTCGATGATATCCCGTGGAGCCGCCCGGATGAAGCTTCCGATCAGATCGTCGAGCGGATCAAAGCGCAAATGGGAGAGGGGATCTTGACCGGCGTGCCGGTTGTCTACGCCTTTCCCAGCGATGCCGGAGTGCTGCAATATTTGATTCCGAAAATCCATGGCCTTTCCGGTGTTTTTCCTCATATCACGACAGCGATGCATTGTGATCAAGGAGCGGTATGGAAAAAACCCGTCAATTTGCATGCGGTACGCACGCAGCGCAGGTATGATCGCCAGTTGGAAAGCCGTTCGTAGGGAGGAAATAGCGATGGATGCGGTGGAAGGGATTAATTTTTTTGCCGGTGTTGCCGAACTGATCAGTGGGGCGATCATGCTCTATCAAGGATGGAAGCTGAAAAAAGCCAAAGTGTTTTATCAAAATAAGATCCGGCAGATGGCGCTTGAGCCGGACGATATTTCAGTGATTGTCAACCTTTCCGGGCATCCTATTGCGCTGTCGGAAGATAACTGGCATCAAGGCAAGAAAATCGTGACGATCCATGTAGGCCATGTTCGTCCGACTCATCTTAATGAGGAAGCCGATTTGATTGTGGATATTCTCAAACCGCAAATTGCCTATGAATTGGAACGGCGTATGCCGATTGCCTTTGTGCTGCCGGGTATGGCGATGCTCAATCACTATCTGATGCCGAAGATTTATGGGCTGCTGGGGGTGTTTCCGCTGGTCGCCGTTGCGTTTCAAACGGAGCGGGGGTATAGCTTGCGCAAACCGGTGAATTTGAACACTGTCTATGAAGCGGGCGAAGGCAGGCAAGCGCAGTTAGGAATATGAACGGTGGAAAAGAGTGGAGAAGAAAAGGTGAAGTGAAAAGTAAAGGTGAAAAGTAAAACCTGTGGTTGGGGGGCTGCTGATGGATAGTCGGCAGCTTTTTTTTTGCGCTTTTTTGTGTTGGTCTCGGTAATTTTGACAGGTTTTCATCGGAATGGGCGATGGATCCGGTTGAAGGTGAATAAAAAGGAGGTACGGGCGATGACGGTGCTATATCTGACCCGGCCAGGCTCGGAACTGCGCAAACAGCGCGGCCGATTGCAGGTACTGTTGCGCGGGGAGGTGTTGGCGACGCTGCCGATCCGGGAAGTGGAACGGGTCGTCGTGATGACGGTCGCGCAGATCAGTGCGGCGGCAGCGATCAGTTTGCTGAAAATCAATGCTTCCGTGCTTTATTGCAGTGCTCGCGGAACCTATTACGGTGTGCTGGGGCGCGGTAGCGGTCAAACAGAACGCTGGCTAGGCCATGTGGCGCGGTGGCAGGATATGGCATACCGGGTGCAGATGGCCAAAAGGATATTGCAGATCAAAATTCGCAATCAGCGATCACTGCTGCGTCGTCAGGCGCGCAACCACAAGGAGCCACTGATGGCGGCAGCAGCTGCTCAGATTGGGCATTTGCTGCCTAGATTGGATGAGACGGCGGATCTGCCGCGATTGATGGGAGTAGAGGGGCGGGCATCGGCGATCTATTTTGGAGCGTTTGGGCGCTGTATTCGCCAGGATGGGGTTGTCTTTACGGGACGTAACCGCCGTCCGCCTCGTGATCCGGTCAATGCGCTGCTTAGCTTGGGGTACATGCTGGTGCTTGGTGAAGTAGTAGCGGCGCTGATGGCGGAGGGGCTTCATACGGGATTGGGCATGCTTCATGAACCGGCGGGCGAGCGGCCTTCGCTGGCGTTAGATTTGCTGGAGCTTTATCGTCAGCCGATCGTGGATCGCTTGACCTTGAGTTTAGTGAACCGGGCTGTGCTGGGCAGCAGTGATTTTGATGCGCAGGAGCAAAGTGGGGTGCGCTTGACCGGTGAGGGGCTCCGGCGGTATTTGCAGTATTACGAAAAGGCAATGACGACGCCCTTTCACTTGGGTCATAACGGCTCGGAAACGAGCTTTCGCATGCTGATTCGTCAACAAGTGGAAGCGTTCCGCGCCGATCTGGAGCAACGCCAAGAATGGTGTCCGCAGCCGTTGGGGCTGTAGGTTGGGGCGGTAGTCGGGGAGGGGGGAGAGCCATGCGCTATGTGATCGCCTATGATATCGCCAACGATCGCCGCCGACAGAAGGTGGCTGCATTTTTACAAGAATATGGACGGCGTGTGGAAAAGAGTCTTTTTGAATGCAATGTTAATAAAGCGGATTTACAGATGATTGTGGCACGGTTGCAGGAACTGTTGGAGAAGTTCGATGATTGTTGCCATATCTACCGGGTTTGCGGTGATTGTCTCCATGAACGCTTGGTCATCGGTGAGGATACGGAAAAAGAATGGTCCAAAGTGCTTGTGCTGTGAGGGGTCAGTGGCCGTGATGGAGATGCCGGTGATCGTGGTGGAGATACCGATGGCCGTAGCAGCGCGGCAGTGCCGTTGGAGATGCCGGTGGCAGCGCGGGTGATGAACGGAGGCGAAGACCATGGGGGTGTTTTGGTATCTGATTGCCGATCTGATCCGCATGATGATGCGGCTTTATTTGTGCGCCCGGCATGGGCGCTGTCTCTAGGGTGCAAGTCCCGAACACCGAAGGTGGCAGTAGGTGTAGCTTAAGGCAAGGGTGTCCGTCGCG
>NZ_SLXT01000040.1 GCF_004341395.1 Heliophilum fasciatum
CCGCCAGCGTTCGTCCTGAGCCAGGATCAAACTCTCCATAAAATATGAAGTGTTCGAGTCAAGCTCGTTTACTTACTAACTGGAATTTCATTAAAAAGGTTATCACGCTTTTTCAACTGTTTGATTTTCAAGGACCAGTTTGTACCGCTCTTCGCGGCACGATGACTATCCTATCACGCTTTATTCTTTGAATCAACCGGTAATTTTAACCTTATGATTAAAAGAAAGCCTCAAGGAATTGAAATGGGGCGATTGAGGGGACTTGAACCCCCGAATGCCGGAGCCACAATCCGGTGCGTTAACCACTTCGCCACAACCGCCATAATGATGGAGCGGGAAACGAGATTCGAACTCGCGACCCTCGCCTTGGCAAGGCGATGCTCTACCGCTGAGCTATTCCCGCATGGTGCGGTCGAGAGGACTTGAACCTCCACAGCCTTGCGACTACAAGAACCTGAATCTTGCGCGTCTGCCAATTCCGCCACGACCGCATAATAAAATTAGAGAAAAAAATGGCGCGCCCGAAGGGATTCGAACCCCTGACCTCTTGATTCGTAGTCAATTACTCTATCCAGCTGAGCTACGGGCGCATTTTTTAGTTAGTGAAACTTTATAGAAGGATCTGGTCGGGGTGACACGACTTGAACGTGCGGCCTCCTGCTCCCAAGGCAGGCGCTCCACCAAACTGAGCTACACCCCGTGATATGGCGGAGAGACAGGGATTCGAACCCTGGAGACCGTTCATCACGGCCTACCCGATTTCGAGTCGGGCGCCTTCGACCAGCTCAGCCATCTCTCCGGACATTAAGGAAATTAAATTGTAGAAAAAATGGTGACCCGTAGGGGATTCGAACCCCTGTAGCCGCCGTGAAAGGGCGGTGTCTTAGACCGCTTGACCAACGGGCCATCTTGAGTTGCTTGCTTCGCAATCTTGCTATTTCGCAAGCAGGTGTTATTTTAACAATGCTCTCGATAAAAGTCAACATGAAAATTATTTCCGCCGAAAAAAAATATGATACCCCTGCGAAAAACCCACACCATCTTGAAGTGGTGTGGGGAAAAATGTTATCGGTATGGGAAAGATGGGTTGAGCTAGGAACCGACAACGCTCATACCGGCATGATTAAGAAATCTGGTCACAGCAGTACGCTGATTTTTTAAGCGGACGCTGAGGGCGTCTTTGGAACAGGTTTCAAAGATAGCTGCCTTGCTGCCGTAGATGCCTGCAGCACGGGCCAAACTGCCTAGAATGGGATAACGTAGTGTACTGAAACGTTTGGAATACAACGTTGTTTTGTTCAGCATAGAAACTAAATTGGTCGCATAGGTGCTCATCGTTCCTGTAGGGTAGTAGATAATCGATTGACCAACAGAGTTTTTATTCTGTACGTGATAGGCAATTCCCTCATGCAAGTCGAGCAAGTAGGCAGGGTTATGGTTCTGATACTCTTTCCAGATGGCTTTGGCCAATGCGTTATCCGCACTTTCTCCTTTTTTCATCGGAAAATCTCGGTTCAAGTCACCAAAACCAGAATCACGGCGATTCCTCACGATACCTACTTTGTTCGCTTCGGGAAGAACAATCAACGTTCCCTTGTCAATCTTCCAATCCTTCACTTCCAGGGCAGTTTTGTAACCAGCAGGCTCATTTCCATGAATACCACCGGAGATCCAGACAGTAGGCCCAGGCTTGTCCGCTTTGATCACATAGAGCGTCGTTTTCCAGGACGTACCTTGTCCAAGCACTTTTGTCGAGACAGTGGAGGCCGCTTCAGCTTGTTCCAAAACCACTTGCGAGGCAGTGGAAACGGGCGCAATCAAACTCAATGCAAAAAAACTTGTCAAGATGAATGTTGCTGCCTTTTTGAAACGCAATCCTATTCCACCTTTCACAAAATTAATAATACTGCATATCGAGAGGTGCACATCGATAGCAGCGTGCATGGATTCTGTGGTGTGCGTGGAAAATGAATACCAAAACATATTAACGTACAATTACAGCAAAAGTCTATGAATAATTATATGAATCATATGAAATAAATACAATTATGTAAGTAAAAGGTCACCGGAGCAATCCGGTGACCTTTTATACCATTAAGCGCTCGATCGCGTTCATAAGCAGCAATGCATCTTGATCATAGAGTTGCGGTGCTTTCCACAGAATGAACGATAGCAAAATAATAATGACGGATATCGGAACAATTAACAGCCATTGATCTGGTTTCACACTGGAGCCTTTTTTTCGTTTTCTCATCCGATGCCGCTTCGAACGATAGGAAGCTAAACAATATACATTGTTTCTCATGGGCCATCTCACCTGACCTTTCTTGAACAGAATTTTCTGAATGTTTCGATAAGGGGTATTCTAAATCCTGCTGCTAATTTCAAAATTTCATCGACGTACTTCCGTCATGGTCAACTTATCCTTGTGCCCCCGTCAGGGAAAGCAGCGGACGCAGATCATTTTTCTCCTGCAGCACCGGCGCAAACAGATCGCCCACCTGGGCCACTCGGTCGGGCAAATTCTTGATCGTAAACTGCCTTGGATCAAGCAGATTCTCTCCGGACAACTCCTCCGCCAGCAGCGGCGTTGACACCGTCGCACCCGGCACAGGGCGTACACTGTATACACTGGCCAGCGTTTTCGCGCGGGCCATCTGCCAACAATCCAAATAAAGCCGCTGTCCGCGCTCTTCGACGTGTCGCTCCAGGGTCACCCGACTGTCCACCTCGGCAATCATCTGCGCCAAAACGACGGCCGCTTCGCGCACCACCGCATAGGGATAAAGCGGCGCAATGGGCACAAACAGATGAAGACCACTGGCGCCGGAAGTCTTGACATACCCCTTGAGCCCCAGCGTCTTCAGGGCCGCTTGCAAACAAAGAGCAACTTCGATGACTACGCGAAAATCCTGTCCCGGCGCCGGATCAAGATCAAAGACCATGGCCGTCGGCTTATCGGGATCAGCGGCCATCGACAGCCACGGATGCACTTCGATGCACCCCGCATTGATCAGCCAAAGCAGATCGGCTTCATCGTTGACCATGCAGTAAGTGATCGCCCGACCGGACGAAGCGGACTTTTTCCCTTCCCCTGCCGTCCCATCACTGCCGGACGACGGAATCGTCACCGTCGGCAGCCAAGAAGGCCGATGGTCCGGCGCTTGTTTTTGGTAAAAAAATTTGCCTTCAATACCGTCAGGATAACGGACCAACACCAGCGGATACCCCCGCAGATGGGGCAGCAATACCGGTGCCATCGCTGCATAGTACATCAATAAGTCACCTTTGGTGTATCCTTGTTGGGGCCAGAAAATCTTATCGGTATTCGACAGTGTCAGCGGTTTCGCCTCACCGTTTGCCGATGCAACGATTCCCCCGCCGGTCACGCCGATGGTATCCGCGCTTCGATCAGCAAGGGATGGCGTAACTGCAAATTGCCGGTCCATTCCAAAAAG
Organism: Heliophilum fasciatum; assembly: GCF_004341395.1. Taxonomy (GTDB): domain Bacteria; phylum Bacillota; class Desulfitobacteriia; order Heliobacteriales; family Heliobacteriaceae; genus Heliophilum; species Heliophilum fasciatum. The sequence goes on from NZ_SLXT01000040.1 coordinate 3,459, forward strand.
CGCACCGTCGCGGGGTACGCCTTCTGCACTGGGATAAAGGGGCTGCCCTGTGCCGGTATGGCCGTCTGTTGTGCCTTGAGAACTTGGTGCCATCGTGCTGCCTCCTTTTCAGTAAAACCAGTGCCTACATTGCCGATGTAGCGCAAGCCTTTTTCCGTCGCTTCGGCTAGCGCCAAGGAAGCCAACCGGCCCCTTTCGCCTTCACAGTAGCCGATGATCCAACAATCGAGCCGGCGAAAATGCTTGATCTTCTTCCAGGCTCGATGCTTTTTGCCGATTAGATAGGGACTGGCAGCTTCTTTGGCGATCATCCCTTCCAATTCCAGCGCTTGCACAGCCTGAAATAAAGCAATGCCGTCACAGGGCACTGCTTCAACAAACTGCACCCGTTCCCCCACGACCAGATGTGCTTGCAACAACGTTAAACGTTCCACCAGCGGTCGATCGAGAAGCGGTAGGTCGTCCAATTCCAGCAGGTCAAAGGCCATAAAAACCGCCGGGAGAGAAGAAAGGGACGCTTGGATCACCGCAGGTAGCCCCATGCGCTCACGACGAAGAATACGCTGAAAATTCGGTTTGCCCTGTTCATCAAGTACGATCAACTCGCCGTCGACAAGGCCACGGTGGGGCAACCGGAGAATCGGCTCACCGATGATCTCCGGAAACTGCACCGTCATCGCCCGGCCCCGCCGGCTTTGCAAACGAATTCCCTCGTTTTCGTTGCCACAACGCACAAAGGCCAACGCCCGGATCCCGTCCCATTTGACTTGAAACAGCCACTGAGGATCGTCAAAGGGAGCCGTGACGGCAACGGGTTCCATGGGACGAAGCGAGCCAAAGTCCAGCGAGGCGCTCATGAAGTTTTTTGTCGCTTTTTCGTTGTTGGCGGCGCCGGTGGTTTGGCTTGTTTTTCTTTGGCTTGTTCAATGCTGGCCTTCAACGCAGCCATCAGATCAATCACATTGCCGGTGGCGGCAACCCGTGGCGCTTCCACAGGCGTTTGACCTTGGATCTTAGCATCAATAAGTTCACGGACACGAGTTTGATATTCGTTGTGCCACTTGACCGGTTCCCAAGGCTCGGTGAGACTATCGATCAACTGCAGCGCCATGGTTTTTTCTTTTGCGTCAATGGCCATGCCCACACCGATATCGCCAAGTCCCTCCAGCCCGCGAATCTCTTCTGGAAAAAGCATGAGATGCATGGCCAAGCCTTCCTTGTACACGCGAACTGCCGCCAGCGATTCTTTAGCACGGAGAACCACCTTGGCCAAGGCCAAGCGATCAGCTTCTTGCAGGGCCGCCCGCAACAAGGCAAAAGCTTTTTGACCTCGGCCATCCGGCGCCAGGTAATAGGTCTTGGCAAAGTAGATCGGATCAATTTCCTTTAGGTGAACAAAGGATTTAATATCAATCGTGCGCGTTCCCTCGGGAGCCAATGCTTCCAGTTCTTCATCGGCGATCAAGACAAAGCGGCCTTTTTCATACTCAAAGCCTTTGACGAGATCATCCTGCCCCACTTCCTTGTTGCAGTGGGGGCAATGCTTTTTGTATTGTACCGGGGAATTGCATTCCTTGTGCAGCCAGTTAAAGCGAACATCTTTGTCTTCGGTGGCGGCAAAGAGCTTGACCGGAATATGGATCAGTCCAAAGGAGATCGCTCCCGTCCACATGCTGCGCATCGTCTCACCTCGCCATCCCAGATGACCGGCCAGACAAAACTGCCGATCAGCGCTGATTTTTTTTAGATTGTCCATCCTTACGGAGAATCATGCCAAAAAAATCAGCCTAGCTGGGCGGGGCCACGGCTTTTCCTCCTAATCATTATGCTTATTTCAACATCGAGTCCATCTCATTGACCAGGTTGTCGTATCTTAATCCTCTGTTTTCGGAAAAACTACATTCACCACATGATTCGCTTTCATCTGCTCAGGGAATAACGGGCGAAAGTGCTCCCCCATATTCCGCTTGGCAATCTCCTGCTGCCAAAGCTCCCACTCATTAAAAGACACATGAACCGCATATACTTCCATATCCTTGATATCATCCCAGGGAAACGCTTCTGGTACCGGAACCCGTCCATCAGGCGAGCCGTTGGGGTAATAATCAGGCACCGTATGCTGCATATCCGAAAAAATCAACATAATCCTCCGGCCCGCATCAGCATTTTGCAAAAAATAACTACCGTTGTGCACAGCCGCACTGAGATTCGAAGCATGGGAACGATCACCGTTAACCACCTGAGATAATTCCTGGTACGCGATATCCAACCGCTTGGCCTCTCCGCTAAAAACATTAACCGGTTCTTCATTAATCAGTACCAGGGATACCGTGCTGTCTGGATACTGCCGTGCCAGCACTTGAAATACCATCTTGATTTCCGTCAGTGACGACTCCGCATAGTCCTGAAAAGAAGGCGAATTGTCAAATAACACACAAACAGCCGGCGGTTTGGTTGTCTCATTGCGCATCATTTCACCTTGTGCCTTTTCAAGGTTTTCCCCATTGCACCCGGTAAGCAGGCTCATCAACAAGGTCAACATCAATCCCGCCGCCAGCCAGCAGCCTCGTTTCCACAACCGGATCTTTTGTAATTTCATCACAGTCTGCCTCCTTCTGTACGATTTTCAACAATTTCAATGATTGCAGCTTGGCGGTCACTGCGACCAGCCGCTTAACCAAAATAAGCTCCTATCTCCATAGCCACCATTCCGGGTGTTCAGCATCGGGCTTCGCTTCGCCGGCTAGACGAAGCCCCTGTTCCCGGGCTCGCTGCCGCATCGACTTCACCACACGATCATCGATTACCTCTTGCATGCGACCGTCACCAGAACCGATACGCCAAGCCGGGACATATTGATCCATCAAATGCAACCAAAGACGATGGCCGCCATGCCGCCGTGCCCATGCACCTACGTAATCAATGAGCGGTTTTGCACAACAGGATTCATGACCGGGCAGCAGCAGATGACGAACAATGACCGGAACCTGCCTTTGACTCTCAAGGATCCCTGTTAATCCCCGGCATGCCGCGTCGACATAACGAACGGCACGGCTCCACTGGGACGCACAATCATCGTGAAAAAACTTAAAATCAAAGACCCAAACATCGACAATACCCGCCAACAAATCATAGACAGGCGGATCCACATACCCGTTTGTATGCCAAATGATCGGCCACTGCGCACTTTCCGGCGGTGCCTCCGCCAAAAAATCAAGGATTCCCGGCAAACTTTGATCCGGATTGCCACCGACCAGCGAAAGGCTGTGAAAAGCGTCCTGCCCGTAGGCGAGAATATCTTGCCAAAGCGCTTGGCTCAAGCGATGATAGGCACCACCAGTCAGCAAGGTTCCGCCTTTTTGGCAAAATCGACAATGCATATTGCATCCGGCCATCTCCAGCGCCAGTGTTTGTCCGATCTCCCTTTCCTCACCAAGATGAACAAAATGCTGATGATACTGCGCTTGTCCTGCTGCCGGGCAATCAAGTTGACCGCCACACCGGAGCGGGCAGAGACGGCATTGCTGAAACATCTGCCTGGCGATGCGGCGTTTTAGATCGAGTAAAGAAATCGTTCGTTGTGTTACGAATGTTTTGGCTTCAACCGGGCTCTTGTTCGCCTGAACCGTCGTTTCCATGGCTTCATCATGGATAGCCCAAAGTGTCTCCATATTCGCAGTTCCCGCTTCCGGCACAGCGACCATCATCGTCTTTAATGACCACCAACCCGCTCGTTCCGGCACCAAACACCCTTTGGGTGGATTCCCGGCAAAAGGCAACCCCAAGCGCCGAGCGACCAAGGCATCCCAAGGGGAAGGGTCTTCCCATAGAAGCTCCCCTCCCGCCCCTACCGACAAACGCACTGCCCGTTTCATACTGAACCTTCTCCTTCTCGGTTACAAGTTGTTGCGCTGTTTCTTCCCTGTCTGCCGGATCTTCCCTTTAACGCTCATGAGTTTTCCCTGCCCTGGCGCTTGCAGCTTCTGCCGGATGCGCTGTTGCATAATCTCACATTTGGGTCGCCGGATCCGCGATGTGTCAATATGGGCTACCCCTTCATGATCGGCAAGCGTAACGGTGATCTGCGGCGCCCCTTCCCATTGCGCCGGCAAAACTTCGGCTTCGTTTCCCAAATCATCGTATAACGCTTTGCTTGCGCAGACCAGCTCTGGTGCTTGGCTCACCTCTAGTGCTTGGCTCACTTCTAGTGCTTGACCCACCTCTGGCGCATGACCCACCTCCTTGGCCACCACCACTTTTTGCTCACCGCGCTCTTCCACATTGACCTGATACCCTGATTCTTGCAATACGCGTGTAAATTCGGTAACTACAAAATCCTGATGACAAGCGCCCATTAGCTCCGGTTCTTCTGCGACAACGGCGATACCGTTTTCCAAGGGAAAGAGGAATATCTGCTCTCCGGAACTTCCTTGCGCCTGTACCATGGTATCGGTCACATCCAAGTCAAAGCCGCGTTCTGTCAGTACATTGCAATACCCCTCCACATTGGTCATCGGTGTAAAACGAAAAAGCATATTGTCGACAGGATGGCGGCCTTCTTTTAACATCTTGTGCACATCCCGTACGCCGCGCACCATTTCCTTACCGAGACCGGCGGCGGCCACCGCCCCAACCGCTAACAAGCCCAGCAGCGCCACGGGCGCGCTACCGGTAGATACTTTGTGTGAACCTGACATTGTATTACCTCCTTATACCTTCCACTTCTTGTGATTTTCATTGCTGCCCCTGATAAGGAGCCTCTTGATTCATCCTTCTCACTTCCAGTTATGCTTCACGCTGCATCCTGCACGTGTCCAATGATGCTTTATGCCTCATGCCTCATGCTTCACGCGTCCGGTCCCGGCCCTACAGACTTGCAATAGGCGCGGCCCCATTGACGTAACGCATCATATTGATTTTTCATAATTTCCACCCGCTGCCGGTTTTCCTGAACCAATTGAAAAAGAATAGCAGCAAAATCCCGGCTTTCCGCATCCACTCCATAAAATTTCCGCCGCACTTCTGCTTCCCGGCAAAGCCAGGATAAATCGGCTCCTGAATAATACCGGGTTTCTTGTGCCAATTTTTCGAGCAGCGACTCCGGCAGTTGGCTGCCCTGCCGTGCAAAGGCCGCCCGGCAAATCGCCTGCCGTGCAGCTGCGGCTGGCAGATCGACCCAATACAATTGGGAAAAGCGCCCTTTACGCGTCAAGGCCAGTCCATGCCGGGGATCAAGATTATTGGCCGATCCAAGCACGAAAATCGGCGCTTGCGTATCATTTAAGAAGGAAAACAAAATGCCCATCGCTCGCATCATCGTGCCGCCATCAGCTTCACCGCCGACAGCAATTGTTTTTTCCAACTCGTCAATATACACCACGCAAGGAGCAAAAGTTTCCAGCACACGGCAGTAATTGTACATATTCTTTTCTGTCTGGCCGACAAAACTGTTCATGATCGAGGAAATCTCAAACGTAATGGCAGGGTAACCCAGTTGTCCGGCCAAGTAGCGGCCAACTAAGGTCTTGCCGGTTCCCGGCGGCCCGATCAACAGCCAGCCTTTTTCCCGTTCCTGGCCTTCCATACAGATGCGATGCCGGTGAACAGCAAAGTCATCCATCAACCCGTCCAGGCCCATCGGCAAATCATCACTCATCGGGCGCAGAATTGTCATACCTAGCGTTTGGGCCAGGAACTGTTCTTTCTCGCGGTGAAGCGTTTCGACAATTTGAGCAATCACGGCGTCTTTTCCCGTGCCACTTGCAGCGCCACTGAAAGCGCCACTCAGGGTGCCACTTGCAGCGCCATGAGCAGCTTCGCCAGGCACATTGGTAACCGCTGAGAAAGGCTGCTGCGCGGCAATCAAAGATAGATGAAGTAATTCGCGCGCTCTTGTATAGGTCAATCCCAGTAAGGCATGACTGATTTGATCCGCCTGTTCCGGTAACGCCGTCATGTGACAACGGGCCAACTCACGCATCACCATCGGCACAAGTTCATTTCGCGTGGGATAGGCCACGGTGCCGCTCGATAAGTACGGTGTTACCACAGCCGGGTAAGTGGCTCCCAAGGGCTCCAGAAAAACAATCAGTTTTTTGGTCGGTCGGTAGGCTAAAAATATCTGAGGAAGCAGTAGCCGCACGGCAATCATCCCATCACGTTCGTCCATTAACTGCTCATTATTCCAAAAGATGAATACGGCCGGTGGGGTATGGGAGTTTTCCAGTACCTCTACGGAGCGATCGATCGATAATTCTTGCGTTTCTTGCCAATCTGAGCAAGACCAGTCATATTCGGTAAGCCGGTCAGGACGCACCAGGTACAACGCCGGTCGGGGATGACTGCAGGTCTTTTCCAAGCGATCGATGATTTCATGGGTAGTCCAAACCAAATCTGGCGTATCAATTTTGATCGCTTGCGTGTCGCCATGTGTCATTACCGCTTGCAGGGCAAGATCGAATTGCGGACATAACATTGCATCGGCCTCCTTTAAATCAACCCAAACTCATCGGCATCGTCATCAAAAATCTCTGGTTCATCGGCTTTGGCGAGCAGCCAGATCCGGTGGCGCTTGGCACCGTTCTCGCCGTTACCAACCGGCTCGATTCGATATTGATCCGGAAATTCCCGCGCTTGCCGCAACGTGACAAACTCACTGGCACCAATCACGCGCAAGGGGCGATCGTCTGGCGCTAATGCTTCATCCTCTGCGGCATAGGCAGGCCTGCTTGCTACCGTATTTGCCACAGCATTCGTAGGGTTGCTTGCCATGGTCTTCTTTTCGGTCTTCGCTTCCGTCTTCGCTTCCGTCTTCGCCGAGTTGCCAGTCAAATTATCAGCACCATGTCGTAGCGGTTGTACCGCATGTCCCTGTGGTTTCCTTCCCGCCATTGGCCACTTGTTTTCATCCTGTTGAGACTGTAATGAATCCGGTAAAATCGGGATCCGATCTGCATCAACGCCCACAGTTGATTGATAAGAACTGCTGTTTTCTCTATATGAAAACGCCGGGGAAGCTGGTGTCGCTGTTCGTACCTGTGCTGATGCCGCCGCAGGCTGTACCGATGAATCATGGCGCTGCCCTCGTGCGACTACACGCCGTAACCCGTCTGCCATCGACGACCCTAATCGTTGCAACCCTTCCGCGAACCGCCGGAGATGATAAACCGTTCCTTGCCGGCATAGCCGTACCACTTGGTTAGTTCGTTTTTCAAACTGGCTAAGTAAGTTTTGCATTTGCAGAAAAAACACTTCCGACATCAAAGCCAGCGCCAGGTGCATAACAAACAACGCTACCGGTGTAGCAGTGATAAATTGAGCGGAAAACTCGCCTTGATGCCGTTGCATCACCGCATAGAGATCGGGGCGCTCGAGCGTAGCGCTTACTGCAATGGAATCACCAAGTGCCATTTCAGGATGGAATTCACCGGGCCATGCTTTATTGGCCAACTGCATTTGAGCCAATGGCGCTGTATAAGACTGAAATACAAACCAAAGTGCCAGCCCCAAGCTCACCGTCAGGATCCCCGGTATGGCCAGGTTGAAGATCTCGCTCCAGCGTTGCTGTGCGCTGCTGCCCTGAGGCGTTGAATCCCGGAGGAGAACGATGAGACGAGGGAGATTGCCGTAAAAGCTCAACGCATTCGCGGTAACCCACACGGTCAGTACGAGACTGATTGTCGCTACAACTAGGCCAATAAAGGTGGACACGGTGATCACATCGGCAGAGATCCCGACCAGCGCAAAGAGTGCGCGTAATTCTTTGTTCCAAGGCATGACGGGTAAGCTCAATTTGGCACCGCCAGATTCCAAGTAGATATCGAGCAAGAACAACCCAGCCAACGGCGCAAGGGAAAGAACAAAAAACAAGATAACCCGGAAAAAGGTCACTAGTGAATTCATCGATACCGGCGGTAATTCTGCTGATTCCGGAATCCCGTTAGGGTGCCGCTTTTTTTCATGCCATTCTGCTAACGCATCGTAACCAAAGACCAGTACCACAGTGAGCACCAGGGACCAATACCATGGCATTCCCATCCCGTAGATGAGCAACCCGACTAAAAGGGTCACGACCAACATGACTACGATTAAATCCAAGAACATACGTTCCTTCCTCCCCCCCTGTCAACGTTTACTTTCTCCGTACCGGTGTACGACTCTTTTGCACCTCCTTTGTACTAACCATCGCTCTGCTGGGAGGAAGACTATCAAAAAAAAGAACTACCGGCGAAAAAACCGGTAGTTCTTTTTTTGCATATTTGATTTGTTGTAGTTTAGAGGGGAAACAAGACGATCCTACGCCACTTTCCTTACATCTTGGGAAAAGTAAGAATGTATTGGTTCCATGCCTCCTAGAAGCAACACAATCTTCAACCTATTGTGATTACTAGTGAAAATTGGAATGAATTCACGTTCCCATGCCTCAAAGAAGCAACACGATCTTCAACAAAGGCTGAACAATATGGAAGCGTGAACAATTTCAAAAGTTCCCATGCCTCAAAGAAGCAACACGATCTTCAACCCTGCGCCCTACAGCCCTACTCCCATGCGGGCTGTGGACCAAAAAACGCTAACCTCCAAAAAAACATCTTTTCAGACATCATTTCAACCCCGTTTCTCTCTTTTCCCGCCATGCCAAAATCCCGCAAACCCGCATTCTTACTGGCTTTTTCACGGTCCGCTAACCCCCCGCCTTTTTTGGCATTTTCGAGGTTAGCGGATCATTGTAATTACCAACAACATAGGTGAATTATACCGTTTATGATTACAAACTGTCAACAAACCAGCTCCTTCCCCGCCTTTTCCCCAATGCTCTGAACGCAACACCAGTACCATCCCTCACCCCTACCCAGCTAAAAAGCCGCACGTTCAATCATGAATGTGCGGCTTTTTCATGCCTCCAAGAAGCGAATACTTTCAGGTCATCATCATCAATTATTGACCAAGCTACCTTTTGCTCGCCAACGTACCTGACCCATCCCATGCGCCGTCTGCCATCCCACACCTGAGAAAAAAGCAAAATCCGCCAGTACGGCCATCATCAAACGAACAGCCGGATAATTGGGCTGCACCCGATACGTAAACTGCCCGGTAAAACCGGTTGCCGCACGATGATCTAATTCGATTCGCTGCGTCCCTCCTTGCCAGGCGCGCAGCAATATCGCTTCTTCCAACAAATCACGACCAATCGTAAATGATTGCGGTGCCCATCGGTTCCAACGATCCAAAAGGGATCCCCAAACTAATCGTGGCGTGGGTAGTAATTGATGCACACGACCACGACGAAACGCTGTCGGTGTCACAAACTGCAACGTCACTTCCGCTGGAACCGCTTGGCGCTCCCACCGATTCAAAAGTTCCGGATACGTTGTTTGTCGGGCCTCCCCATGTTCCGCCCATGATGTTACTACCTCAAGTACCTGGAAGATGCCTTGCCCAATCTGAACACGCTCCACTGAATGCACCATTTGCTGTATTTCTTCGGCCACATTCGCAGTCAACGCCGTCACTCGCCACGTAAACACTTCGCCGGCAACAATATGCACATGCGGATGACTTGGTACCATACCCGCGCTTTGCAGCGGCGCAACCGTTATCGGTTTGGCACTTTGCACATCATGAATTTCTTTAGCCAGCGCCGGACTCCTACGGTCAATCATTTTCAGCAACGCTGCATACGCCATCGCTCCATGCGATAACGGCAAAAACGCATTGTTCATGGCCTGCAAACGAAACACCATGGAAAGCAGCAAACCTTGCTTCATCTCCTATCGTCTTCTTGTAATCAAATGCTAAGACAATCTACGGCATCGGTTGCAGTATTTAAGACCATGAACCTTGACTCTATCCTCTGCAAAACCATGCCGTGCTAAAGAAATACCCTTGGTTTAATTTCCATGCCTCAAAGAAGCAACGCAATCTTCAACTTGGTTAGGGGTGGCAAACCTTTGACCTTAAACCCTAAAAGTTCCCATGCCTCAAAGAAGCAACGCAATCTTCAACGTTACAAATCCAGAGATTATTTGTACCCCCTCCCCAGAAGTTCCCATGCCTCAAAGAAGCAACGCAATCTTCAACAAAAGGAATTGCAGCTTCAGTAATTCAGGAATATAAATGTTCCCATGCCTCAAAGAAGCAACGCAATCTTCAACGTATGGTCCTTGGATGTAGCACAAGATGATTTCTTATGTTCCCATGCCTCAAAGAAGCAACGCAATCTTCAACAAGATCGAATATACGGAGTGTAAGTTTCAGTCGATGTTCCCATGCCTCAAAGAAGCAACGCAATCTTCAACAAAGAAGAAAGAGTTTCGATAGTTCATGATACAAGAATGTTCCCATGCCTCAAAGAAGCAACGCAATCTTCAACCCTTGCGTGGGTTGATGGAAGAGAGGAGGTGTATGTGTTCCCATGCCTCAAAGAAGCAACGCAATCTTCAACTCGTTTAACTTTAATGATGTTAACATCGTTGTAACCAAGGGTTCCCATGCCTCAAAGAAGCAACGCAATCTTCAACACATATGATTCAAATAAATATATAGCAAGAGTAAATGTTGTTCCCATGCCTCAAAGAAGCAACGCAATCTTCAACCTTGATATTTCAAGAAAATAAATTGTGGCAAGAGAACGTTCCCATGCCTCAAAGAAGCAACGCAATCTTCAACCTTGTGGTGCAACAGAGTGGGGAGCGGGAAATAAAATGTTCCCATGCCTCAAAGAAGCAACGCAATCTTCAACCCTGCGTCCTACAGCCCTAATCCCATGCGGGCTGTGGGCCAAAAAACGCTAACCTCCAAAAAAGCACCTGTTCAAACGCCATTTCGCCCCCGATTCCCCCTTTTCCTGCCATGCCAAAAACCCGCAAACCCGCATTCTTACTGGCTTTTTTTGCGATCCGCTAACCCCCCGCCTTTTTTGGCATTTTCGAGGTTAGCGGATCATTGAAATTCCCAACAACATAGGTGAATTATACCGTTTTCACTCACAAACTGTCAATCAACCTCACTCCATCGGCCACCCTACTCCACTTCATCGTCCCATCCACCAAACAGATCCAGCCCCACAGGATCCCATGCATCCTCCTGCGGCAACACCACCACCGGCTTCGTTTTTCCGCGCAAAAGATCATGCGGCGTTTTGATCTGTCCCGCCACTGGACAAGCACATTGCACCCCCGGCAAGTGATCCTTCAACCACTCCTGCAACTTACTGCACCGAACCGGCTTATGGCCCGCCGTGATCCGCCGCAGCCATCGCTCCGTCACTTTGGGCGTATAGTTCGCACATCGCGCCATCACCTGATGCACCAACGATCGCCCTGCCTCACTGCCGCCCAGTACATACAACAAGGCCAACCGTTCCCCATGACGCAGTTGTCCTTCCCGATCCGCTTTTTCCATCAGACCCCGGATCCACGTACAGCCATCCACCAACGGTGCCAGCTCATCAGCCACAACGATCGGCCGCAATTCCCGCCCATTTCCACTGCGATCCGTTGATTTCCCTTGCCCTTCATGCATAACCGTTCTCCCCCTTCGTTCATCGCTTCCCCAAGCGAAGCGGCTCAGATCATGGCGCGGTACCTGCCGCAGCCACTCCCAAGGGTGCTTCATCACCGCACCATCCCGCGCAAGCAAACGGCTCCAGCGCCCTGTTTGCGGGTGCCGCCCCATCGGCAAGCGAATCAAACTGCCCATCGCCGCCGGCCCCAGATGATCCTGCTTAGGAAATACCTCGACCATAACATCCTTTGGAAATGGCCGAAAACGATCCAGCCAGCCATCGATAAACCGCCGCACCTGCCGCGCCGCCACCGGATGCTCAAAACAAAGCCAAATATGCGCTCCCTTGCCGCCACTCCGAAACCATAAGGGATGCCAGCCTTCCTCATGTAGCGCTTCCGTCAGTCGCCATGAAAATTCCATCGCCTTCTGTTCCGCCATTCCCCCCATCGCCACACCATCCACATCCAACACCAGCGCCCTCGTTGTTCCCTCCGGCCGCAGCAAATAAGTTCCCAAGATCACCTCCCCGCGAATATGCGCTTCCAATTCCTGATCCGTCAGCGACCGGTAGAGCGGCATATAGCCCTGCTGCCCTTCATTGTTTTGCCAGAACTGACCAAAGACATCTGGTCGCCCGAGAAACAAACGACGATAATCAGTCCACGGCCCGCTCGCCCCTTGATGCAACCCATTCATGCCTCGGTCTTCCCCCTTCCGCATGGTTTCCACCGCTCCCATGGCTCCCCTGGTTTCTACGGTTTCCGCTGCTTCCTCGCACTCAACGCCCCTGCCGCCCCCACTGCCTCCCCTCATACCAAAATACCCCTGCCATCCTGCCAGTACCCGCTGCCGCTTGTCCGCCGACTCGGCTCGCTCCAGCCGTTCACGCAAGCTTTCCACGGCGGCGCGGGACGGAGCCTTGCCGTTCGCCGAAAAAGTGTATCCCAAAAACGTAAATCCGCTATCCCGGTGAACAATCGTTGTTTTACTTCCATTCAATCGTAGTTCCAGCCCGGCGATCAACCGTTCCACCATACACAGCGCCTCTTCCGCCTGTTGCCGCGTCGCCATCAAGATCACAAAATCATCACCATAGCGCACCAAATTCCACCCGGCTTGCGTCAGCGCCACATCAAACAGGTGAAGATACAAGTTCGCCAGCACCGGTGATAATGCCGCCCCCTGCGTCAATCCCCGATCCCGTCCTTCCGCCCCGGCTTCGATGAGCCTGCCGAGCAGATAGCATAATCGCTCATCCGGCAGCCACTCCCGGATCAGTTCATTCAGCCGCCGGTGCACCACCGTATCAAAAAAAGTTTCAATGTCCCCGTCAACAACCCACCTTTCCCCCCGGTTCAATAGCTGCTCCACCGCCGCTACCGCCTGCAACGCCGAGCGCCCCGGCCGGTACGCATAGCTGCAAGGCGCAAAGCGCGGTTCCCACAGCGTCATCAGCACCCGATGAATCGCCAGTTGCACGACCCGATCACGCACACAAAACACCGTCAACTTGCGCAAACCACCGCTGCGTTTAGGAATCGTAAAATGCTTCATCGGCAGCGGCACATAGGTTCCGGCACACAGTTCCTGCCGTAGCTGAACTAAATGACGGTTCACATCCAGCGCAAAGGCTTCCACAGTGACACCGTCACTCCCGGGACTGCCACCGCGCAGCGCCACCCGTTCCCACGCTTCCTGCAACCGTTCAAGGGAAAAACATTTTTCCCACAGATCCACCGGTTCGCCCGCTCGTCCCCTGTTTAGCCCAACCTCTTCCCCCGCTACTCTCCCTTCCTGCCTCCAGCGTTCCACTCGCTCTTCCGTCAATCGTTCCGTTCCTCTCACCGGCAGCAAAAAGCGGTTTCCCGTAACGGTTCTCCCTTCGTTGCTCACGAGCCCCGCCCACCACCGAGGAATACCGCGCCATAAGGCCCATCCGATGCTATAAAGCATCGCCGCCCCCAGCGCCCACTGTACCAAAAACAAATCCTGATTCATCCATCCCGGCAACGAACCTAGCACTCCCAAGCTAAGCGATGCCGCTACAAAAACACCAATCACTGGACCCCAGCCATAATGCCGCACACTCCATTCCACTAAACGAATCGCCGAACGAATCAGTGATTCCATAATCCGAATCGAGTAGGAGGGGGCGATTAACCCCCGACCTCTCACACCACCGTACGTACCGTTCGGTATACGGCGGTTCATATTGAATTACGATACTTTTG
>NZ_SLXT01000041.1 GCF_004341395.1 Heliophilum fasciatum
GTACGGTTTGCGGCTATTTTCTTGATTAATTTGGAAAAAACACGGTTTCAACGGATACCATACTTGGTTCCATTGGGTTCCTGGACGGACTCTATCTACATATTCCTTCTGTTTTCGATGAAATCCCGAACCGTTCCTTCTATACATGGGCTATTACACCACCGGTTCCCCCGGTCGCCGTGCCAGCACCTTAGCCAGAAAACGCCCCGTATACGAATGGGGCATGGCGGCCACCTCTTCCGGCGTACCAGTGCCCACCACCGTACCGCCTTTGTCACCGCCTTCCGGACCCAGGTCGATCACGTAATCGGCCGTTTTGATCACGTCCAAATTATGCTCAATGACCAAAACCGTATCACCGGCATCGACGAGCCGTTGCAGCACACCGAGTAGCTTATGAATATCAGCGATATGCAAGCCCGTCGTCGGTTCATCCAAGATATAAAAGGTCTTGCCGTTGGAACGGCGCGACAATTCCGTCGCCAGCTTGACCCGCTGCGCTTCCCCGCCGGACAAGGTCGTCGCCGGCTGGCCGAGCCGGACATAGCCGAGCCCCACATCGAAGAGCGTCTGCATCTTGCGGGCGATCTTCGGAATCGCTTGGAAAAACGCCAGCGCTTCTTCGACGGTCATATCGAGCACATCGGCAATGCTTTTGCCTTTATAGTGAACTTCCAGCGTCTCCCGGTTGTACCGTTTGCCCTTGCACACTTCACAAGGCACATAGACATCCGGTAAAAAGTGCATCTCAATTTTGAGAATCCCATCGCCCTTGCAGGCTTCACAGCGCCCACCACGGATATTGAAGGAAAAGCGCCCCGGCTTATAGCCGCGCATCTTCGCTTCCGGTACTTGCGAAAAAAGATCGCGAATCGCATCAAAAACACCGGTGTAGGTGGCCGCATTCGACCGAGGTGTACGGCCGATCGGCGACTGATCGATGTCGATGACTTTTTCCAGGTGTTCCAGACCGCGAATTTCCTTGTGGGCGCCCGGCTTGGTATGAGCACGGTTCAGTTGCGCTGCCAGCGTTTTGTGCAAAATCTCATTGACCAGTGTTGATTTTCCCGATCCCGAAACACCGGTAACGGCGGTGAAGACGCCTAGCGGAAAAGCCACATCGATCCCTTTGAGGTTGTTTTCGGCTGCCCCGATCACTTCCACCCATTTGCCGTTGGGCCGGCGCCGCTCGCTCGGTACCGGCACAAAGCGTTTGCCCGACAGATACTGTCCTGTCAGCGATGCCGGCTCTGCCATGATCTGATCCAGCGAACCTTCGGCCACGATCTGACCGCCATGCTCACCGGCTCCCGGCCCGATATCGATAATATGATCGGCCGTGAGCATTGTATCTTCATCGTGCTCCACGACGAGCAGCGTGTTGCCCAGGTCGCGCAAGCGCTGCAACGTCTGCAAGAGCCGTTCGTTATCGCGCTGGTGCAGGCCGATCGACGGTTCATCAAGGACATAAAGCACACCCATCAGTCCCGAGCCGATCTGCGTCGCCAGGCGAATGCGCTGGGCCTCGCCGCCCGACAAGGTGCCGGCCGCCCGCGACAGCGTCAGGTAGTTCAACCCCACATTGCTTAAAAAGCCCAGGCGTTCTTTGATCTCTTTGAAGATCTGGCGCCCGATGATCTGTTCCCGTTCCGTCAGCTTCAGTTGCTCAAAAAAGCGATAGGCCTCATCGACAGGCATTTCGGTCACCTGGCGGATATTACGCCCGCCGACAAGCACCGCCAGACTCTCCGGCTTCAACCGTGCCCCTTGACAGTCCGGGCAGGGTTTTTCCGTCATATATTCTTCCAGTTCCTCACGGGACCAGTCAGACTGTGATTCCTTGTGACGGCGTTTGATGTTGTTGATGACCCCTTCAAAGTGCGTTTCATAGGTGCGGGCGCGCCCGTCAAAACTGGTGAAATTCACCTTGAGCTTTTCTTGGCCGGCACCGTAAAGCAGCATGTGCACGATCTCAGGGGGGAGTTCGCGTACGGGCACGCTCGTCGAAAAGTTTTGTGCTGTCGATAGCGCTTTGAGCAACTCCGGAATAAAGTTGGAATTGCTTTTTGCCCAGGGAACGATGGCCCCTTCATCGAGACTCAGATCGCGATTGGGCATGATTAAGTCCGGATCGACTTCCAATTGCCTACCTAAGCCGGTACAGGTCGGACAAGCGCCATAAGGTGCGTTAAAAGAAAACATGCGCGGCGCAATTTCGCCGATCGAAATGCCGCAATCAGCGCAGGCAAAGTTCTGCGAGAAAAGCAGTTCCCCGGTGGCCGCATCAGAACCTTCGGGCACGCTGAGAATATGGGCGATCGCCAACCCATCAGCCAAGTTCAGCGCTGTTTCCAGCGAATCGGCCAAGCGGCGGGCAATGTCGGGACGGATGATGATCCGGTCAATGACCACTTCAATCGTATGTTTTTTGGTTTTGGCCAGGTTGATCTCTTCGGTGGCGTCCATGATCTCGCCGTCGATACGCACGCGCACATAGCCGTTTTTGCGGATGTCTTCAAGGATCTTAATATGCTCGCCTTTTTTCCCGCGCACCAACGGCGCCAGGATCTGCAGCTTCGTGCTTTCCGGGTAGGCTGTTAATTGATCGACCATCTGCTCGATCGTTTGCTGCTGAATCGGCTTCCCGCACTTGGGGCAGTGAGGCTTGCCGATACGTGCAAAGAGCAGGCGCAGGTAGTCGTAGATCTCCGTCACCGTGCCGACGGTCGAGCGCGGGTTTTTCGAGGTCGTCTTTTGATCGATGGAGATCGCCGGTGATAAGCCTTCAATATAGTCTACGTCCGGTTTGTCCATCTGGCCTAAAAACATCCGGGCGTAGGACGACAGGGATTCGACATAGCGCCGCTGGCCTTCCGCATAGATCGTGTCAAAGGCCAGGGACGATTTGCCGGAGCCCGATAGGCCGGTCAAGACGATGAGCTTGTCCCGTGGTATATCGATATCAATATTTTTTAAGTTGTGCGCCCGGGCACCCCGTACGCGGATCATCTCAAGCATGTTTTCTCCTCCAGTTAGGCCAAGCCATTTCTGTCAGTCTATTTTACCGATAATCATTATTATAGCATAAAAGCAAGCAGGGGCAGAAAAAAGCGATCACCCCATGAGCCATCGCCCTTCTGTCCCTGTTTTATCTTTAGGCTGTTCAAATGTTCATTGCTCATAAAAATCTTGGCCTACGACTTGATATGATACTGCTGCTTGGTTAGCCCCGTGATCGCGGCGTACGCTCACGGGAAGAGGTACCGCTTTTGGCCGCTCCCCCACCGGTTATGCTCCTGCCTTTGGCCGCCCGGCTCGATGCAGATTTACTTTTCACCGGCGCACCGCCTTTGATTTCGATCAGCACATCACGCAACAGCGCTGCCCGCTCGAACTCCAGCGCCATGGCTGCTTCCTGCATCTCTTTTTCCAGATCGGCAATCAACCGCGCGACGCTTTCCGGTGAGTTGACCACATCCGCTGCGGTTGCCGTAACGCCTTTCCGTGCCGTCGCCCTTTCCTGGCCGGTACCCTTGGCCGTATCCTTAGCCTTGGCTGTACCCTTCGCCGTTCCCTTCGTTCCCGCTTTCGTCCTGGATTTGGACTTCGCCTCCGCTACCAGGATCTCGCCCACGAGATCACGGTCTGCTTCCATGACTTCTGCGGCAGTGGTTCCGGCGATTTCATAGCTGCCATCGAACGCCTCGGCGGCCATCAGCGCCCCATCACCGATGCCATAATCTACCGCCGGCCCCGCTGCCTTGCCGCCACGGCGCCCCTTAAGATATGCGGCCGCCCGCGCCAGGACGCCGCCCGACTTCTCATCAATGGCCACCCCTTGCGGCTGATCCTTCGAAGTAGTCGCTTCAATGACATCGCGCACCGCTTTTTTCACCGTCTGCGGGGTGATGCCGTGTTCCCGGTTATAGGCTACTTGAATCGCTCGCCGCCGCTCGGTCTCGCCGATGGCTTTTTCCATCGACTGCGTGACCGTATCGGCATACATGATCACGCGCCCCTCGACGTTCCGCGCCGCCCGGCCGATGGTCTGAATCAGCGATCGCTCGGAGCGCAAGAAGCCCTCTTTGTCGGCATCAAGGATGGCCACCAAAGTCACTTCGGGCAAGTCCAACCCTTCACGCAACAGGTTAATCCCGACGAGCACGTCGAACTCGCCGATGCGCAAATCACGGATGATCTGCATGCGTTCGATGGCATCAATATCCGAGTGGAGCCAGCGCACCCGCACGCCCATCTGCTTGAGATAGCCCGTCAGATCCTCCGCCATGCGCTTCGTCAGCGTCGTCACCAATACGCGCTGATCTTTTTGCGCTCGGATGCGAATCTCATGGAGCAAGTCATCGATCTGGCCTTTGACGGGCCGCACTTCAATTTCCGGATCAACCAGGCCCGTCGGTCGAATAATCTGCTCGACGACCTGCGCACTGTTGCGCATTTCATAATCGGCCGGTGTGGCCGAGACAAACACCAGTTGATTGACCGTCTTTTCAAACTCATCAAATTTCAAGGGACGGTTATCGGCCGCCGAAGGTAAGCGAAAACCGTGCTCAATCAGCGTTTGCTTGCGCGAGCGGTCACCGGCATACATGGCACCGATTTGCGGCACCGTCACATGGGACTCGTCGATCATCATGACAAAGTCATCGGGGAAAAAGTGCAGCAGCGTATAGGGCGGCTCACCGGCCTGGCGCCCGGTCAGGTGGCGTGAGTAGTTTTCAATGCCCGTGCAAAAGCCCATTTCCCTTAGCATCTCAATATCGTAGCGGGTACGCTGCGCCAACCGTTGCGCTTCTAAGAGCTTATCTTGCACCTTCAGTTCCGCCAAACGTTCTTCCAATTCCGCTTCGATGGCCGCCAGCGCCGGCTCCAAGGTTTCCCGCGATGTTACATAGTGCGTGTTCGGAAAAATCGATATGTGGTAGCGCTCACCGTAGATCTCACCGGTCAGCGTATCGATCTCCGTAATCCGCTCCAACTCATCACCGAAAAACTCCAACCGCACGGCCCGTTCCGTATAGGACGCCGGGTAGACTTCCAACACATCGCCACGCACGCGAAAGGTACCGCGCGTAAAGGAGATGTTATTACGCACGTATTGGATATCGACGAGCTTACGCAAGATCGCATCCAGATCGTAGCTGTGCCCTTTGCGCAGCGAGATCATCTGCCCTAAGTACTCTTCCGGCGATCCCAAGCCGTAGATGCAGGAGACGGAGGAGACGATGATCACATCACGGCGCTCAATCAGGGCCGCTGTGGCCGCGTGGCGCAGCTTGTCGATCTCATCGTTGATCGATGCATCTTTTTCAATATAAGTGTCGGATGAGGGGACATAGGCCTCCGGTTGATAGTAGTCATAATAAGAAACAAAGTATTCCACAGCGTTGTCGGGAAAGAACTCCTTGAACTCTGCACAAAGCTGCGCCGCCAGCACTTTGTTGTGAGCCAACACCAGCGTGGGCCGCTGCACCTTTTCAATGACGGCGGCCATGGTGTAGGTCTTGCCGGTACCGGTCGCGCCGAGCAAGGTTTGGCAACGCTGACCGGACAAGATGCCTTGGGACAACGCTGCAATCGCTGTGGGCTGATCGCCTTTGGGCGCAAACTCGCTTTTCAGCACAAACGGCTTCGATTCGGTTTCACGATCGCGCAAAGTGAGGCTACCTGCACCCCAAACCGGCTTTGCTGTGTCCGACGTTTTCATGGCCATCAATGAATCCTTCCTTCTACTACTGGTTAAATAATCTCCGCTATTTTATTGATATTTTCCGCAGAAGTAACAAACTGCTCCATCGCCGCGGACATTTCTTCGGTGGCCGCCGCTTGTCGCTCACCGACACCGGAAGTATCCGATAAAATTTTCACCATACTGTTAATATCTTTTTGTATCGATAAAATAATTTTATTGATGTCTTTGACGGCCTGTCCGCTATTGGTAGCCATTTTGCGAATTTCCTCGGCAACAACGGCAAATCCACGCCCCTGTTCTCCGGCCCTGGCCGCTTCGATGGCCGCATTGAGTCCCAGCAGATTGGAATTGGCCGCCACATCGCTGACAAAACGTAAGATTCCGTCCGTTTCTTTCACATCAGACAGGATTTTTTCACCGTTTTTGGTTAAGTCCACAAGGTTATTCGATAACAGGGTAGCTGTTCCGGCTAACTCTTGGATGGTCGCGCTAAATTCCTGGGAAGTTGCCATGATGGTTTGTGCGGCATTCTGCAGCGTTTCTTGGGTAGCTAAACTGATTGCCGTCGCGATCACTCCGACAAAATCGCCCTGATCAAAAACGGGAATGCTTATGGCTTTGACAGGAACTCCGTATAAATCTTTCGGGAGTGTTTTATGCACTTCTCTTTTCGTTCGTACACATTCACCAACGGCTCCTGATGATGCCGCTTGACTGCCAACAGTAACTGCCATGTTAAAAGTTTTCGGTTGAACAAATTGTACGATTGTCCCTCTTTCGTCAGCAATCATGACACCACAGTCTAACGGTGATAAACTTTGATAGGTCTCCGCATTCTCGATAATGCACTCCAGTTTAGTCTTCGACATATAACCGCCTCCTTATAGCAATGCCATGCTACGTCGCTAAAAACTCTTGGAACAAACATTCAACATTTAAAGTGATTATCCTTCCATTCTTAGGGTAATCCATATTTTCAGTGTATTATTATTTAATCCATTAGTCGCAATTCTATCACCAATCTCATCTTTCCACAGATATACCTATACTACGCTACGATTTGTCATCAAATTGTAACGTAAGCACCATCGTTTCGCCACGATTTCCTGCTATAATGAAGGTATCGACCACCTGATAAAAAGGAGGTTTTCCCGATGACTGCTCAGCCAAATCATAAGCGCACGGTGGCACTGCGCGTCGCCCGCCAGGTTTCTTTGCTTTTTTTCGTTGCCCTCATTGCCTTTATCAGCTATCGTCACCAAGCTTTAGGGGGCGGCCCACAAGGCGCTGCACCGTTGGACACCTACTGTGTTTTCGGCGGCGCCGCTACGCTCTGGACCTATATCACCACCGGTCAGTTTATTCAAAAGACCAACATGGCCAATCTCGTCCTGCTCACTGCCGCCGTAACCTTGGTAACCCTCACAGGCGCCTCCTTTTGCGGTTGGATTTGCCCCTTTGGCGCCATCCAAGAGTGGCTTTACCGCATCAATAAAAAACTGCTGAAAATCACTTGGACACCATCCGATGCCATCGATCGTCCCTTACGGTGGCTGCGCTTTTTGATCCTGGCCCTGATTCTTTACATGACTGTATCGACGAACTCCCTTTGGTTTGAAGCCTATGATCCCTTCAAAATGCTCTTTCACATGAACTTCAGCGAAATGACGCTCACCGGGATCGTCATCCTTGGGGTTACCTTGCTGAGTGCGCTGATCATCGAACGTGCCTGGTGCCGCTATCTCTGCCCGCTCGGCGCGCTCTTTACACTTTTTGCCCCTCTAAGCCGGATCAACATCACGCGCCACCGCGCCAGTTGTATCAACTGCCATGCCTGTACCAAAGCTTGTCCCGTGCAGATTGACGTAGCTCAGCAAGATGTTGTCCGGGACAGCCAGTGCATCAAATGCTTACGTTGCATCATTCACTGCCCGGTGGCCGATACACTGACCCTTGACGCTGCACTGACTTCGCCGCCGGCACCGCCCCAAACACCCTCACCATCCAAGCAACATCCCCTATCGTCCTAGGAACATCCTCTATCTTCCTAGAAACGCCCTTACTGCCAACAGCATGATTCTCTCCTCCCCGGCAAAGGATCAATCGGTGAAAGGAGCTTTGTTTATGCGCATCAAACCGCTTTTGTTTGGCTTGATCGTCCTTGGACTCTTTGGTGGCATTATCGGTGGAGGTATGGCCAGCGGTTATTGGGTGACCAAGCAATCGTTGCCCTCCGCCGGTACCGTTCAGAGCTCCGCAGATCTTAAAGGGTGGATGACGATCACCCAGGTCAGCGAAACATTGCAACTCCCCATCCCTACTGTGCTGGAAAAGCTCCGCTTACCCGCATCGACCGATCCGTCCAAATCGCTGAAAACCTTGGCGACCGAACAACAAACGACGCCCGATGAACTGAAAGCCCGTCTGTTCGAGTAACAGACGGGCTTTCATCTACTTCTACTCCGCTTCCTCTAAAAACTCACCAAAGAGATCCGCAAAAGGGCTTGGCTCTTCATCGTTCCCTTCCGGCCGCTGCATCATGGGTAGCATTCCCCCAGCTTCCCACCGTTCCAACTGCGACCGGATCGCACTCAACCCCGCCATCACCGCTTCGTGACGGCGATCCTCTTCGACTTTTTGCAGCAACGTCTCACGAATCCAGGCCGACCGTGCTCCCGAGGGAATCGCCCGCAGCTTCAGATCGAGGGCCGATTCATCGGGTACATTGATCGTATACTTGGCCATCGCCCATCACGAACCGGTTGCCCGTGCCGCTTGGAACTGGCCCTGCTCCTTGATCTTGGCCGCATCCAAGTATCCGAGGGCATTGGCCATCTGCGCATCCTTCATCAGCGTGATCGTGGGATGCAAACTGCCCAGATGATCGGCCATCGCTTTCCCACCGCCGCCGGCTAAGAAAAGCCGCCGGATACGATCGGCCTCCGACCGCCAGGCCGACAACACGCGGTTGCGAATCTCCCGCGCCACTTGCGACCGTGTTTTTTTGAATATCTTCCTGCAAGTCAATCTCCTGACCGCGATGAAAAATCGTGCCTTCGCTAAGGATGTGCGGGATATTGCGTTCTTCCAACACCGATCCGGTAATTTTATTAAAGGCCTGTTGCAGTGGCCGATAGGTACTGGCCACGCCCACATTGACCGTACCGCAAAGGTCCCGCCGTAGCAGCGGCCGCTTATTGCTGCCGATCTCCACCACGGCAAAATCAGTCGTACGAAAACCCACATCGATCAAGGCAAACAAGTTGCCCGTTTGGGTCACGTCGTCAAAACGCGGACGCGTACCGTCGTAGATGGCCAATTGCATGGCCGACAATCCTTGCGGAATGATCGTCACATCGGCAAAACGAATCGTTTTGCTTTCGCCTTCCATCGGGCCGCCCAGAAAATGTACCGTCGCCCAGAAGTTTTTCAAATAGCGGTAAAAGTCATTTTTCTGGGCGCTGTACTCCTCCAAAGGCAACCCCGTCGCGAGATGAATCGCGCTCATATCGGCAGGCGCCAATAGCGCTGCCGCAGTGGCCAAAAGTACCCGTGTTTCAGGAAGATGAATTTTATTCGCTTCCAGCGTGATCGAAGCGCCGGCGAGACTTTCCCGCCGGGCTAATTCGCCCACGAAAAACTCTTCATCACCCAAGCGCACATGCAGCGCATCGAGGCCTTTGGTATTTTGCGCCAAGATCTCACTTTGCCGGTCATGGCCTAAGCCGACGATACTGGGAAAAATCATGCTTTTCCCTTGCTGATTGACCGCTTTAACTTCCCCATATCCCAGATCAATTCCAATCTTATACATCGCAATCCCGGTACGAAGAGCGCCGGGATCTTCACCCCTTTCACCTGTTTCTACGGACAAGTTACCCTACCATATTATACCATATACTTCCAGACAAGGGAATAAGCAAAGAGGGGCCTTCGCCGATATGCTGGCGACGGCCCCTCTTTCGTAGCATCAAAACGTTCGCTTTTTCCCGGCGATCCGCCAGGCATAGATCGTCGGTACAACAACGATCACTGCAATGAGCAGCAACAGCAGCGCCGTGCTCCAACCACCAAGTAACTGCGGACCGGCCACGCCGATAACCAGCATGCCCAAACCGCCAAAAACAAAGGCCTGTCCGCCGACACGGTGCGTCTTGGCCCACACTTCCGGATCGTCTATCGTCCACGGCAAGCGATAGCCCATAAAGTGATTGGGCTGAACCTTGGGCAGAACCACACCGATAACTAAAAACAAAAGACCTACTGCTCCGGGCACGATTTGTGCCATCGCTATCGGGTAGCCCAGACCGGCAGCAATCATCGCCATCTGGATACCGAAAAAAAAGAAAACGACGCTGGTGATGATTATCTCGCTGGCACCGGTGAATTTCGCATAATTATCCTTCAGCGGGTCCATGCGGCTAAATCCCCGAGATAACAAAATCAGCAAAAGTGTCACGATCGGTCCGATGCTTAACGCTTCCAGAGGACTGCCCATCCGGTCAACTTCCCCCGCTAGGTTCCAATGCACCGGTACTTGCGCCGGCAGCTTCGGATAGGCAATCACTGAGACCAAAACACTGAGCACCCACAACACCAATTGCAGCGTAAATACGCCGTACTTTCGCATCGTCATGCCTCCTTTTGGCAGCAAGTCACCATACAGCGCCCCACTGCATAGATCAAGTATACGATGATACCATCTTTCCCCATCCCTGTTCTACTGTTACCGGATATGTCCGCCCATAAACGGATCCAAAAAGGAGCCAAGAATCATGCAGATTCATGTCGTTCGCCCTGGCGATTCCTTATGGTCGATTGCCCAAGCTTACCGTATTCCCCTGTACCTATTGATACAAAGCAACGAAGTTCCCAATCCAGCCCATTTGGTAGTCGGTCAAACGCTGGTCATCCCTACGCCCGGCAGTTCGCGGCCGCGCACCGTGGCCGATGTGGGCGCTTATGTGGATCCGCGCATTACCGGCGCTGATTCCGTCGGCGAAGTCGATCAGCACGGCGATCAATTGACCTACCTGCCTATCTTCAGTTATGCCGTCAATCCCGACGGAACCTTAACACCCGTTGTCGATCAACCCTTAATCAATGCCGCTTACCGTCATCGTGTAGCCCCCCTGCTGACCTTGACCAACTTTATTAACGGCCGGTTTGATCGCCAACTAGCCACCACCATCTTTACCAATGAAGCACTCCAAGAAAAAGTGCTTGATGAAGTGGTAGCCGTCATGCGGGAAAAAAGCTACCACGGGCTCAATGTCGATTTTGAGTATTTAGGCGCCGAAAACCGCGAGCGCTACAACCAGTTCCTGCGTCGCGCCGCTGCCAAATTAAAACCAGGTGGTTTCTCACTCTCCACAGCACTGGCGCCAAAAACATCCGGTTCGCAACCGGGCATTCTCTACGAAGGTCATGACTATGCCGCCCAAGGACAGATCGTCGACTTTATCTTCTTTATGACCTACGAATGGGGTTGGTCCGGTGGCCCGCCCCGCGCCGTTTCCCCCATTAACCTGGTACGCCAGGTGCTTGAGTATGCCATCTCCGTGGTCCCTAGAAATAAAATCCTCATGGGGATTCCGCTGTACGGCTATGACTGGACACTGCCCTTTGTGCCAGGCGGACGATTTGCCGAATCGATCAGTCCCCAGCAAGCGATTGAACGGGCCGCTCGCTACAACAGCTATATCCAATATGACCGCGTCGCCCAGGCACCGTTTTTCTTCTACACCGATGAAAATCGCCGGAATCATGAAGTCTGGTTTGAAGACGCACGCAGCATTCAAGCTAAGTTCGATCTCGTTAAGACCCTGGGGATCCGTGGCTTCTACTACTGGGTGCTCGGCAAAGACTTCCCGCAAAACTGGCTCTTGATTCAAGATAATTTTATTGTCCGCAAAGTGGTGTAGTTCAAAGTGGTATAGTTATGAATAAAGAAGCGCTTTCATCGTCAACGCTGACGAAGGGCGCTTCTTTTTTGAATCAATCCAGCGCATTGGATGAATCCGTCAGCAACGTCCTCTCCCACCGCACTAAGGGGTGAAATGCTTCTTGCAGTTCCTCAAGTAGCCGCTGGATATCTGCATCTTCACAATCCGCCCGCATCGCTGCTTCCAACTGGGTAAAAGCCTGATAAATATCATCAGCAGCAAGATTGCCGGCCACGCCCTTGATTTTGTGCGCCAAGACCAGCGCTGATTCTTTTTCGGCATGATCAAGCTGATACTGAATCTGTTCAGCAACGTTGCTCCAGTTGGTTACAAATTCTATGAGCATATTACGGTACATTGCTCGCTCTTCGCAAAACCGTTCCAGCCCCACATCGATATTCACGCCCGGTACATCCACAGGGAGATCGTTTCTGCTTACCCGTTCGTTCCTCCGCCTTTCATCCTTGATGGGCTTTGTGTCTGTCTGGGGGAATCCCCCCTTCCCATTCCGCGGAAGAATCCACCGGGATAACATCTCCTGCAGGCGCTTCGATTCAATCGGTTTGCTCAGATAATCGTTCATTCCCGCCTGCAAACAAGCTTCTGCCGCGCCTTGCATGGCATGGGCCGTCATCGCTACAATCGGTAACCGGGCATGAACCGGGTTCATCCGGATCCGCCGCGTTGCTTCATAACCGCTCATCACCGGCATCTGTACATCCATAAATACCAGGTCAAAGGTTCCTGCCTCTAATGCTTCCAATGCCTCCATGCCGTTGTTGGCAATGGTCACTTTCACACCAAACCGCTCCAGAAGCCCTGTTGCTACCAGTTGATTCATCGGCACGTCCTCAACCAGGAGCACCTTCGCACCGGCGATGGCTGCGGCGGTTTCCCGGGATTGTGCCCATGAAGCCATCCCCTTCGCCAGCGCGTTCGACAGTTGCAGCCCAAAGACCTGCCCGATCGCCTCGATTAGTTTTGCTTTCCCGACGGGTTTCATTAAGACCACTTGTCGTTCCGTTGGGCTCCCTTGATAGCGTTGCTGGATATCGCCAAAGGCCGGAGCCAATAAAATCAACCGTGGCGCCCCATAGCGCCGATCTTCTTGAATCTTCCGAACGAATCGCGGCACATTCACGCCGGGCATATCCAGGTCAAGCAGTACCATCGCATAGGGCTGCCCCGGTTCAGCCACATTCAGTTCGGCTAAAGCATCCTCTTCCGAAGCCACAGCTACCGCGTTAATTCCCAGAAGGGCCAAATGCTCCATCATGATTTCCCGAGCCAAGGGATAATCATCGACCACTAACGCCTTGCAAGCCGTTACATTGGGTGGCAGGGCACCCTGTTCCCGTTGAGCCCCATTCGGTTGGCACCGGAATACCGCCGTAAACGTAAAGGTGCTCCCGGAACCGAACTCACTCTCCACAGTGATCGTACCATCCATCATTTCGACCAGATGTCTGGAGATGGTCAGACCCAGACCGGTGCCACCAAATCTTCTCGTCATGGACATATCGGCTTGTGCAAACGGTGTAAAAAGGGCATCGATCTGCGCCGGCGCTATGCCGATGCCGGTATCACTGACGGCGCAACGGATCCGGCAATGCTGGCCATCCCTTTCCACGGGTTCGATCCGGATCAGGATATGGCCTGAAGCCGTAAATTTAACGGCATTATTCATCAAGTTGAGCAGGATCTGCCCTACCCGAACAGGATCACCGATCAGTACAGGCGGAAGATCATCGGTCACGGCGCAAAGCAACTCGATTCCCTTTTTCGCCGCTTCGACGTTGACCATTTCGACAACAAGATCCACGACCTCGTCCAAGCGAAATTCGATCGACTCCATCACGAGCTTCCCTGCCTCGATTTTCGAAAAATCAAGGATATCGTTGATTACCCGGAGGAGCGAATCGGACGATGCCGCAATTTTCGTGAGATAATCCCGCTGTTTTTCCGTTACATCCGTCGCTAGGGTCAATTCCGCAAAGCCAATAATCGCATTTAACGGGGTGCGAATCTCGTGACTCATGTTAGCCAGAAACTCGCTCTTGGCCTGTGTGGCTGCCTCCGCCGTCTCCTTGGCCATGCGCATGGCTTCCTCGGCCCGCTTCCGCATATCAATGTCACTAATGGCAGTGATGATCGCTGGCTGGCCCTCGAAATCGGTGACCTGCGCATCCATAGAGACCCAAAACGTTTCATCGCTACCATACCGGCGCAGTTGTGTTTCAAAATCAGCAAAAGCGCCGTTCTCCAGCAAGAGATCCCGTAGCCGTATGCGATCGGCCGGGCGTGCATAATAATCCACCGTCGTGCGGCCGGCCATGCCGCCCGACAAGTCTCCCGTCAATTCCAGCGCACTGTTGTTGGCAAACAAGATAAGGCCATCGTCTCTACGCGTAACAACAATCGCCGTCGGCAAGATGGCAATCAAGTCACGAAATTTTCGCTCACTGGCTAATTGCTTTTCTTCCATCCGTTTGGCCTGATCAATATCGGTAAAGGTTGAGAAAACAGCAGGCTCTTTCTCAAACATGATAATCCGTGAACTGATACTGGCCCAAAATGGTTCCCCATTGCCTTGATTCCGCTTGATCCGAACGGTATAATTCATTACCGACCCATGCTTATGGATCTGATCAATCATACGGTGGCGCTCACTGGGATACTCCCAAAAATCAAGCATCGATCGGCCGACCAATTCTTCCCGAGTCCCACCGAGCATTTCCTCACACTTGTGATTGATATAACGAATCTCATTATCAGTGATCCGGGTGATGGAAATTGCATTCGGTAAATCATCAAGGAGTTCGCGCAGTTGTGATTCCACTTCACTACGCCAGCGGTTCTGCTTCGCGAGATCACGGTTGCGCCAAATAACGTAGGCCAGGATAGCGACCACCAATACAAACAAGGGGACCTCAAAGCCGATAACGTGCTCCACCGTCCTATGGTGCGCATATTCCATAAATAAGCCCCCTCTTGTTTACTACTACTGTCTTGTAAAGTAGAAATAGAGCTTATTAGACTTAGCGAAAAAAACTACGAGTAACCAATTGCTCAATTCGACATCTTTAGCGATAATCCTTGATAGCTACTTATTTCAAAACCAAGTTTTTTCAACAATAAAAAAGGCTCCTCGCTACATCCCGTGGGTAGCGCAAAAAGAGAAACCTTACTCAGTGAATTTCATTCATTTCACCGGCACGGTTTCTCTTTTTGTTTACTTTTACCTTATACTACTCATACCCTTAGATGCTGATCATAACCCAAGGAATTCATCGTTACCTGAATCGTGCCATTTACTGAAGAACGATCTCCCCGTTGACAAACTGAACCCGATACTGGGCAAAGACAGACTTTTCACCGGTACCTTGCTTGACCTGCATCACTTCAAAAGTGCCGTTAGCCTGGAGTGTCGCCTTATAATCAAAACCGGCAATCGAAGCAAAGGTATAGTCAACAAGGTTGGTCCGACCGACTTCATCCCAATTGATCGTCCCGTCAGGGTTTTGGATCTTAGCATTCTTGGCTTTGGCTTCATCAATTTTTTGCTGGAGCACGACGGTCAGTTGCTTGGCTACTTCCGTTTGCGCCGCTGACTGCACCTTATCGACGATGCTTTTTACACCGGGATTATTGGTTAGCTCGCTCGTAGACGAGCAGGCTGTTAATGCAAGCGAAAGTACACCTACGGCCGCGATGGCCATACCTCGTTGGACCAACCGATGACGTATGTTCAACTTTTCATTCCTCCATTTCCCTTGAATTTCAGCGCCGCTCAAGCGGTGCCCACGCTATCATTCTGGCATAGCCTTCGGGTGCATGCAAGAAAAAAAGGCCTAAACGATAAGTGGTTACTTTGGCATCAATCCCCTTGGTTTAGATCCACCTCAGCGACGCACTATATAAGCGTCCCTCAATAATCTCAAGGAGGTTGTAACATGAGTAACTGGATTGATTCGCAAAAAGGTATCGAAGTAAAATCGACAGGCTACAACGAAGCCCGCATCAGCTACAATGGCTTGCTGGCCCATTCAGGTGCTGATCAAGTTTACCTGCACATCGGTTCCGGCGATCCCCGCAATTGGCAGCACACCCGCACTGAGCCCATGCAACGCACTACTTCTGGCTTCGAAAAAACCATTCATATGGACAACCAAGTTAACTTCTGCTTCAAAGATTCCGCTAATAACTGGGACAACAACTGCGGCCTTAACTGGTCCATCCGGTAATTTTTAATCTCGCGGGGGCCGCCAAAAGCGGCCCTTAATCTATTGGATAATGGTAGGTACATATTAGACTGTGAATTAAATGAGTTAAACCGGCTCATTCTTTTCGTCGGGTTAAAGGATTCCTATTAAGTTTCCCGGTTATGGCACCCTTCAATCCATCTTACTTATAACCTTTATTTGGTGCTGATTCATAATTTGGAGTTATATACCACAGTAATTAAACGTATTTAAAACAAAAAAAGGCCTGAAAGCCTTTTTAAGATTCATATTCATATATTATTTAATACCAATAAAGCTTTTTGCTTCCTGAAAACTACACAGTCATTTTAGTGAGTGATGAATTTAAGGTCAAGACCTCGACTGATTCGTACCCGTCCACTGAACACCTCACGGTGCGTACATGCCGGGCCGATCGACCAGATCGTCTTTCTGGAGTCTTACCTACTTGTGTAGTGGGAAGTCTCATCTTTGGGTCGGTTTCGCAC
>NZ_SLXT01000042.1 GCF_004341395.1 Heliophilum fasciatum
ATCAACGTATCCCATAGGCCGTCATGATTATAAAAGCTACCTTGGGGATCATCATCATATCGAAACATGGAGAAAACCTCGCTTTCGAATCGATCTTTTCTTCATTTGATTCGACAAGCGAAGCCAAAATACCTTTAAATGGCACAAAATACCATTGAATACTGAGTTTTATGAATCGACCCTTGGGATGCAGGGGTTTTTAGACAGACTCTTTTAGAAAGCAAAATTGGAATCGAGGTGATTTTTGCTGATGACTATATAGCCCCCTACATTCGTGGTCGGTTAACCATATATAGTAAAATTTATTCAATGGATTCACCACATTGAAAGTGGCCGCAAACCGATCCCAAGGTGGGAGAGGACCCTATATTGTGGATATTCCACATCATGATTGCAATAATCGTCGGAAACTGTTGTGAATCGAAGTTATTTTCTCGATTTATCTGGGGATTTAAGTAAACCAACGGATGAGATACATGTCTGCATTTAGCCAAATTTGGTTAACCGAACACGAATGTAGCCCCCTAATGTCATTTGAGTAATGCCCCTCTATTGAGTACAATGAAAATCAAATGGAGGGAACGCAAATGAGACGAGAACGATATCCAAAAGAAGTAAAAGAACAACTTATCAAAGAAGCGCTTGAGGTCGGTAATGCCACGCAAGTGGCACGGAGGCATGGCATTGATCCCAAACGGTTGGATTATTGGATTAGCGCAGCCAAACATAAAAGTTTTCAAGAAACCCCTGCAGACGCCAAGAAAGTGACGGCCTATGTACCGTCATCGCAAGAGTTTAGTCAACTGGAGTCTGAAAACGCAGCACTGAAAAAGCTGCTTGGGGAGAAAGCGTTAGAAATTCAAATCCTGCAGGATTTAGTAAAAAAGACGAACCCGGGCTATCGGAGAAACTGGAAGTAGCCGATCATTGGATAGCCCGGAACCAAGCCAGTACCGCGTTGATTCTACGCACGATCGGCATTAAGGAAGCTACCTATTATGCACGCCGTCAACGACTTCAAAAAGGAAATCAAGCACGTACGTACCGTGGCGGCCGACCGCAGCCAGGGTATTCATGGACCACTGACGGAAAGCGCATCAGCGATGAGCAAATCAAGGAATATTTGATGGAACTGATGGCCGGTGAAGAAAGCGCCTATGGATACCGAAAACTGCGAATTTGCCTCCAACGGAAGCATCAACTCATCATCAACAAGAAAAAGACATACCGGTTATGCAAAGAATTGGATATTTTAATGCCGCAACGGCAAACGAAGCCCCGCTACCCACGCCGGATTGCACGTAATCGAACCATCCACCGTTCGAATGAACTATGGGAACTGGATATCAAATATGGGTATATCGCCGGGGAAGATCGATTCTTTTACCTGATGGCCGTCCTCGATGTGTACGATCGAAGCGTCATTGACTACCATATCGGATTAAACTGTGAAGGCAAGCATGCAGCACAGACGCTTCAACGCGCCCTTTGGAAGCGAAAAGTCTACCAAACGGAGAAAAAACCGGTGATACGGACCGATAACGGCCCACAATTCATCAGCCGTATTTTTGAAGAAACCTGCGAACACTGCCAAGTGGAACATGAACGAATCCCGCCCAAGACGCCGAACCTGAATGCCCATATCGAGTCGTTTCACGCGTCGCTGGAGCGTGATTGCTACCAGAAGCATGAATTTACGACATATCACGATGCCTATCAAATCGTCACTGAATACATCGACTTTTACAATCAGCGGAGAATCCACGGAAGTCTGTACGATCTGCCGCCGGCAACGTTTCGTCGCCAAGTTGCAGCAAGACAAGTTCCTTCGTTCACCGTTACCTTGTAGTGACGATCCATGAAGTAGCAGGCCAAGCCGCAAACCCCGACGTCGACCGCCTAACGAGCCGTACTTCATACCGATGGGCGACGGTCAAGGGACGCCGTAGGCGGGGCGTATGCCCTTGCCCTTGAACGACGGCGATCGGTATGAGACCCTCTGAGCGGCGGTGACGGTGGGCTGAAACCCCAGGAACTTGCAACTTTTTAGGATGCTACGAAAAACGACGAATAAGGGGTCTGCGCTCTAGAATTAGGGGGTTGAACCGACGACGGTACGGTGGAGCAATTGCGCCTTAACAAAGGACCGGACGGTTCCCCTTCTCTTGAAGTGAAGGATATGAGCAATGTGGTCAAGGTTCGGGCGAGCGAGAGCTTGAACAGTGTCGATACTTGGCAGCGTTATACCGTTTCCTTGTGGCTTTATTTGAACCCCGTTGACCGGGCGATGTCGCGAGGGTACATCAAGTGGGGCGGGTTTAAGTTATATCTCAATGATCCGCGGCAGTTTGTTGCCTTTGCCAATCTCGGCTATATGCATTTGCCGCAGGTAGTGATACCGGAAAACAAGTGGGTGCACATCGTCACCGTTTTGGACGGCGTTTTCTTTCGTGTTTATGTTGACGGTGAGTTTGTCGCTTCCTCTTTTGTGGGGGTTCAGAATTTTATCACGCAAGATGATTTGTTGCTGGGGGCACCCAATGAGACGTGGATTAAACCGATCGATGGCCGGCTGGATGATGTGCGAATCTATCGCCGGGTGCTGACGATCGATGAGATCCGGCGGCTGGGGAACCTGAAAACTAATTATTCGTCCTAAAGAAACGGAAGAAAATATCATCTGACCAATACTTTGCTGAAGCATCAAGAACAAGCAAATGGGGCAAACTTAAGTAGAAAAAATCCGGTAAAAATCGAATCGAATCATTGTAAAGATAACGTTATAATGAAAAATACAATCGTAGGTAGGCGTATCGAAGAGAGGGTAGGAGAGTGGTTATGGAAAAATTCCATTCAAGTAGCCATAGTGTCTACAAAAAAACCAGTGAAGATTATTTGAAACTATCTGAAGGTATTACCCGAAAAACTCTCGTTTACGGAGAGAAAACACTGTTAACTGAATTCCAACTTCAAAAGGGAAAAGAACTTCCACGACATCAACATCCACATGAGCAAACAGGATACCTAATATCAGGAAAAATCGTTCTTATCATTGGCCAAGAAGAATATCAGATTTCCCCCGGAGATAGCTGGTGTATACCCGGAAACGTTGAACATAAAGCGATTGTCCTTGAAGATGCTGTGGCGATCGAAGTGTTCTCCCCAGTAAGAGAAGACTATATTCATTCGTAGGCAACAGAAATGACAGCTTGGCCAGATTGGTCAGGCTGTTTTTGTTTTGAGGTGAGCATGACGTTCTGAACATTCCATAACAGTAACCGGCGGCATATTTAAAATGAGGATCTTTGCTCGCGTTACCGGCGCCGCTCGGAGGAATTCGCTAATCCCCAAGCGGTTGGTTTCAAGCGATGTTGTGGAGGAGGACGCTGTATGTTGGAAAAGCCGATTCAGGTCGTGGACATAACAAATCCGACGCTACAGTCCATTTTAGGCAACTATTTCATTGGTCAAACTGAGGAGATGGCGATCGCAGGTAATAACCATGGGTGGGCAGCGTTGAAAAACCCTATCCATTCGGGAGTTAACCTGTTTTTTGATATTTTTACGATTACCAATTATTGGGGAACACCTATCACCGCTGAAATCTGGCTGAATCCCAAGTTGCCCGGGCTGGGCATGCCAACGCCCTATGTTACGCCGGCCAATCTGACTATCAGCCCACCGCCGAAACCCAAAGTGAAACTGCTATTTGCAAGCCCGGTACCGGGTAGGCCGACCGGTGGGATCAACGTTTTTGACAGAATTGTAACTCCCTATTCAACCTTGGTCAGCGATTCAAGTAAGGGTGGCATCATCCTTGGTCCTGGGGACGTTTTTGCCGTTTTTTTACGGCCACAGGGCGAACAGAAAATACCGGTGCGTGTTGTGTTTTCCTGGTGGGAGGAAAAAGTGCAGAATTAATTCCAAGGCAGTTGAAGGTGGGGTGCATGATGAACTTAGATATCTTTCGCAAGATTAACAAAATCAATCGGAAGGTTCTAGGCAGGATCAATCAACTTGTTCCGGCAAATCCATTCGGTATAACCAATCGAAACCGTCCTATCGGTCCATCGGATCAACTCAATCCGTTGGGGCCGATGGAACGACCCGATCAACTCAATCTACCTGTGAAGGTTGTTGATTGGACATTCTCCGTATGGGAGACGTTGCTAGGCAACTATTTTTTTGGTCAGACAGAAATGTTGACCTTTGGCGATGGTTATAACGCCTGGGGGGCACTGATCAATCCTACTGACTCCGGTGTCGATATGTTCTGGAATGTCTATACCTTTTCGAACTTCTCCTCTCAGCCTTTTACCGCTGAAGTTTGGGCGAACAGCATGCCGCCTGGCCAGGGAATTGTATCGAAGAATATCGCTTCGGCAAACCAGATGCTTAATCCACCGCCGATGCCGAAAATAACCTTGCAGTATGGTGATCGTGTTTTGCAGTCGCCCACGCAAGGGATTTATGCATTCACCCGCATAGTTGAACCAAAAGCCACGTTGACGAGGCATGATTTTCAGGGCATGATCATTATCCCGCCGGGAGGTTCCGTCATTACGTACCTGCGATCGCCCGGCAAAGGCAACATCCAATCGAGAATTGCTTTTGGTTGGTGGGAGCAGGATAGTTCGATCAACCGGGAAATGGTTAAGAAATTGACTGCAAAGGCGTAAGTTCCCCATAGATTAGTAATTTTCTTAATAATGACCATCGAGAGAAGGAATAAATAAGAACAGTACGCTGTAGAAGATGACAGCAGACGTAATAGGGTCTGCTGTTTTTGCTTGCATGGAGAGAGCAGTTTCTTTGCGTTATACTTGCCTGCTATGATATAAGATAACAAAAATACATAAGTGCCAGGAGGAAAGCAGAATATGCGAGCAGTGATTCAAAGAGTAAAAAGAGCACAAGTTTCAGTCGATGGAGAAGTGGTTTCGAAAATAGGGAAGGGTCTACTGGTGCTTATCGGGGTCGGCAATAAAGATACCCACGCTGCCGCTGATTATATCGCTGAAAAAATTATCAATTTGAGGATTTTTGAAGATGCTCACGAGAAGATGAATTTATCGTTGAAAGATATAAGCGGAGAGCTATTGGTCGTTTCTCAGTTCACTTTATATGGTGATTGTCGCAAAGGGAAAAGACCTTCTTTTACTGATTCAGCCAGGCCGGATATCGCGAAATCGATTTTTGATTATTTACTGGATAAGTTGAGTCATTTGGGTGTTACCAATGTGCAATCCGGGGTTTTTGCTGCCCATATGGATGTCGAGTTGATCAATGATGGACCGGTGACCATTTTGATCGACAGCGACAAAGCATTTTAGTTTCGAATCCGAATCCTGAGGCTATTAAAAAAGCATTGACAATTCCGGAACCGGAACGTAAACTACTCTTAAATTAATCATACTTCGAAATGACGATGACGGGGAATAGTAAACATTCTCGCAGGTTCAGAGAGCCGCTGGGTGGTGCGAAGCGGTCGAAGCGAAAGGTTGAACTCTCCCTTGAGTTGCTGACCGAAATCGTAAGAGAGTAGGCTCGGACGGAAACTTCCACCGTTACAAGGAAGGGGATATCGGAACGTTGTTCCCGCATCCTTACGAGTGAACAGTGTTATACTGTTAATTTGAGTGGTACCACGGAGGATTACCCCTTCGTCTCAATGATCATTGAGGCGAAGGGGTTTTTTGTTTTGCCCGAAAGGAGGTGGTTGAAATGGAAGCCGACCTAGGAGACCTTCCGCTACAACGAATGATTCAGGCTGCCCAAAAAGCGTTACATTGGAAAACAAATGAGGAGGAACAGTCCTATGCGAAAGCTGTACATTTTCGACACAACCTTAAGAGATGGCGAACAGTCGTTAGGGATCACATTGAATGTTCATGAAAAACTGGAGATTGCCCGACAACTCGTTAAACTCGGTGTCGACATCATGGAAGTAGGTTTTCCGGCATCATCGCCCGGTGATTTTGAGTCGGTACAAACCATTGCCAAAGAGATCAAGGGAATTACCATTTGCGGCTTAACCCGCTGCGTCCAAAAGGATATCGACGTTTGTGCGGAGTCGTTGAAATACAGCGAGTCGCCGCGGATTCACACCGGTATTGCCGTATCGCCGCTGCACATGGCCAAAAAGCTTCGGCTGCAACCGGAGCAAGTCATTGAAGCTGCTGTCGCCGCCGTAAAACATGCCAAAAAATATGTACATGATGTCGAGTTCTATGCAGAAGATGCGTTTCGCAGTGACCGCCCGTTTCTCGCCAAAATCCTGGAAAGTGTTATCGCTGCCGGCGCGACGACCGTCAACATTCCCGATACCGTAGGCTATGCCACACCTTGGGAATATGGCGAACTGATCAGCTTTGCCAAAAACAACGTAAAAAACATCGACACTGTCAGAATCAGTGTCCATTGCCATAATGATTTGGGGATGGCTACGGCCAATTCGTTGGCCGGAATCGCTGCCGGCGCCGAACAGATCGAAGGTACGATCAACGGCATCGGTGAACGGGCCGGCAACACCTCGCTGGAAGAAGTGATCATGGCCATTTACACGCGGAAGCAACAGTACAATATCGATGTCAATATCAACACCAAAGAGATCGCCGCGACAAGCCGGTTGGTATCGGCTATCACCGGTGTTCCCGTACCTAGCCATAAGGCTATCGTCGGGGCTAATGCCTTTATGCATGCATCGGGCATTCACCAAGACGGTGTCTTGAAGGAGAAGCAGACGTATGAGATCATCGAGCCCGAAACCATCGGGGTGCCACGCAATGAAATCGTCCTGAGCGCCCGTTCCGGACGGGCGGCTTTGAAGCACCGCCTTGGGGAACTGGGTTATACAGTGGAAAAAGAACAGATTGATCCATTGTACGCGGAATTTTTGAAGCTGGCTGACAAGAAGAAGGAAATTTACGACGAAGATTTGCATGTATTGATGGGCTTTAATGTGGGCGGTGGCAAACGGATTCAAATCAAAAACCTGTCTGTGGTTACCAACGGAGTTGCCTCAGCTACCGCTACAGTAACGCTGGAACAAGCAGGAGAAACCTTGACGGATGCTGCTACCGGTAACGGTCCTGTCGACGCCGTGTTCAAAGCGATTGAACGGATTACCGGTAAAACGGTAAGGCTCATCGATTATCAGATCCGATCGGTCAGCCGAGGAAGTGAAGCTTTGGGCACGGCCACCGTAAAAATAGCCACGGCTGATCACCACGTTATCATCGGCCGAGGTTCAAGTACAGATATTATCGAATCAAGTGCCAAAGCCTATGCCGATGCTCTCTCGAAAATAAATTAAGAATCAGATCAAAGTAAGGAAGGCACGATTAGCCTTCCTTACTTTGATCAACATCAACAACGTTTTGATCGTTCTGAATTAACAATTCTTCGGCCCGGCGGACCATATTCTTGACCATCGAGCCACCGATCCGGCCGCCAACTTTACCACATTCGGATGGGGTCAAAGCGCCCCAGTAATCATTTTGGATGCGGGGAGTTAATCCGAGTTCCTCAGCTACCTCATACTTAAATTGGTCGCGTACATCTTGCGGAAAAATCTTTTTTTCACTATAAAACTGTGCCAAAATGTCTAGCCCCTTTCAATCTACTATAAGATATTCTTTAAGCTGATTGCCTCTTTTTCGGGAATGTGCTTAAGCATGAGTCGTAACTCTGATAATTGGCCCAATGATAGTGCCCGGTTTTGACTAGCCACATATTCTTGAACTCGTGCTAAAGCAAATTCAATGTTGTCGATTTCCTGATGAAGCATCACCATATTCCACCATTTTGCTTGAGTGCTCCATTTTTCTTGTAGATCGCTTGTATCTGTAGACGCTGATTGCCATTGATCTTGCTCCACCTCCTGATGAATCTGCTCAACATGCTGGAGGAGCGCTTCTGTATCGCTGTCCAAGCGATGATCAACCCAGATTCCTAGTCCGACTGTCGCGATAAACGCTATCAAAAGACCAATCAACAATCGCATGGTATTCTCTTCCTTTCCAGACTAAAGTCATTGCTTTAAGGACTTTGATTTCAATTGATAATAAAGTTTGCCTTCCGTATCAATACTGGCAAAAAATACATCTTCAAAATGGGCTACATTAAATTTACTTAATTCGGTTTTTAACCACTGTTCAGTTAAGTTGACTTTGTCCAGATTCTTCTGCAGAACTTGTCCATCAATAATTAAAGATACGGGAACACCTTCATAAGGTGTAGAAAGTCCTAGATCGGATGGTGTAACCGGTCGTTTTTGCGACTTAGGGATCACGTTTAATTGCCCGCCTGTCTCTAGGATGGCAAATTCAACGTCAGCAAGGTTGGCCACGTCTTTGCTCCGAATTTGTTCGAGTAAATCGTTGACGTTATAACGTAACCGGGCTAGTTCTTGTTCGACAATCTTACCGTTCTCGACGAGTATGCTTGGCGTACCGCAAATAATCCCACGGGCACTTTCACTTTTCATGGAAATATAAGACAGGGATACCTGCATCAACAACAAGGTTAAAATCGGGATGATTCCACCGTAGATGGGGATGTCGATATTCTCCATAGGAATCGCAGCGAGTTCCGAGATTAAAATGATTACAACCAACTCGTAGGGCTGTAATTGACCGATCTGCCGTTTACCCAGAAGACGCAATCCGATAACCACTACTGAAAATAGGATGATGGTTCGAATAATCGTCAAAATCATGGCGAATCTTTCTCCTTATGTCTTGCTTAGCATGTTTATTACTCCTAAGATGCGGCGGAGAAAGCTATGGTATACCGTTTATTTTTTTCCATTAAAATATAAAATCCATTTTTTCTTTTATTATCCAAAATGGATAATAAATATATTAGATATAATTACGATTTGGTGACTTTTGGTATTCAAGGGGGTTAGAATAAGTTATAATAAGGATAAGTGATTTGAGGTGTCGGGATGAAAAGCATATGATTTTAAATTATGAACTTGAGCAACTTTATCGCATGTATGAACATGAAAGCAATTTAGCCAAGATTGCTGAAGCATATTTCCTAGCAGCAAATATGGGCAATGCGACC
The DNA here is from genome assembly GCF_004341395.1 of Heliophilum fasciatum. GTDB lineage: Bacteria > Bacillota > Desulfitobacteriia > Heliobacteriales > Heliobacteriaceae > Heliophilum > Heliophilum fasciatum. The sequence continues at coordinate 9,073 of NZ_SLXT01000042.1, forward strand.
GCCCAATTTCATTTGGCCTTATTGTATGCTTACGGAATCGGTGTTGTACAAAATAACGCCAAAGCAGAGGAGTGGTACCGAAAAGCCGCTTTACAGGGACACGCCGACGCACAGCATCATTTAGTAATCTTGTTGACGGAAAAAGAATTACAAAAATCAAGCGAAGGTTTACAGCGTGATTGACCATGATCACGCTGTTTTTTTACTACTACTTTAAGTTATACTTAAGTCAAGAAAGTACTTAAGCAGAGAGTAGACGGAGCTAAACTTTAATATGGTAAAGGAGGAGAAAAGATGATCAAGCAAAAAATAATTAAAATACTGCTGTTTGTGGCGGTTCTGGCGATTGGTATCGGTGTTGTTGCTACATCTTTTTCGCAATCAAAGATTGATCCAGAGCAAGCAGAACAACCTGAACAACCTGAACAACCTCAATCTATCACGGAGCAGGTTGCTTCTGTACAACCAGAGAGTGATAACACATTAACCGATGTAGGCTTATACCAAGGACGGGAAGATAATAATTTCATCGAAGTAAAAATTAATGGCGATTTCAAAGTTTTGATGCTTTCTGCGGAGTTAAGGGGAAATTTTGAACAACTAAATCTTCAGTTTAATGATCTAATTAAGTTTACTTACGTTCATGATAAGAATGGACAATCAGTCATTGTAAAATTAGAGAAACGCTGAATCTTTCTTAAGAGGAATGCTATGGGGGGTAGATTATGAAAAAAATCTGGGACGTTTTTATATTTTATTCTGCAGAAGATAAAGGAACCATTGCGGAACCGCTGGCCAGATCATTGATGAAAATGGGTGTGACCGTTTGGTTCGAGAACTTTACGCTGAAAACAGGCAATAGCTTCCGTAAATCGATAGAACCTGGATTAGCAAAATCAAAGTATGGAATTGTTATAATTAGCAAAAGCTTTCTGAAAAAAGCATGGAAACAAAAAGGATTTAATGATCTTATTACTAAAGAAGTTTGCAATAATAAAATTATTATTCCTGTATGGCATGAAATCAAATATGAAGAAGTCTTAAAATTTTCGCTTTCTTTAGCTGACCAATCTGCAGTTACTACATCAGAAGGTGTAGAGCAGATTGCAAAACAAATTATCGAACTTATTCAGTCATCTGTTTCGGTTGTCAACGAAGTGAAGCAGGCAGAATCAGCACCCTATACTAAGGAAATGCAAGGAGATGTTTACCGTCAATGTCATCTAGGATGGGCATACTTGACTGGAGAAGGGGTCACAAAAGATGAAGTTAAAGCGGTTGAATACTATCGCAATGCCGCTGAACAAGGGTATGATGCCGCACAATATAGCCTTGGCGTGATGTACCAAAATGGGACTGGAATAGCGAAAGACGAGAAAAAAGCTGTGGAGTGGTACCGAAAAGCGGCGACCCAAGGTTATACAAAGGCACAATATAGCCTTGGTGTGATGTATGCTACTGGACTCGGTGTAACAAAAGACGAGAAAAAAGCTGTGGAATGGTATCAAAAAGCAGCTGATCAGGGAATGGCGGAAGCGCAAATAAACCTTGGATGGATGTATCAAAATGGGTTCGGTATAACGAAAGATGAAACAAAAGCTGTAGAATGGTATCAAAAAGCAGCTAAGCAGGGCCATGATGCCGCACAATATAGTCTAGGTTTTATGTATCAAAATGGTCTGGGCGTAGTCAAAGATGAAGCGAAGGCGATGGAGTGGTACCGTAAAGCAGCAGAGCAAGGCTATGCGAAGGCTCAATTTAACCTTGGTCAGATATATGAAAATGGAAAAAGTGCCGTTCAAGATGTAGTAAAAGCGGTGAATTGGTACCGCAAAGCAGCCGAGCAGGGGGTTGCCGAAGCTCAATACAATCTTGGATGGATGTATCAAAATGGACTCGGTATAACTCTGAACGAAGCAGAAGCTGTAAAGTGGTACAAGAAGGCCGCAGAGCAGGGGAATCCCAAGGCACAATGTAACCTTGCCTTGATGTACGAATATGGAAAAGGAATAACTAAGAACGAAGCGCAAGCTGTTTACTGGTATGAAAAAGCGGCAAAACAAGGGGATGCTTCCGCTCAATATTACCTTGGATTAATGTTGAGTAATGGCAGAGGGGCACCGAAAAATGAAGTGAAAGCCGTGGACTGGTACCGGAAAGCGTCAGAACAGGGCCACGTTTTTGCTCAGTACAATCTTGGTTTAATGTACGAATACGGAAAAGGCATAGCGAAGAACAATGCTCAAGCTTTTGAGTGGTATCAAAAGGCAGCGAATTTGGGATATGCCGATGCTCAGTTTAATTTGGCCATGATGTATAAAAATGGGGTAGCGGTTGAAATAAACAATGAAAAAGCTATCGAATGGCTCAATAAAGCTGCTCAAGTAGGAAAGGCGTCAGCCCAATATCAGCTTGGTTGGATGCTGGAACATGGAAAAGGGATAAGCAAAGACCTATCGAATGCGATTCAGTGGTATCGTAAAGCAGCAGAAAAACATGACGAAGACGCTCTAAGTGCTCTGCAACGTCTCGGATATCACACTACAATTAAAAGGCACTGAGGCTATCTTGATTGACAAATCAGCGAATCTTGGTAAAAATCTTGTCTCGGGCGTTGCGATTTCCAATTATTACCATAACATAGACCAACCGGTGGTAATCAACCGGAATATTTAATGAAAGAGGTTATGGTATGTCTCGAAAACGCAAATCCGGAGCTAGTTTAACCCCTTACAGTAACATGGCTCGTAAACGAAGCTATGGAGTTAGTACCGGAGCCTACACCCCTTCAGTAGTTTCACAAGACGCAGGACTGTTTCAAGTAGCTCAAGAGACACCGTGTTCGGTTCAAGGTGGTATCCAATTGTTACGGATTTATATTCCGGCCGGCGCGGAGATCAGTTTGCTTGGGCTCTTACAAGTGCTTTCGCCCAGCGGAATATGCTTGATTGTTCGTATCCCCCCGATGACCGGAAGTAATGGAACACTACAAAGCTTAATTCAACAAGTTCAAGCTGTGGGCGGTACCGTTGAGCTTGCTCAATAGTAGCAAATAAGTCGCAAGCAACGTAATCGATTAAGTTTCTGATTAACCTTTAAAATGTAAGAGGCACAGGACTGAAAACTTTTCCTGTGCCTTTTTCTTCTTTAAAAGAGGGCCTTGTTTTATTTCCCCGATACCTTTATTATGAATTTAATTGATTGAACGTTTATTTTAGGAAGAGGGTTATTATATGTTTAAATGGGATGAAAAGTATAAAATTGGTATCTGGCAGATTGATGAACAACATCAAGAACTGTTTCGGATTGCCGGTCAAGCCTATAATTTACTCAACGAAACTAGGGAAGATAAATTTGATGACATTATCGAAGTAATTAAGGAGTTACAGCGATATACAGTATATCACTTTAACACCGAAGAAGGCTTTATGACGGAACATAACTATGATGGTTTTCGTGTCCAAAAGCAACAACATGGTGAGTTTGTTAATAAAATATATTCTATAGAAGCAGAACAAATAAACGAAGATCAAGAGGATTTTATTCTTGGTTTGCTTTGTTATGTTTCGGAATGGTTAATAAATCATATTTTAGAAGAAGATATGAAGATGGTTAAATTAAAAAGACTTAGGGCATAATATTAATAGTGTCAGTAAAAGTACGTAATAGAGTAATCTGCTACGTACTTTTATTCGTCCCCGTCCCGCGAATCAATCAAGAGCGCCAAGCGGTGCTAACGACCGTCAATCAACCCGAATATGCCAGTTTGCCTCCTTCGCAAATCGTTCCTGATCTCGCGGACAAAGGTCGGTATCTTGCATCGGAATCGACGTTCTATCGCATTCTCCGCGCACATAACCAGCAACATGATCGCGGACGAAGCAAATCCCCCGTAAAGCGTGTGCCTGCGACGCATATTGCCAAGGGACCAAACCAAGTATGGACGTAGGATATTACCTGGTTACCAGGTCCAGTGCAGGGAATGCATTACCGGCTTTATTTGATTGTCGATATCTACAGCCGAAAGATCGTCGGATGGGAAATCTGGGAAACGGAAACCGGCTTTCATGCATCGACCCTGATCAAAAAGGCAGTGATTGCCGAAAAAATCAAAGGCCAGCCCTTGGTACTGCACTCGGACAACGGCAGCCCCATGAAAGCAGCGACATTTCGCTCTCTCTTGGAAAAGCTGGGCATCACATCGTCCTTCTCACGACCGCGAGTAAGCAATGACAATGCATTCTCGGAGGCGTTGTTCCGTACGTGCAAGTATCGTCCCGATTTCCCGTATCAAGGATTTTCGTCCATCGCAGCAGCACGTGCATGGGTAAAGAAGTTTGTGAATTGGTATAACCAAAAACATCATCACAGTGGCTTACAATTCGTTACACCCGGTCAGCGCCATGACGGAAGTGACCGTAATATCCTTGCTCAGCGGCGAGCCGTGTACGAACGTGCGCGGCAACGGCATCCAGAGCGTTGGGCCAGGCATACACGTCATTGGACACTCCCGGATACAGTAGCCCTCAACTCGATCAAGCAGTAATTTCGTCGTGTTGTTTCCGTTTCTTCGATTACCGTCTACCGTCACCCTCGCCCACGTCCTCACTCTCCATGCCGTCACGCCCGTCAAGGCTTGCTGTTTTCCTTGTCTCAGGGGGGGCAAGGTGTCATTTCTGGACTTATTGCTCTTTCCAATTAGCTATATTTACGACAACTACCTTGACAAACACCGCAACCATTGCAGCGTAATCAACCCGATTACGCTGTTTTCTTTGCTACGACATCAATCGCTGCCGACCATCGTCTTAAAACTGCCCCACACGTCGCCCATTACGCCCACTGAAATCTCGCCCTAAACCGTTTCCTCCAGTAACTCCGCTGCATCGAACCTGCGCCATCCTATGGCCACACGTGGGGGATGGGGTAAAAGTGGGGGGAGGAAGTCAACAAAAAAAGCGTGTATCTATAGTGAAAACACGCTAAAATCTCGTCTTTAATTGATGACTCTGTGTAGATGTCGTAATAATTCTCGGTTAAATAATCTGTAAACGCGGAATTAGAAACTTCAACTTCCATAACCGTCCCACCAGAGATATTTAGATGAATTTTATAAAAAATCAAAAAGTTCATGAAATAAACACGATGTTATGTTAAAATTAAGTGGTAAAATATATAACTTAATTTTAACTATTTGTCATCAAAGGGTTTTGTGGTAAAAAAGACAATTGTTATTTCGTTTTCATAACTGTCGAGGGGGCTTCGTATGGTGAATTAAAGAAATATATGAAATAATAAGTATAATATTTTATTATGTACACTAGAAGGAGATATTTATAATAATACTGTGGGGAGATAAGTAAATGTCTATGTTGGATAATATAATCTTATATGCTAAATTTTTTCAAATATTAAATCCTATGGACTCATGCATAATAATAACCAACCATGAAGGTACAGTAGTTTGTTTCGTTCCCTCAAATACGTTTAATTTAAATTTAAGTGTGGGCTCTAAGGTAGCGCCGGAAGGCTCGATTGCTAGAACCCTTAAAACCAAAAGTGTAGAACGGCAGACATTACCCAAGAAAATTTATGGGGCTCCAATTAAAGCTATTAGTATACCGCTTTTAGAAGAGGGAGTATTTGTTGGTGTATTAGCTACTGCAACCAGTTTAATTGCTCAAGAGAATTTAGAAAACGCAGCCCATACGATTGCTGCGACCTCGGAGCAAATTAATGCGACAACCCAAGAATTAGCTGGATCCGCTACCGAATTGGCGAATCATCTTGCAGGCTTGACAAGTCGCGGTGAAAATATTGTAAGCCAAATCAAAAAAACTGATGAAATATTACGTTTTGTTAGTGATGTTGCAGTCAACTCAAATTTGCTTGGATTAAATGCCGCAATTGAAGCGGCTAGAGCTGGCGAACACGGACGTGGATTTTCTGTTGTTGCTGAAGAGATTCGAAAAATGGCTGATAATAGTGGAAAAGCAGTCAAAGATATTAATCAGATACTTCTCGCAATACAAAAAGATGTTAAAAACATGGTTCAAGTTGTACAAGAAACTTCAATTATTGGAGAAAGGCAAGCCTCTGCTTCTGAAGAAATCTCGGCTTCCATGGATCAGTTAGTAACAGTTGCAGACAATATTGAAAAATTAGCTACGCTTATTTAATTGTAAGCGCTTAATCTTCTGGTGCATTGCAAAACAAATCCCGGTACGAACTCGATGTTTCGTACCGGGATTTTGCATGTACGTTAACCTACTTTACTTTTCGACAGTAATCTGGCAGCTTCTCCGACCATGGCATAAAATCTGCAAGCAGCGAGGGATCTGCCTTGAAATCAACGCCTGGCAATTGGCTCAGAAGATGTACCAGGTACATAAACACATTCAGGTTGTTGGCTTTTGCCGTTTCCACAATGCTGTACACCACGGCGCTCGCGGTGGCCCCTTTCGTCGTGTCGGCGAAGAGCCATCCTTTTCGGTTATGTGCTGCGGAACATAACCGAAATTATGTGCTCACTTCATTTATGCGCTTACCAAATTATAATGTAGAAAATATCGCCTAATTATCACTTCGGTCCAGTCTATTAACATCTT
>NZ_SLXT01000043.1 GCF_004341395.1 Heliophilum fasciatum
TCAGGCCTAATCCAAGTTGGAATAAATCGATGTTTTTCATATCCTAATTTTACCCTATTTTACGACTCGTTACCCACACGAAACAGCGAAGAGCCTGAAAGTTTCAAGCACAGTCTTTGGCGATAACTTCAGCATCGTAGCTATTTCTTGCGTGGTAAGGATTTGCCGTTCATGCGTGTGATTGTTATACTGCCACTTCGTCAATACAGTCCCTCCTGAATGCTTAATGTTTATTTGCCACTATGTTTATTTGTCAAAGAGCGTAGGGAATATCAGCCACCTATGGGTAAAAATGATGCTCACTATGGGTAAAACAGAGATTATTTTAATGAACTGACTGTCGGCGTTTTTCCATGATCTGTTTAATTAATTCCACTCCCTTGGGCGAAACCATCGTTACTCCGTTGATAACAGCAAAGTAGCCTTCATCGATGTATTTCTGGTGAGGTCGATAGATCCGATCGAGGTTGGCTGGAACACGCCGTTCTTTTCTTATCGATGGGATATGGTGGATAGTGATTCCTGTAGGTCGGTGTGGTACGTTATTGGCCGTACTTAACGCCGCTACATCATCAGAATCATTCCATTCTTGCTGATAATACGTTTGCCACGTTTCTAATGCGTGCATCGTATCAACAAAGGTAGCCAACTTGCACAAACCTTGCGTAGTCCAGACGTAATTGCTGCACACTGCGCGACAGTTTTTACCGCATTGATCATAATGATAGTGCTTTCCTTCGATGAACACAGGCTGATGCGCAAAGAAAATTTCGATAACCTTGGAAGTTTGGATGTCGAGCAGAATGGCGACTTCAGATGTGGTAAACATTTGAGGCTGTTGTTGCAGGTAGCTGTTGTGCGTGTTTTTCAAAGTTGTTCCTCCATGATGATTTTTATTTATGCGGTCGAAAAAACCGCAATGGCAGCGAGTAGGGTTAGGTGATCGCGATTACAAAGTGAGGGATTGCCTGTTTGCTACTCCATCATCATACATTTTTAACACAGAATATGAAATAGTGGGATTTTGGACCTCATTCCGTTAATTCACTAAGAACAAATCGATCGCAATTACGTACAAACTCCATTTTGTTAAACAAACAGTTCAAATAATATCTGCAAACCACATATGTATAGCGTAATTCTTGCGTATTAGGAATAAATTGCTATCAAATGAGTGCAATAATACCTGTAAATATGTAATGAAGCTGCACGATAGAGTGTAGGGGCGAAGGGCCAGTTTTTACCGACTGGCTCTTTTTCTATTGCTCTCATAGTTGAAAAATCACGCCACAGGAAGGAGTTGATGAAAGTGGCAGCGTTAACCCCCAAGATCATCCGCATCGTCCGCACTCACCTTGACCTCACGCAAGCACAGGTTGCCCGTCGCTCTGGCGTTAGCACATCGTTGATCTCTGCTATTGAGCGCAGGGAGAAGCGATTGATGCCAGAAGTGGAGCAGCGTATCGGCGATGCACTGGCCGTCAGCGATGACATCGTTCATGAGATTCTGCTGTTACATCACCGAGTTACCGCCGCTAACGATGGCAACGATGTACACGGCACAGGCGATAGCGAAGTTGACAGCACTCTGTTAATGAAAGAAGAGGTGAAACATCATGACTGACAGCCCGAATTATCTGATCCGTCGCAAGCAGTTCACCTACGAGATGCGACAGGCCATCGAACTACTCAGCCAGCCACAGCGCGGCGGCTATACGCTCGGCCAGATTGCGGACATCTGTGGCGTAAATGACAAAACGCTCCGTCGCTGGCGTGCCGAGGAGAACTTCCAACGGGAGGTTCAGCGGCGCGTGCTACAAAGCGTCAATGAAAAACTGGCCGATGTGATGAATACGACCGTGCAGAAAGCCGTCGATGGCTCAGGGAAACATACGGAACTCGTGCTCAAAAGCCTTGGTATCCTGAAGGAACAGCACAACATCGTGGCCACACAACATTTCGATGAAGAACGCAGCGATGAAGCCATCGAACGGGAGATTGATGAACTGAAGCGCGAACTTGCCAAATTCGATGAGTAAGGAGAGAACGATAATGACGTTTTATGAAAGAATCAAAGCCTTCCAAGAGGATGCGGAACGTACCCAAGCCCGAATCCAATCGCTGATCGATGACAAACAGCGAGGCCACGAAAAGATTGCCGCGTTGAAGCGTGAGTACAACGAGTTGCTGTTATCCGGTTCGTCGGCCAGCGATACATTCAAGAAGAAGAAGGATTTGGAACGGCTCACGCAAGACGTCAGCTACATGGATGAGCGGATTCAGGAGGTTCAACAGTATCGACTGGAACAGCTACGGGCGCAGCTTTCCGAGCTTGATCAGGCGAAGAATGAGGAATGGAAAAAGATCGCTGGTGAGTACGACCTGATGATGGTGGAAGCGCGGAAGAAGAAGGCGGAGTTGCTGCTGTATTACTGTGAAATCAACAAGAAGAAGCAGGAATTTTACACGGCCTATGATCGCTTCATGGATGCCGTTTATGTTTCCAAGCTGGAAGATCACGACAAGTTACAGGCGCTCAATTATCGGCGCGCTCATCCCTGTTTGCCTCGTTACGCCACCGTCGGAACCTACACTGGCATGGATCTCACCGTGGTTCCCTTGGAAGGCGAAAGTACACACGCTCTCAATAATGCCTATGTTTGTGCGTGGGTGCGGCTGTATGAGAAGACGGGGGAACATGTGTGGAAGGACAGCACGGCACAGAAAAAATTAGCGGAGTTGAATGGCCATGAGTAAAGTTTGGAAGTATCGCGCCAACGCCAACGGGGATCTGATGAAGATTCTCGTCGAGGATGGCGAAGAGGTCGTGAAGAAGGAGTTAACGCCCATTGAGTTGATGGCGCTGGGCTATGAGCGATTGAACCAGAAGCGGGAAGTCAAGGAGAAGGAAGCCGCTAAAGCACAGCCGCCGATTATTCCGTTGAAAGCAGGGGAAAAGGAACCCGACAGCCTAACATTGATTCGCCTCGGCTATCAGATGGCTGAGGAAGCGCGACGGATGGATAAGTAACGTAGCCACTGTAAATAATCGATAAACTTCATAAAACTGGATTGGATAAGCGGGAGGGCTAACGCCTTTCCGCTTTTTTCTCGTTGTGGGACTGTTGTCAACGCTGGTGCAGTTGAGGAGCAATATTTACTATGTGGATTGGGGTATCGTCAAAACATCGCCACCCTACTGAACGGGGCACCGCTACCGACAATTAATCAATTTGATGGCTTGTGACAACGCTGGTCATCGCCAACTACTGCTGTGCCGTAGCTGAGGGGGCGTAGAGCTTGTGGTCAATTTGACGACAAGCTTCGCCGAGTACTGCTGGCACTGGAAATTCGTCCGCACTGAGTACCCGGCTTTGAATGAAGGACAGTGGAAGCTGCGGTGCCGTCGCGAGATGTCGTCAGAGCACGTGGGCGTGATGGCAACGTGCAGTAAGGATCGGATAAGGAAAAAACGGTATTACTGTGAGTCGGCGTAACTGAGGCACTGTGATTCTCGTTCTTTGATAACTGTAAAGGGCGCTATTCACTTATGGGAAGGTTAGGTAGCAAGCCGCCTTCCGCTGTGGACGCTATTCGATTGATGGGGCAGTGGGTTTCAAATCCGCTGTCCCTTGGCGTCGGCCAGTGGTGGCCGCAGGGTGAGTATCGCTCTGGTGGGCGAGGAAGTCAACGATGTTCAGCGACAATCATGGCAAACCTGAATAACGTGACCAGCGGCGACAGTCCTTCGGCAACGGAGGGCTGTTGTTTATTTTTAGAAAATGACCATGGCAATGGAGGATAAGGAAAACTCCTGTCGAAAAAAAGAAAAGCATTTCTTTGTAGGAGGATAGTGGATGGGATTCAAGTTATCTTACAACAAGCCGATCGCTAAATACCTTCTAAACCCGGCGGTGGCATTTGCTGTATCCGCTGTAACCCTAGTTGGTCCTGCATTGGCAGCCCAGACGCCAGCGGATCAACTGCTCATCAGTAAATTCAGGATCGGTAGTACTGCCTACACTGTAAACGGACAGCAGCGGCAGATGGATGTGGCCCCATACATTAAAGATGGTCGCACTATGATGCCCGTGCGCTATACTGCATACGCAATGGGAGTAGACGAAAGTGGTATCGCTCCTAAACCAGCGGGCGGTGGGGCTGTCATCACTCGAAAAGACGTTAGTGGTGCTAAAGATATTGTGGGCTTAACGACAGGAAGTACGGTAGTTGAGTCAGGTGGTATCTTTTCGAAAGACGTTGTCGCGCCAGAAATCGTGCAAGACCGCTTATTTGTTCCGTTACGTACTGTGGCTCCATTCGTGTTCGGTTAACCAAGTTTGCCCAAATGAGAACACGTACCCCATCTGTTGATTTCGTTAATGCCCTAAAAAAACCGAAAAAAACAACTCCGATTTACAACATTTTCCGATGATTGTTGCAATTATAATGAAAATACCCACAATATGGGGTGACCTCCCACCTTGGGATCATCATGTGGCATTTTCAACGTGGTGAATTCATTGAATAAATTTTACCATAATTGGTTAACCGATCACGGATGACTGTGGCTCAGGCTCTTGGCGGGGAAGCATTTTACAATGCTGATACGCAGGAGGTTACGGTAGTTACGTGGAAAAACGTACCTGCCAAAGCTAAAAAACCTGCCAACCAACAAAAATCTCTAACAATCAGCAAAGACACGCATCCTGATGTCATCGTAGCCGATCCGCGTGGTGGCTGGATGGTAGATGTAGCAAAATACTTACAACTGTGGGGCATACCCAAAGAGAATATCCTGTACTACGTACACCCGGAAACGAAACAAGGAGGGTTACTTGTGCGGGGATTTGAAGGTGCTGAAGGTTCAACGTTCATGATGATGTACACAGGGGAAAAATTCGTCTGGTTCGCGGGACCAGGGAAAAGTAGTGATACCGAATGGTCGTGGGGTAACTATGACCCAGGCCAAGGGAATTCTCTCGGCAATTCTATCTACTCGGATGGACCTACGGGGGATCTGATCGCTGCACTTATAGGTTCTCCTATGCACACTTCATTTAAGTCGGGCACTCTAACTTTGAATAAAAGATAGAGGTGCTTATGAAGAATTTGAAACAATTGTTAAAGCTGGGCTTGGTATCCTGTGGGATGCTTATATTACTTCCTGCTGTTGCCTTTGCAGCAGGGGAAGGCGACAAAAACAACGACACAACCCCAATATCAGGCTACGGTCAGCTCAACGGATACGTTCCCTCAACCATTCTCCTCGATGACAAGGACAAAACCGAATACTATGTTCCGATGGAATCGTGGTCTCGGCTTTCAGAGGCTATGTATCAAAATGGAATATTTCAGTTTTGTTCTTTTGATTTATACATATTAGCATTTTTACTATTTAATCCAAGGAGAGTGAGCTTAAAATTTAGGAGGATAGTATATGGAATTCAAGTTGCGATTACCTAAACTGTTTTCAAGACACATATTGATATCAACAGTTGCAATTTCTTTATCCGTCGTAAACTTAGCTGGTCCAGCATCAGCAGCACAGACGCCAGCGGATCAACTAATCATCAGCAAATTCAAAATCGGCAGCACTGCTTACACTGTCAACGGTGAACAGCGGCAGATAGACGTGGCCCCCTATATCAAAGACGGGCGAACGATGATGCCGGTGCGATTCACGGCTTACGCTATGGGTGTGGATGATTCCGGCATCAAACCGAAACCAGCAGGTAGTGGTGCTGTAATTACTCGTAAGGATGTAAGCGGTGCTAATGATGTTGTTGGTTTGACAACAGGGAGTTTGGTTGTAGAGTCAGGTGGAATGTACACAAAGGATGTTGTCGCTCCAGAAATCGTACAAGATCGCCTATTTGTTCCGTTACGTACCGTGGTCCAGGGTCTTGGCGGGGTGGCTTTTTTTAACACTGATACACAAGAGGTTACTGTAGTAACGTGGAAAAACGTACCGGCCAAGGTGAAGAAACAAACTAATCAACAAAAATCTCTCACAATTACCAAGGACACGCACCCTAATATCATCGTGGAGGATCCGCGTGGAGGCTACATGATAGATGTAGCAAAATACCTTCAATTGTGGGGCATTCCTGAGAAGAACATCCTATACTATGTGGACCCCGAAACAAAGCAGTGAGGATTAGTAGTGCGGGGGTTTGAAGGTGCTGAATGGTCAACGTTCATCGAAATGTACACTGGAGAAAAGTTCGTCTGGTTCGCGGGACCGGGGAAAACAAATGAGAGCCCGTCATCATGGACAAATTACAATCACCAAGATACGATGTATACTGATGGTGTAATAGGAAAAGCACTATCTGCACTTACGAATAGTTCCAATACAACTAACTTCAATAAGGGTTCTTTGAAAATAGAACCATTACATTAAATAAAAATGAAAAAAAGTTTTTGATGATTGTGACTGCATGCTCTTTGTTTTCGTGTTTAGTCACGCCAGTTTTTGCAGGCGGGTAAACAGGCGGCGGTAAAGCGAACAAGGATGGTCCCCCCAATAGCAGGCTACGACCAGCTCAACGGCTACGTCCCCTCAACCATTCTCCTCGATGACAAGGACAAAACCGAATACTAAAAAGTTTAAGGATGTGGATTTAAATAATATGTATATTGATGATTTATTTGTAAATGAGGTAGTATCAAATGAAGAGAACAGGTTTAATCTTGCCTTTATTCATCTACTAATGATCACGCCTTTCAAGAGGTTTGTATTAGATAAGTTGGACTTGCCGGAAGGTACAATAATTTATTCTCCTAAATCTAAGAATGGATTAAGGCCTGATTTCGCATGTAAATATAATGGTGAAATTATTGCTTACGTTGAAGTTGAATTAGGGCCAAAGGTTCAAATTCAATTAGAAAATTATAAAAAAGCATTTAATCCTGTAAGAATATTTTCTATAACTACTGATGATGATTCGGAAATTACGATAGAAGAAATAAAAAATAAGTTACATGATATTTATATTTCATTGCATGAACAAGAAAGAGTGTCGGCGCAATACGCTATTGATATCCTGAAGCAATACTCCAACCCAGACAGATATTCAAGACAAGAACCAATCTTGGACAATCATCAAGAGTTAAATCCGATATTCAATAAATTCTTTGAGATAGGGTTAACTGTTAGCACAAAGACTTCTGATAATCCAGATATCTATCTTGATACTGTAAAAGAAAAAGGACTTTCGTTTCGAATTCGTGTAAACGGAAAATGGGTCACACTTTTTAATCGTAAAAATGGGGGGGATTGCTTAAATTTTGAAACAAAAGAACAGTATTATGAAAAGTTAGAGGTAAAAGGTATAGACGTATGTGAAAAATGGATTCGGGATGTTGAGGGATTAACGAATAATAACGACCGTTTATTTGATAACGGTAGAAATAAGTACCTTAAAATACCCATATCCATAATATGCGAAAAAAATGATGCGTTAGCTAATGCTATTCTTTTATTGCTTGGAAAAGAAATGAAATAATTATAATACATCTTTAATGGTGGCGCACAGTTTAGCTATTGAAGGTTAAGCTGTTTCTTTACTAGGGAACTGAATGAGCCAAAGTTTTCGGCTACTTTATCAATATCCCCCGGTACCCCACCGCCCCTCGCTAACCACCGTAACCACTGTGCCCACGCTCATAACGCTGGCCACCGTAACCACCGTTGCCCCACGTCAAAACTTTCTCTTCACTTCTGCCGCCATCAGAGATAACCTACACCTGCCTCCAAAGTCAGTACCTCACGACACCACTGAAGGAGCGGGTATATCATGGCGTCAGCGAAGAACAAGAATGGCCAGGGTTGCGTGTATCAGCGAAAAGACGGCTATTGGGTAGCACAGGTTTCCCTTGGTAAGGATGACAACGGCAAACCGAAGTATGCGCGTAAGACGTTCAAGCGCGAAGAGGACGCACTGCACTGGCGTGACAAGGCACTTGTTGAACAACGGCAAGGCGTGTTCACAGTTCCCTCCACAGTAACTTTCGGTGAATGGCTGGATATCTGGCTCACGCGATATGTCCGCCCCCACGTGCGTCCCAAGACATGGGAATCCTATGAGTATATCGCCCGGTTTCATTTGAAGCCCATGTTGGGCAACGTGAAGGTACAAGCGTTACAAACCGCGCAGTTGCAGCAGTTATTGAACCAGCGGCATCAATCGGGCCTGTCATCCAGAACCGTAGAACTGATCCAAATCACAGCGCGAGCTTCATTAAAGCAAGCAATACACGAAGGTCTCGTTAGCCGCAACGCTGCCGAACACCTACGCAAGCCAAAGAAGGTCGCCAAAGAGATCCGCGTAATGACCGTCGAGGAAATGCGTAAACTGCTGACCGTGGCCGACGATGATCGCCTGGGCACCGCGTTCCACTTACTGCTGGGCACCGGAATGCGCGTAGGGGAACTGCTGGCACTGACGTGGGCCGATGTTGACCTTGAGCAAGCGGTTATCCGCGTGAACAAAGCGGCCATCCTTGTGAAAAACGCTGACCATGACACAGATGCTACCGCTAACAAGACCTGCGTTATCACGCAGCCACCGAAGACCAA
Source organism: Heliophilum fasciatum (assembly GCF_004341395.1). GTDB lineage: Bacteria > Bacillota > Desulfitobacteriia > Heliobacteriales > Heliobacteriaceae > Heliophilum > Heliophilum fasciatum. Next base: position 8,585 of record NZ_SLXT01000043.1, read on the forward strand.
ACATGGCCACCGCAGTATTCCGATCACCGACGATCTCGTCCGCTACCTACGCCGATGGCTGATATTTCAGCGCCGGGAACGAATGATCACAGGTGCCGATTATCAAGACAAAGGTCTGGTTATAACGACGATGTTTGGCCATCAAGTTTCGCAACGGTATCTCGCTAGAAAGTTACAACAATTACTAAGTAAAGCAGACGTACCGGTGACAAATCTTCATGCACTGCGGCATACCTACGCTACGCGGTTACTGGAGAGCGAAATTCATCCGAAGGTCGTACAAGAGTTGTTGGGCCACGGTAGTATTGGAATCACATTGAATACCTACAGCCACGTGCTGCCTGATCTGAAGAAGCAGGCGATTGGCAAGCTGGAAGGCATGTTAAATACGAGAGCGCGGTGGCAAGGACAACTCGGATAGTCGCGACGGACAGCGATATATAGCAGTTTTCACAGCGTGAGCATCGATGGCCACGCTGTTTTCTTCTCCGCCATAGCAGTTCCTACCAATAATAATGCGATTTCCGGACACTGCAATAAAAACCGCCCCACACGTCGCCCTTTACGCCACGAAAAAAAGTTTCCTAGACTGTTTATACCTGAAATAACGTCCAGGGCAACAGTGGGGAACGTGTAGGCTCACGTGGCAAATGGTGATATTTATGAGATAACGGATGAGGATTCCATCGGCAATAACGGTCGGCTACGTGGCTACTGTGCTTGTGCTGTGCTTATGATGCCAACTACGGCCCAGCGCAGCCTTCTTACGCCACCGGTTGCCTATCGATGACCTCGATAATCTGCGTTAGTCTGCAATTAAACGATCATAAACCGGCGTAAACGCTGCCCAATGAAGGCCAAGACGCTTTATGACGATGTTCAAGATTTCAAAACGCGGCTATAATTTGAATTGGGGTAGTCTGACCGCAAGTGGACTACTGACTTGTAATCAGTAGGTTGCGGGTTCGAGTCCCATCCTCGGCACCATGATGATAACGAAGGTCTGCAGTAATGCAGGCCTTTTTTGTTGCGTAAAATGCGGTGTTGTAGGCGTGGGACACAGTGGCCGATGGGGGTGTGGTGTTGTACGGTAGCGGCTGAACAGCGGGATTGTAGTTGGTGGTGTAGTGTTGGGGGTACGGTGGCCACAATGACCACGATGACCGGTTGTAGCGATAGTGGCAATGAATGGAGTGAACGGGCCACGTTAGGGCTGTAAATCAGCGATTGAAGCACAGTATTTCGCCATTTGCCGTGTGGGGGCACACGTTGGGGGAACGTGCGGTGCAGTGGCGGTTCAGGGGGAAACGGTCGAGGGGACACTTTTTAGGGGCACAGAGGGGACGTGTGGGGCGGTTTTTGATCGCTATCGTCAAAATAGTTTAGTATGTCTACGATCTATGATAATGTCGATTGGTGTCGATTGGTGTCGATGGTTAAAAGTCTCAATTATATATTGACGAATATTAGCACTTTTGGTATGCTTAAATCGTTATGAAAATCTTGTAGTTGTTGTTTAAGGCTATGTTACTTATTGGCTACGACTTTATAGGTTAAAAATTAACTGATGATAAATATTATCAATTTAAGGGGGTGAAGTTAAATGAAAGAAATCAAATTAACTTGGGTTGTGAAGAAGGTAGAAGACACATCTCGTGTTAATGCTATGTATTGCTTTAAATCCTGTTCTGCGAACCAAAACTAATTCCTAAATTAGAATGTATGAAAAACGTAGGGGTGAGGTTGCTTTTTGCAGTTCCTCGCCCTTATTTATTTAGGAGGTATAAATATGTCACAAATGGAAGCTGCTATTGATGTTTCTAAGAGATATAAAATTTCTAATAATATTCGCATCATTGAACATAATAGAAAATACATAGTCATTTCTGTTGAAACAGCCAATTGGATTGTATTGCCTACAGAAAAACATCTTTCTATATTCAAAAGTTTGATAAATAAATCAATTGAGGAAACAATAAATATATTCGTGAAATGCGAAGATGATATGAATTGTGTAACTGATGTTTTGATTCAATTAGAGGCTAAAAAATTTGAAATATTTGAAGTAAAAAGGCCGGAAAGAAACGGAATATGCATTTACTTAACGAATGAGTGTAATTTGCGTTGCCCCCACTGCTATATGTTTGCGGAAAATAAAAGTGATAATGAACTTACCACGGAAGAGATTAAAAATATTCTAAGAGAATTTAAGAAACGAAATGGAGCTGCCGTAACATTTACCGGGGGAGAAGTTACATTAAGAAAAGACTTCTTGGATATTGTTGTTTTTGCCAAGAAAATAGGCCTTCTGATTACAATATTAACAAATGGTGTTAGTTGGAGCGAGAATCTAGTTGAATGTATTTATCCGTATGTTGATGAAGTGCAAATCAGTATAGATGGATATGATGAAGAAAGCAATTCACAAGTTAGAGGGGATGGTAGTTTTGATAAGTCGTTAAAAACAATTAATAATTTATTAGAAAAGAAAGTGAAAGTTACATTAGCGATTACTCCTTTGTATGAAGAGTTGATTGCAAATAAATATAAGTATATTTCATTTTCCAAAAACATGGTTAACAAATATAATTGCAGTGATTTCCGAGTAAAGTTTAACTATGAACTGATTAAAGGCAGAGAAGTAGCAGTTAATGATGATTTGAATTCGGAATACAGAAAAATAATTAATGAAATTATCGAAGAGGTCTATCCAGGCACTGAGGAAAATGTATTTGCTCTTAATCATGAGGAAAACTATATTTTGGATAACTGTGGGTATGGAGGTATAACTATTTCGGCGACTGGTGATATATATTTTTGTAACAGAATATATGAGATATCAAGTTATGGGAATGTAAGACGTATGTCATTTGGTGAATTATATGATCTTTCAAGTAAAGCAGAATCAATATCAAATATAAATAATTTGCGTCCGTGCAATGAATGTGAACTGAAGTTTATATGCGGAGGAGGTTGTCGAATAAGACATTTTCCACAATTGACGAATGTCGAAGATTTTGATAGTTATGATTTTGAAAATATTCATTCCAGAAAATGTACCGTGAAAGATAAAGAAAAGTATTATGAACTAATGATTAAGACGAACGAATTATTATATAGATAAAGTGGGTTGCTTGCAGGATGGATATAATATTTTCGATAAATACAAAAGAAACAGAAAAGCATAATAAACTTGTGTTGGAAACGTTTCTGGGGAAAAATAAAATTACAAAAAAAGGTTTTTACTCGGGGCTTCTAAAAAAAGTTGATCTTAATCAGGTAAATCAAGTGGAAAATATTTGTTCGAAAGAGTTCGATATTCTCAAAAAAATACTTTTGGATATTAACAATCCAAGAATATCTAAAAATCAAATCTGTGTTTCTTCTGAGAATATATTGAAGATATTCAAAAGAGAAAACCTAGAAGGTAATGTTTATTGGTTGAGTAAAGAAAAGAAACATTTAGTTATTAAAAAAATTATCTTTTCCAAGCAAGATTTTACCGAAAAAAACGAAAAAGAGATATTGTTGTTTTCAAAAAATAGTTTAAGCTATAAGGATGGATTGCTATATGTTGATATATATCAAGACGAAAATATAAATCAGCAGACAAATGATAATATAAGTGAAAATGTGCAAGTTGATCCGATGCCCCTGCTGTATCTAGAAAAGAAAGATAAAGAAATTATAGGGAATTTATTTTATTCTTACAATGGCATTCATATTCCTTCGGATTCAAAAGAAACAAAAGTTATTAAAGATAAAAAATACTACATGCGTGACTTAAACAGAGAGTTGTATTTTGAAAAAATAATAATTACTGGTAATTTTAGAAAAAGCAAATCAAATCAATATAAGTACGTAAATAGTGGTGGTTTGATTGAATCTATAAATTTTCTTTTGGAAAATGGTTTCAATGTATATTATTTTAATGGAAAAAAGATAATTCCTAAAAACGACACGTTCTATAATATTTCTTATGATATCAATTGGTTTTCGATAGATGCAAATGTGAAAATCGAAGATGAAATAATTAATTTATCACAATATCTAAAAATATCTAATAATAACAATTTTGTTGAAATCGATGATAAATTAGTAATTTTACCGAAATCAATTTCTAAATATCGAACAGAAATGGTAGAGGATCAAGGGAAGTTAATAGTCTCAAAATCTTCACTTCTCCCAATTCTTGATATAGCATCTGATATCCAAGTAGATATTAAAAACTTTGAGAGCTTTGTTGATTATGCTGGCATTGAAGTAGACTTGCCTGATAAATTAAAAAATGCTTTAAGACACTATCAGTTAGCTGGGGTTAAATGGTTAAAATGGCTATATAAAAACAATTTGGGAGGATGTTTAGCAGATGATATGGGCCTTGGGAAGACTATACAAATAATAGCACTGTTTTCTGACCAAGAAGTTAAGAAAAAAGGTCGTAATAATTTAATAATAGCTCCAAAGACCCTTCTTACAAACTGGCAACGAGAAATTAAAAAATTTAATGATAATTTAAATACTTTTATATTCCACGGTAGTCGTAGAAATGCTGACGAGTTATATAAATTAAATGATAGTATAATTATTACCACATACGCTACAGCGGCCAATGAGATTAAAACATTATTATCTATGAACCTTGGGTTGATTGTGTTCGATGAGATTCAAATTATAAAAAATTCGATTAGTAAAACCTATAAAAAACTTTCTGGATTAAAGTCATTATCGAAAATTGGGCTTTCTGGAACACCTTTGGAAAATAATTTAATGGAATTATGGTCGGTACTAAATATTTTAAACAGTAATACTTTGTCGAGTAAACAATCTTTGTTTAAAAGATACTTACCTAAAAACGGTAGCGAATATCAAGAATCAAACCAAATTAAAAGTATAATAAGCCCTTTTGTGTTACGAAGAACTAAAGGTGAAGTGTTGCACGAACTACCTATAAAAACAGAAGAAATTATTTATTGTGATATGCTTCAATCACAACGTAATTTATATGAAGCTATGCTTGTTTCGATCAATAGAGATATGGAAAGAAAAAATTCAAGGTATGAGATTATAGACAGTTCGTATATATTAAAAGGATTACTAATGCTTAGGCAAATCTGTTGTCATCCTTCTCTTCTTACAGAAATACATAATGTAAATAGTTGTAAAGAATCTGGCAAGTTTGAAACCTTGAAGTTTAAGGTTGCTGAATTATATGAACGTGGTCGCAAAATAATAATTTTTAGCCAATTCACATCAATGTTAAACATAATTAAAAAATGGTGCGAATCAAAAGGGTTTAATCATTTTTATTTGGACGGACAATTAAACAACAGGCAAAAAGTAGTAGATGATTTCCAAAATGCTGATCGTGGAATATTTCTGATCAGCTTAAAAGCCGGAGGTGTTGGATTAAATTTAATATCTGCATATGATGTTATAATTTATGATCCCTGGTGGAATCCTGCAGCAGAAAAGCAAGCTGCTGATCGTGTACATAGAATTGGTCAAACACATCCGGTAACAATTTACAAACTAATTACAGCTAATAGCATTGAAGAAAAAGTTTTAAAACTTCAAGATATAAAGAACGATCTATTTAATATCACAATAGAAAATATAGACACCAAAAAATATCTTACTATTGAAACATTAAAAAGCCTTATCTATGATAGATGAACCTTAAGCCTCTTCGCTGTTTCGTGTGGGTAACAATCGGCCTAGTCGGCTAGCGAATAACGATGTTTATTCATCTCGTGGGTTGCACACACTACCAATGGC
>NZ_SLXT01000044.1 GCF_004341395.1 Heliophilum fasciatum
CCAGAAAGACGATCTGGTCGATCGGCCCGGCATGTACGCACCGCGAGGTGTTTAGTGGACGGGTACGAATCAGTCGAGGTCTTGACCTCACAGGATGAAATAAATCATTTAATACTTGCAAAGCTTCTGTGTAGTTTTCAGGGTACAAACAAAAAAACTCCTGCTTGCGCGGGAGTTTTTTTCTTATTGCGATCTGCAACGATCTGCAGTTGTTAACAAAGTTTTTTGTTTGGTGATTGCGACCATTGATGACCCCAGAGTATCAAGCGACTCTCTGGGGTCTTTCTTTTTTATATTGTAAAGTCATTTATAAGCTATTTATAAGCTGTCTATACTTAATTATTTATTTATCGAATAAAGCTTCAGCTAAAGTTTGCAGTAACTGTGCTAAAACGAAGGGCTTAGAAATGTAACATTGGAAGCCCATAGCCAGTAGTTCTTGTTTTTGTTCTGTTGATATATCCGATGTAATCGCAACGATCGGGATATGGTTAGTTTCATCAAAATTACGCAATTGACGTAACACATCGGTACCGTTCATATCGGGTAGACGAAGATCGGTCAAGATGAGGTCAGGGTGTTCACAACAGGCTTTTTCAATGCCGGACAGACCATCCTCAGCAGTAAGTAAGCGGATATTTCGGTAACGGGCAAGTATTTGCCCCATCAGTTCACGGTCTGTAGTCGTATCTTCAATGTAGAGTATCGTTTTAGTTTGATCCTGGAAAAGACGAGTGTTGTCGAAGGAGTTTTTAGCCGATACCGCCAAGACTTCTGTTGCAGAAGGATGGGCTTCCGGCAAATCGATATAGAAGCAGCTACCGTCTCCAAGGCGACTGACAACACCGATAGTACCGTTCATTTGCTGAATAAGTTTCTGACTGATTGTCAAACCAATACCAGTACCCTGGATGGTCGTTCGTTCGGCACCTAACCGCTCAAAAGGTCGGAATAAGTTTTCCATTTGTGCAGGATCAATACCAATACCTGTGTCTTCAACGCAAATACGCACGATTGTGTTGTCACGTTGTTCACATCGTATGGTGACCGTACCGCCGGGACGATTATACTTGATCGCGTTAGAACCGAGGTTAACCAGAACTTGTTTGAGGCGGGTAGCATCGGCATAAAGGTGCAGATCAGGTACAGGTTGAATGACTTTTAATTGTACCTTAGCCGTATTCGGCTGTGCATCTAAAATACTCATCACCTCTTGAAAAACCGGGCCAAGCTGGATCTCTTTAAGTTCAACGGTAATTTTTCCGGCTTCAATACGAGCCAGATCAAGAATGTCATTGATGAGGGAAAGTAGATGCCAACCGGCATTGATGATGTGATCGTTAAAGAGGGCATTATCTTCGCGTGAAAGCATCATCGATGGATCATCCAGCATGGTTTTGATCAACTGGGAGTAGCCCAAGATCGCATTAAGCGGGGTGCGCAGTTCATGGCTCATGTTAGAGAGAAATTCTGATTTGACGCGATTGGACTGTTGAAGTGCCTGTTCCATTTCTTTACGATCGGTGATATCGGTTACGAAGGTGGCTTTTTGAGGTTGCCCGTCGGCATCATGGATGAGGGCAGCGTCAGCCAAGATCGTAATGAGCTTTCCTGATTTATTGACCACAGACCATTCTCCGCGGATCTCTGAACCATAATGAATAAAGCGCTCATGTAAGTTACAAAGAAGTTGTCTGGATTCAGGGGGGACAACGACCGTGAAATGCTGACCGACTAACTCGTCCGCTGTATAGCCATAAATGCGACAATAGGCGGGATTGACGGCCAGAAAATAGCCTGCTTCATCAGTGATGCATACTCCGACAGGTGTATGTTCAATAATCCGGCTCAACCGTAATTCCTGTGAGGATAAGGCCGGATGCACGGCTGTAGACAACGAAGAATTCAAACCAATATTCCTTTCTTGCCGTAAGAGCAGGTGTCGTACAAGTGTGATTGTGGTTTTTCTTATTGCTCTTAACATATAATTGATAATTCTATGATATCGATTATAGCTATAGTTTTCAACATTATATTAAAAATTAGTGTATTATTTATTGATTCTCTCTTAATCAAACAAAAGACCAGCATGGAGGTTCTGCCCCCATGCTGGTCTTTTTGTGTTATCGCAGTGCAGCTTGTTTGGCTTCAATCGTAGCGACTTGCTTCTTGAGCCGTTCCAGCTTTGAACGCTTCCGCCATTGGATGAAGTCATCGATAAGGGTGTAGAAAACAGGGATAACAACCAGCGTGAATATGGTTGATGTGATTAAACCACCGATAATGACGACAGCCATCCCGGAACGAATTTCTGTTCCTTCTGTAAGGGCCGCAGCCACGGGAAGCATACCGAAGATCATCGTAAAGGTTGTCATCATAATCGGCCGTAACCGCGTTTTGCCGGCCTCGACCAGGCACTCTCGCAATGTTTTTCCGCCGCGCTCCATCAGCGTATTGGTGTAGTCAATCAGCAATGTGCCGTTTTTGGCAACCAGACCATCCATCATGATGATGCCAATGCCGGAGAAGAGGTTGATGGTCTTACCGGTGATGGCTAAAGCGATCAGTCCGCCGATGATCCCCAGCGGCAGTGACATCATCCGGATCATCGGTGTGAGATAACTTTCATAGAGGACGGCCAGCACGATGTAGACAAGGGTAATCGATAAGAGGAAGGCGGAAATGAGCTGCACTCCTGTTTCCTGCATATCTTCACTTGTGCCGGCTTGTTTGATGGAATAGCCAGGCGGCAGTTGCAGTTGCGCCAACCGTTGGGTAAGGTCTGCGTTAAATTGGCTTTGCGGAATTTCTTTACGAATGTTGCCGGAGACGGTAATCGTTCGTTGTCGATCGATACGGCGGATCTCGGTAGGACCGCTGCCATTTTTCATCTCCGTGATCAAGCCGAGTGGAACTTGCATGCCCGAAGCGGTCGCCACGGTGATTTGTTTTAATTCTTCCATCGAGGTTTTGCTGACACCTTGCAGCCGGACAAGGATATTCACGTCGTCGTCACCGGCTCGGTACGATGTGGCCGTGTCGCCGGTGATCGATGCTCGGAGGGTTCGCGAAATGTCGTCAACAGAGATGCCGTAGGTGGCTGCTCGCTGACGATCAACGGTGACTTGAATTTCCGGTTGACCAAGACGGAAATTGGTGTCCACTTCGATGGCACCGGGCGTCGAAGCAGCAATAGTTTTTACTTGCTCGGCTAAGGCTTGGAGGCGGTTGTTATCAGGGCCGGAGACCTCCAACTGGATAGCGGTACCGCCGGGACCACCGCCGGATTCGGATTCAATCACCCGGATCTGGCCTTGTTTAAAGGTTTTGCCATAGTTGCGAAGCTGATCACCGATTTCCCACATGGAGCGGGAACGTTCGGTTTTGGAGTACAATTGCACCCCGATCGTTGCCTTATTAGAACCGGCCGTTGCGCCCATGCCGCCGGAACTACCGACGCTGCTCTGAAAGTATTTGACCTCCGGAATGGTTTTGATATAAGCTTCGATTTCCCGGACGGCCGTATCGGTAACGGCAACGGGTGTTCCATTGGGCATCTCTAACGAAACACTGATTGATCCTTGGTCTGATTTGGGCATGAACTCAAAGCCGACCAATCCTAGCGGTATCAGCATCAGGCTGGCAATAAAGCCAGCTACAGCGGCAGTGAGTACCGTTTTGCGATGATTCAGTGACCAGTCGAGTGATTTTAGATAGGAGGAACTGGCCCGATCGCCGATCATTTCTGTGAAAGCCCAGAATCGAGAAGTGTAGGGTGACAATTTCTTCATCAGCAAGCCAGCCAACGAAGCTTCGCGTTTTTTGGCTTTCAGTCGACCGGTCTCGGGATCTTTCTCCATGTAAAAACGGTGCGACAGCATCGGTGTCAATGTAAAGGAGATGAAGAGAGAGAACAACGTGGCGATGACGACAGTTAAGCCAAACTGACGGAAAAACTGACCGATCATGCCGCCCATGAAGGCGATCGGGGCAAAGATAACCACGTCGGAAAGCGTAATGGCGATGGCGGCCATGCCGATTTCCGAACGCCCTTCTAACACTGCGTCAAGAGCGGATTTGCCCATCGCTCGGTGGCGGTGAATGTTCTCCAATACGACGATGGAGTCGTCGACAAGAATACCGATACAAAGAGCCATCCCCATGAGGGACATCATGTTGAAGCTAAAGTCGGCAAAGTACATGCCGGTCAGCGTGGCAATCAGCGATGTGGGAATGGCAATGATGACGGTGGTCATGGAACGCCAATCGCGTAAGAAGATAAACAAGCATAGGGCGGTGGAAATAATACCTTCCAGAATCGATGAACGAGTCCCATTTAACGATTTATGGACGTAATCGGAAAAATCCTGGGAGATGATGACTTCCACGTCTGGAGGCAGTTCCTTTTGGATCGCCGGCAAGGCAGCCTTCACGGCATCACCGATGTCGACAATGCTGGCGTCACTTTGTTTAAAAACGGCCACGGCGATGGACGGTTCTCCGTTCAAGCGGCTGAAGGTGCGCATCTCTTTGTAGTCGTCACGAATCGTTGCGATGTTTTTCAAGGAGATGCTTTTCCCGTCACTTAAAGGGATTTGAATATCTTCGATTTCTTTGACTGATTTAAATTCACCCATAACGCGGATGTTATATTCGCGGTCAGGCCGGTCAAGGCGGCCGCTGGGTTGGTTTAAGTTTTCGTTTTCCAGGCGTCGGACGACGGTGTTGATCGATAAGCCGTATCCTTCTAGTCGGGATTTGTCAATGTCTATCTGGATTTGTCGTTCTTTACCACCAACTAAGGTGGCGTCAGTTACACCGCTGACTTTCAGTAATCGTTCTTTGACGATGTCATCGGCCAGTTGATAGGTTTCTTCCAGTGAACGACTGCCCTTCACAGCTAAGTTGATGACCGGGGCCGAGTTCATATCCATCTTCACGACCACGGGATCTTCGGCATCTTCCGGTAAGCGATCCTTGATGGCATCCACTTTTTTCTGTACATCGATGGCCGCTTGGTCCGCGTTGGCCGAAAGTTCGAACTCCAGAATCACCAAACCCATGCCTTCGGAAGCTTGGGAGATGGTGGACTTGAGCTTGCTGATCGAAGAAACGGCCGATTCGACGGGTTTTAAGATCTGCGTCTCTACCTCTTCGGCGCCGGCACCGGGATAGGCAACGCGTACGGTAATATAGGGAATGTTGACGTTGGGATACAGATCGACACCGATCATGCGGTAGCTGTATAATCCTAATACCATGAACATGAGAACAATCATGGTCATGGCCACGGGTCGCTTCACAGCAAAACTAGTGAGGCTCATTGCTCAGGCGCTCCTTTCGGGGTTCATTACTGGGCCGATCCTGATGTGCCCGTTGGGCTGCCTGTGGACGGGGCATTGGCCGCGGTCGAGGTGGTTGTAGCCGAAGTCGATGGAGCGGCAGGTTCTTGTAGGGCTACCGCCATGCCGTCCGCTAAGCCGTTCAGTCCGCTCATGATCACTTGGTCTGTATCGGTGATCCCCTCGGTGATTTCGGTCCGTTTACCGTCGGAGATGCCGGGGGTCACTTTCTTTTCGACGGCTTTACCATCGCGGTAGAGGTAGATCATCGGCGTTCCGTTGCGCTCGATGATCGCTTGGGCATCGACGGTCAACACATCGGTTTTTTGATTGGTGTTGATTTGGAATTCAGCAAACATACCGGGTTTGAGTATGTAGTCAGGGTTGTTGATGCGGATCCACACCGGATAGATTTTGGTTTTTTCATCGGCCGAGGGGCTGATCTTGCTGACTTGACCTTTGAAGGTTTCCGTTCCGGCAGCCGTGATCTTTACATCTACTTCTTGGCCCGGTTTTACGTAGTTAATCTCTTGTTCGGTCAAATTGGCTTTGACTTCGACGGCGCTTACATTGACAAGGGTGAAGGCCGGCGTACTGTTTGATACATATTCACCGACGTTGGCGGTACGCGCAGCGATAATACCTGATGCCGGTGCCCGTAAAACGGTATCGTTTAAGGCAACTTCAATTTGACGAATCTGGGCTTTGCTTTGGTTGATGATAGCTTGGGATGAAGCGATGTTGGCTTGATCGGCGGCGATCCGTTTTTCGGCGGTTTCGTAAGCGCTTTTGGCGTTTTCAAAGTCCAGTGTCGTTGCGGCACCGGCTTCGTGCAGTGATTTGGTTCGTTCATAATTGCGCCGGGCGTCATCCAGCGCGATTTGATCCATCTGCATGGTCAAACGTGCTTTTTCCAGGTTAGCTTCGTTTAGGGCCAGATTGGATTGGGCCGAATCAAGCTGAGCTTGAATATCTTGATTGTCTAATTCCATGAGAATTTGGCCGGCTTGAACCCTCTGTCCGACTTCGCCATTGATCCGGGCGACCTTGCCGTTTCCTTTGGGGACCAAGTTCATCTGCTCTTGCGCTTCTAAGGTGCCGTTGAAGGTGAGGCGGTTAGAGAGGGTGGCCCGCTGAACAGGGGCAATAGAAACCGATTGCACGGTTGCTTCGACGGCCGGTGCCTGGCTTTTGTTGCCGCAGGCCGTTCCTGTGGTCATGAGGGTTAAGGCCAGAAGCCCGATTCCGATTTGCTTTTTCAACGCTGGTTCCTCCTTGTGTTGAGTGCACGTATGATTGTGATTGTATTGAAAAACTTTTTTCTCCAAGGGCGGTAGGGTTGACAATTGCCGCCGCTCTGCCTACTATTATTTTAGAAACTAAGATAATAATCAGCTAAGATACTTAGATGGTATGGGAAGTGTATGAGAATGTCAAGAGCGTTACGAGAAAAAGAGCAACCCCTGATCGAACTGCTGAACCAAATCGATGGTTTTTTTTATTGTTTTCGTCAAGCGATCAAAAATATTGAGCCGGACATGCATCTGGCGGAGGGACAGATTCTTCTTTTGTATGTGTTATGGAAAAATGGTCCCTACAAAGCCACGGAGATATCCAATGAGTTATGCGTTACGTCCGGTGCGGTCACGGGAATGACCGATAAATTGTTTGGTATGGGTCTGTTAAACCGGGAGCGTTCCGATATCGATCGGCGGGTCGTGATGCTATCGTTGACGGACAAAGGGATGGAACTGATTCGGGGGGTGCATCAACGGCGACTGGAGCTGCTTAAAGAACCGTTGCAGATACTGGAAGCCACAGAGTTAGTGCAACTTAGTGATATGTTTCGCAAGCTTAATGCGTACTTTGCCCAATCGGGAATGCCGTCGGGTAAAATGATGAATGAATCAAAACATAATCCGGAAGTTACCAATCAGTTATAAAAAAAACCTGCCGGCATCAATGCGGCAGGTTTTTATTTGCGTTAACGAACTTTTTTATTGAAGTCTTTGAGCACATATTGGTCGATTTTATCCCGGTACTGGATGCAACGGGCCAGACTTTGTCCTTCTTTGTTTTGACGCAGCACTTTTTCTAAATAGCGCAGTGATGGGGTGGTATCAATACCATTCTTGCTTGGCATGATCATTACCTCTCAATCCATTGTTTTACCAATCACTGCCGGAATCTTTGACTTCAATATTGACTCCTTTGTAAAACCCTTTTCTTACTTTGTTGCCGCATTATTATGAGGGATTTTGCACTTGAATCATTATTTGGTGTGAATCATCCAATAGCGCGATGTGTGCATAATAAAATTGTCAATTTTCACAACTTGATTCGTGGCGATCAGGTTGTTTTTTCTTTTGCTATGGATTCGATATACTGCTATTTCCGGCAACCTTGAATATTATAATTTTATATCAAAAAGCTCTATTCGGCAATCACTGGTTTTCCGGTTTTTTGACTCGGATTTTTTAAAAGCAGAACCAGCGGGAAAAGGACCAGGCAGAGTAAGGCAAAGGCGAAGAAAACATCGGCCATCGCCCAAGTCGTTGCATGGAGTTGTACCTGACCGTACATAATCCCCAGCATGGCCGGCTGAACGAGGGATGTATCTCCTGCTGACGCGAGCATGCCGGTGGTTAGGTCCCGCATTAATGACCAGCTTGGCGAGAATACATCTAACCCTTCGACCAAGCGATGGGTGTGAAAAACCTGCCGATTTTCCAGCAACGTTGTGGTCAAGGCGATACCAAAGGAGCCGATGACGGCCCGGACAAGGTTATTCAATGTGGAAGCGGCACCGGATTTTAATTGAGGAACAGAAGCTAAACAGGCGGTGTTGATAGGCATAAAGGTGAAGCCCATACCGATACCACGGATGATTAACCAGGTGTTGATGACGGACTCGGGCGTATCGACGGTTACGGTATGCATCGCATAGGTCGAAAGGAAAATCAGCGGGATCCCGATCATGGCCATGGGGCGAACGCCCACTTTGTCATAGAGTTTGCCGGCAATGGGCATCATGAAGCCCATCGCCAGTGCTTGTGGCATGAGGATCATCCCGGTCTGAATGGCCGAGTACCCTCGGAGATTTTGAAGGTAAATGGGCCACAAAAGAATCGCTCCGAGCAAAATAATGTACATACCGCTGGCAATGATTACCGTGTACGTAAACTGGCTGTTTTGGAACAGACGCAGATCAAGCATGGGGGAAGGATGGTTCAGTTCAATGACAATCAGCAGGGCCAGCATCGCTGTTGCGGTGACCAAAAGCATGATAATGCTATAGCTGGTCCAGCCCCAATCTTGCCCTTTAGCTAACGCTAAAAGATAAAGAAAGGCACTGCCCGATGCTAAAAATAGTCCCCAGAAGTCAAAATGAGAAGAGGGCTTTTTCGGCGTCTCGGGAAGCAGCGATTGACATAGGCTGAACCCCAAGAGGCCGAGGGGAATATTGATCATAAACAGCCAGCGCCAACTGTAAGCTTCAACGATCAATCCGCCCAAGGTGGGGCCGATCGACGGGGCCACAGCGACCGACAAACCGTATATGCCCATGGCCATGCCCATTTTTTCTTTCGGCACGAAATGAAACATCAGTGCCATGCTGGCAGGCATAATCAGACCACCACCCAGGGCCTGAATGACCCGGAAGGCGACTAAACTGCTGTTACTCCAAGCTAACCCACAGAGCAGTGAGCCGATCGTAAAGGCAGCCAGGGAGTAGGCGTAGGTGTTACGGTAGCCATAAGTATCACCGAGGTAGGACATGATCGGGATCACTGCGCCGGAGACCAGCATGTACGATGTCAGGATCCATTCGATCTCTTTGGTATCGACACTGAAAAGAACCATTAGTTTCGGTAAGGCTACGTTTAAAATCGATGTATCCAATACGGCCATGAACGTTCCTATAACGACGACGAGTGTTACCAGAAGTACACCGGGATGCTTACTATTCTCGCCCATTACGCGCCCTCCTTTAATTTGATTTTGACAAAGGCGCTTGTACCGGGTATGAGTTGTACATCAGGTACCTTAATCTTGGCAATGACAAGTTGCTCTTCGATGGCTTGCTGGCGGACCGGCGTCAATGAGATGATGGGCCAGGTGACTTGCTCGGTATTCCGGTTGAGTTCCGTGACAATGCCAGGGTAAAGGGTGCTTTCGGTTGTATCGAATTGGATATCCACGGTCTGGCCTACTTGAACAAAGCGACTTTCTTTTTCTTTTAATCGCGCTTCCACATAGGTAGAGGAAAGATCAGCCACAACGGCCAGGGGTTGTCCGGCGGTTACCACTTCGCGCTCATGGACGGCAAGGCGAAGCACGGTGCCGGAGAGGGGGACGGTAACCGGAATACGCACCTTCGCCTGGTTAGGTCCGGAACTGCCTTCGATGACGGCCATGATTTCATCTATGGCGACCGGCGCATTTTCCTTGGTAGTTACTTCAATGATGCGTCCTGTGATCGGGGAGCGGGCAATGGCTGTGTCCACTTTTACTCGGGCATCATCGGTCTCCACATAATTGAAATAACCATAGCCATAGTACGCTGAGACTGCCAAGGTAGTAAGAAGATAGAGCGCGCTGATGAGGATGAGGAGCTTTTTTGCTTTCATCCGCTTATTCCTCGGTAGCAATCTTAGCGATTACGTTCATACCGGGAAGAATGCGCAAGCCCTGGTCGTCAAGAAGTTTAATCTTAATCGGAATCCGTTGGGTAACTTTGATGAAGTTGCCCGACACATTGCTGGTGGGCAAGACGGCAAAAACACTGTCGGCGGCAAAGCCTACTTGTTCCACAACCCCGGATAATTTTTTGCCGGGAAAAGCGTCAACCTTGAGTTGCACCGGCGCGCCAACGGTGATCCGGTTGATCTTGGTCTCTTCGATACGCGCAGTTACATAGAGGTGCTTGTAATCGGCGAGCAAAAACAGCCGTTGGCCAGGGGATACCAGTTCGCCGTCGTTGACCATCTTTTTCATCACTTGTCCCGTCCCGGGGGCGCGGACAAGGGCGCTGTCACGGTTTTGTAAGGTAGTATTTTTTTCTTCGAGACGAACCATGGTCTCGCCGGCCTGCACCAGGTCACCTTCTTTGACGCGGATTTCCATCACTCGACCGGCAATCTCCGGTCCGACTTTGATCATATCAGCGTCGATGCGGGCGTCATCGGTCGTGACATAACGGACGGAGTCAATATAGCTGTAACCGCCATAGCTAAGTAAAGCGGCAAGGAGAACTCCGCCAACGGAGAGGGCGATTTTTTTCTTCACTGTACTGTGCCCCTTTCCGCAATGACTTGAATCGCGTCACCGTCTTGGAGTTGGTCTTGGCCGACGGTGATGAGCTTGTCGCCGACGTTTAAGCCGCTCAGAATCTCCACCAAGCTGCCGTCGGAACGACCGGTAGTGACGGGGCGACTGCTGGCCGTAGTACCGTCAGTAACCATGACAACATAATCGAGGCCGCGCTTGACGAGTGCGTTTTTAGGAATGCTTAAGCCTTTGTGGGTATCCGGCAGGGTGGCTTCGGCATACATCCCTGATTTCCAGGCGTCAGAGGGGGGGAGGCTAAGTTTGACCGGATATTCTTTGCTGGCGCTGTTGACCATGGGACTGACAGCGATGACTTTGGCTTCAAAAGTTGTAGATGCCACTTGATCGATGCGCACCTTCATGGTTTGGCCAACTTGGATGTGATTGATATATTCTTCAGGTACGCTGACTTCCACAACGGGTGCACTGCTGACGACAGTGAACAGAACCGTGGGAGATGGGGAGGTGGCGGCGATTTCCCCAATATGAATGTTTTTGTTGGCGATCCGACCGGTTACCGGCGCCGTGATCACTGTATTTTCTAGATCAAGGCGGGCTTTATCGGCGATCGCGTTCATCTGGGCCACGGTGGCACGTAGGTTTTCCAGCGTTTCAGCAGTAGCTCCCTCGGTAATCAAACTTTGCTGTTGCAGCAATTGGTCATAGGTGGTTTGGGCTTGTGTCAAAGCTAACTGTACGGTCTCAAGTTGATTTTTGGTGGTGGCACCGGCGTCAAAAAGAGACTGGGTACGTTCCAAGTTGGCTTTGGCATTTTCTAAAGCGGCCGCGGCTGCTTTAATTTTTTCATCAAGCTGTTGGCGCTCTTGGGGGCGGGCACCCTTTTGGGCATCAGCGAAACGAGCTTGGGCGCCTCTGACGTTGGCTTCCGCTTGGGCTAAGGCGATGCGATAGTCCCGGTCATCGATGTAAACAAGCGGTTGCCCGGCCTGTACTTCTTGGCCAACGTCACAAAGAACGTTGACTACCCTGCCGCTGACTTTAGCCATGACGGCCGTTTCGGTGTCGCCCATCACTCGTCCGGCGACGATGGGGGATTTGTTTACACTTTGGTCACTGACGGCTTCCACAACGACTTTCGGTCGATGGCTGCCGGTGCTTCCTCCGGAACATCCTGTAACGACGAGGGAAGTTGCGATGAGCGAAGCAAAAGCGAGCAAGGGGAGTCGCTTGTACTGCCTTACGTTGATAAAATTATGTTGTTTAGACATGAGTGCCCTCCTGTTGCCAACTACGAAGGAATAAATTTACGCTATTGAGGACGAATGTTTCATCGATGTCCGGCAAATTATCCATTTTCAGGAGTTCCTTATGAAAGTAGGCCATAAAAAAGTGGCCGAAAAAGATCTGCACGGCAACGGCAGTATCGATCGCTCCTAACTGGCCGGTGTGGATCTTTTTATCTAAATAAGCCTGCATCATTTGTCGATTCTGGCTGATCATATCGGCATAGATGGTGCCGATTTCATGATTATGTACGCTCTCGCTGATGAAGATGGAGACAAGCATGCCTGCTTCACGAATGACTTTAAGAAAACCTTGAGCAACGAGAAAAAGTCCTTTCTCAATCGGCAGTTCGTCGATATCATTCAGCAACGTCGCTAAGATTGATGTAAATGCTCGTTCTTGAACGGCTTGCCGAAATAGATCTTCTTTGTTTTTGAAGTAATGATAGATGGTACCTACGGTAACATTGCATTTTTCAGCGATCAATTTTATGGTGGCTCCTTCATATCCACGCTGGCTGGCCAGTTCAATGGCAGCATCCATGAACTGTTGACGTCGTTCAGAACTGGGGCTGTGACAGTTCCGCATCGAGTTCTCCTCCCAAGTAAACGTTCATTCAATGAAAATTATTTTTCCATAGGCATAAAGCTTTGTCAATCAGTAACCTTCAACCTGCTTATAAAAAAAAGTATGACTGATTTTTTAATTTACCTGTTGACTTTTATCAATGACGTGGTTAAAATAAGAATCCGTCAGCACCAAGTACGGAGCAGTGGTGTAGAGGCCTAACATGCCAGCCTGTCACGCTGGAGATCGCGGGTTCGAATCCCGTCTGCTCCGCCATCTTATTCCTCGATAGCTCAACGGTAGAGCACTCGGCTGTTAACCGATAGGTTGTAGGTTCGAATCCTACTCGAGGAGCCATTTCGGGGTGTAGCTCAGTTTGGTGGAGCGCCTGCCTTGGGAGCAGGAGGCCGCACGTTCAAGTCGTGTCACCCCGACCATGTCTGCAAAGCTGACTTTTATTTGCGGGTGTAGCTTAATGGTAAAGCCCTAGCCTTCCAAGCTAGTGACGTGGGTTCGATTCCCATCACCCGCTCCATTTGAAAATTAAAAATGCGCCCGTAGCTCAGCTGGATAGAGTAATTGACTACGAATCAAGAGGTCAGGGGTTCGAATCCCTTCGGGCGCGCCATGCGGGAATAGCTCAGCGGTAGAGCATCGCCTTGCCAAGGCGAGGGTCGCGAGTTCGAATCTCGTTTCCCGCTCCATTCTCTTTACATTGAACCGTCGGGTTTTTATGGATTAGCAAGTTGAAGCTGAAAGATTGCTTGAAGAATTGTCTGTTCAAAAAATACTGCTTCAGGTTGAATAATTGCTTAAAAATACCGGTTGATTCAAAAAGTAAAACGTGATAAGATACTTTTCGTGCCGCAAAAACGGTACAACATGTGCTTAAACAATGAGCACAACTTGGTCCTTGAAAATCAAACAGTTGAAAAAGCGTGATAACCTTTTAATTTATGAATTCCAGTTAGTAAGTAAACGAGCTTGACTCGAACACTTCAT
>NZ_SLXT01000045.1 GCF_004341395.1 Heliophilum fasciatum
GGCATGGTAGCAACATCCCTTTTTACTTTAAGTATTGGCTGTTACTACCACGTTATAATCCCAAGTAAGCACATAATTTAAGTGAGCACATAATTTCGGCCAATCACAAAGGGCTTAATGGAACGTTCACTGCGATTATTGTCAATTTCCAACCGGCCATCAAGCAAAAAGCCCTCGAGCTTTGTCCATTGATTCAAGCAATAGGCAATCGCCTGCCCCAGTGCACTTTTGGGTAACACCTGAGCGCTTTGGGTTTGAAGCCATGCTAAAAAAGCATCCAGCACGGGCTTGCTGCGCGCCAAACGAGCGGTATAGCGTTCTTCCGGGGTAACATCATGCAGATCCCGTTCGATGGCAAAAAGGCGGTTGCAAAACTCGAGTCCTTCATGGACAACGCCTGTCGTCGAGCGTTTACCTTCCGGCAACGCTTTGATGGCCTCGTCAAATTTACGTCTCGAATGGGACCAACAACAAAGTAAGGTCACATCGGGAATGCCGTGGTAGCCCGCATAACCATCCACATGCAGATAGCCCTTGAAGCCGGCGAGAAACTGGCGCGGATGCGTGCCTGCGCGTGTCTGCTGGTAGTCATAAAGAATGATCGGCGGACCTTCGCGGCCGGTTCGATATAACCACAGATAGGACGTGGTCTCGGCAGCCCGGTTCGGTTCATGCAGCACCTGTACGGTGGTCTCATCGGCATGGAGAATCGGCTGCGCTACCAGGATCTGCTTCATGCGCCCATACAGGAGGGAAAGCCAACGGTGGGCACCGTAAAGCATCCAGTTGGCCAGGTTTTGGCGCGACAATTCCACGCCGAGGCGCAGAAATTGCTGCTCCTGGCGATACAGGGGGATGCTGTCCATATATTTCTGATTCATGACATAGGCCATCATCGATGGTGAGACCAAGCTACCTTTGAGCACCGGTTTGGGCATCGGCGCCGTCACGATCGGCGTTTGGATCGCTTCCCGCTCACAACGACGGCAGGCGTAGACATACCGCACATGCTTAACCACTTTCACCTGGGCCGGAACGATCTGCAGTTCATTTCGTTCTTCTTTGCTCATTTCATGCAACGCGCCGCCGCAACAGGAACAAATCTGTGCTTCTTCCGTGAGACGGTATTCGATCGTCTCGACAGGCAGGTGATCAAAGCGAACCTCCCGTTGGCCCGTGGCTTTGCGACGTTGATAGGTGATCGTCTCCAGCGTCGGCTCGGCGAGCACAGCCAGGGCTTCGGTTTCCGCCTCATTGAATAGTTGCAGTTGATCTTGCTCGGGTTCACTGCGTTCGCTGGAAGCGCCAAAGCGCCGGTGTTGCTGAAGGCGAAACTGCTCCTCATACCATTTCAGCTTCGCCGTAAGTTCTGTATTTTGCTGCGCTAATTGTTCACAGCGCTTCTGCAACTCCGCGATCGACGGTTCCGGGCTTGCACTCACCGGGGGAACAACGTGGGGAGAGTGGATGTGATTGTCCGGTGTAGTTGTTGTTTTCTTCATACACCAAAGGTTCGACAGGATTCTCATATATCCTTTTAAAATACAACGGCGCGCACAACACTTTTACAGGATCGTGCGCGCCGTTACCGGTCGATGGGCCTCCGGTTGTTGTAGTGGAAGACCGTCCAGCAGCCAACGCAGTTCCCGTCGGCTGATCGTGATCGATTCCCGCTGGCCGTTACCCGGCCAATGAAACTTTCCACGCTCCAATCGTCGATAGTAGAGCCAGAAACCATTGTGATCCCATTGTAGGATTTTCAGCTTATCGCGCTGCCGATTGCAAAACACAAAGAGACACGGCGCAAAAGGATCAAGTCCAAAATGTTCGTTGACCAAAATAGCCAAACCGTCAATCGATTTGCGCATATCGGTGCTGCCGCAAGCGAGGTATACGCGTTCGACTGTTGTTTCATTTAGCATAATTCGGCTAGGGCCTTCGCCACTTGAGCAAATAATGCTGGATCAAAACCGTCGTGAACTTCGATGGTTGCCGGACCGACGCGAACCACCATGGAGGCGTTTGAGCGTTCTTCTTTTTTCCAGGGAGCAACATTCACGGCGAGCCAATGGGTGGAACCCGATTCCGATATTGCTTCGGTTTGTTTTTGAAGCCAATACCGCAATTGATATGGCTTGACATTATTCTCTTCACACCATCGGGGGAGTCGCTGGCCACTCGCTTGAAATGCGGCCACGCGCGCCTCCCATTCTTTTCGTAGTTCTTCTCTGCTCAGAAAAATCATCCCCAGTTCGCTTCATTTTCAGCGTTCTGGGGATGATTATTGCACATCGCTTATTGGACTTGTAGGTGGGGAAGGTTTGACGCTTACGATATGTCTCGATTCATGTTGATGTAAAAAGTTCTTCGGAAGGCTTGCCCGATCTCTTTTACTTTACCGTTACCGATACCGGAATCGGCATTGATCGCAAAGATCAGGAGCTGATTTTTGAAGCCTTTACGCAAGTTGACGGAACCATGGGCAGAAAGTACGAAGGAACCGGTCTTGGTTTATCCTATGCCAAAGAATTGGTGGAATCGTTGGATGGGGAGATTGGCGTCATCAGCACGCTGGGGAAAGGCGCGACTTTTTGGTTCACAATCCCTACAGCGAAGGAAGGTTAAACGGCAAAAGCAATGATTAAAATTGTATAAAATTTGTTGTTATAGGCAGGTATCGGGTTATTATTAGCGAATGTTCTGACACGCAGTGGAAAAGCAAGCACAGAGAAGGAAGTACAAAGAAGGATTCATGTTGCTTAGCTGAGGGAGGGCTACCTAGTTATGGTTGGTTTACATCAAACCTTGTCACAAAATGAGTCAGCGTTGGATAAGAAGGTTTATTCGAAATCGTCCATGATAGGGATACGTCATGCGATGGAAGACATCGTAATGCATTTCAATGTTAAAGCGGAAATGTACGTGTTCTTCCAGGATTTTAATTCTTTTTTAGTGGAAAAGGCAAGGTATAAGCAACTGGATCAGGTTTGTGCTAAGCTTTTTGTTTTTGCCCGAAACATCAACTACCTTGAAGTCGCAGATTTTCAAAATACGGTTTTTATTGAGCTAACGCCGGATTCACCGTTAAAGGACGAATGGAATGTTGTGATTGTCCATCCTGATCAAGCGATGGTTTTCTCATTTACTGAGTTATATGAGCGTAATCGCTGCTGTGATGATCTCATGCGACAATTTGAAGGCTTTCTAACCTTTTCAGTTCCCGTCGTTTGCCAAGCAGCTACGTTTCTGTTGAATGTGGTAAGAGAGTACGGCCATGATTATGATCCGCTTTATGATGATGCGATCATTCTCAAAAGCCAGGAATCACCGGCGAATAAAAAGATGAATCTTTTTATCAACCGGATCATTAGCAAAATCGAAGAAAAGCAGAAAATCATCATTCACAACAAGGAACTGCTTACGTCGATTCATCGCGAGCTTCAACAAGCACAGGAAGAAGCACAAGTGGCTTCCAGTGTCAAAAAAAAGTTTCTTAATAATGTAGGTCATGAAATCCGTACCCCGATGAATTCGATCGTGGGGATGTCTGAATTACTGATGGAAACGGCCGAGACGGAAGATCGGAAGCATGCTGCTCATCTTCTTTATCGCTCGTCGAATGCGTTGCTTACGGTAATCCAGGATGTATTAGATTACTCCAAGTTAACGAACGGAAGCGCCGTTCATGATTTCAAGGAAGTGCGCTTGAAAGAATTTATCCACCATTTTGTTCACCTTATGCTCCCCAAAGCCAAAGAAAAAGGCATAACGTTAGAAACTTTTTTTGAGATTGATGACCAACCGGTATTAATCACGGATAAAGTACGGCTTCGCAAAGTTCTTCTCAGTCTGGTGGATAATGCCATTAAATTTACCCATCAAGGAAGTGTGTCGATCCACGTAACGGTTCTCAAGCCAATCGATCACCATGATGTCTTTTGTTTCAAAGTTGTTGATACTGGCGTTGGGATTGATGCTAACGAACAGAATCGGATTTTTGAATCGCTCGCGCAAAGTGACGATGCAATGACCCGGAGACATACGGGACTTGGCTTATCCTTGGCGAAAGGGTTAGTTGAATCTTTGGGTGGGGACATGGGGTGTCATAGCGAGTTGGGCAAAGGCTCTACATTTTGGTTTACCATTCCGTCCACGCATCCATCGCATAAGCATTCTTTTTATGATGATGAAGTATTGGGGCCATGTTGTGGGATATAAGGGGTTTTTAGCGCATTCGCATTCGCACAAAGAACGGAAGGCTGAATTAGCCTTCCGTTCTTTGTGCTTTTGGTTATAGGCGTTGATCGTTTGGTGGGTTTGTTTTCCATAGCAGACGAGTTTTTTTGTGGGATAAGTATTATTGATGAAGGCGAAGCGAGGTTGTTTCGTTCCAATATCCCTTTATTCAAAGATGCGTGGTTTCTGGCATAGTATTATAAAAATGAATGCATTCATTTTTAAGTTGACTAGCGGAGAATATAACCATATAATATAAATTGAATCCGTTCATGAATGAGCGCATTCAATTTATTAGGGAGATGAAAACAATGTTAATGCCGATTGACCAAAAATTAAAAGTTGCTACTCTTGTTTGTCCAGGTATTTTTTTGCCAGATGTGGTTAATGCCCACGTAGCCTTTAATATGTCACCAAATGCAGAAACATATCTCGTCTGGAAAAACCTTGAACCTTTCAATGCATTTTCAGATTGGCCTATAGCAGCAACTACTACCTTTAATGAATGCCCTGACGTTGATGTATTGATCGTTGGTGCAATGAGTCCAGATAGTATGGCAGATCAAGAAACTATAAACTTTATCAAACAGAAAGCGAAACGGGCTGCTGCGGTTATTGGTATTTGTTATGGGGTTCTAGTGCTGGGAAGTGCTGGTCTTTTAGAAGGCAAGCGCGCTACATCTAACTTTAATGTAGGAGATTCATTAAAGGAGTTTGGTGCTATTCCAGTGTTGACCAGTGAAGTTGTTATTGATGGTAATTTATATACGGCGGGTCCTGCACATGGATGCTTTGAAGCTGCAATTGAGGTGCTTTCTGCACTTCGTGGAGATGATATTGCCAAAATGATAGAATTAGCTCTTGAATATAATCCCAATCCTAAATATAAAGTGGGAAATCCTAACCTTGCTGGTTTGGAACTATCCCAAAAAGTATCAGACATGTATCAGGAATTAACTAATGCCTGCTTGGATACAGCTCGTACAGCTTATCAAGCAATACGCAATGGAGCTAACGATTAATTGCTATTTTTATAGTTTAATCTAGTTTATAAAAAACAGGCCACACATTTGGATATGTTATCCATTGTGTGACCTGTTTTTACTTATTTCTTTCCGTTAGTCCACCCAAAAATAAATCAAGCTTATAATTAAGGTTTTCCATAAAAGAAATTTTCGAATGACTACTTAAAGCAGATTTGATCAGCCCCATAAACGTTTCAATAACCATTTCAATTGGAATATTTTTTCTAAAATCTCCACTTTTCTGTCCTTCATCGATAATACTAACTAGAATGTCTTTAAACTGAGTGCCGTGTGGTGGTTGCTTTAGTCCTAGATGATTAATACATAAGCCAAACAATTGCAGATTATCTTCATATATCTTTGCCAATGTTATCAGGATTTGCCTAATTTTTTCTTGTGGGGTGATCGTTGATTTCTCTATTTTTTCTAGTGAGTTTTTAGAATGATCAAATTTTTGAACTAATACATATTTGAGAATATCTTCTTTGGAATGAAAATAATTATAGAAAGTACCTGTACCAAGATCTGCAGACTTCGTGATATCAGCTATAGTTGTTTCTTCAAATCCTTTATTTATAAATAATTTCATTGCAAAATCAACTAAAGTATTTAGTACTTGAATTTTTTTTCTGTCTCTGCGACTCATTACATTTTCCATAAGGTTACCCTCCAAAAATGGCAATATTGATCGCCCTTGTAGCCGCTGCCTAACATCACAAAACCCAAGCTTTCAATTCTTATGCTTTCATTTCTTTCAATATACGCAATCCATCAACCACTTTTCTTGAACAAACTTCCATTTGCTCCAATGCTTTTTCAGCAGCTCTCATGTTGCTGTTTTCATAAGCAGTGGCTGCTTCCTTAGCGAACTTATGTAAGTCAGCGTGCGGTTTCTCAAGGTCGATAAAAGTGCGATTATCCTTAAACATCTGCATACCCGTTGTATAATACCACTTGCCAAGACGACACTCATGGTGGGTATTAACCATTTTAGAATCAATCTGTTCGTAGCTAAGCAACATATTATAGACTCGCCACCGCCACAAAAGGTGATCGGCAATACAAATATCCAATATATCTTGCTCTTGCAGACAAAAAGTATTATTTGCCAACTCCATACGAATGTTGTTAATGCTTTGGCTTAACAAAAATACATTTTTGCCTGTATCGACACATTCTTGTAAGAGTTTTTCGGTTTCGGCAGCGACAGTAGAAACTTCGGAAGCGATTTCTTCGGAAGCTGCTGATTGCTCATCATTGTCCCCAGCGATGTGTAGCATATCATCTTTAATCATCGTAATGGCTTGTCGAATTTCTTCAATCGATCCTACCGCACCGGTAACCATATTCTTTCCGGACAATAATCGCTGCGATGCATTTTCTATGTTTTCTACGGCGCGATGTGTTTCCTCTTGGAGTTTGTTGATATTATCCTGTATTACTTTAATGGATGATTTGGTGTCTTCTGACAATCTGCGAACTTCGTCCGCTACGACAGCAAATCCTCTTCCTTGATCACCGGCGCGAGCGGCCTCGATCGTTGCGTTGAGCGCCAATAAATTGGTCTGCTCAGCAATTCTTTTGATAATATCAATGACTTCACCGATTTTTTTGGTTCGTTCTTGAACGCCATGCATCTGACTATCAATCTGATCGATGGACACAAAGGATTCTTCCACAAAGGAAAAAGCGTTAACGATCGTATCTGCACCTTCCGTTGCTACAGTTACAGCTTTTTCCGCATATTCTGTGGCCTTATTGGCCCAACTGGATACATCGTCCACAGAAGCCGCCATCTGTTCGGTACTGGCGGCAATCGTAGTCATCGATTGGCTTTGCTGTCTAACGCAGCTGAGCATGTCTTTTATGGAATCCATTTTGGTTATTTCGATCAGGAGATTGTTTACGCCGAGGACGGTATTTCTTCTCTCCGCGCAAAGTGCGTCAACAAGAGCATTCCATTCTTTAGCGATTTCTAAAGTTTCCTGGCTCTTTTCATCGATATCCAAATAGGTTACTTGCCCCTCGCGGATACTTTGGATCGCTTTCAGCAACTTTTTATTGAAATTATTGCTTTGAATATTTTTTGTTTCTACAATTTTACCCTTGCTTTTAAACATTCTAAACAAACCCGTACGCCCCCCTATGATAACCATCTTTTACAGATTGTACACAAAAAGCAAAAACAAATTGCCTTTTGCTTTTCATCATAATCTGGCAACCTGGCAATCATAGGCGAAGCTCGCCAACAGACCCATAGCTTTGCGTCCCTATCTTTCGATAGGTTTGCCCACAATTATCTTATCTACCCCGAAAATACCTCAGAAGTTCTTTTAAGCCTTCGTCGGTTGCTATGTAGCAGCATGAATGTTGAAATAAATTTTACCAATTTCGATAATAGAGTGTCAACGTAATATTTCAAAATATATCAAAAGCTTTGTTTGTTAAACAATCTTGTGATTAACATATTAAAACAATGAAAAGGCCCAGGAAACGAGAATCACCGAAGTGACATGCTGACCAGCCGCTGCCGGAAAACTGTACACCCCATCGGTCACTGTGCCCCACACCTAAAACACCACATTATACGCAACAAAAAAGGCCTGCATCACTGCAGACCTTCCTTTTCACTATGGAGCGAGCTTTTATCCTCCATAAGGCCGCTTTTTCTTGATTGATAAATTCCAATCATCACAATCGGCATATTTCTTCGCCGTACGCCAGTTCACACCGACACGTTCGGTAATTTCGCGGATCGTACAGCCTTCCTGTTCTCGCAGAAATTTGATATATTGTTGCTGTGGCATTTGCAGCATCCTTTCCAACCCCTCCGATTCGGTTTTGCACACATCGAAGGGTACGGGTTTTTGGGAGATGAGGCAAGTGCCTTTTTTTCTTTTGGCATTTCATTCTGCATTTTTAGGATGGCGTTTTGTGTACTTCTATGATGCCATAAACTGTTTTAGCTAACGCAAAATGCCCAAAAGCTGACGACATTGCCTGTCCGGAACCTGCTGTATCCCGTTTTTCGAGGCTAAGGGATCAGCAAAAAAGAATTAGCGCGCATCGCTACTCGGGTACCCAGATATTCCATGCCGGGGTATAGGGATCCGTAAAAAATGCAGGACTAAAGCCTGCCGCATCAAATATGATGGGATAGTCGCTGCGGTGTTGAGCGTTTGATTTTACGGACGAGTCCATGTTCGGTATGTACAATCAATATCTCCATGGGCTCCATGACTTCACGAATCGTTTTAAACGTCGGGCGACTTTCCGGTTTGCCGGCTCGATTCAACACCGTCTGATTGCGTCGTGCCAATGTATGACGCACCCGAAATTCAAGATACGTCGCCACCAAGAGGGCGAGGAGAAAGACGTACCCCATCGCCTTGACGCGTTCCGGCGTTTTTAGATACATCGGGCCAAGCATCACCGGCTGTTTCAGGAAGCGAAAGCGATCTTCGCACGCCACTGTTCTTTATATTCACGGAGGATCAGGGCATCGGGGCGCTGAGCAAGTTTCCCGATATCGTTCCATTCATCTTGCGACCACGCTTGTTCGATCACTTGACCACAAATACCATAGGTTCCCGGTAAGCGACTAATGAAATTGAGCTTTGCATCGGCCAACGTACGCACATTGTCACCGGTCACCATCGCCGAGTCCGCAATATATGTTGTTTGCCGGCATTGCTCCGTTGTCAAAAAGGTGGCCAATGACTCGATGACGTCGCCATTCCAATTTCGATCCGATGTATTTCCCGGCAACACGTGACCCATGACAGGTAATCCGTCTTCTTGGGTAACGAGTCCCATCATGATCTGTTTGAGATCGGCTCGATGATCCTTGGAATATCCACGTGCAATCAGTTCATTCGGGCGTTCTTCGGTTCCTGAATATTCTCCTTCTACGGATACGGATGTGGTATCGGAATGGAGCCCGTTCATCATTCGGTGGTGGAGCGTGAGCGCCGAAAGTGCGACCTGCATAAAGATTCCGGCCGGATTTGCCGCTGCAAAACGATCCAAAAACCAACCAAAACGATCATCCGTAAGATCATCCGTACGAACTCCCTCACCAAAATACAGCGTCGTTTCATGCTTTTCGAAGGATTCGGAAATATGATACAACGGTGTACGATGCGCAAAAATGTTCAGTACAAGCGCCTTGCATAATGTGCCGGGGGAAAGCTTTGCTTGCCGCTCATCCCATACGACTTGTTGATCGATGATTTGCGGAAGCATCAAGGCTTCACAAAGCGCATGGCCAAGTCCGGCAATACCAACCTTGCGAATATCCATATCCTCTTGTGCGACAAGATGATCCCACGTGGGCAACATCATACATTCCTCCTGTATTTATGTTGCCTCGATTCTTCGACACCACCTCTGATTATCCCTTTAAAATTTAATTCACAAGGTTCCAATAATGATGAAAATACGTAATATTGCCATCCAATTCCGATCTTACAGATCGGTTTCTAATGGCTCCGAAAAACGGGATACATTAATCGCAACTATTATAATTATATGATTATTTGCGATTTATCAAACTTAACAACGAATCTAGATCTTCCTTCCACATAAAATCTCTAATTATAGATTGTCTCTTTATATCAATCCCAAGGAAAGTTTTTAATTCCAAATTTACTAATATGTTGTTGAAGTATCTTATAATGTTTATATACTTATTAGTCGCTTCATTTAATAGCTCATCAGAATAATAATCATTATAATCTATCAGACATTCATAAGGTTGATCAGGAATATATGTCGTGCTGTGAATATTTTCCGATACAATCGAATATATGTTTTTTATTTTTTGCAAATTATCATGAATGTAATTTTGTTTTTTGTATTTATCAAATAAAAAACAAAACATATTAGAGGGTTTTTCGTTTGTTTTAGTATTATCAGTTAAAGCAATTATAAAACGCAAAAATATTTCAATCGAGTTCCTTTCCATAAAATTCAACATTTTAGCATCTCTAATTATAATTATATGCAAAGAAGATATTAAATTTGATATCAACCCCCTAAAAAAAACAATGCCCGGGTACTTTTTCTTCATCTCAATATTCCAGATAATAATCACCCATAAAGACTTGTGAAGATTTTTTAATATTTTTTTCGACTCATCAACTCTTTTTTCCGTATATATAGTATTCATATGTTTTATTATTTCTTCAAAGTCTCTTTTTAAAATGTATTCATAATCGACAAAACTAGAATGCATATAATATACCTCAAAATTTTATTGATTTTATGATATCTGACCATTTCGATTTGTCCATTTCACCACTGTTGGCTTCATTGATAAATCTATAGATCGTATTAATATTGTTGAGTATATCATAATCATTTTTATGTTCTAACAAAAACCTATTTGTGCGTCCAATCATTTGAGTTCTCGATTTTTTAATATATTCAGGAAAATCAATATCAAAATTATTATAAAGGAATGTTGCCAATTCTGAATTTTTTCTAAATATTTTTTTTGAAATCATTATACTATTTACAACACCAATAAACATAACCCAATAAAAAGTTGCATTTTTATTTTCATCTTTTTTGCCATAGACATTTACAATTAATTTGTTAAGATCATCAAAAAGGGAACGAAATTTCTCATCCATATTATGCAGCAACTCCTACATTGATGTTATTCTTTCTAAAAACTCTTCAGTAATATTGATAATATCATCACGATATTCCTGATCATCATATAAGAACCGATGCTTTTCTGTAGCTCTTGCAATTCCCGATGAATCACGCAATGTATTCTCAAAAACATGCAGCGGATTTGCTGATTTGAATTCTTCCATCTTATCTTTATAATAGGAATAACCTTTTACTAATGAAAATATAATACCTAATGCTTTAACTTTTTTCGTAGCAGTTCTGTTATGCCTTCTAATTGAACTGAAAAACAATTCAACCCCGATGCTAGATAAATAATCAGGTTTTACAGGCATTATATAATAATCAGAAGCTAATAAAGCAGATGATGTATATACCGACTGGGTGGGAGGACAATCAATAAATATGAACTCATATTCTTCTCTTAATTTGTAAAGCTCTAAATAACTATTTAATTTAGTTACTACCGTAGATTCACCTTGACCTATTTGAACCAACCTAAGATCTCCGGTTAATAAATCGAAATTCATATTAACAGAATATAGAATATCATTCGGCTCTATGTTTATTTCTTCTTCTTTTTCACCTAAAACCGTACTATATCTGTCCGAATCTTTGTAAATCCTGTAAATAGTCTTTTCTTCTCTTAAAATTTTATTGTATGGCTTTTCTGGTATTATGTATTGACTAGCGTTAGATTGAGGATCAAAGTCGATTAACAAAACCTTTTTACCAAAGTGTTTAGACAAACAACAAGCCAAGTTAACGCATATTGTTGTTTTTCCTACACCTCCTTTCATATTCATAAACGAAACGACTGAACAACTCATGAATTATCCTCCTTATATTAAATTTTAATTTTGATGTTTTCATGATAACAATCCTTATATTATTCGTCAATAAATTATTTTGATTTTTATCCATCTACACCAATCGACACCATTCGACAAGGATGTTCTCAGAATGACCATAGCAGACAAGCTCATCTGCTTAGGCATCAATAGCAGACGGCTCATCCGCTTACCCACCAATAGCAGACAAGTTCCCCCCACTCTACGCCTGCTCCCCCACCATCTCCCCCACCTTATCCCGCGAAAAACTCATCTGCTATGTAATGGCCATGCATTCGTGTTCGGTTAACCAAAAACATATTGGTAATTTAAGTCATTTAAAGGTTTTTTATAAGATGATGTCGAAATCATAAGCTGACATATCACT
>NZ_SLXT01000046.1 GCF_004341395.1 Heliophilum fasciatum
TGTCGGCGTTACCCGACTTCATTGGTACTATGCGGAAATCCGACTCCCTACTCGCTGTTTGGCTCCCTTGCTTTTGGGCTTGTCGGCCATACTCCATTACTGAAGAGCGGCAGGGTTTCCCAGGTTCCCATGTAGTCATTGTGATGCATGCCTGGCTCTTCATCCCCGGGATAGCCGCACTCATCTCGCCACTATTGATAAAAGTACGGTGTTGCTTTCCGATACTTCGACATCGTCAGCCTATCCGTTTTACTCATTTCGAGGCTCAATCACATTCAGGCCTACATCCTAACTGTCTACGCTAAACCGCACAAATTGCTTTGTTCAGTCCAAGACTCGCTACTGATGGTTGGGCTTCAACCATTTCAGGCAGGATTTCCACCTGCTAAACTACTTGGCCTTGCCTGGTCGCACCGAAGTTTGAGTAACTTAGATAAAGTGTCTAAAGGAGGTGGTTATGTGATTAAAGACAAAGGAACCCATATACCGGGGTACCATTCTGTTAAAGAGTTGTTAAAGGGACAAGCTTCCCGAATATACAAAGAAGTAAATGAGGAAGACAAGATTGTAATTGTTTACAAGCAGAATAAACCACCCACGGTTGTTATTCCTATTATGGATATATGAGGTTAGATGAACAAGGAGGCGTCGATATATTTCCATCGTATCTTTGTATTGATGCTACCATGTAAATTATAAAAAATTATTTAGTTGGGGGAAAAAAATTTAAATGGCCGAGTTAAGAAAAGAAGATTTGTGGATAATGGCTGATAAGCTTAGAAATAATATGGATTCTGCTGAGTATAAACATGTCTGTTTGGGACTTATATTTTTGAAATACATTTCTGATAGCTTTGTTAAAGTTTACGCAGAAATTTCGCAAGATGAGTATGCCGATCCTGAAGATAAAGATGAATATACTGCGAAGAATGTTTTCTGGGTACCCCAAGAGGCCCGCTGGGATAACATTATGGCAAAAGCTAAAACACCTGAAATCGGTCAGGTAATTGATAATGCAATGTATATAATTGAAAAGGAAAACTTAACTTTAAGAGGCGTGCTTCCGAAAGATTTTGCCCGTGCTTCGTTAGACAAAACTGCTCTTGGTCAGCTCGTTGATCTACTTGCAAATATTGAAATCGGAAATGATCCAAACAAAGACACCCTTGGAACAGTTTACGAATATTTTCTTGGTAAATTTGCCCGGGCTGAAGGCAAACTGGGCGGCGAATTCTATACTCCGAGAAGTGTTGTAGAACTAATCGTAAATATGATCGAACCGCATGATGGCAGAGTATATGATCCTTGCTGTGGTTCTGGCGGGATGTTTGTTCAAAGTGAGAAGTTTGTCAAGGATAGACAGGGGCGAATTGACGGTCAACTTGCGATTTATGGGCAGGAGTCTAATTACAATACATGGAGACTTTGTAAGATGAACCTTGCCATTCGTGGTATAGATGCTAACCTAGGCCAACAGAACGCAGATTCTTTCCACAATAATCAGCATAAAAATCTTAAAGCTGACTATATCATGGCAAATCCCCCCTTCAACATTAGTGATTGGGGAGGCGAACGCTTAATTGATGATCCTCGTTGGGGGAAATATGGCATCCCACCCGCGGGCAACGCCAACTATGCATGGATTTTACACATGCTCTATCATTTGGCTCCAAGCGGAACAGCAGGATTTGTTCTTGCAAATGGTTCGCTTTCAGCATCAACTATAAGTGAATATACAATTCGTAAAAATTTGATAGAAAACGATAAAATTGACTGTATTGTGACATTACCAGGTGGGTTATTTTCAACCACCTCTATTCCCGTATGCCTTTGGTTTATAACAAGAAACAAATTAAAAAATGGACAT
Organism: Heliophilum fasciatum; assembly: GCF_004341395.1. Classification (GTDB taxonomy): domain Bacteria; phylum Bacillota; class Desulfitobacteriia; order Heliobacteriales; family Heliobacteriaceae; genus Heliophilum; species Heliophilum fasciatum. The sequence goes on from NZ_SLXT01000046.1 coordinate 1,868, forward strand.
CGTGATAGACATGGGGAAATTCTATTTATTGATGCACGTAATATGAAAACTGAACCATTGGAAGATAGCCGTACACAACGTAAACTAACGGACAAAACCATTAATGATATTACATCTGCTTATCATTCCTTCCGAAATCATGAAAAGAAAACTATACAAGCGGATGGTACAGAAGTGCCTTATGAAGATAAACAAGGCTTTTGGAAAATTGTTGCACTGGAGGAAATTAGGGAAAAAGACTATAATCTAACCCCTGCGAGCTATGTGGGTGTTGCGCCTATTGAGAAAGATAGCGAGCCTTTTGAGGAAAAGATGGGAAGATTGACAAAACAGCTGTCAATAATTATGGAAGAGTCAAAAGGACTTGATATTGAGGTAGAGAATCAATTGAAAAATCTCAACTTTAGGTTGTGAGGTGTATAAAATGAGGAAACTTAAAATAGGAGATGTAGGTAAAATAATTACCGGAAAAACTCCCAAAACAAGCGTTACTGAATACTATAACGATGAATTCCCATTTATTACACCAGCTGACTTCAGCGAACTTAAAGCTATCAGGAACACAAGCAAGAAAATAAGTATGTTGGGCTTAAATTCAATTAAAAACTGTTTGATCCCAAAACATTCTATTTGTGTTACTTGCATTGGTTCGGATATGGGCAAGGTGGCGATAACTGAAATAGATAGTGCCACTAATCAACAAATTAATTCTGTTGTGCCATATGAAGATTTCGACCCTGATTTTATCTATTATGCAATAAAGTATGCTTCACCACATATAAAGCTTATGGGAGAAACTTCAACAGCTGTCCCCATAATTAATAAAAAAGATTTTTCAAAGGTAGAAATATTTTGTCCTGAAACCAAAGAGGAACAAGTTAGTATTGCAAACCAACTTGCTATTTATGATAGGAAAATTGAGAAAAATGTTATACACATGATGTTGTTAAAAGAAATAGTCTCGGTTGTTTATAAAAACTGGTTCAATGATTTTAATTACTTATCTAGCACAGGCGAATTGGTGAAAAACAAGAATTTAAATCGAGATGTACCATCTGGCTGGAATGTCTTACAATTCAAAGACTTTTTAACCCCAAATTCCGAAAAAATTGGTGATGTAGATGCTCCTATTTATTCCACGACAAATAAGGGTATTACTTTTCGAGATGAAAAGTTTAATAAAAATCTAACTAAATCACAAAAAAATAATAAGAAGGTTGTTAAAGATGACTTGATCTTTGGTCTCAGTCGTGAAATATTAAATTTTGGAGTGTTTACAGATGAGATTGGTTCTGTTAGTCCTGCGTATCAAATTTTTAAAATCGACCAGTCGGTTATTTTACCATTTATATTAGAACTTGAAATAAGAATTAACATGTCAAGATATATGGATATTCTGCAACTTGGCGCAAGAGAAGGACAAGGAATCCGAAAAGATTATTTGTTGCATAAACATTTTCTTGTTCCAAAGATGGAAGTGCAACAAGAATTCTCTAAAATATACATAGTTATGCAAAAAAAAATATCTAAACTGAAAGAAGAAAATGATGTATTGTCTGAAATAAGAGATACTCTCTTACCAAAGCTTATGAGCAGAGAATTACCAGTGGAAGTGGATGAAGCGAATGTCTGAATTTGAAGAATTTTCACAGGAAACACCAGGGCAAGAAAATTCTGTTTGTAGTGTCGGAGACTTAATTAATAAGGTTTCTGGATTTATCAGGACTATTAAAGAAAATAACATAACAGGTACATTGCTATTTAGAGGGCAAGCAAATATAAGCTTCCCGATGGACGCTAGTATTTTTCGCAACAACATGATCGGCAAAGAAACAACATTAATCAATGACTTAATTTTACAAGAACCGTTTGAGTTTGATAATCACATGACTGACTTTGAACAACTCGTAAAAATGCAGCACTATGGGTTACCAACAAGATTAATTGATGTTACTACTAACCCACTAATTGCTTTATATTTTGCTTGTGCGGATCAGACATGTGAAGATAAAGATGGCGAAATACTTATTCTAATTGAATCATTACAGCGCCCAACTGAAAGACAGGTACAGTTTTTTGCTGCCCTTGCGGAATATGATGGGAAAAGCATTGAGTATTTTGTTGACTATTTTGTTCAAAAAGGTTTGATTAGCAAAGATTTGGATTTCAAAGAAAAGAAAGAAAAAATCGAAAATTTGTTTAGAACAAAATATATACCTGTTGTTGCTCCAAAAAACAACGAACGAATCAAACGTCAAAATGGTGCTTTTTTACTATTGGGTATTGACATCGAGAAACCAGATTATTTCCTTAAGAATACATTTAATTTAAAGGATCAGTTGGTTAAAGACTTTGGCGATGGTATCCCACGGTCCCTAATTGTTCCGCAAGAGTATAAAGAATCAATGCTTAAAGAACTAGATATCATCGGAATTAACGAGTCCTTTGTATATCCGGAACTCGAACACCAGACTTCATATATAAGGAATAAGCATTATATAAAGGCAGGTGAATGATATGTCGCATTTTGCAGAACATCACCTGGAACAGGCAGTGATGGAGTGGTTTCGGGAATTAGGCTACCAGACAATTTATGGCCCAGATATTTCACCCGGTGGCAGTTTTGCAGAACGTGAGAATTTTGGAGATGTTGTATTATATAGTCGTTTACACAGCGCCCTCAAGAGAGTTAACAGAAAATACCCCGATAAGGTGATTGATGACTTAGTAAAAAAAATAACAAGTCATCAAAGTATGTCTATTTCACAGAACAATACTGCTTTTTTCAAAATGATAACTGATGGTATTGACGTAGAAATACGAAATAAAGATGGGAATATAAAAACCGAAAAAGCTTATATTTTTGACTTAACGGACATTGAAAATAATGAATTTTTAGCAGTTAATCAGTATACAATTATTGAAAATGGTAAAGAACGTCGTCCTGATGTTGTTGTCTTTATAAACGGTTTACCGCTTGCAGTAATTGAGTTGAAGAATACATCTAATGAAGATATTGGTATTTTAGAGGGGTTTAATCAATTACAAACTTATAAAAAAGATATACCTACGATTTTCTATCACAATGCTTTTTTAGTTACGAGCGACGGAATAAACGCAAAGGTTGGTACAATTTCCTCAGATTTTGATCGTTTTATGTTTTGGCGAACAGTTGATGGAACCGGTGAAGCACCAGTATCTACACCTCAATTGAAAGTAATGTTACATGGGATAATGGATAAAAAGCGTATTTTAGACATAGTCTCTAATTACACATTTTTTGTTCATGAGGATGATAAAACGTTTAAAATACTTGCCGGTTATCACCAGTATTTTGCGGTAAAAAAAGCATTATATAAAACACATATTGCTACAGCAGAAAATGGAGATAGAAAAGTAGGTGTTATTTGGCATACACAAGGAAGTGGAAAAAGTTTTTCCATGCTTATGTATACTCGCCAATTAGTCTTAGAGCTAAATAACCCCACGATTGTAATTATTACAGATAGAAACGATCTTGATGATCAGCTTTTTGGCACTTTTGCTAAAAGTGCCGATTATTTGCGCCAATTCCCGAGGAAGGCAGAAAACAGGAAACAATTAAGGGATTTGTTAAGTATTGAATCTGGAGGTATTATATTTACTACTATTCAGAAATTTTCGCCTGATGAAAGTGACCAAAGCATTGAAGCACTGACAAACCGCCGTAACGTTATTGTTATTGCAGATGAGGCTCATCGTAGTCAGTATGGATTAGAAGCTAAAGAAAAAGATGGCAGGGTGTCTTTCGGGTTCGCTAAATATATGCGTGATGCGTTACCAAGCGCTTCATTTATTGGATTTACAGGAACTCCTGTAGAGTTAAGTGATAAAAGCACACCTGCATTATTTGGAGATTACATTGATATATATGATCTGACACAGGCGGTCAAGGATAAAACAACAGTCCCGATCTATTATGAAAGCCGAATTGCGAAACTTGATATTCCTCAAGAAATTAAGCCAAGAATAGATATTGAGTATGCAGAAATTGTAAAAGAACAAGAGGAAACATATATAATAAGTCAACAAAGAAAATGGGCGAGACTTGAGGCGCTTGTTGGAACAGATACTCGTTTGGATGTAGTTGCAAAGGACTTTTTGCATCATTATGATTTACGGCAAAATGCACTTAGCGGCAAAGTGATGTTCGTGGCAATGTCGAGGAACATTGCTGTTAAACTATATTCAACAATTATAAAATATCGACCAGAGTGGCATAATGATGAAGTCGATAAGGGTACAATCAAAGTTATTATGACATCTGCCGCATCTGACCCTCAGGAATTTCAGATGCACTCTACTACATCTGCACAGAAAAAACTACTTGCCAAAAGGATGAAGGATCCAGATGATGAGTTAAATGTTGTTATTGTTTGTGATATGTGGCTAACTGGTTTTGATGTTCCATGTTTGCATACAATGTATATCGATAAACCAATGAGTGGACATAACCTAATGCAGGCGATAGCGCGAGTTAATCGCGTGTTTAAAGATAAGCCTGGTGGATTGGTCGTAGATTATATTGGGATAGCTGATAATTTACGTAGTGCTCTTGCTCAATATACACCATCTGACAGAAAAACAACCGGTATTGACCCTCAGATTGCAATAGACGTCATGATAGAAAAATATGAGCAAATCAAAGGTTTACTGCATGGATTTGATTACAGTAGTTACTTATATGGAACTGCATCTCAAAGAATGGATTGCATTGTTAAAGGTGTTGATTTTGTTCTTGGCAAAGCCGAAGATGAGAGAAAAGACTTCCTTAACTTTGTAGTTGAAATTGGAAAGGCATATGCTCTTTGCTCCACCTCAGAAAAAGCACAAAAAATCAATTTAGATATTAGTTTTTTCAAAGCAGTTAAAGCCGGAATAATTAAATTGTTACCTAAAGACAAGCCTAAGAAAACAAAGGATCAAATTGAATATGAAATAGGACAGTTGGTCTCAAAATCAGTAATTTCAGAAGAGATAGTTGATATCCTTGCAGCTGTGGGATTAAACAAGCCAGACATATCCATACTATCTGATGACTTTTTGGAAGAAGTCAAAGGACTTCCTCAAAAAAATCTAGCATTGGAATTATTGCGCAGACTGCTAGATGGTAAAATCAAAGCGATTTCCAAAAATAATATTGTGCAAGCTAAGAAATTCTCAGAAATGCTTGAAGCGTCAGTTAACCACTATACTAAGCGGTCACTTGAAACCGCTGAAGTTATCAAGGCTCTTGTTGATATGGCAAAAGACTTGAATAATCTCCACAAGAGAGGAGAAGAATTAGGTTTGTCTGACGATGAGTTAGCATTTTATGATGCAATTTCTGAAAACGAGTCCGCGAGAAAATTCTATAAAAACGATGTACTTAAACAAATTGCAAAAGAACTCGCCATAAGCATTCGGAATAATATGAGAGTCGACTGGGACGTGCGGGAAAGTGTGCGTGCTCAGATGCGTATTACTGTGAAACGACTTCTACGTAAATATAAGTATCCACCCGATAATCAAACGGACGCTGTTAAATTAATTATTGAACAAGCTGAAAAAATCTGTGAAAAAGAAATGCAATAAAAGGTAGGCGTATATAAAAAAAGCCAGACACTACAAGCGCTTATTGAACTGCTCCCCGTTAATCGGACACGAATAAAAACACCCTATGTAGAATCTCAAGTTATTACGCAAGCTGGCATCGTTTTTCGTACGGTGTCAGCTCTGTTTTTAATTGGATACGATCGTAGTTATAACCCGTTTTTCGAGTAAGCGTCAAACCTTCCTCACCTACCAGTTCAATAATCGATGTGCAATAATCATTCCCAGAACGCTAAAAACGAAGCGAACTGGGGATGATTTTTCTGAGCAGAGAAGAACTACGAAAAGAATGGGAGGCGCGCGTGGCCGCATTTCAAGCGAGTGGCCAGCGACTCCCCCGATGGTGTGAAGAGAATAATGTCAAGCCATATCAATTGCGGTATTGGCTTCAAAAAACCGAAGCAACATCGGAATCGGGTCCCACCCATTGGCTCTCCGTGAATGTTGCCCCCTGGACAAAAGAAGAACGCTCGGACGCCTCCATGGTGGTCCGCGTCGGTCCGGCAACCATCGAAGTTCACGACGGTTTTGATCCGGTATTATTTGCTCAAGTGGCGAAGGCCCTGGCCGAATTATGCTAAATGAAACGACAGTCGAACGCGTATACCTCGCTTGCGGCAGCACCGATATGCGCAAATCGATTGACGGGTTGGCCATTTTGGTTAACGAACATTTTGGACTTGATCCTTTTGCACCGTGTCTCTTTGTGTTTTGCAATCGGCAGCGCGATAAGGTGAAAATCCTGCAATGGGATCACAATGGTTTCTGGCTCTACTATCGACGATTGGAACGTGGAAAGTTTCATTGGCCGGGTAACGACCGGCGGGAATCGATCACGATCAGCCGCCGGGAACTGCGTTGGCTACTTGACGGTCTTCCGCTACAACAACCGGAGGCCCATCGACCCGTAACGGCGCGCACGATCCTGTAAAAGTGTTGTGCGCTTTGTTGCATTTTAAAAAGGATATATACGAATCCCGTCGAATCTTTGGTGTATGAAGAAAACAACAAACACACCGGACCATAACATCCACCCTCCCCACGTTGCTCCCCCGATGAGTGCAAGCCCGGAACCGTCGATCACGGAGTTGCAGAAGCGCTGTGAACAATTAGCGCAGCAAAATACAGAACTTACGGCGAAGCTGAAATGGTATGAGGAGCAGTTTCGCCTTCAACAACACCGGCGTTTTGGCGCTTCCAGTGAACGCAGTGAACCCGAGCAAGATCAACTGCAATTATTTAATGAGGCGGAAACCGAAGCCCTGGCGGTACTGGCCGAGCCGACGTTGGAGACGATCACCTATCAACGTCGCAAAGCCACGGGCCAACGGGAAGTTCGCTTGGATCACCTGCCCGTCGAGACGATCGAATACCGTCTCACGGAAGAAGCACAGGTTTGTTCCTGTTGCGGTGGTGCATTGCATGAAATGAGCAAAGAAGAACGAAATGAACTGCAGATCGTTCCGGCCCAAGTGAAAGTGGTCAAGCATGTGCGGTATGTTTACGCCTGCCGTCGTTGCGAGCGGGAAGCGATCCAAACCCCGATCGTGACGGCGCCGATGCCCAAACCGGTGCTCAAAGGCAGCTTGGTCTCACCATCGATGATGGCCTATGTCATGAATCAGAAATATACGGACAGCATCCCACTGTATCGCCAGGAGCAGCAATTTCTGCGCCTCGGCGTGGAGTTGTCGCGCCAAAACCTGGCCAACTGGATGCTTTACGGTGCCCACCGTTGGCTGTCCCTCCTGTATGGGCGCATGAAGCAGATTCTGGTGGCGCAGCCGATTCTCCATGCCGATGAGACCACCGTACAGGTGCTGCATGAACCGAACCGGGCCGCCGAAACGACGTCCTACCTGTGGTTATATCGAACCGGCCGCGAAGGTCCGCCGATCATTCTCTATGACTATGAGTATTTCGGCGTGAAAGAGCCACTTTATCGGAAAAATAGAGCCACCTTCACGGGAAAATAGAGCCATGTTCACGGAACGAGAGCCACCATCT
>NZ_SLXT01000047.1 GCF_004341395.1 Heliophilum fasciatum
GCGAAGCCAAAATACCTTTAAATGGCACAAAATACCATTGAATACTGAGTTTTATGAATCGACCCTTGGGATGCGGAGGTTTTTAGACAGACTCTCTTAAGTTTAGCCGATTCGCTGGCCCTGTTGCCGGCAGTAAAGGAACGATTGATCGGATCAGGTCATCCTTTAGCGACAATGGGTCAACAAATTGATCCCTTGACGTCGGTAGAAAGCGATATTCGTGCGGTCTTGGTCGATGCGCCGCCCCTTTCGGTGCGTGACGGTGGTGTGATTCGCAGCGGTTACAGTGCAGAGATCGATGAATTGCGTCAAGTTGCCGGATCGGGGAAAGAATGGCTGACTTTTATTGAGCAGCGTGAGCGCGATCGTACCGGTATTCGTTCTTTAAAAGTGGGCTTTACCCGTGTTTTTGGCTACTATATTGAGGTTTCACGGGCACAACTCGACAATGTGCCTGCTGACTATATCCGCAAGCAAACCCTGGCTAACGGCGAACGTTTTATTACGCCGGAACTCAAGAAGTATGAAGAAACGATTATTGGCGCCGAAGAAAAACTAAAACAGTTAGAGTATCAAGCGTTTGTGGAATTGCGCGGGCGGATTGTGCAAGTACTTACGACATTGCAAAAAACAGCGCATCAGGTGGCAGAGTTAGATGTATGGCTGTCGATGGCCCATATTGCGGTAGAACGGGGTTATGTTCGTCCTGAGGTACATGAGGGAACGACACTGCTCATTGAGGGAGGCCGCCATCCGGTGGTGGAGGCTTCCGTTGGCCCCGGTGTGTTTGTACCTAATGATACACGTTTTGATGAAAAGCAATCGTTGCTTCTGATTACAGGGCCGAACATGGCTGGAAAAAGTACTTATATGCGTCAAGTTGCTTTGATCGTCTTGATGGCGCAGATTGGCTCCTTTGTTCCCGCCAACCGGGCGATCATCGGATTGGCTGATCGGATATTTACGCGCGTGGGAGCCTCCGATGATCTGGCCAGCGGTCAAAGTACGTTTATGGTGGAAATGACGGAAGTCGCCCATATCTTGCATCATGCCACTGAGCGTAGTTTATTGATCCTCGATGAAGTGGGACGGGGGACAAGCACCTACGATGGCATGGCGATTGCTTGGTCTGTAGCGGAGGCAGTACACCGGATGGGCGCTCGGGCGCTTTTTGCCACTCATTATCATGAATTAGTCCAATTAGAATCTACCTTGGAACGAGCAGCTTGTTATAATGTGGCGATTCGTGAATCCGATGATACGATTGTATTTTTACATCAGATCCGCCCTGGCGGTGTTGATAAAAGCTATGGAATCCAAGTGGCCCGGCTTGCCGGATTGCCATCGTCGGTTATCCGCCGTGCCCATGAAATCTTAAGTACGCTTGAACAAGGAAAAAAGTCAACAGCTTCGACGATCGGTGATGCACCGTCGGCAGAGATTGCCCTGACGGAACCAGTGGTATCGCCAATGATGCTTATGGAGTCTGCTGTTGGCGGGGAAGTTGATCAACTGGCGTTGTTTTACCCGAACGGTGAACCAGTGAAAAAAAGCGGCAAAACGGCCGTCAGTGAACGTTTGGTGAATCAGTTAACGCGGCTCGATATCAATCGCATGACCCCGTTAGAAGCGCTTACTTGGATTGCCAAAGCACAGAAAAAGATCAAGCAAGGTGATGGCTCGTGGGATTGATTCATGTTCTGGACACACATACGGCCAATCAGATTGCGGCAGGCGAAGTAGTGGAACGACCCGTTTCGGTTGTCAAAGAACTCGTTGAAAATGCCTTGGACGCCCAAGCTAAACGGATTACCATTCGTTTGATTGAGGGAGGGCGGCGGCAGATTCAGGTCGTTGATGATGGGGTGGGAATGGCGCCGGAAGATGCCCTTTTATCGGTGGAACGGCACGCGACCAGTAAAATTACCCGTGCCGATGATCTCTGGTCAATTGACAGCCTGGGCTTTCGCGGGGAAGCATTGCCTTCCATCGCTTCTATATCGAGGATGGAGATCATCACCCGGCGCAGTGTGGATGCTGAAGCGACGCGGGTCGTTGTCGAAGGAGGCGTCAAACAAGATTTTCCACCCACCGGGGCGCCCATCGGTACGACGGTGACCGTAGAAGATCTTTTCTTTAATACACCGGCTCGTCGTAAATTTCTCCGCTCTGCTTCGTCAGAAGGAACGGCTTGCGCGGAAGTGATTGGGCGCTTGGCGATTGCTCACCCCGATGTTGCCTTTCAATTGATGCAAGGTGGGCAGATCACTTTGCAGACACCGGGACGCGGTAAGGTGGAAGAAGCGATCGCTGCTGTTTTTGGACGCGATATGCTTCGCCACTTGTTACCTGTGGAATGGACGGCCGAACAAGGTTGGACGCTCCATGGCTTTATCGGGCAACCATCGTTAAGCCGGGCGAATCGGGCTTATCAAACGTGGTATGTAAACCGGCGATGGATACGATCCAAGCGGTTGTCGCAAGCGGTGGAAGCGGCCTATAGCGGTCATTTGATGAGCAACCGTTTTCCTGTTTTTGTATTACACCTTACGTTTCCGCCGGGCGGAGTCGATATCAATGTTCATCCCACCAAGATGGAAGTTAAACTCGATGGTGAAGAAACGTGGCTACCGGTATTGACGGAAGCCATACGCCATGTGCTGGGGAAGCGGAGTTTGTCGATTCCCTATTGGGAAGAGAAACAGCATATAGAAGCCCCTGAGCAGGATGAAAAAGATAACGTGACCGGTAGCGAAGTGATTGCCGAGAATCCTGTACCTTTACCTTATACAAGTCCGAGATCAATCTCAGCACCTTACATTTCAGGTTCAAGAGGTACCGGAATGGCATCTCCCAGGATGAACTACGGCTCCGGTAATCGTGCTTTTGCGGGGAACCAGATCGAAGCCAGGCGAACAGAACATGCATCGGTGGGCCCAAATGAACTGTCAGTCAAAGTTGAGGAGGCCCTTTTGGCTTGTTCCTCACCAGTGGACGATGAGCCTTCAGTGGAGGAACAACCGGCCCTTTGGCAAGCTCACCATATTGCGGCTTGGGTGCCGATTGGACAATTTCGCCGCTCCTATATCGTAGCAGAAGCTGGTGACACGCTTTTTTTGATCGATCAACATGCGGCACATGAACGGGTGTTACATCATCAATTGATGGCCAAGGCAAAACAGGAACAAGCCAGTCAAGAACTTTTATTGCCGGTTAATGTGACACTTACGCCGGAAGAATTTGAGTGTTTGATGGATGCCTTGCCAAGCTTGCGTGATGCCGGCGTAATTATTGAATATTTTGGCGGTTATACTGTTTTGATTCGTGCGGTACCTGTTGATTTGCCGCCGGGCCGGGAAACGCTGTGGTTAGGTGATTTTTTAGAACGGCGCAAGCAAGACAGTACCGGTGATGTACGCAGTCATGTCGTGGCCAGCTTAGCTTGCCAAGGGGCCGTTAAAGCCGGCCAATCGATGACTCATGCAGAAATGATGGCCCTGCTGCAAGAATTAGCGCGTTTGGATGGTGTAGATACTTGTCCCCATGGCCGCCCTTATCTCTTGCGCATTCAACGGCAGGATTTGGAGCGACGTTTTGGGCGAACCTAGTAAGGAATGGGTGAGTGAGTTGCAATCCCTGGCAGTGACAACATCAACGGAAAAAGCAGGATTAGAACTTCAAGCGGCGCAAGTTGCGCAAAAACTCGGCATTCCTTTCTGGCCCCGCGACGGAAAACCCTTGGCGACCATCTATGAGCAGGCGCAATGTGACTGGTTGTTAATTCGTGAACAACATCGCTGGATCATCAAAGGTAAGGGAGAAACCTTTTTCTTTCATCCGAATATGGCGAAACTGCGTGTAAAAAATCTTTTGCAAGGCCAGCGTGATGCTTTGATTGAGGCGATGGCCATTCGGCCCGGTGATCAGATTCTGGACTGCACCATCGGGTTAGGTGCCGATGCGATCGTGGCGCAAATGGCGGTAGGGGAAAAGGGTGTGGTTGTCGGCATTGAAAGTAATCCTCTGATCGCCTTTATTGTGGCGGAAGGTCTACGCAGTGGTCTCGGTGGTTTTACGCCGGAGGTCCAAGACTTAATGAAACGTATCGCCGTTTATCCTGGTGATCATCAACGCATGCTTGCTTTGTTACCAAAGCAATCTTTTGATGTTGTCTATTTTGATCCGATGTTTCGCGCGCCCAATGTGCACTCTTCTGGGTTAGCAGGCCTGCGTCCATGGGCCGATATGCGTCCGATCGCTCATACAACCATTGAATTGGCCCGGCGAGTAGCACGCCGTGCTGTAGTCATTAAAGAACGAACCGTCAGCAAAGAATGGCAACGATTACAACCGGAGCGTCTTTTAGGCAGTTCTTATGCACCGGTTCAATATGGGATTTGGTCAGCGGGAGGTTTCAGCGTGCGATGACAACGATCACCATACCCGAAGAAAAACTTAACCCACTGATAGTCATCGTTGGACCGACAGCCGTCGGAAAATCGGATACAGCAATTGCGGTAGCGCAAAAAGTCGGTGGTGAGATCATCTCAGGCGATTCGATGCAGGTCTATCGTGGGATGGACATTGGAACTGCAAAATTGCCTTGGGAAGAGCGCGGGGGCATACCTCATCATCTGATCGATATCATCAACCCGGATGAACCTTATAGTGTGGCGGAGTTTCAAAAGCAAGTAACAACACTGATTCCGGAGATTGTGGCCCGTGGCAAGTTACCGATTCTGGTGGGGGGGACCGGACTGTATGTGCGGTCGGTGATTGATCATTATGAGTTTGCTGAGGATGCCAAGGATCCTAATTTGCGACAAGAGTTAGAAACAAAGGCTGATCAACTCGGCCTTGCCGTGCTTCATGATGAATTAGCGGTTATCGATCCAGTAGCGGCCCAACGGATTCATCTCAATGATCGCAAACGCATCATTCGTGCCATCGAGGTCTATCGCTTAACCGGTAAGCGACAAAGTGAATTTGCTTATGCTGATCAGATTGAGCAGCCCAAGTATCATCTGGCCGCTTTTGCCTTAACGATGGAACGAGCGACCTTATATCGTCGCATTGACCAACGCGCCAGATATATGGTAGAATCAGGATTAGTGGATGAAGTACAAGCGCTGTTGGCACGCGGTTATTCTCCGGCATTGACTTCGATGCAAGGTCTTGGCTATCGGCAGATGATTGGTTATCTGCAGGGATCTTATGATCTTGAACAAGCCCTTACATTACTACAACGGGATACTCGTCATTTTGCTAAACGACAACTCACATGGTTTCGCCGTGATCATCGGTTGCGCTGGCTAGCGGTCGATGTCCTATCGCCTGAGGAGCGGGTTGAAACGATTTGTACGGCAATTGATGAGCTTGTAGCGATGAGGAAACGCGACGAAAGAAAGACCGATGGAGGGGACGATGATGAATAAAATGTTGAATTTACAGGATTCTTTTTTGAATCAAGTTCGCAAAGAAAATATGCACGTTACTATTTTTCTGGTTAACGGTTTCCAAATTAAAGGTGTTGTCAAAGGTTTCGATAGTTTCACTGTTTTTCTGGATGTGGAGAATCGTCAGCAAATGGTGTATAAGCATGCGATTTCAACGATTATCCCCGCTCGTGCGGTAGCCTTAAATATGGATGCGAACAAGGCGTAAGCTGTCCAATGTAGGGAATAATGGAACAATAGATAGTAAGGCACTGAACCTCCGATGAATGTCGGAGGTTTTTTTGTTCCCTGGAAGGAAAATAAAGGTTATTGGCGAATTTAACTATGGTAATAAATTACTGGAAGGAGGCATAGGCATGGAAGACAATGAGCAATTAGAAAAAGAAAAAGGAACAGATACAGATATAGAGATAGGTACAGATACAGATGCAGATATATTTTCCGCGGATTTATATTCTGATGAAGACGAAGAAGAAATGCTAAGAAGGCTTGACGATCGTTCCATCGTTTCCGGTTTTGAGCGCCCTGCAGATATCACGCCTTCACTTCCACCTTGCGAACCGCGTAAAAAAAGGCGCCAAGCGTCGCGACGTTGGTTACGGATCAGTGGATTTATCTTGGCTTTGCTGATAGTTGCCGGTGGCGCTGTGCTGTTTTATACAGGAAAAATACCATTAGGTGAAGCAACGATGGGATTTGCCCAAACTTTTTCATGGATCAACCGTGAGAATAGGGTTCAGAATGTCGAGGAAGCTTCGATTGTTGAGACGGTAGATCAGCAACCTTCATCAGTAGAGCAAGCTTTGGATGTTACTACAAGGAGCGAAGGACCACCTGCGGAAGGACCACCTGCAGAGGCACCGCCGGCCTGGGAAAATGGAGGCCTTTCTACCGGCTTCTGGACAGTTGTCGACTCGGCCGACGGTAGCAATGATGATGATAATCTTGCTGTTCACGTGGTGGCCCTCAAGGATGAACAATTTATCGTCAACATACCGGAACAGGGCACTTTGTTGGGCCTTGATAACCGAGGGGAAGTAATATGGCGCAAAACACCGGAACGATGGGGAATATCCAACGGTAAACGTATCCAACGGCGTTGGGTAGGAGTATTGCAAGGGCCACAACGTAAAGCGATTGCCTTGTCGACGGGAATCGAAGGAATGAGTTACTGGAGCAATATCGAATCTCCCGAGCAGGAGCGACCGCTACCGCGTAATTTCACGCCATCAACGCTTTGGTTGTCCATTACACCGGAAGGAGGCGTAATCCGAAGCAATCGTTCCGGTGGCGGGATCGAGATCCTTGATGAGGCCGGAAAGGTGATGCAGACGATTCCGCTTTATTTGCCGGTAGCCGTAACATGGTGTGATGATCGCCAGATGTTGATTGCCAGTAAAAACGGGCTGGTTTATCAAGTGGAACGATCGGGAGAAGTGCTCGGTCAACTTGGACCGGTCCCGAAAGTTCGATGCTTAGCGTATGATCTGGCCGGGTATGTTTTTATTGGTTCTGATGATAAAGTGGAAGTGTGGCATGAGTCCGGTAAAAAAGTGACGGAATGGGATGTTCCTGATGGCTGTGCATCGTTATCGGTAGGTACCGACGGAAGGTTATTTGTAGGAGATTTAAAAGGCAAAATTCAAATATTTTCTCCTAAAAAACCAGGGATTTAACGCTCGATGTCGAAAATTCCTAACCAAGAGTAATCCGTAACAAGGTTGGGAGATGGTGAACATGAGTCTTTTCCCTTGGCATCACTTGGCTGAAATGCTGATCTGGTTCGTTTTAGGTGCCGGTTTGTGGCACTTCAGCGACCAGTTGGCTGCTACGATGCTCCAAAACGCCTATGTTCGTCGTAATCCAGCCTGGTTCACGGCATCTGCACTTATCTTAGGCACGGGTATGTTTGTCTTATTTTATATGGCTGCAGATTTGTTGGTAGGAGAAGCTGCACTTATCGCTGAAACCGTTATTTCTCTGCAAGGAAGATTCTTCCTTGCAGGATCATTCAGTCTTTTGCTCGTTGTATTTTTTACAGCTGTTCGGTTCTTTTCGTTACAACGTGATGTACTTGTTACACGTGTTTTGACGGAATGGGATTTTTCCTTTGATGATTTGCTTGATGAGCAAGACTGGGGCGGAGCAACGATTACGGAAGCGGCTGAACTGGTA
Source organism: Heliophilum fasciatum (assembly GCF_004341395.1). GTDB lineage: Bacteria > Bacillota > Desulfitobacteriia > Heliobacteriales > Heliobacteriaceae > Heliophilum > Heliophilum fasciatum. The sequence goes on from NZ_SLXT01000047.1 coordinate 7,632, forward strand.
GAACGTTTGGGTCGTGGACGCCTGGCACTGGCGATCCTTGGCGTTGACGGTGAGATCATTGCCTTAGCGGTTCGGCGCCTTGCGGAGCTGCGTTTACAGGAAGGGGAAGCAGAGCAATTAGCCACATGGGTATCGTTGCTAGGCGGGCAATCGGCATCGCTGACGTTTCGACCGGAAGAAGATTATGTACGCCCGGGACGGGAAGAAATGGATTCCGTTCGAAGCTTAGTTGCTGCAATGAGTGCAAAAAAGATTAGCATCCCGATATTTTTATATTTTGATGGTCAAGAACGACACTGTTTGCATAATGCAGCGGCAAAAGGTTCCCATCCTCAACCAAAGACATTGCATCAACAAGGTTCGGTCTAACTTATTCCGATGCGGTTCCAGTTCCAAGCGATTACGTTTTACTAACGTGGTCGCTTTTTTTATTTTCATAGACGCGATTTATAACGTGAACTAAACGCCAGTATAACGATGGCAGAGGTAGATTATTTTTACCGACCAGGAGGATTTTGGTGAAAAATGTTGAATATCTTGTCCTATCATGGATTGAGGAGGATTTGTCATGGTTAACGATCTTCCACTTGTTCAAAGGATTGAACAAAAAAGAGAAAAAATGATTAACGCTGACCGCATTGGACTAGGATGGGACGAAGTATATCGTTTATCTGTCGAACTTGATGAATTAATCGTACGGTTTATGCGTGAAACACAGCATCACAACTACACCAACTGATGGGATGTTTTTGATGCCGGAAACAAGAGCACCAGGATGAATCCTACTTTATGAGTATTTCGGCGTGAAAGAGCCACTTTAACGGAAAAACAGAGCCACCTTCACGGGAAAATAGAGCCATGTTCACGGAACGAGAGCCATCTATCCTTACGATGACCTTTTGGTGGCACACTTTTGCACCATCATCTACGAGGCTGTGGATAATGTGGATAACATGCTTGTTGAAAAGAGTGAGGATGAGGGGATTTCAGAAGTTCTGCTTGCCAACGGAAGTCTTGCAGCAACAACGACAAGACTTCCGCTGATGTAGCCTAGCTTAATTTCTTAAAAATGGTTCACCCGTTTGCACCTCCCGACTTATTGGCGTTTAAGCCGTGGCGCTCACGCATGGATATTTTTCCGTCGATGAGTATTTCGTACGCATTGTGCTTAATTCGGTCAATGATGGCCTCCGATACAGTACCATCTTCTGGCGTTCCGATGCGATCATACCATCCTCCGGGATCAAATTGAGTACTGAAAATCATCGCGCCTTTTCGCGTTCGAGCTTCGATGATCTCAAACAGATCCATGGCCTGATCGGTCGTTAATGGCTTTAATAGCCATTCATCGAGAATCAGCAGGTCAAC
>NZ_SLXT01000048.1 GCF_004341395.1 Heliophilum fasciatum
CGAAGTCAAAATACCTTTAAATGGTGCAAAATACCATCGAATAATGCGTTTTTTGAATCACCCCTTGGGATGCGGGGGTTTTTAGACAGACTCTATTAAGCGAAGAACCTTTTTATGCGATATAATAGAATAAGCCAAAATAGGCCCCGCATCAATTTGCCCATGAAAGGATCGATGCAGCGATGAAAATTACCCCTAACCCCTCCGTCGGGGGTGGTTTTGCCGTACAAGAGACGCCAGCCGACCTGCAACGCGGGCAAATCTACAATGCAACCATCAAAAAAGTTACTCCACCGGATACAGCCGTGGTACAGATTCGCGATCACGAGTTCTCCGTTCAAATTGAAGGCGAACTACCGCGCGGTGCCCGGGCCAACTTGCAAATTACCGATACGTCTGGTCCCCTGCCCAAAGCCCGCGTGCTTCCCCCATCGGATCAACTACCTTCCGGCGGCGCATCGGGCGGCACCGCCATTGGTTCCGGCAGCACCACCGCCGGCAGCGCCATCGCTGGACGGGGCAGCGCTACCCAAAGCAGCGCTGCCGCCCTGTTACGGCAGTTGAACGTTCCCGCCACGGGCGAACTGACGCCCATCGTCCAACATCTCCTCGACCGCGGCCGGCCTGTCGACCGCGCAACGGCCACGGCGCTCCATCAATTTGTCACGCAAGCGCCCGGTACGATAGAGCAGAAAAAAGAAGTAATCCAGGCCCTCTTGCAAAAACAACTGCCCTTGACCAGCGAAACATTGCAGGCTGTCCGGGAAGCACTGCATGGCCGCAATTTGAACCGTGTACTCAACGACATCGTTAAGGAACTCAACAACCAAGCCACCCGGAACGATACGAGCGGTACAGGCAGTACCGGCGGCACTGGCAATCCGGCCAACGCCACCAGCCTCACTGCAGTTGAAAACTACCTGGCCCAATTGGAACAAAGCCTCGGTACCGGTTTGCTGCCGACCAAAGACATCATGATCACCAGCGTCAGCCAGCGCTTGATGGAAACAGCCGAACAATTTCGCGGCATGAAACGTGAAATCACCCGCAATCTGGACATACTGGAACAAATCAGCCGCAACCAGCGTACCTTCATCTTGCCGACAGTCAAGCCCTTACTGGAAAAAACCATCGACATGCTGGATCAGGGCATCCTGAAAAGCAACATCACCCTCTTCACCGACATGGACACGGAAAAACTGTTGATGCAAGCGAGCAGCCAACTGGCTACAGCCAAAGCCTTACTGGCCAAAGGGGACAATGCCGCGGCGGCCGAAATCGTCAACCGGATCAAAGAATCGCTGCAGCAACTTTCCTTTAAACCAAGTGAAGTCAAAGTGCGGCACCTGTTGACCAACGGCACCGCCGGTATCCCAACGCCTTCCCCGACCCTTGTCGACATGCCGACCGCCGCCGGAAACCGCGCCGCCGATAGCGCTCCCGTCAACCGCGGAAACTCGCCGGAGCCCAGCGCCACGGCGGCTTTTCGCTTAATCCGCGCCCTCGGCCTCAACCACGACAGCGAAGCAGCCCAATGGATCGCCGGGCAATCCGATGGAGCACCATCAGCTTCTACCGGCGCGCCGCAAAACAGCCTGGCCACCGGCACGGACCCGAACCAACAGCCCAACCTCAAAGCGATGCTGCTGCAACTGGCAGGCAGCGATAACCCGCAGCATCAAAACCTGCGCTCCCTGGCTGATCAAGCCGTCAACAACTTAACGGGCCAGCAACTCCTGAGCAGCAATGACCCGCTGCCGCAATCACAAACGGCTTTTTTCAGCCTTCCCTTAAGCACCAACGGCCAAGGGGAAAACGCGAAGATTTGGATTCACTCCCGCAACGACCGGCCCAAAATGGACTGGGAAAACTGCAGCATCTACTTTCTCTTGGAAACAAAGGCCCTCGGCGACACCGGCATCATGCTCACGGCCACCGACCGGAATCTCTCGGTCACCGTCAAGACCGATCATCCGGAAGGCCGCAATCAACTGGAACCGCTTTTTGCCAATGTCAAAGAACACTTGCAAGCCATCGGCTATACGATCAGCAGTTTTCAGTTTACCCGTCTCCAGGCGGACCCCGCCAACAGCACGTCCGCATCGAGTTCGGCAACCGGAGCCGGTAGTTCCGCGGTCAACGACACCATGCCCACCGGCATCGGCACCGCTTCCTCCAGTACGCTTACGCCGCCGCCACCACCCCGTTCCCTGTCTAACATTCCCGGACTCAACGTAAAGATCTAGCTTTGTTTTTCCGATTAAATAATACACCTTTCTTGATCGATACCTTGTTTATCGATCAAGAAATACATAAAATGGAGGCATAGGATGGCCTTCTCCTTTTTTAATCAAAAACGCAAAAAAGAGCAGCAACCCCAGCGTGCCGCTGCCATTCATTATGACCCTGTCACGGGCGCCCCAACCGTCATCGCCCAGGGGCACGGCCAACTCGCCCAGAAAATTATTGACCTGGCCAAAGAAAAACAAATTCCCCTGCAGGAAAACCCGGTTCTCGTCGAGCACCTGATGAACATGGACCTGGGCGACCAGATCCCGCCCCAACTCTACCTGGTTGTCGCCGAGATCCTGTTAATGATCGAAACGATGGAAAATCAACATGATCCTTATTTGCCCCCGGTCAGCATGGACATCGCCGATAGCGACGGTGAATCGGCGTCAATAGCCGAACCGATAGCCGAGGAAGCCTATACCATCGATATCAGCACTAAGAAACCATAATCCATCACCAAAAAAGCGAGGCTCGTCATGGAAATCAACAAAGTGACCAAAGCCACCCCGGTCAGCAACAAAGATAAGCCCGAAGCCCCGACTTCCTCCATCGCTTTTACGGAAGTCATGGCCCAGCGCCGCGACCAGCTCGATCTGGCCAAGTTTAATAAACTGGCAGCAAAAATTGAAGATCAAGGCAAAATCCTCGCCCAATCCCGCACCGTCGAAGATTTACGTCATTACAAATCGCTCGTCAAATCATTCATGGAAGAAGCCGTCAAACACGCCCTACGAGTCGATGAAAAGCGCGGCTTCAACCGGCGGGGCAAAGCCAAAATCTATAAAATCGTCACGAAAGTCGATGAAAAGTTGCTGGAATTGACAGACCACGTACTGGGCAGCCAAGCCAACAGCTTAAAGATTCTCAGCCTCATCGGCGAAATCAAAGGGTTGCTTGTCGACATTTATTCGTAATCCCTACGCATATTCACAAGGAGGTGTGCCCCCAGTGTTACTGCCCACTGAGCAGGAAATCATGCAAATGACCTCGCAGGAATTAACACTGCTCCTTTATCAAGGACTCCTGGAAAAACTGCAGGAAGCAGCCCAGGCGATTGACACAAAGAATTACGACCTTGCCAATCAACGACTCCAGCAATGCCACGATATCATTCGCCGCCTCGGCGCCGGGCTCAATTACGAAACCGAAAAAACGGCCGGCATTCCTCTGGCTGACCGCCTGGAAGCGCTCTATCAATACATGGCCCAACAGGTACTAGTCGCCAACATCGAGAAAAAGCGCGCGCCTATTAAAGAAACGATGACCCTTCTCGCGATGATCACTGATGCTTGGGAGCAAGCCATGGCCAAAAGGCAGGATGATCGCCCGCAAATCCATGTACGGAAGCTTTCGGCGTACGATGCCCCCGATGATCGGTAACCTCGTTCCCTTCCCCGATTTGCTCATCCTTGGATAAAGGTACGTAAAATAAATATTGAGGTGTAAATACTATGCGTATCAACCATAACATCGCGGCGCTTAACACCTACCGCCAACTAAGCCAAAACCAAGCCATTACGGCGAAGCACTTAGAAAAACTGTCATCGGGCCTGCGCATCAACCACGCCGCCGATGACGCCGCCGGCCTGGCCATCTCCGAAACGATGCGCTCCCAGATCCGCGGCCTCGACGCCGCCGAGCGCAACACCTTAGACGGCATTTCGCTGCTGCAAACCGCCGAAGGCGCCCTCGACAGTGTCCACCAGATGCTCCAGCGCATGCGCGAACTGGCCGTCCAAGCGGCCAACGACACCTACATGACCGAAGATCGCACAGCGATCCAGTCGGAAATCGATCAACTGACCAAAGAAATCGACCGCGTCTCCTCTACAACAGAATTCAACGGCCGGAAACTCTTAAACGGCGATTATAAAACCACAGGCTCCGGCCTCATGATTCAACTCGGCCCCAAGGAAACACAGACACTGGAGATCACCATCGATGATGTAACCACAGCCAACCTCAAAATCAATAACATTGACGTTTCCAATAACACCAATGCCGGTAACGCGATCACCAGCATCGCCGATGCCATCACCGCCATTTCCACCCAGCGCTCCAAGCTCGGCGCATTGCAAAACCGCATGGAGCACACCGTGAACAACTTAAAGTCCTTCAACCAAAACCTTACCGCCTCGGAGTCGCGCATCCGCGACGCCGACATGGCCCTGGAAATGGCCAACTTCACAAAAAACAACATCATCTCCCAAGCCGCCACCGCCATGCTCGCCCAAGCCAACCAACTTCCGCAAGGGATCTTGCAGTTGTTGAAGTAATATAGAAAAAGTCTTGCTACTCGCCCTGTCGGACGCTCTCGATCAGATCACAATCACATACGGAGAAAAACAGAGTGCAACGACAAGTTACACTCTGTTTTTATTTTTTCTACATCTTACCTTTTTATGCTTAATTTGCATCTATAACATTGATGGTCTATCATACTTCTGCTACAATGGGATTAGACGGACGGTCGCGGATACGTAAATAACGAACACAATTAATATCGAGTTACCGGAATTATAGGTATGCTGATTAGGAGTGAGGTCAGTGACTGAACAAGAATTCCAAATGCTCGTGCTCAAGGAACTGCGAGGCCTTAAAGACGATATCGCCGGACTGAAGACCGATGTTGCCGGGCTGAAGAGTGACGTTGCCGAGCTAAAAGAGGGTCAAAAGCGATTGGAACTCGGGCAGGATAAGTCCGAAGCATTCCATCGTCAATCGATTAACCGCCTGAATAACCTTGAAACAAAAGTGGACACCTTGATCGAAAGCAATGGACAAGAGCATCGGCAGATCATTGAATATTTGATGGATATGAAAGAAAATCAGAAATCCATCCACGAAATCCTCGGACGCCATGATGCAGATATTTCCACCTTATTCCGACGTTATGCGAATCGCGCATAAGAATCTTCTCTTAACCATTACAGGGGGTACAGCACCAGTCTGCACCCCCTGTTGTCCATTGACACACCCAAGCCACACAAGCACTGTTCCCCAGGCGCAACAACAGCCAGAGAGGTGTCAGGGTTGTTGCATGGGTAAGAAATATTAAAGTAACAATAAGGGGCTTTCGATACAGATAATGGTTCAATATTTTTCGAGGTGGTCTCATGTACATCTCAAATTTAATCGCTTCTCATGGAGCTAATCAATTACTCAATATCGAGAAACGTAAGGCCATTGCGACCGAACGTTTAAGCTCCGGCCTCCGCATCAATCACGCCGGCGATGATGCAGCAGGTCTAACGATATCGGAAAAAATGCGTGCGCAGATACGTGGATTAAGTCAGGCAGGCCGAAACATCCAAGATGGCATATCGTTGTCCCAAACAGCCGAAGGCGGACTAGCGGAAATTACGAATAATCTGCAACGCATCCGTGAGTTGGCGGTACAAGCAGCCAATGACACGCTGACATCAGATGACCGCGCGATGGTGCAAGACGAAGTGACGCAACTCATCCAGGGAAATGATCAGATCGCAAACAGCACTGAATTCAACCAGATTACGCTGCTGAACAACGCATCGCGTCATCAACAAAGCGCGATAAGCGGAACTGCCTTGAACGATGAAAATATCTTATCTTCGCCACCGGTAGGAAACAACGGCAACCTTTTATTTCGAACGAATCAAGGATACCCCACAACGGCGGCCGATGATAATCAGACATTAATTTTTGGTTCAGGGGACAGTGCTCGTTCAGTAAAAGTCGGTGGAACTGTTTATCAGTTGCAATCACTCACCATTACACCTACCATTGAGGAGAGCGGAACATTCAAAACAGTATATAAAGTTCCGGCTCAAGACGTTGAAATCACCCAAAAGGTGCGAATTGTACAAGATAAATATGAGATCCGCTATTCCGTGATAAACAATAGCACCACTGCCCAAGACATTGGCCTTATGTTTCATATAGACACGATGCTTGGCAATGATGATGCCGCACCTTTTATCGTCAACGGTTCACCCGTAACTACGGAAACCAAATATGTTGGCGCAGACATCCCTGATTCTTTTACGGTTTATAATCAGCATACAGGTTCCGGTGCCAATGCAGAGATTCAAGCGCAAGGAATTATCAAAGGTTCCGACATTCTTGAGACACCATCAGCATTCGGTGTTGGAAATTTCTCTTCGGTTGCCAATTGGGACTGGGTTCCGGGCGGCGCTTTCTCCGACAGTGGTTATATGGTCCGCTGGGATCCTCGAACATTGAATCCCGGAGATTCCTTTGAAGTCAACACCTTCTACGGCTTATCGGTGCCTCCTGTTGTTACTGCTCCCACCACCGGAACATCGTTAGAGGAACTGTATCAGCTTCAGCTACAAGTAGGTCCAAATGCCGGTAACCAGTTTACGATTGAATTATCCGATGTACGGAGTCAATCACTGGCGATTGATAATCTTAAAGTAGATCCAGCAGAAGAAGCAAGAAGAGCATTAGAAAAACTTGATACAGCATTACAAAAAGTTACTACCGAGCGCTCCAAGTTTGGCGTTTATCAGAGTTCCTTGGAGCGCCTTTTTAATATAAGCCAAAGCTATTTGGAAAATCTCCAAGCGGCAGAGTCCCGCATTCGAGACGTTGATATGGCCAAACAAATATTGGAATTTTCCAAAACCAATATCCTTTCGCAAACCACCGAAGCGATGATGGCCCAAGCGAACCAACAACCCCAACAGGTCTTGCAACTGCTTCAAAGTATAAAAAGCTAAGATGGGCGCATTCATCACAGCGCGCAAAACCAGTCACGGCTGATAACTGGTTTTGATCCCGCCATCGCTCTCCCAACACCCAACGGGGTACAGCAACGCCTTATTCCAGCAACCACAACAAATCTCACAATTGTTACAGGGTATGAAAGGCTAAGATGAACACTATCATCTTAGCCTTTCGCTTTCTTAAGGGTTAATATCGGCCTATTTCCGGGATTTGGTTAAAAAACCCAGGAGGCCATTATATACAGCAGTTTCCGAACAGGCAAGATCGTCAGCTTTTGGGCATTTCGAGGTAGATAAAACAGCATTGGCTTTACTGCGATGATGGTTTACTAACCTAAATTTCTGATACAATAAAGACAACCCCAAAGAGACCGATGTAACCTTGCCTTCAAAATAATTATTCAACGCCACCATTCACTTATCAAAGAGGTGACTAGCCTGTTCGCATCAATCTATCAAGGAAAACGTGTGGCCGTCACAGGGCATACCGGCTTCAAAGGAAGCTGGCTGGCCCTGTGGTTGACAACCCTAGGGGCACAGGTTTTTGGCCTGGCTCTGCCACCTCAGACCAAGCCGAATCTGTTTGAGGCGTTGGGTTTGGCGGAACAGATCGTTCATTGCGAAGGCGACATTCGCAACATGGCTACTGTTCAAGCCTTCATGGCCGAAGCACAACCCCATATCGTATTTCACCTGGCCGCCCAACCGATCGTCCGACTTAGTTATACCGACCCCGTCAGCACATTTGCGACGAATGTCCAAGGAACGGTCCATATCCTGGAGGCCTTTCGGCACTGTCCGTCGGCTCAGGTCTTTGTCAATGTCACTAGCGACAAATGCTATGAGAACCGCGAATGGCTCTGGGGCTACCGAGAATCCGATCCCCTCGGGGGACATGATCCCTATAGCGCTTCCAAAGGCTGTGCTGAGCTAGTAAGCCAAGCTTACCAGCGTTCTTTTTTCCGTTCCGGCGATCCCTCCAAGAGAAAATTACTAGCTACCGTACGTGCAGGCAATGTGATCGGCGGAGGCGACTGGTCACCGGATCGGATCGTCCCCGATACAGTGCGCTCATTGGTTCGCGGTGAGCCGATCCAGGTACGCAACCCTCGGGCCATTCGTCCTTGGCAACATGTATTGGAACCATTAGCCGGTTATCTGTGGCTTGGCGCACGCTTATGGACAGAAGGAGACACTTTTACCGGACCATGGAATTTCGGCCCCCAAGCCGATGCCGCTGTCCCTGTCGGAACCTTAGTGGAGACGATGATCACCCATTGGGGTACAGGCAGTTGGATCGATATTGCCGCTCCCAAGGCCCCCCATGAAGCACAATGGTTACGGCTGTCTTGTGAAAAAGCACAATCACGCTTAGGTTGGCAAGCGGTTTATTCTTTTGAACAGACCGTGCAAGCAACACTCGATTGGTACCGCCATTTTTATCGTCAAAGGGCGTCCGACTATGCCTGCGAGGCTACAATGACCGAGTACACGCTTCAGCAAATTAAGGATTATGTCGCTGCCGCCCGACATGCAAGACAACCATGGGTCCAGCGGGCCAGAATTTTCGAAGAAAAAATTTAACATTTGCATTAACACTGTGAATATTTCGCTCTTGGAGAGCCAGTATGTCGGCAAAATAGAGCCATGTTCACGGAAAAATAGAGCCACCTTCACGGCGTAGAGATCCACCTG
>NZ_SLXT01000049.1 GCF_004341395.1 Heliophilum fasciatum
TTCGAGTCAAGCTCGTTTACTTACTAACTGGAATTCATAAATTAAAAGGTTATCACGCTTTTTCAACTGTTTGATTTTCAAGGACCAAGTTGTGCCGACTTCGTTCGTGTTGTTTTAACTCGCGGCGACATTTATAGATTCTAGCATACTCATTCGTGCTGCGCAAGAGGTTTTTTTATCCTCTTTTTAAGAACTTGAAAGCAGCATCAGAACCGAGTTGCTGTACCCCCGTTTTCGGCGGCGAGGAGTATCTTAACACGCCCCCTCACCGCCGTCAATCTTTTTTCTCGATTATTCACTGCCAATCCATTCCGTTTGCTTGTTTACTTAACGAACGGACTGGGTCATTCAACCTTGACTGGCTCATTCAACCTTGACTCCCTCTCTCAACGCTTGCGTATATAACACATCCTTGAAACTATTGAACTCCGGCAATCCCAGCTTTTCGCACCAGTAGTGCACCCGCTTTTCTGCTTCATATTCATCATAATGTCCCTCTTCTAAATCTTCCTCATCTAAAGCAAAACCGCAGCTTTCTTCAATATCCCTGGCCATGCCGACCTTATAACCCTCGATCGTTCTGATTTTAACGATCTTCCAAATCGTATCCTCTAGCGAAAAGACACCACCGTTACCAAAAAAAACGACCTCCCCTTTTCCAGAACCATTATTAGAAGCAGCGGCCACCTGACCTAAATAATATTTCATTTGTTCCAACGGAGCCACCCCCGTTTTCTTGCTCCATTTCATCAAGCGCTTCAAAATGTCCCGGTCGCCTCGGTTTTCTTCAAGCACCATTTTTTCGAGGCCGGTCATACTGCAGTAACTGAACCGCTCAAGATCAATATCAATGAGCAATTTGGGAACACCGTGAATTTGCACACGGGCAATTTGCCAGTGTCGTTGAGCATAAAAGTCCTCAAACTCCTGAATACCATGGGGGTCTTTGATCCCAAAGTGATCGATGATATTATGGTCGATCTGCCAGTCCAAATAGATGCCGAACAAATCATAAACCGTTCCGTATTTTTTCTTTAAATTCTTATCACCGAAAATATGCATCGTGCTCAGCCTTCCTTCACTCAAATGATCATGAACTTTGCTTCGTTATACAATCCCTGTTACCCAACGCGGCTCGCCTGATGGCCCACTTGATAGACGGCTGTTACGCGACCCTCATCAAGCTCAACTGCACTCAAGCAGCCGCCAAAGACACAGCCGGTGTCGATTCCCACACGTTGATCCGTGATGAAGGGATACCATGTTCCCGTGATCATGTCGGTCGGTGTGTGGCCAAAAATCACTTTTTTCTCAGTTGGTAGCGGACTTAAGTAAAATTCCTCCCGCAACCAAAGTAAGTCCCGTTCTTGCTGCCGGGCCATCGCAACACCCGGCCGGATACCGCCATGAACATAGATCCAGTGGCCATCCTGTCAATAGGCAGGCAAGCTCTTAAAAAAATCGACATAGTCCCTCAGCTCATCATCATGCTTGTGAAAATCCTTGATCGTTGCGCGACCACCGTTAAAGAGAAAATCTTGGCATCCCTGTTCAAAAAAATCTACCGCCATCTGCTCGTGATTGCCCCGCAAAAGCACAACATGATCCTTGCCAAAACTTTGTTGCAGTTCACACAGTTTCCGTACGGTCAGATAACTTTGCGGTCCCCGGTCAATGTAATCGCCCAGCATAATCAGCCGATCCTTGCGTAGATCCGGTTTCATCAGTGCCAACAACTGTTTGAAGAAACACTGGGGCGCATGGCCGATCTGGTTTACCAGCAGCTTTCAGATCATGCCAAAACCATCATCGATGACAATGTAGACAGGAAAAAAGTCGCTTTTGGCCATGAGCAGCTTCGCTTTCTGAATACGTTTGATCTGATGAAGAGGCGCGATTGCCCCTTCCCCTATTACCTCAAAGAACCCCTGCTCTGCGAAGTCACTTATGATGAAGATAATGAAGACGGAAAAAAACAAAGCATCCGTGGCACCATGCAACTGGTGACGGATGCTAACGGTCATTACAACCGGATCATGGTCCAAACGGATAAGTCTGATCTGGTGTTGTCCATCGATCAGGTAATACGTATCAATCCGATCAAGGAATAGTCGATGAGCCGCCCAAAGAGTAGTCGTGATCTACTCAAGGAATCGTCGATGCAAAAACAATTAATAAAACAACGGTTCCCCTATTGAATCCTGCTCTGTTTCGTGCTACATTGAAAAGCAATTCCACAGGAAACTAACAATGACGGAGAAAAGTAGGCGATACCATTTTCCGACAGGGCGAAAGCGTCATAGATTGAGAGCGCTTTCCGGAAAATGCCGTTGAAGTTCCCTCCTGAGTTACCGGGCGAAGCCGTTGTATCGATCGTGCTCGAGCAATCGATGCAAGTGGTGTGTAATTCCGGTCGCGCGCATCCGGCGTTAAAGGATGAGGGCAGCAATCTTTTGTTTGCCCCTACAGAGGTGGGCTTCCTCTCTTGTTGCAGATCATGACGATCGGCAGCCGAGTTGGAACCAACCAGGGTGGTACCGCGAAGAGCAGACGCTTTTCGTCCCTGAGGACGAAGAGCGTTTTTCTGTTTTAAACAATCAATGCTATGCGGTCAAGCAGTTAATGGTAACCAATCAAACAAATCGGAACAATCAAACAAAAATCAAGGAGGCTGTTTTCCATGGTTGTTGTTATGCGTCTGGATGCATCAGAAGTTCAAATCTCATTGGTAAATGAAGTATTGACGTCCCACGGTTTTGGCGCCCATCTGATCAAAGGAACCAACCGAATCGTCATCGGCGCTGTTGGTGAAGAACGCCAACTCCTGTCGGAACTCGGTCTCGAAGGAATGGCCGGCGTTGAAAAAGTTGTACCGATCATGAAGCCCTATAAGCTGGTCAGCCGCGAAGCGCATGCCCAATCGACCGTAATCCAGGTGAAAGACGCTGCCATCGGCGGACAGGACATCATATTGATCGCCGGTCCTTGCGCGATTGAAAGTTATGATCAAGTCTTAAGCGCTGCGCAGCGCTGCCGTGCTGCCGGAGCCACGGTGCTACGTGGCGGTGCCTATAAACCGCGTACTTCGCCCTACTCCTTCCAGGGCATGGAGAAAAAGGGCCTGGAAATTCTCCAACAAGTGGGCAAAGAAACCGGCCTGGCCACAGTAACGGAAGTCATCGATTATGAAAGCTTACAAGAAGCCTCGAACTACGTCGATATCGTCCAAATCGGAGCACGGAACATGCAAAACTTCCGGCTCTTGCAAGCAGTCGGTCAATCCAAAAAGCCGGTGATTCTCAAACGGGGACTTTCCGCTACGATTGAAGAATGGTTGATGGCTGCCGAGTACATCATGGCCTCCGGGAACTTGCAGGTCATTCTCTGTGAACGAGGCATTCGCACCTTTGAAACGTACACGCGTAATACGCTCGATCTGTCGGCAGTTCCCCTGATTAAAGAACTGACGCACCTGCCGATCCTCATCGACCCCAGCCATGCAACAGGCTCGGCCCGCCTCGTTGGCTCCATGTCCAAAGCCGCTATTGCTGCCGGCGCCGACGGGTTGCTGATCGAAGTTCACCCCAATCCCTGCAAAGCCCTGTGCGATGGTCCCCAGTCACTTGATCCGGATGCCTTCGCTTATCTGTCTAAGCAGTTGCAACGGGTGGCTTCAGCCGTTGATCGCGGCTTCCCAACCGTAACTACTGCAGAACTGTAAAATTGTCTCTTCGATGTATTAATGACGGATTTTTTACTAGACGATTTACCGCTTCTATCACCTCTTCGTATTTTTCTTCCATCTGAGATAATATGATTTCAGCGTTGTCTATTGACTTCATCCGACCGATCTTTTCAATTTGTTCACACAACATCCAAAAAGTTTTCGCACCAATCGTCATATTGATCGATTTTAAGGCATGACTCGTCTTTTCGATATCTTCAAAATGAATTTGATTAACTGCTTGTCTTAATTTTTTCATGAGTTGATTCGACTCACTCTTATATGTATCAATCAGGGAAGCTAAGAAATCGTGATTACCCGTTTTTGATAAGTCGTACATTTCCTTGATGACATCTAATTCGATAACAGAATAAATTTTATTGAGATACGACTCATTCTCAGATTCCAGGCTATGCCCGTGTTTTAAAGTATGGGGCACATTGGCCTTTTGTCCCGGAAGCCACCGCTCTAAGACAGCAATGAGTTGTTCCATCTTGATTGGCTTGCTGATGTAATCATCCATACCTGCACGAATACACTTTTCCTTATCTCCCTGCATCGCTAAGGCTGTCATGGCAACAATCGGTGTACGTTGGCATTTTCCCAATTCCCATTTCCGAATCGCCTCGGTAGCTTGAAAACCATCCATGACCGGCATATGGCAATCCATAAGAATGAGATCATATTCACCTTTTTGTATTGCTTGAACCGCTTCTACACCGTTATTGGCAACTTCTACATTCAAACCCATTTTACACAATAGAGCCACAGCTACTTTTTGATTTACTTTATTATCTTCAACAAGTAACACCGGCTTTTCCAGCATCCAAACCGGAAAGTTGTTAGGACTGGTGTTACTGTTGTCTACCCAATCCTCTTCCCTCTGAGGTACGGGCTCAGCAGCGATTGGATAAGGAATCGAGAACCAAAATAGGGAACCTTCATTGATTTTACTGGTAACACCGATTTTCCCATCCATGAGTTCGACCAACTGTTTGGAAATGGCCAACCCAAGGCCGGTGCCACCATAAAGTCGCGTTGTTGAAGAATCTGCCTGAGTAAAAGGATTGAACAGATTGGGAATAACTTCTTGCTTAATACCGATACCCGTATCTTTTACTTCAAACTTTACGTTCATGATGTCGTTATCTTGTGATGCGATACGAATTTGAATTCCTACTTCGCCATGAATGGTAAATTTGATCGCATTCGATACCAAGTTGATTAATACTTGACGTAAGCGGTTAGGATCCCCCATAACCCATTGATCTTCTTCGCTCGATATTGCTAATGATAGATTGAGTCCCTTTTCCACAGCCTTGTTCTTAAAAAGATTAATTACACTTGTACCGATATGACGTAAATTGAAAACAGTATCCTCCAGACGCACTTTTTCAGCTTCCAGTTTCGAAAAATCCAGTATATCATTGAGGACATGGAGGAGTACTTCGGCTGATTCCGAAATGGCTTTCGTATATTCTCGTTGCTCTACAGAGAGAGCGGTTTTGGACAATAAATTATTCATGCCAAGGATTCCATTCATGGGTGTGCGAATCTCATGGCTCATCATGGCCAAAAAATCACTTTTCGCTCGAATGGCGGCTTCTGCTTTTTGTAATGCCTGGTCGCGTTGCCTTATCTTCTCCTTGATGATATTGAATTGCTGGGCATTTTGTATCAGAAGGCTCTCGGTCTTGAGGCGAGCTTCAATCATGCTTCTCATTTTTTCCATTAGTTCAATTAAATCATTAGAAAATAGATTCTCTTTGTCATCAAGCAAACAGATGGTACCGAAGGGGCTACCGTCGGGCCTCCGTATCGGGAATCCAAGGTATGCAATCAGATTGTATTTCAAGTCGGGATTATGGTTCCACTCAGGCGATTTCAATGCGTTGGGCACCAGCAACATACTCTGCGTTTTGATGACCCTTTCACAATATAACCCAGAATCATAAAGATGTTCCTTTTGTTTGATCTTAAAAGGATTACCTTCATTGTTGCTGGCAACAAAGACTTCGATTTCGTCTGCACATATACGCATGATCAGCCCTGTACGAGTGCCAGATAACCTTGTGACAAGATCAATGATGCTTTGCCATTCTGATAAAATATCGTTTGATAAATATTCACAACACATGTTCGCTTCATCATCGACATCTTCAAACATTAGAATCTCCTCATTCTTATATAGCATATTCATAAAATATGTATAGAGACTTTATGTTTAACGCATCTGTTAGTAATTTCAAATGTTAACTGTACTGTCAAGTCTATCTCCATATTTGCATCATATCAATACTTATAATTGCCGTCAATCTCCGCTCTCGCTTTTTCCCTTCATTAATTAGCGCTCTAACTGATATGCCGATGTCGATGAAACAAAACAGTCTAGCTCGCTGTGCCAAACTGTTCCAAAGTAAACGTAAAGGCAGCCCCACCTTGTTACCAAAGCGGGGCTGCCTTTACGTTTATTTCCCATGTTTCACAAGTATCGTCGTTCACTCTTTTACCAGACATATTCCCTGAAAACTACACAGAAGCTTTGCAAGTATCAAATGTCGTCCTGCGGATGAAGGTATGTTCGCGGCTGTCGGCCATCACGGCCGCCGCGAGCTGACCATTCTTCGTAAGGAAGTTCGCGGTTATGGCCGTCCGGGCCACCGCGAACGACCTCACGTCCTGTGAGGTCAAGACCTCGACTGATTCGTACCCGTCCACTAAACACCTCACGGTGCGTACATGCCGGGCCGATCGACCAGATCGTCTTTCTGGAGTCTTA
>NZ_SLXT01000050.1 GCF_004341395.1 Heliophilum fasciatum
GCCATTGGTAGTGTGTGCAACCCACGAGATGAATAAACATCGTTATTCGCTAGCCGACTAGGCCGATTGTTACCCACACGAAACAGCGAAGAGGCGTTTTTCCTTCACGACGGACGCGGGTAATACTCGGACGGTTGCAAATCCTTTGTAAAAAAAGGCCGCACAAACCAAATCCCGACGGCCATACTGGTGATGCTTGTGGAGGCCGTCAGTACAAGCTGAATTAAGATCTGGTACTTCACGGCTTCAATCGGACTGGCTCCGGCAATGATCTGGCCGGTCATCATGCCCGGTAACTGCACGAGGCCCACCGTTTTCATGCCGTCGATGGTCGGGCTCATCCCGGCGCGTACGGCCGCTTTTATGGCGCCGGCCGTTGCCTGGCGTACGGTTGCACCGAGGCAAAGCAAGGCGTTGATCTGCCCTTGACCGCTGGCCAATTCAGCCTGCAAGCGGTTGAGCGTTAACCCGGCGGCGATCATCGCATTGCCGATGATCATACCGCTTAAGGGGATGATGTAGCGGGGTTCTGTGGAGATAATGCCCAGGCCGATCAACAGCCCCAGCGTTATGAGCGCCGAGAGTAAAAGCGATCCGGCCATGTAGAGCAACGCTACTTGTCGTGGCAGCGTTTTAGCATGACCGGCAGCATTATGGCTGGCCACCGCAACCATGATCAGCAAGAGGGCCAGCAGGCCTGACCAGGAATTGAGATCAAAAATAAGTTGAAGAACATAGCCGATGAACAGCAACTGCACGACGGCGCGCACTGTACCGATGAGTAAGCTTTTCTCTAAGGCTAATTGCTGTCGGTAGGAGATGACCATGGCGATAAGTACAAAGCCCAAGGCGAGGGCCAGATGAAGTGTCGTCATGACCTTGTTCCTCCCCAAGTATCGCCGGGTTTACCCAGAAACGCTTGTTGCCCCGCTTCAATCCGCAAAAGACGCGATGCAATACGCTCCGCTTGGTGTGGATCGTGGGTCACCCAAATGACTGCCCTTTCCTTGGCAGCTACCCAGTTTTGAATGAGCCTTTCGATGTCCAGGGCCGTCGGTCCATCCAGTGCTGATGTCGGTTCATCCAGTAACAGGACCGTTGGTTCCAAAGCAAGTGTACGAGCCAAGGCGAGACGCTGGGCTTGTCCGCCCGATAGGGTGCTGGCCGACTGCTCGGCGATGGCCGGATCGAGATCGACATGAGCGAGCCAGCCAGGCACATCGCAAGGAATCTGCCAAAGGCGGCATCCGACGGTGAGATTATCAGCAACGGTGCCGGGAAAAAGCACCGCTTGTTGCGGCAAGTAGGCGATCTGACGGCGCAGTTGGGGAATGGGATAGGAGGATAGCGGTTTACCTTGCATAACGATCGAGCCGGAAGTGGCGCTGCGCATTCGATTGAGCAACGTCAACAAGGTGCTTTTGCCAGAGCCGGAAGGACCCATAACGGCCAGGATTTCTCCGGAACGGACTTCGCCGGTTAGGTTCGTCAGCAAGGGACGGGTAGTAAATGCAGCGTGTAAGCTAAGATGTTGCCAGGACAAGAGGGGGAGGAGGGGCGACACAGGTTCCGTCACAGGATCACCTCGTATATAATTTGTGTTCAAACGAATAGGAGTCAATGGCGCCAAGGAAAGTACATATCTATGCATGCAAAAAGAGTACAAACAAATCAACGCAGTGAATAATGATGTTGAAAAATGCATCAGATTCATCATAGCATAAAATGTGGTATCCTATGGATGAATTTTGTAGACAAAAGTGAACCTTCGAATTGCGAGAGCAGTGACGGTTTTTAGGGGGGGAGGATTGGGATGATCCCAAAAATAATCACCCTATGGGGTGCCTGTGTCCTTATAAGCGGATTATGCCTGATGACGAACAGCGATTTGCTGGTAGCACCGGTTCAAGCAAATGCCAAATGGCAGGTAGGCGAAGAAGTAGAACCATCCCGCTTGCGACAAGCGACTTCATTAAGCCAGGGCCAAACCCTTACGGTAACGGAAGGAGAAACGATGTTCTTTTCTAACGTGCCGGAACTAGTGAAAAAAGAAGGCTTTATGACGAGGGTGGACAATGTGATCTCCCAAACAGGCAACACCAGGGTCTTATCGTCGCATTTCAACCTGTTGGTTGCCCGCCAAAAAGGACGGGAGTACAGCCTACCTGCCAAAATGGGGATTGTTTTCGTCAATAATACGCACCGTACCGTCGACATTGTGGCGAAAAAGTTAGCCAACGGAACGAGCAAATTGCCCGATGGCACGCGAATCTACGCTAACGATCTGGCACCGATGATCCCGGGGGAAACGCTTGAGGTGTACTATGGTACCGAGCTTGGCAACGTGATCTTGGCCAACTATTTCAAAGACAATCAAGGAGAACGGCTTTGGCAGACGATTGAACCGGGGCAAAAATCATGGCTCTATGATGAAGTTGGCATTCACGGATGGCAAATGATCATGGGTGACTTTGTCTTTAAGGATCACCACACCGGTGAAATATTGAATCTACACAACCTTTCCGCAGGGGAAGCCATAGGGGTTTGCAGTTTTGTTGCTAAACGAAACACAGACCTAGATGCCTTTTATCGGCTTCATCAAAACAAAATCCTGGAGCAGGCTGACAATGAGGCTTTTCATATGCGCGGGCTGATCAATCAAGGCATCAACCGGCAAGTAACGCTTAAGTACAACAGCCGAAGCGATCAGATCAAATCGATTACCTTTAATACAGCGCTCAACGCCCGAGCTCATGATCCGGCGCAACCGGGTTATGAGCCGACCAAATTTACTAACGACCTAACCTATGGTTACGATGATTATGCCCGGATCAGCAGCTATGGACATGGCGAGGGTGCCTTTGTCCAGAACAACGGCTCCTATGGTGCATTGTACCATGTGACCCTGCACATCACCGGGCCTACGGCGATCGCGCTGCAAGGGAACGTTCCCAAAGGACAAGGCTTAGGGTATGTTGATCTTTATAACCAGTTTCTCACCGTTGCGCTGGATAACACTCCCGAGCCGGTGAAAACCGTACGGATTGTGGATCCCCATTATTTTTCGTATTATGAGAACCCAAGTCAATTGCGGGAATTAGGGTATGGTCAAATCGTCTATACCTTAGATGAAGAACGAGAAAGAACGTATCATCTAACGATAGGCCTAGCGCCCAATGCCTATGGACCTTATAAGATCTTCCTTCTTCCCATCGATAAATAAAGCAAAACAAGCTCGGCTTTCACTACCCGCAGGGGTCACGTTATGGCGTCACATAAGCCCACTCGACAATTATGATATTATTCCCAAACAATGACTTTTTTTTCGACAAGCGGTTCTAAATTTTGAATACAATGACCGCATTTTGTAGTTCATCAGCCATTTTTGAGAGTGCGTGACTGGATGATGCTATCTCTTGCATTGAAGCGGATTGTTCCTCTGTAGCAGCAGAAATACTTTGCGTCTCTCCAGTTATGTTTTGACTAACCGCTACAACTTCTTTTATGGAAGTAACAACCAATTCGCTGTTGTTGGACATTTGTTGAATTGCATCGCTTATCTCCCTAATTTGTACGGATACTTCACTCACCAGTGTCACGATCTCATCGAAAGATTTTTTGGCAAGTTTGACTACTTCTGTACCGGAAGCAACTTCTTTTGTACCTAAATGCATGGCCTCTACAGCGGTGTAAGTTTCCCCTTGAATTTCGCCAATAAGACAGGCAATTTGCTCTGTTGCGTCATGGGACTGTTCCGCGAGTTTGCGGACTTCCTCGGCCACTACGGCAAACCCTTTTCCGTGTTCACCCGCCCGTGCAGCTTCAATCGCTGCATTAAGGGCCAACAGATTCGTCTGACTTGCAATACCCGAAATTGTCTCAACGATTAGCCCGATTTCTTTGGAGCGGTCACCTAACTTCTCAACAGCTTTGGATGAATCGAATACAGTACTCTCAATATTGATCATCTGATTTATTACCGTATGGATAGCACTGTTTCCATTATTTGCAGTAATGGCTGCCTTCTCGGATAGACTGGTCACTTGGCTTACATTCATAGCCGCTTGCTGAATCCGAGTTGATATTTGACTAATCGACCTAGAACATTCTTCAATAGAAGTCTGTTGTCTGGTAGTGCCTGTTGAGACATCCGTTACTGATTCCGCAACCTGACTTGATGCCAAAGCCGATTGTTCAGTGCTTGCAGTAAGCTGTTCCGAAGCCGCAGCGAGTTGTTGAGAGGAACTAGCAACTTTTTGAATTAAAGTGCGAAGGTTATTTATCATTGTACAAATTGAAGTGGACAATTGACCAACTTCGTCTTTTGAATTTGTTGTGCGTTGTTTTTCAACGAGGTTCCCAGCAGCGGCGTCATTAGCAACTTCAGTTAGTTCTTTAAGAGGATTAGAAATTACTCGACCGATCATCGTTCCAATTATTGTTAATATAACGAGGGACAACAGGTTAGTAGTGATCAGTATAGTTATCGCTTTGTCTGCATTTTTATTATTTTGGTCGTCAGCTGCTTCAGCCTGTTTTTTTGTGTATTCAGCTAGTTCTTTGACTTTGTTATTTGACAACTCAGCTGTTTGACGAACATTTCTGAAATACAGGTCATATGCTTCGGCATTATTGTTGGACATTGCCAATGCTATGACTTTTTCTCTGTCTGTTCTAAATTTTTTAATTAAATCATCAATTTCTTGCATCATCTTTTTTTGATTATCATCGAGTTTTGTATTTGTTAGTTCATCTACGTTATTGCTGTAGCTGGTTGCTCTTTCTTGGATTTCACTTACTAGTTTTTTCTTCTCGTTATTATCTGTAGTAAGCATTAATTCAAGAAGTCTGGTTGCTATGACTCTTTGATGTACTCGGTTCTCATTCATCAGTTGTGTTGGAATTAATTTTTGATTGTACATATCTTCTACGGTATCGTTCGATTTTGATAAAAATAGGTAGCCAGTAAACCCGATTATGGAAGTAAATAATAATGATAATATAACTAGAAACCCTATTTTTTTAGCAATATCCAGGTCGCGAAACAATGTTAACATTAAGTACACCTCTTAATCATTTGTAATTTATGTAAAATGTTTATGGGGCGATGCGAAATTTCGATTTATGGCTTATCCCCATGATTGATAAATTAATTATATAAAAGGTAAACAATCAACCTACAGTAAATATTTTAGCATAATATGAGGTGAATATATTGATATTTTAATAACTTTAATATTTAAACCTATACTTCACATTTGTTAATTAGGGCTTGCTAAATAATCCGAGAAGCCGCAATTTTTAAAGGATTTTTTGTACTCTCTATCGAAATAAGTGCACAAAAATGAACAGTATACCCCGAAAAACCGTGCATATGGAGGCAGTAGCATGTACAAAAAACCGAGTCCGCAGATGACCATTGACGATTTTATCTTACCGTTTTCCGGAAAGCTCAGTGCCGAAAATCGCTGGGTTCAGTTAGCCCGCATCATTCCGTGGGACGAAATTGGAAAACATTATGCCTTCATGTTTCCAGAGCGAATTTATCATAACCGGGAAAACCTGGCCTACTGCAAAGCGCGAGGGATTCGCCTGAGTGGCCCACGACTTGGCCGACCACCGGCAAACCGCCTTTTGAAAAAAACGGAGAAACAAATCGAAAAACTTGATGCTCGGCAACGCAATGCCGTGAAAGGAAAGTTTGGAGAGGGCAACGCAAGTACAGCCTTGCTTGCATTGTGGCACGATTAAAAGAAGCGGCGGAATGCATGATTGCCATGCAATTCCTGGTAATGAACCTGGAGCATTGGCTCAGGGTTCTTTTTGCCCAATTTTGGGTTCAGATGATGGGTGGAATATTTCGCCCTAGTTTTTGTTAAGGGATTTGAAAAATGGGGTTTAGCTAGCAAGCCCTAACTACGAACCATCGAAATTGCTTGATACAGTCTCCGCAAAAAAGACTTGATCCGTTGGGGATTTACATATTAGAGTCTGTCTAAAAACCCCCGCATCCCAAGGGGCGATTCAAAAAACGCATTATTCGATGGTATTTTGCACCATTTAAAGGTATTTTGACT
>NZ_SLXT01000051.1 GCF_004341395.1 Heliophilum fasciatum
CTCTTTACCTCCCCTGTTTTATTTGGACATCATATCCGGCAATTTGCGGACATTTTATGCCGTCAAGTTTTGGCTATTATACGGTAGCAGTAACAGTTTGATATTAAGCCTAAAAGATAAAATATTTTAATTTGTTTTTCCGGATTAATGCCATAATCTAAAATTAAATCGTAATAAGGATATTTTCCGTTAGACAGCTTGCAAACCACTAAACGCGCTACTTCATCTTGCAACATCTCAACTTTACTTTGCAATTCTAGAAGTTTAATATTTTGCTGTTTTAAAATATTTTCAAGTTCTACTTTATCCATCCTATTCAATCAACCTTCTTTCTTTGATTATACAATTAAGATAAGAAATCATATTTTTCTAAAATAATAAAAATTTAACTGTTGCAGCTATCGCATCAGCAATCGGTAATGGGTACTTCCCCGTCGCGGGGCACAGTGACCACACCGGTGGTTGCGCTTCTCCCCCGTCGCGGGGCACGTGGGTAGCAGTGTGTTACGCTACTCCCCGATCGCGGAGGCACAGTGGCCAGCGGTGATGACGCTGCTCCCCTGCATGGGACATGCGGTGGCCGCAGAGGTGACGACAAGAATAGTTGAAAAATCAGTTTGATTTAGATTCCGGATAATATCGTGAAATAACATCATGTATATCGTCTTCTTTTTTAGTATGTATAAACCTTGAATAAACTTCTATTCCGCTTCTAACTTCACAATCATCAAGTTCAAAAACATCTATTACTTTAATGAATTGCCATTTCACTAACTGACCATACACATTCAAGTATTCGTGTTCCGATTTCTTAGCTCGCATTTCCGCAACAGCATGTGCCTCTTCGATATCTTTTGATTTAATAAGTATAATGCTTTCTTCAAAAATCTTTTCATCATTATCATAATAATTTTCGTCAATTTTATCAACAATCGGTTCTCCAGAGTGAATAGATTCAAACAATAATTTTACTGTATACCAGTTTGTTTGAATTTCTTCTGATTTATGTTCCATCAAGAATTCACCTCTTGAAACAAAATCTATTAATCCCTCCGTTGTAGTCATGACAGTGACACCAGATCAATCTCCGGTTAGAGCCCGATGGTATACTTTTGGGCGACGTTTGATGCGATGGTTATCGCGGGGGCGGCGAAGGTCGCAGTGTTCTAGAATATAAAATATGTAGAATTTGATTTTTATTCAGAATCATCAAGATATCTTCCATATATAACAACTACCATTAATATTACAACGGGAATTAATATAATAGAAAGAGGAAACGAGACAAACTTCAATACCCATAAAGACGCGGAAGTAGTTGCTATTGTAATGTAAAGCACCATATCGTCTTTATTCCACTCTTTTCAATTAATAACCACATGCAAATAGCCTATCGGAGGAAATATCATGCACATTGCAAAAATGAAGTTTTTTCTAAGATACCAAGGCATTTTTCTTCTCCTTACTTTAAGCAATAAAGCATTAAAAAGTAAAAAAATATCATAACTAACCCATTAAGTATCGCCGAACTTATTGCACCTATAAACACCCCTTTAAACCACCTGATCTTTTCTTTAATAAACAAAGTTGTTAAACTACAAATAACAAGAGTAATGGCAATATAAATAACAAGATTAATAGCGTAATTCTCCTTTGCAACTGGGGTTCCAAGTCTCATTAGATTCACTGGTGTTTCTCCAAAAAAATATTACACGTTGCGCAACTTTCGCCCAGTGGACGAATGCGGTAAATAAAAATTTAATGTCGTTTTAATCTAGTTAACAAATAACGAAAAAAACTCGCAAAATCAATTCTAAATCGACTTATTATCTTAGTATAAATTACAGCGATCATTATGCTCGTTAATATCACCAATACTAACCTAAAAACATCATCCATCTTTCATCATCCAATCCGCCCCACGTAAGCAATACTCTATCTCTACCACAACCACGGGCCAACGCTGGTGTCGTTCTTAGTTCGGCATCATATTTTCTTTTGTCCACTGCAATCTACAGTCCCTACAAAGGAAATCCTTGGTTACAAAGGGGTTTACCTTAAAATACCAGTAACAACAGATTAAGCCTGGTATAATCCCCATGAAAATTATCAGCACTACCCATAAAATGAATTTTAGTATAAACATGATGCCTTCAGATTTAGCATTGAAAATAACTCTTCTCGAACCACATCTAGGACAAGGAACCCACATGAGTTCCCATGGTCGTTCATTCTGTAATATAAACTCTTGAAATTCTTTAGAAAGGGTAAACTTAATTTCTTCCATTAATTTTCTCCTTATGAAATAAAATAAACTAATAACAAAGAGTTCATCTTCTATTTTCAACATTTTTTATCTAGTCCCTTCAATAGGACAGACTTTTTACAAGAAGAGCCTGTTGGTCGTTGATTTCCTCCCCCACCAGAGTGATACTCACCCTGCGGCTACCACTGGCCGACGCCAAGGGACAGCAGTTTTGAACCCCACTGCCCCATCAACTTCATAGCGCCAGCAGAGGAAGGACAGTTTGCACCTACCCTTCCGTAAAATAAATAGCGACCACAGCGTTATCTCCTCAATGTCTGAGTTTCAACAACAGAATAATAATCATTAGCTTCGTGTAATTATGGTGTTATGACAACCAATAAAAATTACATTGAAGAATCAGTCGGAACTCTGAATTTGCAGTTATCAAAGAGCGAGAATCCTGCAACTACCGCATTACTGAATAACCCGCTGCGCCCTCATGAACGTCTTCTCATAGTAAGGAGTGGTAATATCGCTGATCGTAACACCCACTGCGGCTCCCGATGCGTGAAGCATCTTGCCTTCGCCCAAATAGATGCCAACGTGGCCGATGCGGTCGATACCTTGATTATGACTACAGACTGCCAGCAGTTCTCTCGAATGTTATAGAGTGGCCAACAGTGCTAGCAGTGCTTGGCAAGAGCCCGCGTGGTCACGATTCATCAATTTGATAAATTGTCGCCAGCGTTAGCACAGTCCCACAACGAGAAAAAAAGCGGAAAGGCGTTAGCCCTCCCGCTCCAGTTATGAAGTTATCGATTATTTACTGTGACCACGCTACTTATCCATCCGTCGCGCTTCCTCCGCCATCTGATAGCCAAGGCGAATCAGCGTTAAGCCATCAGGTTCCTTTTCCCCTTTCTTTAACGGAATTATCAGCGGCTTCGCTTTGGCAGCTTCCTTCTCCTTCGCTTCCCGCTTCTGGTTTGATCGCTCATAACCCAGCATCTGATCATAGGTAATGCCA
Source organism: Heliophilum fasciatum (assembly GCF_004341395.1). Lineage (GTDB taxonomy): Bacteria > Bacillota > Desulfitobacteriia > Heliobacteriales > Heliobacteriaceae > Heliophilum > Heliophilum fasciatum. Next base: position 3,276 of record NZ_SLXT01000051.1, read on the forward strand.
GCTTCGCGCTTTTTACGGTTGATTTTTCGATAGAACATCAGCATCTCGGCTTTCATCTTCCGCGCTTCCAGGATTTACGCCTTGTATTCTTCCACAATCCGCTCAATCTCCAGTGAGCGAACGTGGCTCAGTTCCGGCAACCGCTCCCGCAACATCATGAGCCGTCGCGTCTTGACCGCTTCAATCCGTTCATCGAAGTCAGCGATATCGCGGCTTACCCGTTCCAGCGCCCGTTTCTTCTTGGTTACTTCGACATGCGGTGCGTCGTTGAGCAGCAACTCGCTGTACTCCTGCTGCCACGTTTCTTTCCGCTCGATCATCTCTTTCTTTTCCTGAATCATCGCATCGACCTTGGCCTGTAAGCGATAGGCTTCATCGTTGAACTCGTTAAATAATTGTTGAAACATCGTGTATTCCTCCTTAGTTGTTGTTGTCTAACTCGGCTAACTGGCGCTTCAATTCATCAATCTCCCGTTCGATAGCTTCATCGCTGCGTTCTTCATCGAAGTGCTGTGTGGCCACGATGTTGTGCTGTTCCTTCAGGATGCCAAGGCTTTTGAGCAGGAGTTCCGTATGTTTCCCTGAGCCATCGACGGCTTTCTGCACGGTCGTATTCATCACATCGGCCAGTTTTTCATTGACGCTTTGTAGCACGCGCCGCTGAACTTCCCGTTGAAAGTTCTCCTCGGCACGCCAGCGACGGAGCGTTTTGTCATTTACGCCACGGATTTCTGTTTATGGCATCATAGAAGTACACAAAACGGCATCCTAGAAATGCAGAATGAAATGCCAAAAGAAAAAAAGGCACTTGCCTCATCTCCCCAAAACCCGTACCCTTCGATGTGTGCAATACCGAATCGGAGGGGTTGGAAAGGATGCTGCAAATGCCACAGCAACAATATATCAAATTTCTGCGCGAACAGGAAGGCTGTACGATCCGCGAAATTACCGAACGTGTCGGTGTGAACTGGCGTACGGCGAATTTGGTTTGATAACCTTTCTGCCGCGGTGGTCACTATCGGCACCGAGGGAAACCGCCAATGTACGGACGCCTTTTTACGGTTTCAGAGCCATTATCGATTCGAGTCGGTCTTTTGCAATCCGGCCCGAGGAAACGAAAAAGGTCATGTCGAGAATAAGGTGGGGTATGCGCGTCGGAATTGGTGTGTTCCACTGCCGATCTTCACCACCCATGAAGCATTGGCTACATCATTGATTCAGCAGGCCGAGCGGGATATGGAACGGCCACACTACAGCAAACAAACCCTGATCCAGCAGCTTTGGCAAGAGGAAAAGCCACAACTTTTGCAACTCCCCATCACGCCGTATGAAGTTTTCCGGTTGGACTCGGCCCGCGTGAATCACTATGGGGAGATTCGATTCGATGGAACCGCACTGGCACTTCCGCAATGTCGCCCCGGCGATCAAGTGTAGTTAAAAGTCTACTGGGATCGAATCGAAGTGCTGGATCTGACCTATCAAGCGATCACGACGATCCCACGCCCCTATACCCAGAAAATCCAAGATGTTGATTGGAAAGCGGTGATCGAGGGTCTCCAGCGGCGTCCCCGCGCTGTTTCGTATTCCGCGTTCGTGGGTATAATGCCTTTGGAACTCCGGAGTTTCCTCCGGGAAAGCGAAGGTATGGAGAGAAAACAGCGATTACAATGGCTTCGTCGCTGGTTGGATCAATACGCATTATCGGAGATCGGCAAGGCGATTTCCGACGTAGCTTCCCGTAGCCCCGTTTCATTGGAGCATGTCGAACACCAACTCTAACGGTTGGCCTCTTGTCGTCGCTCACAACACTCACCTCCTGGGCCTATCGTGCCCAGCGGTGCCTACTGTAGCCAACAGCGGCGTTACGCCCGTCGAACTAATCGCCTCCTCCACCGTCACCTCCGCCACAGTCTCCTCCAAAGCCATCATCGCTACCTCCGAAATCCCAACCGTTATCGTCATTACCGTCGTCACCATCAGAATCAAGATGGAAGTCAACGACGCCACTACCATGACCAGAACGTACTCCACGCTTTATTATGAAAGCGAATGCTATGAACGCAAATATGGCCACAAAGAGAAAGGTCATCATAATATCCCCTCCTAATCACGAGAACCTCTGATTACTTCGTGGACATATTACTAAACCCTTCTTTGTATTGGAATAACAGTAATTACGTCCTGATATTTCTTGAACGCTTCCAAAACCGCCCCCACAGAATCGCCTGTGTGCCGCGTTAAAGCAGTGGCTATACCAATCATACTAGGGATAGCGTTGAGGCGAACGTGGGGCGTTACAGTGGCTTACGTTGGATATGGATATTCTTAGACGATTATAATCGCTCTTTTTTATAAAACAGAGGATATATCTCATTCTTTAGTAGAGTCCGTCCAGGAACCCAATGGAACCAAGTATGGTATCCGTTGAAACCGTGTTTTTTCCAAATTAATCAAGAAAATAGCCGCAAACCGTAC
>NZ_SLXT01000052.1 GCF_004341395.1 Heliophilum fasciatum
CGAAGCCAAAATACCTTTAAATGGCACAAAATACCATTGAATACTGAGTTTTATGAATCGACCCTTGGGATGCGGAGGTTTTTAGACAGACTCTAGTAATCTATAAACAAAATCACAGCCAAATATTAAAACCAACAAATAATCAATGCTATTTTTGACCGTTAGATCTGTAAAAACCGGGGCTTTATAAACGATATAAGCCAGATATAAAATCGATAAGATTACAGAAATAACTCTTTTTATAAAAACCCAAACCTTTATACTCAATTCTAAGTCTTTCACCCCACCGATTTTTTTCAATTATTTTACCGGTGAACTCGAATAAACGTTTATTCCAAGATAAAGCATCCCCCAATTTTCAAATGCGAGTTTTAAGTCATTTTCAGGTTTTTGTGTAATTATTGAAAATATAAAGTAACCATAATATTCATCTCTAGGCGAGTGAATACATTCTTCAGGTACGACTAACCCATAGTCATCAAAGGAGAAATACAAATGCCATTCACATGTATCGATTAAATTGAAAGCAACTGCTTCAAAATTAATCTCTTCATAATAAAAACCTATATGGAAATGTCTTATATCATCATAGGTGCTATGTTTTTGACACATACTCACCGTGTAATTCATCCTATTCTACCTCATGCCGACAAGTATCGCTAACACTAACGCCTTTGCACACAACTACTGCACTTTTAATTGATTTTTTTACTTATTCTAAATTTAGAATCGTCAATATAAAACTTATTTTTCCCAAGTTCATTAACTATATCTACAAATGGTATTGGACACTTTTCTCGGTCTATCTCTGCATATACTGATACTTTATGCCCTGAAGCAAATAGCAACAAGACGACAGAATCATCATATTCAATTTTAACATCTTTATTACCATACCAACTTAACGTATAACCGTCATCTTTACATTTTTTCATATACTCATCAAGGTTAGTATACGGAAGAATAACGTGCATTGTGTCCCAATCATAATCATCTGTAAGGTTCTTCATTTCTACAAACTCATTTTCAGTAATTCTTTCAAGACTTCTATTGATTTTATCACTCATATTCACAGCAACGTCTAACTGTGAACAACCTATTTGCAAAGTTAATAAATAGATTACAACCAAATATAGTAATTTTTTATTTCTTGGATTCATTTTTACGGGCAAAAAAAGTGCCCCATCCCTCCTCATCCCTTTACAAAAACAGTCAACCCCGCCTTTCCTCCACTGCTGAAAAACGGGGCTGTCGAAATATCACTATAATCGCTGATATTTGCATCATACCAACCGTAATAACCTCCGTCAACCAATAAATGAAAGTATTATATTTCTGCCCATTCAGCGGATGTATAACGCCAAGCTCAAAACCGGTGGCAGCGATGGCAGCGGTCTAGCGCCGAAGACGATACCCCATATTCATAACGTGATACGCGGCTAAAGCCAAAATGAATGTCCTTGCTTTGTTGCGGCGTGTGTTTATAAGATAATCTACTTATTTGTTATTTCAGAAATGGAAATTTGAAGTCGATAGTTTCCGTAGCGTAAAATATTGTCTAACAGCTTTTCAAGATCATTTTGACTCTTTACTCGTGCCTTAAGCCAATAGCACCCATCTCCACTAATCCGATGAGATTCCACAATCGATTCTTCTTGGCGGACAAAATTTTGAAAAGATCTGTGATCATTACTCTTCATAAACACCGTAATCAAAGCTAAAATTATTCTGCCTAATTTTTCTTCGTTAATTTTTACAGTATAACCTTCTATGATTCCGATTTCTTCTAGACGACGAATGCGACCAGAAGTTGCCTGCCCAGTCATGTGCACTATTTCTCCAATTTCTTTCCACTGCATTCGGGAGTTTTTGCGTAAAAGTTGAAGTATTTCGAGATCAGTTTGATCGAGCATTCAAATTCAAATCCTTTCAAGACGAAATGAAAATGAACCAATTCCTTTCATCGGTCCATCGTTTTTTTCAAAGCTCCCAGATATGAACGTAGTCGTTGTTCACTTAGAAGCCTTTAATCATTGCTTAGAAACAAGAGATGATATAAAAATAACGCTGGATGGCCAGGGATTATCTAATAGAGTATGGATTCCTAAAGACGGAGAATTATTATCTTTTTAATTTTCTGAACTCCTGTTGGGTAAGACCGTCTTTTAGTCCTTGACAACGATACAACAGCAAAGGGGCCGCAGGTTTAAGTCCTGTCGCCCCGACTATAATCATATCGGGTTCCTGGCAAGTAGGCGTTGCGGGTACAGCAGGTTAGATGCCTAACGTGACTCCTACGGGGTTTCAAAACAGTTAAATAATCTCGGGTTAGAGCCCGAGGGTATACTTTTGGGCGACGTTTGATGCAGTGGTTATCGCGGGGACGACGGGGGTTACGGTGCTTCCCTGTTGCGGAAACACAGTGGCTACGATGGCCAGCAGTGATGACGCTGCTCCCCCTTCAAATCACTCTAATGGTTCGGTATATTTTCGCCATGTTGGTGAAAGAAACAAGCCAATTAATGACGGCATTAACAATTCAAATATACCATAAAACGTGATCCAATCTTTTTTTAACAGCAATAAAAAACCTAATAGTACATAGTAAATTCCTATCCAATAAAAAATTTTCCTACATGCTTTGATGTAATTTTTAAAATCGATTATTTTGTATTTTGCTCTTTTCGGCATTATCTTTTTTTCCGGTATATATTCGCCAATTAGTATGGTTACTATGCCAAGCAAGATAAACAAGCTATTTAATAAATATGATGCCAAATCCACCAAACCCCTCTCCACAAAAACCAAGGTTGTTCATCGTTCTACCAATGATGTTTAGACCATAAATGAATTATACCATCAGCAACATATGTTCCTATTAAAGAAATAATTGTATAAACCAAACACCATATTAAAAATGAAGAGTTGAATATAGTAAAAGTAGCAATTAGATAAATAACAGAAACAAGACTAACAACAATTAATTTGTTTTTTAATATAATATTCACAACAATAGATGCAATAAAAGTGAACAACGGCAAAATGACAAGTACCATTCCAAAAGGGTTGTGGTTGATACTAAAAAGTTCCATTCAATCACTTCTTTCGGTTCATATCTAATATTATCTAGATAAATTGTAACACAATGGATTCTCGTGATAAAGAAAAAACAATAGCCCTCCGTTGCCGAAGTAATCGGTACCTCAATCCTCACAATTATTGCCTAATCTTAGCCAGTTGGCACGTGTGGCCACGGGATGGCACAGGTTTGATGCTGTAGAGTTACTGGGGGAAACAGTTTAGGGCGAGATCGAAGCGGGCGTAACGGGGCACGCGTGGGGCGGTTTTCGGCGGAGGGGCGGAGATTACGGGGGCGGTAGCCAACGTTAGCCGCTGGCGGGAAAGAAAGCAGACATGGTCATCGATGATCACGCTGTTAACCCGAAACTGCTGAATATTCATTAACCCTCGGTTATTGATGATTACCGATAGAATAGACCTACTTAATGCCATATTCGGATACAAAGATTTTTGTTCCATTTTTGTTTTATTGGTGTATAATAACATTGTAATAGGGATTATATTTGAGAAGAGATGATTTTATGAAGGGCGTTATTCCGATTTGTTTAAAGGAATTGGTTTCACAAAAATTCGGCCAAAGTAAGTGGGAAGAGATCGCTCAACATTCCGGTGTTTCCCTGAAAATTTTACTACCAGTGCAAGATGTGACAGATGATGATACGATGAAGATTTTTCAAACCACAAGTAAAGTTTTAAATCTATCTCAAAACAAAGTTATTGATATGTTTGGTAACTACTGGGCGACCGTGTATGCACCACGCATGTATCGACTTTACTTTACTGGTTCGAAAAATTCAAAAGAGTTATTATTAAAAATGGATTCCATTCATGTAACAATGACTCAACGTATGGCTGGATCAACTCCACCTAGATTTAATTATAATTGGCTAAATGATAAAACATTAATAATGACATACTTCTCGCAACGAAACCTAGTAGATATTGCAATTGCTTGCATTAAAGGCATAGGTGAATATTACAAAGAGACTCTTCAGGTTTCTTGTAATAGTAGTAATGAAATTAAGATTGTATTCCCCTAATCTTAAGAACTTTAGCGAAAAAATATAATTATTTAATATTTGCTCTAAAAGTAAACTATGAAATTGAAAGGACCGCCACTAGGCGATCCTTTTTCACTTTTCTCCCCATTGACTTCCCCGCCTCACAGAGCGATACTCTCCCTGCGGCCACCACTGGCCGACGCCAAGGGACAGCGGATTTGAAACTCGCTGCCCTATCAACTTCATTGCGTCAACACCGGAAGGACGGTTTGCCCCAACAGTGGTTAACAGTCCCACAACGATAAAAAAGCGGAAAGGCGTTAGCCCTCCCGCTGCCCAGTTATGAAGTTATCGATTATTTACTGTGGCCGCGCTACTTATCCATCCGTCGCGCTTCCTCTGCCATTTGATAGCCAAGGCGAATCAGCGTTAAGCCGTCTCGGTTACGCCGTTGTAAATGGGGCTGGGCGCTTTCATTAAATACTTTGCCAAAATCATCTCTCCTATTGAATTAATTCCAATGAAAACGCCATGTTTCTATTGCCTATACTCGATGTTACCTGTAGTATTAAAATAAATAGAATGAAAAAGGGAGCAACATATGAAGAGACAGCTAAGCCCTGATGAACTCATTCTCACTTGCAGGAATGCACTCGATCCATCAAACTGTTGTATTTTGACACAAATGAATCTACTGTCCGAAGGCGATGAACTTACGATTCAGCTAAAAATGAATTTACAAAATTCCAGTCTTGATCATTTGTGCACTCAAGCAAAGGAGCATCTTTCGTTTTTACTTAAAAACATGAATGTTCTCATTATTGACCTTTCGAGAAATCAACTTATTCATTCAAGCGGTATTAGTTTTCTTTTAAAAATGCATCAAATTTCATTGAAGAATAATATTGATTTTCGCATAACTAACGTTTCCTCTGTTGTGGCAGAAAATATACGATTTAAGAAACTTGATCGAATATTAAAAGTGGGATAGACTCACAATTTATCATCATAAATAAAAGGCGTGGTAGAGTGTTCTGCCACGCCTTATCAATTATTGAGGCTTCGGAACCGCGCCTTTCTTGACATAGCTGTTTATGGCATTCCGAAGCAGCAAAATTCCGAAGCAGCAACAAGCATCATGAATGTAAGGCTGCATTTATTTGAAGCCTACCAGAAGAAAAGAGTTTAATTTTATTTGATTCACTACTATAATATCTGTATAGCTGATATAAGGACAATAATAACCAGTTTTATGCCACTATTGTTTTACTTAAATCTAGTGAGTATTTCGGCGTGAAAGAGCCACTTTATCGGAAAAATAGAGCCACCTTCACGGGAAAATAGAGCCATGTTCACGGAACGAGAGCCACCATC
>NZ_SLXT01000053.1 GCF_004341395.1 Heliophilum fasciatum
TTCGAGTCAAGCTCGTTTACTTACTAACTGGAATAAATGAATTAAAGGTTATCACGCTTTTTCCAACTGTTTGATTTTCAAGGACCAAGTTGTGCTCATTGTTTTGGTACCGTTTTCGCGGCACAAAAGATATCATATCACGTTTTACTTTTTGAATCAACCGGTATTTTTAAGCAACTATTCATGTTACATAAAAGTCCCGAAATCATCTTGCGATGAAGTAGACTTGAATAAAACGTCCTGTCCTCGACAGGAACTGTATCTTATCATGGATCTTCACGCATTACAACTGGGAATATTTGGCCCTTAATCGACATATAGAGGAATTTCCCTATCCAGTGGGAGTTGCTTATCTCCGGGGTTGCTTAAAGCGTAGATGCGAAAAAGAATATCTACAGCCAAAGCGAGAAAATCTATCATGTACTGGATAGCCAGTATTATGACGTTACAAAAGCCAAAAGATGATCTGCCCTGAAAACGAGGCAGTTTAATCCAGGAAATAGAAAAACAAGCCTTGATTGCGTTATAAGGATGAATAACACAATTAGAAATGAGGGATATGATGACTTGCAGGGATATAACGAATCGAATGACGTTCCTTGAACTTGCTGAAAAAATCCTTACAGAAGAAAAGCATCCTCTCAATGAAGTTGAAATATGGGAGATTGCTAAAGAAAAAGGATATGACCGTCTCATATCTACTAAAGGGAAAACACCATGGAAAACGATTGGCGCAAATATTTATTTGGATATGCGAGACAATCCGGAAACAACGGTTTTCGGTAAAACGGAAGGTCGCCCCAAAAGGTTTATTCTTAAAGCATCGTCTTATGCAACGCCTGCAACATCCGAAGGCGCCCCAGCGGAAATCGTGACAAAGAATAGTAAGACCGCTTATTCGGAACGTGATCTGCACTCACTATTGGCCTACTATGCATCCGTCTATATGAAGGTAGCAACCAAGACCGTATTTCATGAAAAATCATCTAAGAGAAGCTTTAACCAGTGGCTCCATCCGGATATGGTTAGCGTTTATTATCCGTTTACAGAGTTTGATTCTGATTTATATGACTTGGGCTTGCAGATGGGGATTCAACTGATCCGTTTCTTCTCATTTGAATTAAAAAAAGAACTTAGCTTCTCCAATCTTCGAGAATCGTTCTTCCAAGCTGTATCGAATTCATCGTGGGCAAATGAAGGCTATTTGGTCACTGCAGACTTGGATCAGGGAGAAGAATTTATGGGAGAGTTGCGGCGGTTATCAACTTCCTTTGGTATCGGCGTTATTCGCTTAGACACAGAAGAACCTGATGACTGCGAAGTTGTTTTTCCGGCAAAAAACAAAGACGAACTTGATTTAGAAACGATGAGCAAATTATCCATCGAGAATCCTGACTTCAAAAACTTTATTATCCGCACAAGAAAAGACATTCATGGTAAGGAGATCTATCAAAATCACTATGATAAGGTCTTGCAGCCTGAAGAACTGAAATTGAAATACAGAAAATCGCACTCATAACGGGGAGAAGCACCCGAAGATGCGCCCACCCCAGTAATGCCGAGTCCACATGAGGAAAGAAAACTCCCGCGGAATGCAGGAGTTTTTTGCTTATATATTCCCAACATGGATATACCGCAACCCAGCTTGATTGCCGATCCTTTCCGCCATTTTTAGGGTTTCTACAGGTGTTACCGGAGTCTTTGTCATCTTCCAGACCGGGAAGAAGCGACTTACATGCCAGGGTACTTCTTGTCCTAACTCCGTGGAAATAAATTGAGCAATCTTTTCAAGTTGAACTTCCTGGTCATTAACACCAGGTACAACCAGTGTAGTAATTTCAAGATGTACTCCGGCTTCGTAAAGGCGTTTTAGATTTTCCATTACCGGTTCTGTTTGACCACCGCAATATTCTTCATAAACCGTATCATCGGGTCCCTTAAAATCAACATTGGCCGCATCTAAACATGGAATAATCTCATCCAGCGTTTCTTTGGACATAAAGCCATTGGTCACCCAAACATTTTTGAGACCTTTCGCCTTGGCTAATTTCATCGTCTCCAGTGCATACTCTACAAAAATCGTCGGTTCTGAGTAGGTATAGGCAATCGATGGACAGTCATAGGCAAGAGCCATGCGAACATGCTCTTCCGGCGTCATCATGGTACCTTCAATTTTTTTGTGAGATTTCGGACTTTGTGCAATTTGCCAATTCTGGCACCAAGCACAACGAAAGTTGCATCCCACAGCAGCCAACGAATAAATCTTAGTTCCCGGTAAAAAGTGATATAGAGGTTTTTTTTCGATCGGATCAATATGAGCCGCTACAGTTTGTCCGTAGTTTAAAGCATATAGTTTTCCTTGATGGTTCTCACGTACACCACAAATTCCTCGTTTTCCTTCGGCAATCGTACATCGCTGAAAACAAATGTTACAATTAACTTTTTGATTGTCCTGGATCTGATACAAGATGGCTTCTTTCATTTCGACCCTTCTTCACGAGACTTCTTCATTTTATAAGACTTCTTCATGTATCATCTTCTCTATTTATTTTGTTTACTCCAAAGTGCGGACAACTTCAAAACGCCATAATTCTACCGGTTCCGGAATGCTAAGACCGGCTTTTTGTTTTGCGATTTTTACTTGCTCCTCTGCGGTGTGAATACCTTCGAGATGAGGCAAGAGCAACCCTGTTCTTCCTCTCCCCCGGACTACTACACCATATCGCCACGGATCAAGCTCGTCAACAGTCGATATCTTCTCCATTTCACCGAGGATATCAACTGAAAAGGTTATAGATGAAAGCTCATCGCTTTGAACGGGCCAAAACCTTGGGTCTTCTGTACCGGCAGCAATCGCATTGAATTTGATTTCTTCAGCCAAATTCTCACGCCAAGGCTCTGTTGTTCCGATACACCCGCGTAATTCACCATTTTTTTTTAGTGTAACGAAACAAGCTCGTTGAAGCTGAAATTCCGGTCCTTCCGGTAGAGCGAGTCTTTTGGTGTTACCTTCTTTTAAATACGTTTCAAAGCAAAGTCGTGCCCAATGAGGTAACGGAGACGAGCGATAAAGTTCGGCTACGAGGTAGCCTACCCCAAAAGGTCCTTCATAGGAAAGCACACGTGGCATACTTTCCTGAACAGCTAATGCCAATTGTAAACTTCGCCAACCACATTCTCCGGCTTCTTCAGCTAGTTCTACTGCAACATGCTGAATTTGGGAGGGATCTCTTGTTAACGCATCGACGATCGCTTGATCGAATTGAGGTCCCGCTGGATGAAAACCATAGGGTCCGTCTGCTTTCAAACGATGCGATAAATCACCACTGGCTACAAGCGCAATTCTCTCTGGGAAAGATTTGAATAATCGAGCCATATTATGGGCATATACTGCCGTTTCTATCGGCATCCCCATAATGACGACCTTTCCCGTCCAGCCAGCTTCCTGTAAAAAGTAAAGCGGCACAAGGGCTCCATGGTCGACTTTCTCACTATGGAGAAAAGCATCAGGGAGAATGTTTGCAAGTTCATGGGCTAACTCAAGATGGGCCGGAAAAGCTATCTGTAACTGCGGTGCACCAAAAGAAGCAAAATCTCCATTGATCTGATCCTCTCGATGAATGATCACTCCTTGGCGTAAAAGCGTTGCATGAGGTGATATGATCACGACAGTATCAATCTTATCCCCTATGAAATTATTGGCAATTTCCCGATACGCCTCTAGCGTTGCTGAACAGGCTAATTCTTCACCTCGACCAATCGCAGGCACAATAATCGGCGGATGAGGCACAAAAACAGAATAGACTAACGGCATAATCGCTCACCTCTCACTCCATACGGTAGTAATATTAGCGTACCCAGTCGTGGTGATATTACTGTAGGGCCAGGAAGATTGTTTACGAACACAACTTAATGAATATTCTGTTTTTCACAATTTAAATTATACTATTCTGTTTTATTTTAATCAACGTAAAGAAAACTCCTGACATGCAGGAGTTTAAAAGAGCCATCTTACTGGCCTACTGTATCTTCATTAGGAGTTGGCGAGGTTAAGTTATCCACTGCACCTTCAGCGGAAGTCGTTGCTGGTGTTTACTCTGCCGGAGCAGCGGGGGTAGTTTCAGTTGTTCCCTCTGCCGGAGCAGTAGGTGTAGTTTCAGTTGTTCCCTCTGCCGGAGCAGTAGGTGTAGTTTCAGTTGTTCCCTCTGCCGGAGCAGCAGGTGTAGTATTATTTGGAGTCTCCGAATCTGTTGCCGGGTTAGCAACAGATTGTTTATTGAGATAACCCTGATCATGAAGATTCTTCATGGCCTGAGCGAATTGAGCACGGGTCATATAGGCATCAGGTGCAAACTGATCGTTACCAACACCTTGCATAATTCCTTCTTGTTTTGCCCAATTCACAGCCCCACTATACCATTGTCCATTGGGTACATCCGTAAAAAGGGTACTGGCCACTGCAATGCCAATTCCAGATGTGATCATAGTTGCTAAAGTAGCTCCAAGAATCATACCTTTTGCTACTTCTTTATTAATCTTACCCATTATAAAACCTCCTAAAGAGTGTTTGAGATTGTTTTTGCAAATCACAAAAGTAATGATAATCCTTTTTTCAGTATTTTAATAGTATTAAATTCTGTTCCTATAGGTATAAACTGCCTATTTTATGTAAAGTTATCGTTCTTACCGTTACCCGCTTTAAAAATAAAAAAGCAAGGGAGATCCCTTGCTCAATAACGACTTACCAATTGTACTGAATTAAATTGTATTGAAAAATCGTTCCCGGTTTAGGCCTGGTCCAAGACCGCTTTACCTCCCCCGAGGTACATTGACAACCGGAATATGAAAGATAATTTTTTTTGTAGTGTGATCGGAAGTCACACTTACTTTTACGTTCGAACGGTCTGTAACAATATGTTTGGTAATAACTTTAATCATATCTTCCGTTAGGGATTTCACCAACTCTGGAGTAAATTCAGCATCTTTATCATCAATCACGAGAATCAATTGATTGGATTCATTAGATAAATCGTCACTCTTAAAAAAACTATTCATCAGCCCTCACACTTTCCCTGCGTCCATGTAACGCCCAAATTTTATTAAAATCCATTTTTTAGATAGATTAAAGCCACAGATGCAGTTACGGTCTTGAATTTCATCATACCAACAGTGCTAATATCAGTCAAGAGAGGCCAAAAAAAGCGATCACATTTACATGTGATCGCGTGGTATTTCTTTCTTTCAACATAAATGAATATTTCGCTCTTGGAGAGCCAGTATGTCGGCAAAATAGGGCCATGTTCACGGAAAAATAGAGCCACCTTCACGGCGTAGAGATCCACCTGTTTTTTCACTCTATAATGGATTTATGCACATCTATATGTGTAAA
>NZ_SLXT01000054.1 GCF_004341395.1 Heliophilum fasciatum
ATATGAAGTGTTCGAGTCAAGCTCGTTTACTTACTAACTGGAATAAATGAATTAAAGGTTATCACGCTTTTTCAACTGTTTGATTTTCAAGGACCGATGTTCTTACCCGTTTGCCGGGCGGAATGTTATAATACCACGTTTAGCTCACCGAATCAACTGGTATTTTTAAGCTTTTTAATTTACCACTTAAGAACCGGTTGATAGGCATCACAAACAAAATGACTGAATGGACTTGGATAAAACGTTTCTGTTGCGATACGTTTCTTGACTTGTCACCTCTTAGTAGCGGCGACAGTTATAGATTCTATCATCTCGAAAGTGCTTAAGCAACAGGTATTTTGATCCATTTCAATTATGTTCATGTATATTCATCGGTTGATCCTATCCGAATGACTAATTCATCACTGCCATGACTCAAATAATCTGCCGGGCCACTGTCATCCCCGACAAAGCCGTACCCATGATCCCTGCCCCCGGAAAGACCGTATCACCGCAAAACCAAAGATCGGCGACGCCTGACCGGATCGAATAACTGTGCAGCCAACTCCACGCCCCGCTCGGTATATAACCACCAACCTTCCCTTGATGGCGATGCGTAAATCGCTGAAACGTTACAGGCGTAGCCGGCCAAATCAATTCAACAGCTTCTGCAAACCGGGGAAAACTCCGCGTCACCGTCTCCACCATCTGCTGGCGGTAGCTGTTTTTCTTTTGATCGTAATTGCTTCGCTCCCACCATTGCGAAACTTCAGTATGAGTCGACATGGTAGCCGCGCGCTTACCAATCGGCGCACAGAGCCGGTCTTCCGGTGATGACAGGGAAAGCAAAAACTGATTGCCTTCCACCGGCGGTTGATCATAAGAGCCGATAAATTGATGAACCAAGCTGCTCCCTTTATCGGGCAGAAAATTATCTTTGCATCCGGCGTAAAGCACATAGGCACCCCAGGCAGGGCGGTTTTTTTCCTTTTGTTCATCGACATTGACCATCGGTTTCAACTCATCGGCCAAAAGGCCGTGCAGACTGTGTAACGAGGTATTTAACACTAATCGCTTACCTATAAAGGTTTCCCCCGTAGCCGCAGTTGCCTGCCAAAGCTCGCCCTTACGCTCAATACGTTGAATCAGACATTGTTTACGGATCTCACCGCCGTCGCGCAGCATTGCCCCCGCCAGATCCGCAGCAACAGTTGCGACACCACCACGAATCAAATAACTTCCCTGGTGAAAAGTCTCCATCGCCGTGTAACCCAAAAAAGCCGGACACTGTTCAGCCGTTGTTTGCACACTGTCAATCAGTTGTCCGTTGAGAAAACATAAAAACCGTTGTGCTTTGTCCAGTTCGAAACGTTTCAGCCTGTCCGCCACGGTACATGTAAAATAGGGCACTAATTGCAGCGTCTCTCGGCTCACCAAAGCAAGCAATTCTTTGATCGCCACCACACTGGTAGGCGGAAATAACGGTTGGCGCTGAATCACGCCGCGCAAAATCTGCGCTACTTGGCCTACTTCCTCATAAAAGGCAATGACCTGTTGGCGTTCTTGCGGAAATTGGCGCCCAATCTCTTCGTACCACTTTTCTTTGGATTGCCAGTACGAAAAAGCTCCATCAGGGAGATGGACATCCATAATCGCCTGCGGCTCTTCCCACGCCGGCAATGTCAGCGCCAGCTTCTGATAGAGCTCGTAAAGAACTCCGCCTGCTTCGAATCCCATCCCTACCGTTGCGCCGGCAGCAAAGCGAAACCCGCGCCGGTCAAATTTACTGGCGCAACCGCCCATTTCATTGGAGCCTTCACAAAGAAGTACGTCCATGCCACGATGGCATAAACAAGCGGCCGCCGTGAGTCCACCGATGCCAGCGCCGACGACAATCACGTCATAAGGATTTTTTTTAGCCATAACTCAGTCATCTGCCTTCTGCATATAGTAATTCCCTATTTTCACAAGAACAGTTAGTTTCAATTATAACTACAGTACCAGACGGATTGAGTAGTAACAAAAATCGGATCTTCGTTAAAAAAGCCGGGCTACATCGATATCCAATGCCCCATCCTGTGGATTTTGTTTGATTACTTCCAGGAACCCCTCCCGTGCTGCTGTGAAGCCACCGTTCTGAAACCAGCGAATCGAAGTTTCAAAGGTATTTTGGGATGCCTTTTTCCAAAGTTCTGTTTGAGTTAGCGATTACAATATCTTGTGATTTAAAAAAATTTCTACAAACCGCAAGATAATCCTTCAAAGTCATAAAAACAAAAAAAGCTCACGACTCTTTTGTCGAGTCATGAGCATTTTTACGCCTTCCTTGATGGTGTTCAGTTCTTTGATCTTCCGGAGAGCCAGCCAGGCGGCCACGCCTAGGGTAATTGGGAATATAAACAAGGTCAGACCCACGATGATCGGATAGCCGATAACCAGCAATACTACCTTTACCGCCACACTGCCACTGTTATAGACATCACCAATGAAGACGAATAATTGGCGGAAGATGGCATAGAGCAAGCTGTGTTTGAGCAACGATCGGTTTTTGATGTGTTTAACCAGGGAAAGCACCAACAGCAGTCC
The DNA here is from genome assembly GCF_004341395.1 of Heliophilum fasciatum. Lineage (GTDB taxonomy): Bacteria > Bacillota > Desulfitobacteriia > Heliobacteriales > Heliobacteriaceae > Heliophilum > Heliophilum fasciatum. Next base: position 2,566 of record NZ_SLXT01000054.1, read on the forward strand.
TGGGATTGCAATTACCAGCGTAACTGTAAACGCGAGAGGGTTAGTCCTAAACATACCTATTTGGGCCATAATCCCCAACCAAAGCCCGATCAGTATAAAACATAGCAACAAGTTGACATCAGTATAAATACGGTCGATAGCGTTGATATGAACCTGATCATCCTCGGCCTTGCGGCCGATGGCCCACAGCAGATAAATGAAGGCCGCGGCCAGGCCAGCCAATAAGGCGGTTATCTGATTAAGCCTGACGGCGGCCAGGGCTTTGTCTTTTTCCCACTGAGCCATACGGGGTGCCAGGAATTCCTGGCTAAATCCCAGGCCGGCCACATCCTGTGCCCCCAGGTTTTCGACTAGACCGTAAATCCGGATCTGTTGCTGATAATGTTGATTTTCTTTGATAAGCGCTGGGAAAACTGTGTGGTTACTGCCGTTGAAAATAATATAAGCAGGCAAGGACTGTAGATAGCTATAGTTGGCGTATTATCGGCCCCGTAAGCATTTTCTTCCCAGACATTATTGTAGATTTCGTCAATGGAAAAGACTCGTCCGGCATTAGCCGTCAGCAGCCTGAGGATCTTATATTGCACCGGTGTGAACCTGACTTCCTCGCCGTCCACAGTCACTTGTTTGCTTTCGTCGTCAATCATCAGGCCCCCGGTTTGGTAGACGTTGCTTCGGGTCTCCAGGCTGCCCAGAGTAGTATAGCGGCGCAGTTGGGACTTGACCCGGGCAATGAGCTCGAGGGGGTTGAATGGCTTGGTCACGTAATCGTCGGCCCCCATATTCAGCCCTATGATCTTATCGGTGTCTTCCGATTTGGCCGACAGCATGATAATCGGGATATTGGCCTCTTCCCGGATTTTAAGGGTTGCCCTCAACCCATCCATCCGCGGCATCATGATGTCCATGATAATTAGGTGTACTGGTTGAGCTTCGATGACCTGCAAAGCCTCTACGCCGTCACTGGCTTTGAGTACCCTATAGCCTTCGTTCTCCAAGTAGATCCTTATCGCTTCGACGATCTCCTGATCATCATCGCAAACCAAGATATTCATGGTGAGCCCCCCTTTATCCTGAAATTATTCAAATTATACCATGCCCCTTCCTGTTCGTTATTTAAGGGTAATGGTAGCAGTTAAATCTTAAGATCATCCGGTCCAAAATCTTAATAAATTCTTAAAAAACAAGCTGATACCGCGATTTAACAAAAGAGCCCAGATGGAAACGGAAAAAATGCTCAAAAAATAAAGCCGGGTATCCCTCCATTAAAGTTGGAAGAAGTCCGGCAGTTTCTATGCGATATTATAGTCCACCAACTCCGCAGGTTTAGCGCAGCGGTTTTCGTACGACTGATATTCGTATTGGTATTCCTAAGAACTCTTCAGCCCAATGATCCCCATAAGGATAAGTCCTAAGAAAAACAACCGGGCAAGATTGCGGGGCTCATCAAAAAGAACGATGCCCAAAATTACGGCACCTACAGCGCCAATGCCCGTCCATACAGCGTAAGCTGTGCCTATAGGTAATGTCTTCGTCGCCAACGCCAAAAAATAAAAACTGGCGATCATCCCAGCACCCGTCAGCAATGAAGGAATCAGTTTGGTAAACCCTTCGGTATATTTCAATCCGATCGCCCAAACGATCTCGAAGATCCCGGCGATCAAGAGATAAATCCACGCCATCTGCAGTGAACTCCTTTAACGATAGAATTATAAGCAGTAAGCAAAAAAGCCCGAGACGATATCTTTGATATCCTCCGGGCTTTTGTCGTTGTATCCGGCCTAGAAGTAATAACAGAGGTACGAGACGTCTTGCTCGGCCTCAACAACAAAAGAAACGCCTTGCGGAACGGTAAAAAATTCACCGCTGGCGACCTTTCGCCACTCTTGTTCCGGCAATTTGACCTTTAAGGTACCGGACGTGATGACCATCTTCTCCTGCGTCGATGTGCCAAAGGTGTATTGACCTGGTGTAATGACACCGATCGTGGCCGGACCGTTTTCTGTGTTTACCTCTAAGCTCTGTACTTTTCCGTCGAAATAAACATTGTGCTTCATTGGAATCGTTGAATCCTCCTTGTGATTATGGTTCGTTGCCGTATCTACTTTATTATATCCGATCAAGGCAACTGTGGGCGGTTAATCTGTTAGTGAAGTGGAGCGATTTTGGAGAATACGTCTACTACGGTAATCATGTTTTGAACTTTTACGGAAGCATACCTCTATAAAATCTGCTTTTCTTGGCTTTTTTCAATAGAAAAGAAAAAAGCACTACTTATGATAGCTTTTAATATCCTATCATAAGTAGTGCTTTTATTTTATTGTATGCTCAATAATGTTCATGTCCGATTTCTTACTCCCTGAAAACTGCACAGTCATTTTAGTAAGTGATGAATGTCCTGCGGACAATGGATGTTCGCGGCTGTCGGCCATCACGGCCGCCGCGAACTGACCATCAGTAAGGAAGTTCGTCGCCCTCGCCATCCGGGCGGCGACGAACGACCTCACGTCCTGTGAGGTCAAGACCTCGACTGATTCGTACCCGTCCACTAAACACCTCGCGGTGCGTACATGCCGGGCCGATCGAC
>NZ_SLXT01000055.1 GCF_004341395.1 Heliophilum fasciatum
CGACCCAAAGATGAGACTTCCCACTACACAAGTAGGTAAGACTCCAGAAAGACGATCTGGTCGATCGGCCCGGCATGTACGCACCGTGAGGTGTTTAGTGGACGGGTACGAATCAGTCGAGGTCTTGACCTTACTATAAATCGAATGCTTGCAAAAGTCCTGTGTGGTTTTCAAGGATCAATAAGGGAGCATACACTTCGTAACCGGGGTGTGTGCTCTCTTAATTTATTTATTAGTTTACATAACAATGGTGTTAAACGAAGTTATAGATTATTGTTTTTTCTGATACTTTATCCGATCTCTTAAACATTGAGGTTATTAAAACGCGGGAAGGCTACCGGTGTAAGTACTTAATTAACAGGGGCATTTACAAAAAGAAATCCGGTACGTTTTTCGTTTGTACCGGGGCCTCGCATGCATCGGTAGTCATTTTGTTTTCCGGCAGTAGTTTGGAATCGTTTATGTGTTGGCTCACCCGCATCACGTGAGGGAATCGTGTTTCACCAGCATTAAATAGACATGATAGTGAGATTACTGTTGACTACGATTAAATATTTGAAATTAGAAGGTAATTCCTTTTGTACATCGAATACTTAGCAAACAAATATTGGATTTGGAGGAACTATGTCGATGAACCATGGTGCTGATGTACTTCTAAAACTTATTAACGATAAACGCCGTGAAGCCTCACAACTGCTGCTGGCTCGAAAGTTGAACCAAGCTATCACAGCATCCCGTGAAGTAGATCAACTTAGGGAAGAGTATTATCGACTAAAAAATAACGGGAGATTTAGATAAAGTTCGAACTACCGTCATTATGCATGAGTAGCAAACTAACATGGTCATCGAAGGTAAAGACACGACATTGTTGTTGGACAGATTATTATCGCACCACGTGATAACGATTGGCTTATCGTGGTCTCTCAATAGAGGTTTTTACAATTGCCACGAAGAAAAATGAAAAGAGTTGATTATAAAGAGGGCCAACACTTAGCATTTAAGTTTTGAACGAGGAGAGAAAAGCGATACATCCAACATTAATAGCACCGCCTTCTGACAACAAACCAAAATTTCGTTCCGGTGACGCATGGTGCCCGTACTGCGGAAGAGAAGTTGAGTTTCTATGGGATAAATATCTCAATGTGGCCAAGTGCTCCAAATGTAGCATAACAACACGTGACTACCATATTCGCCGATATAACGGGTTCATGAAAACTAGCTGTGTAAATCAATCTTTTGAAATTGCTGTTCGTAAGGCTGATCGAAAGAGATTGCGTAAAGGCGAGAGAGAACTGAATCTTTTTGATTTTGCGGTTGATAGTTAATTATTCAAAGAAACAAAAAAACTGAGGGTTAACTTTTTTGGTCTACAGCCCACGTAGGATGAAATTAGAAAAAGATCGCTTTTCATTGTCATCCTTTTTGAATAGACGAAGAGCGATCTTTTTTGTTCGATAATCACATGGATTGGCGTAGATTATGCGATGCTGAGCGGGTTTCATGGACTGAAAGATGAAATGGGAGCGTGGCGAAGATCTAATGATGGCCACGATGGGCAAACGTGCGAAGACGATGTGGGGGAAGGCCGGTTAATCTACGATTTTCTTATAAGGTCTAAGCCTTTAAGAATGTCATGCAATTCTTGAAAGCTGATTTCACCTTTGGCATAGCGTCGTTTAGCGATTCTTTCCAGTGAAGTTTCGATAAGTCAGGTATGCTCCATACAACAGCAATAGCGGGATGACTACCTTAACGAACAATAAGAATAACACAATAGCGCTGCCGAGTACCTTCGTATTCAAGGATATGCAACGCCGGGCGACGGACGCGAATCCGAGAGGTGGAGTTCCAAGAACAAGTTCCTGATCGTAACCGAAACCTTTTCGATGAATGAAGCGGAACTGAATGAATACTGCCGTAGCAAGGGATTGTATCGAAAACAGATTGAGGCGTGGCGAGACGCATGTCTTCAAGCGAACGGTGCCCAGTCAGCGGCATGACGGTACGGCGGACAAGATTCTCGAGAATCGAAGGCACGTCTACAAGATGGCCCGAGAGCGCCATCCCGAGCGCTGGTCAAGGCACACCCGCACATGGAGACTTCAGGATCAGGTCTCCCTTAACCCGACTCGCGAATAGTCAGAGACAAAAATCGAAATCGATTGCCGAATGCGCTACATATTTCACCAATTTTGCCGAATGCACTTTTGCGACATCTATCTTGACAAACACCGGGGTAGTAAATCGCTATTAAAGCTCAGATTTATTTCTCAAATATCTCCATTTAACGCGTGGCGGCACACATTGGGGTAAGGTTCGATGTAATGACGTTTTAGGTATAACACTCTAGGGCGAATTTTGATGGGCATATAAGCGAACGTGTGGGATGGTTTTTCAACGATGGTGTTAAAAAATTGATGTTAACGTGGGTTACGGTGGGTTAATTGGGTCATTAGAGGTAGTGATGGTAACTGTGGGTGGAAAGATAATGCTTTAACTATTTGACTTGAACGATTATCTTTCTATGCGATAACCGCTAAGGTTCGGGGCAGCGCTACACATACCAAAGAAAAAATATCAAATTTTTAGCAATGGCGCAGAATTGTAATTCTGCGCCATTATCTGTGCGTAGATATGGACAAAAGTACGGAAAATGATATGATTAACGTGTATAAAATTTGTCGCAGAATTGCGGACGGAAAAAATCGTCTCAAAGATGGTGAAAAACGATGTCGGGAACCCTTGAAAAGTTCAAAGAAGATGGGTTACGGGGTAAGAGTCCTCTGACGATTCGGACATACTTGGAGGCACTCGGTAAATTCGAAAAATGGTTAAAGCGTGCTGGGACAGATCTAAAAGGGTATTCCCGGATGGATGTGCAGCACTATCTTGATCAGATGAGAAATGATGAGAAATCACCAGCCACGATTCATAAATATCTAAATTCCATCCGTAGCTTTAGTCGCTGGGCGAAAAAAGAGAGATGCATTGAAGATATCCGGGCAGTTAAAATGACAGACTACAGGAGAATCGCGCCTAAGGCAATGAGTCGGACGGAATGTCTGCGCGTAATGAGGGAATCCGGTCGTAATGATAAACTGCGTGACCATGCAATTATCATGACTCTTTTGCATACCGGGATTCGTGTTCGTGAATTAGTGGAGGCTAATCGCAGTGATCTGACGATTAGTGAACGAATGGGGAGACTACGAATCCGACAAGGGAAGGGAAATAAAGAGCGAGTTCTGCCGGTGGAGCGTGAAACTCGGCGGGCGCTCAGATTGTATCTTAACGGTCGTAAGGATGAGAACCCTGCGCTATTTATCAGCAATCGCAAGGAGCGTATTAGCATCCGTGCAGTACAACATGTTGTGAAAAAATTCGGTAGTGACTTGCACCCGCATAAATTCCGGCACACGATGATCACGGATTTAATGCGTTCGGGTGCCGACATTGCTCTTGTCTGCGCTATTTCCGGGCATACTACGGCCGACATGGTACTGAGGTATAGCCAACCAACAGAAGAGGATATGGAGTGCGCATTAGATAAACTGTATATCGAAAGAAACACACGGCCAGAATGATGACTGAAATTCGTAAAAATATGCGGAAGAGTTGAAGGCTACGATGGCATAATCAAAGTCTTTACCGTGCCAATACCAAAAGCATTAATGAAGATTCTTATCAAGAATGACGAGTAAGTCCCTGCCCTTGAAAGTACAGGGGAGGCTCCATTTGCATAATGGCCAAAACATAATGTAAATCGGCTTGTTAAAAAAACGGTAAGGGTTTTACCCTACCGAGATTTTTTTGGGGCCTTAAAATCGATTCTACGAGGCGTTTTTCTGGATGGAATTGCAGAAAAACTTGCATACCGAAAGTAAGATAACTTACCAAGGTAAGTAGGCGCTATACAAGGGGTGAAAGTAAGATGGCCGATGTCGTGTTTTCTACGAAGGTCGATGAAAGCGTCAAGGCTCGCTTTGATGCACTGGTGCCAACCAATATGACGCAAAAGGATTTCTTTCAGCAGTTGGTGACCAGCTTTGAATTGGCCAAAGTCCGGGAAACCATGCCGGAGCAAAAGCAGTTAGATCAACTGCGGTATCATGTTAACCGGATCGAAGAGATCTATATTGCTTATATTAAGGAAGCTACATTCGTGTTCGGTTAACCAAAAATATATTGGTAATATCAGTAATTTAAAGGTTTTTTATAAGATGATGTCGAAATCATAGGTTAAATCGCACTTATGGTGGAGGCGTATTCAATGAAAAAACCTTCCCCAAAAACCACGGTCATCGAAGGGGAATTAACGCGAATTTTCCCATCTGAATGGATAAGAGAAACGGCAAGGGAAACGAAATTTATCAAACGATCCCGTGAAGTGGATCCTGTGATGTTCTTCTGGGCCTTGATTCTCAGTTTTGGTGTTGGCGTTTCCCGAAGTTTAGCGAGTATCCGGCGATGCTACGGAAGTATGGCGGCCAAAGAGCTCGTCCCTTCGGCTTTTTACGATCGGTTCACACCGGAACTGGTTGAATTCTTGAAACGTTGCATCGC
>NZ_SLXT01000056.1 GCF_004341395.1 Heliophilum fasciatum
ATGGTGGCTCTCGTTCCGTGAACATGGCTCTATTTTCCCGTGAAGGTGGCTCTATTTTTCCGATAAAGTGGCTCTTTCACGCCGAAATACTCACGCAAGAAAGCGGGAATCTTAGCGTTCTTGAACATTGCCATAATTGAAGGGTCTTTGTAGACCGTTGTTGTCGGGAAGTGTTTTCTTAATTTGGTAATATCATACAATGCATTCACCATCCTATATATCAAAATCCATCTTCTCAACGATTTGTTCGGTCGTTTTTCTTCCGAGTTGTTTAGACTCAGTTACCAACTTAGTCTTTGAGAATACAATGAGCGGCACAAGACGTTCTTCAAGTGTTGCTCCGCCGTGAAGCTCATACAACTTCGGTCCCGATTTAGGCAGTCTATTGTAGCCCCGGACAACCCAATAACGGACATTTCGCTCCGCGTTATACACAGCCTCGAATTCCGGTGGTCGAGTCGTATTGGCAGGTTCCTTCGCATATCGCCAATCATCAACTTCACCGCTCCAAGGAAGAGTCTTGTTCAACTTTGCGTTATGTGCCAAGACAGCAAGCCGTGACGAACCATGGTCAGATGTTAGCACCACACGAGAATACTTTGATAGTCCCTCGGCTATACGGTTGAATATGTTTGTAAAGACACCCAGCGTAGCAACAAAGTTTTGCTCAAAGGTACATTTCTCGTGCTTTACCGCACCGTTATGAACAATGTTATCAATTCCGTTGAGGGGGCTGAGTCGCTTACTATCATCCCAGGAAATAGCGTTGAACTCCGTTGAAGAAGGGATGTTTGCATTAGCAACACAGCACGATTCAACATTCATGCCACGGCGTTTTGCCATAGAAAGTATTAACGGATAGTATTCAGCACCCATTCCGTCTACAACCAACAAAGCTATATCATTATCAGCTGAAAAAGTTTGTAATATGGCATTTCTTGCGATGACAGTTGATGGCACAACACTATGTAAAGCCCGCCTTGTAAAAGCTTCCGTTACCCTGTCAGAAATCTTAAGTTTTCTGTATTCATTAAAATATGTATTTAATTCCATATTGCCATAATCGAAATCTACAGAAAGGTAATCCACAAGTGCGGGATACAGTCTCTTCCACCCATCAGCCACACCTATCGTCAAATCGCTTTTCGCAACTCTTCGAATAATCTCTATGCATTCGGCGGTTGTACCGCAGTTCAACCATGGTGCAATATCCTCGTTTGAATAGTTGTTTGTAGCCCTGATAAATTCGATTATCAACGATTCGGTTTCTATGCCGATTTCACGAATTGCTGCAGCGCGTTCTTCGGCAAATCGTCGAGCATTTACATCAGTTATAAGTTGGGTGGCATCTTCAACTATATAACGCCGTAGCAAACTCTGTTTTGTCACATCAGCAGAGAGTACCTTGCTAAGATATGTAGGAGTGGCAATCGTTTTTGACAACCACCAAACATAAGCCGGCCACAACTCATCATCGGGTAATTCATTTAATCGTTTCAGAACCATGCGCAAGTCAGTGTTACTACTATCGAATTGCTCTGCCAAGAATGTAACTGGTGGAGTACCATTCCCCTTAGCCCCAACAATTATCGTTTCAATGGTTCGTTCGGACAAGGAATCGGTTATGCCATAATACCGAGCAGCAAATGTTTTCACATCAACAATTTGCGTTACATTTTTGGAAAGTCCTGCTCGCCTAGCTATAAAGTCTTCCAATGCAACTATAAAGTCACCCGTTGGTGCAAAATCTCCCATACTCTCTATGAGTTTATGAAAACCATTCACGCTATCATTATCGCTATACCATTTACTCGGCACGATAGTCACGGATGGAGGCTGAATATAAGTTGTGCTTCCTAGTAGACTTACGACCTGCAATGAGTTTTCGTATTTGGGATTGGAGTAACGATGTTTTACGCTGTTCCAATTATCAATGCATATAAGGAAAGCAGCATTCAGCTTTTGTGCATCAATACGCCCGAAAAGTGCTGTAATAAATGCCGAAATGTTCCCTTCATCAAGTAGCGACAGATAAGCGTCAATTCCAACGACAACCATTCTGTTACTACTTGCTCTTACCTGTTTATCTATCTCGGCAAAGACATCATTCGGCATTGGAAGATTTGCCGAATCAGGTATGCACTCCAAAACAGACAACACAAGCGAACCGTCTCGTCTGTGGAGGCACAGTAATTCGGCAGCAACATCGTTGTTCGGGTAAATTTCAAGCCGTGTGTCTTTACTTTTACGGTATTGCGAATAGGTGTTTAATGAATAAGCCATGTTATTCACTCCCAAAACAGCAATCCTAATTCCGGATTATCCTGAGCCAGTTGCAATAACTTCTGTTTGAGGAGATCCGGTGACGTTTTCTTAATTTTTTCTGTAACCTGCGGGGCAAACGCACCTTTATACTGTGAGCGAATGAATTCCTGTATATCGGGCTTTGTTTGCCAGTTATTCGGTTGAGTTCCATATTTACTTCTCAAGAAATCAAGCAATGCCGGCAGATTGATGTTCAACTTGACATACCTCTTAGGCACAATATCGGCAATAAAACGACTCTGGCATTCTGCAATACTCAAGGAAGAAAGTCCTTTTAAAACATCAAGCAGTTCGCCGAGTTTATCTGAAGAGAACGCACCAGGGGTTTGAACCGCTGATATGATGTCATTTGCCTCGGAGATGCCATCAAAAAGGTATCGTGCGGGTATTCCCACATTGTTTGCCCATTCGGATGGAGTGTTTTCATCAGAGAACCGCTTCCATTCCTCTTTGAGATTTTGGACAACTGACTCCTTAGCATATTCCTCTATCCGAGAACGCAGGTCATTTAAGAATGTAGCTTCATTACCTGTAAATCCACTCGATAGTCCGTTATATATATCCAGCAATTCCTTATCTGAAATGGTCACGCCGTTCAGTCGTAATTTTAATAGTTCAAGCGACTTCGCTCGGGTAACATCAAAAAATAGTTTCTTGATAACATCAATGCTTTGAGAGAGTGATTCTTTGATGGCACTTGCGTTACCATTATTGCCAAGGTTAGACAAAAACACTGACAACATAGGAAAAGCGGATTCAATGAGAGTCTTTGGGAGTTTATTTGTTGAGATTACAGCGTTACGCAGGGTATCTACTGCTGTTCTGTAGGACACGAATTCCTCAAAACCGATGATAGGCTTGAGAAGTTTTATAACCTCATACTCCTGTTCGGTTTCGGCTATTTCACTTGCAATGTCATTCTTATTCCAAAGCAAACCTGCACTTTCAGCCGCCTTTTCCTTAATTGCTTGGCAATACCCGCACGAAACATCTCCAACGCTCTCGGCGAGTGCTTTTAAAGTGGGAGCATTCTTGTCGACATAAATCTGAAAAGCCGCGACAAAGTTCTCAGGCTTCATATACCCCGATATGGTAGTAATAATGTCGCTATTTTCAAGAATAATTCTTCCGACATCTTTGATTGCGTTTAACCGGTCATCACTCTTGCCGCTTTTGGAACTGGTGCTACCAGCCAAGCAAATATTATCCAACAAATGCTTGATGATAGCAACTTGCGGCTCATTAACCGATTCTAAGTACTCAGTTAAAACCCAAAGCGGAACACGCCCTGATATTTTCTCCACACGGTTTTGTATCAGAAGCAAGGCATCTTCAACGCGACCACTCGCTCCTGCACTGGAAGCACCGAACATCGCAGGTGCCTTTTCTATAAACGCCTTTTCCTCTTTGGATAAACGACATATAAGTTTTTCAAGCTTTATTTTATCGTTGCCGTCATCTTTTACAACTTCTTCGATCATCGCGGCGAGCGTTTCAACATCAAGGGGGCCGGTTTTTTGATTGTTATCCCACTGATACCCGCGAGCAACAATATCTTTCAAAACGAATCCAAGAACAAATGCGCTGAGTACGTTATACTTCATTCCGTAGGGTGCACGTTGCAACTCTATGTAAACCTTGCGAATTGAGAACGTTGATCCCTTGCCAACAGTATTGGCAATCTTTTTTTCAAACAGGTCGCGAATCTTAGCGATTGGGTGGTTCGGATTTTGGGCGAACCATTCCACGTCACCAGTGATACCGCTTGCTTTGAAACTATTAATTAGCTGTTTATATGTTCCAACATAGTTGTCAAACATAATACCAGATTTCGCCCAGCTATTTAATCCGCTATTTCCAAAAGCGGGTAAGTACTGAATCAAATAGTCAACACAGCACGGAAGTACACGACGGACATAATCGCTAACATGCGATTTAAGTGTAGCCCACGATGTGTCGGCGGGTATAACTTGAGTCTGTCTAAAAACCTCCGCATCCCAAGGGTCGATTCATAAAACTCAGTATTCAATGGTATTTTGTGCCATTTAAAGGTATTTTGGCTTCGC
>NZ_SLXT01000057.1 GCF_004341395.1 Heliophilum fasciatum
TCAGGCCTAATCCAAGTTGGAATAAATCGATGTTTTTCATATCCTAATTTTACCCTATTTTACGACTCGTTACCCACACGAAACAGCGAAGAGCCAACCTTAAGTATAGAATTATCTATATTAAAGTATCCTTCTAAGCTATTATCAGCACTTATGTGCTATACTAATTGCACCAACAGTGCAGGAGTATCGCAATGCTCGACGATAGGGACTACAGCGCGGACGGTTTTCACGCAACTGACGCGGACTTTACCGATAACTATATCGACGCTGAGCCGTCCTATCAAGACGAAGGTTTTTATGATGGAATACCTCGGATTTAGAGAGAGTGTATTTAGGGAGCGCCCGTTTGCTGACATTTCTGGATGAATTTATATTTAGCGACTCGCTCACGGCAACCGCTCTACAAATCGGCAGTGCCGTATCGATTGATCCCGTGAAAGAGAGCGGAGCGGTGCCGAACAGGCAATGTATATCATCAAAGCGAAGAGGAGCAAGAAAACATGGCTAACTTTTTAGAAATACTGGTGGAAGTGCTTAAAGCGGACGAGCGTTTCTTTACGAAAGATGGGACACTGCTTCGCAACAAAGTTTATGAATCTGCCATGAATATGGATGCTGGGCTTATCGGGTTGCTTCTTGGCAACGACAACACGAAAAAGCGCTTCTTCGCGGAGTTGAACGGCACGTTCGTCTTCGATAAAGTTGGTTTTGGATGGGTGGTAAACAACCGCCAGTTTCTGCCCGATAGCTATACACGCTTTAAAAATCGAATAGGCTTGACTAATTCTCGCGATGAAATGATAGCATCCTCCATTCGTGTTCGGTTAACCAAGTTTGCCCAAATGAGAACACGTACCCCATCTGTTGATTTCGTTAATGCCCTAAAAAAACCGAAAAAAACAACTCCGATTTACAACATTTTCCGATGATTGTTGCAATTATAATGAAAATACCCACAATATGGGGTGACCTCCCACCTTGGGATCATCATGTGGCATTTTCAACGTGGTGAATTCATTGAATAAATTTTACCATAATTGGTTAACCGATCACGGATGTAGCATCCTCCAACGAGGTGGTTCTTTCGTTTCCCTATAAGGACTGTCTCCTTGAAGGTGGACAGACGAAAGACGACCAGAAGCGCGAAGAGATTTTCTATAACGCTACCCTTGCACCTGATGAAGTGGACAGACTACTTTACCCGAAGGTTCTGATCAACGCTCAGAGATATTTTTATAACGGAACGGTTGATATAACTGGCAATCCAGTCGGAGGAGAAAATACTGTCTCGGCTGCTCCCACAACCGAGTTTACTGATAACGATAATCTTATAATTAAAGGGAACAACCTCATTGCTATTGCGTCTCTATTGAAGCGATATGAGGGCATGGTAAAGTGCATATATATTGATCCTCCATATAATACAGGAACAGATGGTTTTAATTATAATGATAGATTTAATCATTCCACTTGGCTTGTTTTTATGAAAAATCGTATAGAGTTGGCATGGAGACTATTATCTTCGGATGGATCTATATGGATTACCCTTGATGACAAAGAAGCTCCTTATATGCGTGTCCTTTTGGATTCTATTGTTGGAAGAAATCACTACATAACCGCCATAACATGGCAACATTCGGATAGTAGTAATAATAATGCGGAGGTATTTTCTGAAGATTACAATACGATACTCGTATATGCAAAAAGCGAGAAGTGGAAACCTAAGTTTTTGAACGATCCTGAAAAGCGGAAACATTACAAAAATCCAGACAATGATCCCCGTGGTCCTTGGTTTGATGGCGGCGATGTAAGTAATCCTGGATTGAGGCCAAACTTACAATTTGATATCATCACACCCAGCGGTAAAACAATTGCGCATCCGGCAAATGGTTGGAGATGGTCTCGTGAGACGATGGATAAAATGTTTGCCACAGGTGAATTGCGTTTTTCTGAGGATGAAACCCGAGTAATTAAGCGGCGCTATCTTGCAGATATGGCTGGCCTGCCACCCTCTAATTTATGGATAAATCTTAAAAGAACAGGCCATACGAGAGCGGCAAAATATGAGCAAAAAGCACTGTTCCCAGGAGTGGCACCGGCATTATTGTTCTCAACACCAAAGCCCGAGTTATTGTTAGACTATATATATGACTTGGCAACTGATGAGGGGGACCTGGTTCTTGACTTTTTCATGGGTTCTGCTACTTCTCAAGCAGTCGCATTAAAAAAGCATAGAATTTTTATTGGTGTTGAGCAAATGGATTATGTAGATACTTACTCAATACCACGATTGAAAAAGGTCATTGAAGGCGAACAAGGTGGAATCTCAAAATCTGTTGATTGGCAAGGCGGCGGTTCGTTCATTTATTGCGAGTTAGCGAAATGCAATCAACGTTTCGTCGACGAAGTATTAGAGGCAAAGATAGACACCGACTTGTATGACCTGCTTGAGCGTATCCTCTCAACGGGATTTATCAGCAGCAAAGTAAACCCCACTGAGATTGCCGGAGCTTCTTCCGAATTTGAGACACTGCCCATTGAGGAAAAGAAGCGCTTTATTTTGGAGTTGCTCGACAAAAATATGCTCTACGTGAACCTCTGCGATATGGACGATGAGGAGTACGCCATAAGCGATACGGATAAGGCTTTTACACGTAGCTTCTACGGATTGGAGGACAAGTGATGTTCCTTTTTCAGCAAATGGACTCCATCCGCGATTTTTCGCCGATTGCCTATAAGGAATTGCCGGACATAATCCAGCAAAACCTCAATCCGGCGTTCGAGTTGCGCCCTTATCAGGAGGACGCATTTCGCAACTTCGTCACGTTCTTCGAGAGCGACAAATGCCCGAATCCGACGCAGGTGTTGTTCCACATGGCGACCGGAAGTGGTAAAACGCTCATCATGGCGGGACTGATTGTGTACCTCTATCGGCGGGGATACCGTAACTTTCTCTTTTTTGTGAACCTTGACAACATCGTCAAGAAAACCAAAGACAACTTTCTTAACGCAACTTCGGCAAAGTATCTGTTCGCCGAACAGATCGTCATTGATGGCGAAACGGTTAAAATCAGCGAGGTGAACAACTTTCAAGGCGCAAGCCCGGATGCTATCAACATCTGCTTCACTACCACACAAGGGCTTCACTCGGATATGTGGTTTCCAAAAGAAAACGCACCGTCTTTCGATGACTTCGCTGATTCTAAAACTGTCTTGATTGCCGACGAAGCGCATCACCTCAACGTGGATACGCGACGCGGCAAAATGGATGCTACCGAGGAATCCTTACGCCAGAGTTGGGAAACGACGATTCGCCGTATTTTCAAAGCAAACCGTGAAAACATACTGCTTGAATTCACGGCCACCTGCGACTTGCAGAACCCGTTCATTTTGAGCGAATACGAGAACAAGATTATATTTGACTACCCGCTCCGTAAATTCCGCGAGGAGAAGTATTCGAAGCAGGTACGGGCAATTCGAGCTGACATTGGATACACGGACCGTATGCTGACGGCATTGATGTTCAGCCAATACCGCTTGAAGGTGTTCCAAGATCATCGGCTCTACATCAAACCCGTGGTTCTGTTTAAGGCCAAAACCATCGCTGAGAGTAAGAAATTTGAACAGACCTTTTACGAAATGATTCGAACACTTACTGGTGCGACTCTGGAGCGCATTGTGTCGGCTTCTCCGCTTGCTGAAGTTAAGCGTATGGCGGAATACTACGCCGCCAAGGATATCGACTTTGAGGAATTGGCACAGGAATTACGAGAGGAATTCAACCCAGACCATTGCATCTCGGTCAACGACGATAAAGAAGCGAACGAACGTCAGATTATACTCAATTCTCTCGAAAGTAGAGATAATCCATATCGAGCTATTTTTGAGGTTAAGAAACTGGACGAGGGTTGGGATGTTCTGAACCTGTTTGATATTGTGCGCCTTTATGAAACTCGCGATGCTTCCAAAGGAAAACCTGGGGCAAACACTATTGCAGAAGCCCAGTTAATTGGACGTGGTGCAAGGTATTGCCCGTTTGTCATCGAGGATGGCGATGAGAAATATAAGCGAAAATATGACGCTGACATAGAAAATCCACTTCGTGTCTGCGAAGAATTATACTATCACTGCCAATATGACAGTCGCTATATTGATGAGTTGAACAAAGCATTGATTGCCACGGGTATAATGCCTGAGAGCCAGACCGAAGTGCGCTATATGAGTCCGTCCAGGAACCCAATGGAACCAAGTATGGTATCCGTTGAAACCGTGTTTTTTCCAAATTAATCAAGAAAATAGCCGCAAACCGTACC
>NZ_SLXT01000058.1 GCF_004341395.1 Heliophilum fasciatum
ATGAGTACCCGTTTTTCTCCCGTTTCCTGAATGATCCGGCGCCGCCGGCTGCCGATCACTCGTAACGGTCCCGTACAACAAGGACAAGTATGGTGTGGAGTAGTATTATTTTAGTTAAGTCAAAAAACTCGTAATTCTGGGAACAATAGGAATAAAAAGGAAGAAGGAAAACCAGGATGCGAGTCTATGACAAAGATTTCAAAGAAGAGGCGATCAAGCTTTCCAATGAAATCGGAAATAAAGCAGCAGCAGAAAAATTAGGGATTCCGGAAACAACGCTGTACACCTGGAAGACGCGAACCAAACAATATGGTGAAATTGCTTTTGTAGGTAGCGGCCATAAGCGTGTTGACCCAAAAACAGCCGACATGAAAGCCATGGAAAAAAAGATCAAAGAGCTGGAAGACGTGAATGATATTCTGAAACGGGCCTTAGGTTTTTTCGCAGTGAGCCAAAAGAAATAGCTGCACGCGAACTTTTTCATTGGGTCTGGCTTCAAAAAACCAAAGAAAAAACCAAGCATAGCATCAAGTTGATGTGTATGGTGCTACAGGTTAGTGAAGCCGGGTATTATCAATGGATACAACGGCAATCAAAGCCATATAAGTACGATCATCTTTTGGCTACAATCCATCAAATTCGTGCAGACAACCCCGATTACGGAGCCCATCGGATTTATCTCCATTTGAAGCTTTATCACGGTTATGCCGGTGGTTATTATGTCATTCGTACACTCTGTAAGCGGTACCATCTCATGCTCAAGAAAAAATATCATCCGAAGGGAATCACCAAAGCAGACCCAACTGCACAAGCCAGTGCAAATTTGATCAAACAAGACTTTACCGCAGAACTACCGAATCAAAAATGGTTGGGCGACATCACAGAAATCCCTACTGCCGACGGAAAACTGTACACCGCTGCAGTGATGGATTGTTTTGATGGAAGTATTGTCGGCTTTAAAATGGCAAATCACATGCGAGCCGAATTGTGTGTGGAAGCTTTCACGGTCAGTGCGAAAAAGCATAATGCATCAGGGATGATATTCCATAGTGACCGGGGAAGCCAGTATACCAGTGGAATGTACCGTCAAGCCCTCGCCCGGTATGGGGCGATTCAGAGTATGAGCAGTGTGGGGAAATGCTACGATAATGCGCGAATGGAGTCTTTTTTTGCCACCTTAAAAAAGGAGTGTATCTACAAATTCAAAACAGAGACGATGAGTATGGAGCACGTCAAAAGCATTGTGTTTCGATTTATTGAAATCTACTATAATCGAAAGCGGATTTACACACCCAACGCCGGTTATCCACCCTTGGTGAAACGTTCAAACTACTATCGAAACAATCTGCTTCAAGCCATGTAATCAGGGGCTCTGCCCCTGAACCCCCGGAGTTTATCGCTTTCGTTCTCCTAAGGATAGAAAAAGAAAAACCAGGAATTCATCCTGGCTATCCTTAGCAGAACTCTGCCGACCGCTCGTGTTGCTCTCCAGCATTGCACTATCCTGTCGGTAGATAAGAGCCAGTTACATTATAACCAGTAACTGGTATCAAAATGCCTTGCGCCAAAATTACGAGTTTATGGACTAAAGCAAATTTGACAACTCCAGTGCTCCTCGCTCCGTATATAAAAAAACCTTTTTCCGGGTTTTCAACAAGCTCGTATTCTGATATGATGATCATGTTTTTGAGTGAAGGGCACCTCCCGTACTACTTGCCGGTAGTACACCTGTGGAGGTGCCTCTTCTTTTTCCCTTCCGTATTTCCTATGGCCATTATATACAGCAGGTTCCGGACAGGCAATGTCGTCAGCTTTTGGGCATTTTGCGTTAGCTAAAACAGCATAGCTTGTCTCTAAACTGGGAAAGGGAGGGAAAACAAGACGAATACATTCTTCTTACGTCAAGGGCCGGGCATCGCTATTACAGGCAGTCATGAAAAAACGGCCCAACTTGGGGCCGCTCGGTTTACGTGGTTCTGCTTTTGTTTTTCTTTGCATGGACCTTAAGGGCACTGCGGATCATGGCCGGCACCATGAGTCGGTGAAAGGGCCGCACCGGTAAAAAGTAGGCCTGACCTAGCCCATTGTGAATTTGGACTGCTGTGGCGACAACAGCATAGGTGACACTCTCTTGCCGGTCAATGGAAAAGGAAAGACGAAAGTTCAGATGGCGATCGTCATCGCCGATCAGGAGTTCCTCTGGTGTATGTTCGTAAACGCGAAAAAAGCTCGCTTTGGTACCTGGCTCAAAGGAAAAATCGTCGGGTGTTTGGGCTGACACTGTTTCCGGCACTTTGATGCCAAAGAGCTTCACAATGCGGTTGCGCCAGACGGTGAGGGTTGTCACCCAAGACGGCGCTGAGGTAAAGAGCAGGTAAACAAAGGCGATGATGTTTTGATCGAGATCGCGGGGCCAAGGGACGCGGTAGGCATCGCCGTAGTCGATGCGCGGGAGGGATCGGGCGATCAGGAGATGAGGCGGGATAGGGATTTCTTGGACTTTGAGTTGATTTGATTGGTTCATTGGGTAATCACACCTTAACACATGATGAACTGCATTATTGTGCCCATACTTCATAACCTTGATTGTAAGCAATTTGATATAAGGGAACAATACTGGATTTCAAAGATTCTACAACTCAAGCGTCTTGAAGAGTTACTTGCCAAGCATAACTTCATTGGAGCTTGTTCAATCGTGGCTAAGTGCTGACGTTAGCGCGGAAGACCCGATGAACATTGGCTCGCTCATAATTCCGTAATCCCGATGCTTTTTAAATAATTGTAAGTTCCATCATAAAAACTTTTTGCTCTCGTTAAGTCGCTATCATCCCCTTCTGGTACAAAAATAACCATACCTTGACGTGCACGGGTGAGCAGAACCCTATAAGCATTCTTTAAATACAATATCTTTTCGTAAATCTTAATATTATTCCACTTGCGACCCGAAAAATTATGGTATGTAAAAATTCCATCATTGAATCGAAAATTAGCATCCCAAGCAACAATTGTCCAGTCGAGTTCCAAACCTTGGATATCAAATTCTGTTGCCGTATCTTCTAAGAAATACGATGACCGAACATCGTCTTTATCTTTTAAGAACCAATTCTTTGCATCAATTTTGCTTTGTATCCATATTCCAAACGGTTTTAAACGGGTAGCACCTGAACTAGCGATTATTCCGTAACGCTCGCTCCCACGGGCACTTTTTTTAACCCAATCTTTAGCCTCAGTAATATTTCGCGTTAGAACAATTGGATAATTAGTTTTCAGTTCTTCAAATAATTCTTTGGCTCTAGCTTTATCAACATTCAAAATAGCTTTTACAAATTCTGAGACACGCTCACTTCTAAATGAGCGCAACGATACTGATAAATGCAATTCATCAATCAAAGTATACTTTAACCCTTCAAGCATTTCGTCTAGGTTCGTTCCACGTGTATATTCACTATCGGATAAAGTATTGGATACATATACATTCCAATGTGAAAATTTACGACGTACTGCATCAAACCACTCCGGCAAACCAGCTTCACCGGTATTGATCTCTTGTCCACCACCGATTAAACAAACAATTGAGTATTTCGGCGTGAAAGAGCCACTTTATCGGAAAAATAGAGCCACCTTCACGGGAAAATAGAGCCATGTTCACGGAAATAGAGCCACCATC
>NZ_SLXT01000059.1 GCF_004341395.1 Heliophilum fasciatum
CCGAAATTATGTGCTCACTTCATTTATGCGCTTACCAAATTATAATGTAGAAAATATCGCCTAATTATCACTTCGGTCCAGTCTATTAACATCTTGAAATGAGCACATAAATATTAATATTACAAGGAAGCTAAGAATGAGAGGATGTCCTTAGAAGGTCTGTAACGATACGCATCAACAGACGGTTCTGCCATTTTCTCCAGTGTTTTCTGCTTCATTTCAATGTCCGCTTCCATATATTTATGTGTTGTATTTATGCTCTCGTGTCCGAGCCATATAGCAATTGTTGAAATGTCAATACCGGATTGCAGCAAGTGAAGTGCGGTCGAATGGCGGAAAGTATGTGGGCTAATATTTTTGTTTTTTAGTGTAGTGACGGTTTTTTGAGCTTTTTCCATCAAGCATTTGATGCGATAACGGACACCTGAACGGGTCAGAACATCGCCTGCATGATTCATGAACAGTTTATCATCCTCTTTTAGCGCATTTTCTAAAATATATTTTTTTATATAAGATGCAGTCGTTTTCCAGAGAGGAATACTTCTTTCTTTTCGCCCTTTGCCTGTTACATGAATATAGCCTGCACTCCCAGAAGCATCAAATACAACATCATTACACTTCACGGAAAGAAGTTCTGATACCCGTATACCGGTATTGTATAGAATCAGAACCATCATTCGATCACGGCGTCCAAGGACATCTTTTATCGAGCAAGCATCTAAAAGTGCATCAATCTCTTCTTTTGTTAGAAAATCGATCTGCCGTTTTTCCGTCTTTTGAAAGGGAATCATAAGGCTTCTTTGCAGCATCGCACTGTATTCCGGTTTTTCAAAAGACATAAAATGGAGGAATGAGTGGATCGCAGCCAAACGACTATTAATGGTTTTCGTCTGATTTTTCCTCTTATGAGCAAGATACTCAAGAAAATCAAGGATATATTCAGCTTCGATGTGTTCTACACGTATTTTATACGGCGGGCATTTATGAATCGTATTTAGATACTCAATATAGATTCGGAATGTATCCCTGTAGGATTTAATGGTTTCCGGAGACGCTTGTTTTTGATTCATCAACCGCGTAAGGAAGAATTTTTGAAGCAAACATTGGAATGTGTTATTCATAAGGAGTCCACCCCTTTCCACAACGGAATTCGAACTTCTTGCATGCAATGGAGAGAAGTTCCGGAGTGGCGGTTAGATACCAATAGGTATCTGCTGGCTTTACATGTCCCATATATACCGAGAGTACATATATCATCCGATTGACATCTTCTCCACTTTCATACCATTTAAGGATAGTACGACAAGCGAAAGTGTGTCGGATGTCATATAGGCGCGGAGATCTTCTGTTCCAATCTTTTACACCGTCTGGCAACAGACAATGGCGTAATAGTTGAAATGCATATTCGAAAGCTCTTAAATTAAAAGGTTTTCCATGGGAGGTTACAAAAAAGAAATCATCCTGTGAGCATCGATAGGATTTTCTTTGTATTTCCAAGTTATAATTTTCAAGCTCTTTTATTGCAGATGGATGTAATGGAATCAGCCGTTCCTTAAAGAACTTTGTATTTTTTATAAACAGATATCCATCTTTAAGATTAACGTCTTTAACCGTAAGACGGGTTAGTTCAGAAACGCGGATTCCCGTTGCCCATAAAAGGCCAAGTGCGATCGATACTGTCAATCCTCGGATTCCATCAGTGGCAAATAGCTTCAGCGCTTCATCCATGAGCATACGGATTTCTTTTTCAGTGTAAATATAAGGTTCTACACGTCCATGGCATTTTCCGAAGGCCCCCGTCTGAGGAACCTGTGCGTTAGGATCAATACAAGCGACATATACTGCGAATGTGTGTACCGTTTCCAACCTTCTAGCCATGTACCATCTACTGAAATTGGCATTTAGAGAAGCCCACTGCATGGCCAGATCAACAGTAAGTGAGCCACTATAATCAATCCCACGTGTGTAATTCGCAAAACGTCGTAATTCTTGTGATTCAGTTTTCAACTGATAGCCAAGGCTTTGTTTGTATTCAATGTACGTCTCTATTTGTCTGGTGATTTTGTTATCCGTAATCATAAGCTACCACCTCCTGGCCATATAGTGGCAGCTTTGATTAGCACATCCGTATCAATTTTTGTATAAATAGCAGTGCTCTCCAGACTCTCATGTCCAAGGATATCAGCCACCATTTTTAGTGAAGCGCCCTTTTTATAGATTTTACTAGCCACTGTTCTACGTATTATATGCGTACCGGTAATCGATTCACGAAATCTGGCTCGCTTGTATGCCCGGCGCATAATACCTCTGACCTGGCTTCTACCCATGGGTTCGCCTCGAACATGAGAAAAGCGAACAAAAAGAACTCGGCTTTTTGATGCCGGACGAGCATTCTGTAGATAATTAACGATGGCTTCACCAAATGTAAAGGAGATAGGCAGTGACCTATCTATATGGTTTTTGGTATTTTTGATTGTAACTATACCATGCACCCAATCAAAATCGTCTACGGTTAATTGGGCAACTTCTACACACCGAAGACCTAATTCCGTGAAGCTTAAAGCAATTGCATAATCTCGTATTCCTGAAGGCTTGCTTTGATCAAAGGCTTTAGGCAATGCTTGAAATTCATCATCACTGAGAACAGTCGGGATAGAACTTAACTTCCACACTGCCGGAGAAAGAGGCAGCTTAAAAATAGATTCATCTACTATTACACGAGAAAAGCGGAGGTAGCGGAAAAAATTACGTAACGATGTGGCGACTCTTCCTTTGGTGCTAGGCATTAAATGGTTTGCATCATTCGTAAAATAATTGCAAATATCGATTGCGCCAATACCCGATACATTAAAACTCTTCGGCGACTTTTGATAAATGACATTGAGGAAACGTCTTACTTGATTTGTCTCTGATAAGATAGTTGTTTCTACTAGATGCTTAACACTTTTCTGAAATTCCTGAAATCCAGCTAATAAATCTTCGATTTCTTTAGAAATTGTCTCTTTTGTTCTTTTAGGATAAGGCATTCCCAGTGAAAATTTATAATAAGCGTATAATGCGGCTCGGCAATTTATGAATATGGAAAAAGGTAAGGATGATTCATTTTTTTTTAAGAATTCGTCTATCTGATATTTAAGGTCAGGATTATTCATATCATAGAAACTTGATCGTAGAAATCGTGAAG
>NZ_SLXT01000060.1 GCF_004341395.1 Heliophilum fasciatum
TGCATTCGCTATAATAAAACTTGACCACGTAAGCGAAAAACGCTAGAGAAAAAATTGACCACCCTGATCATCAAACCTGCTATGCTGGAGTTGTCAAGACAACAGCAAAGGCAGGAATCAAGAAGGATGATCAAGGTGGATACATACAAGCATATCAAAGATCTGCACATTAAGGAACGGCAATCAATTCGAAAAATAGCAAAAATCAGCGGCCTCTCACGTCAAACCATACGAAAGATACTATATGGTTCCGTCGAAGAAACGACCCGATACAAGCGCAAAACACCGGCGCCGTCACCATTAAAAGATCAGTATGCGCCAATACTGCGAGAGTGGTTGCTGGAGAACCAAAACGCCCCGGCGAAACAACGGTACACGGCCAGCCGGTTGTACGAGCGCTTGACGGAAGAACATGGCTTTACCGGGGGCGAATCGACCGTACGCCGTTGGGTGCGGGAAATCAAGCAAGAACTCAACCTCGAGCGAATTGAGGCATTTATTCCGTTGGAGCATGATCCGGTTGGCAACGCGCAGTGCGACTGGACGCCGGCCACCATACGCATAAACGGTGAAGATGTGAATGGCGAGGTGTTCCTCCTACGATTCAGCCATAGCCGAGCCTTTTACGTACGCTTCTATCCCCATCAACGCCAAGAAGCTTTTTTGGACGCCCATGAACACAGTTTTGCTTTCTTTGGCGGTGTGCCGCCGCGGATTCTTTATGATAATCTGAAAACAGCGGTAAAACGGGTGCTTGTGGGTCGCCAGCGGGACGAGCAGGACGTTTTCATCAAGTTTCGCGCTCATCATGGCTTTGACAGTGACTTTTGCAACCCGGCCAAGGGAAATGAAAAAGGCGGCGTCGAAGGGCTGGCCCGATACGTCAAGTGGCACTTGTTCACACCGGTTCCCGACTTCCCCAGCATCGATGCATTAAACGCATGGCTGGAAGAGCGTTGCCGGCTGTTAAATTCTCGACCTCGCGGTAAAGAAAAAGTCAGCTTTATGGAGCGCTTTGAGACCGAACGCGATGCACTGCTTGCGTTGTCCAGTCACACCTTTGATTGCTGCGCTCGCAAGGAGGTCAAGGTGAATCGTTTTTGTCTGGTCCAGTTTGATCGGAACCAGTATTCCGTTCCCGTGGAATATACCGGACGGGTAGTTACCGTGAAAGGGTATGTTCATGAGATTCGCATCTATCACCAGCAAACCCTCATCGCCACGCATACCCGCTGTTATACTCATGGCCAACAACGATTCGAAATCCAACACTACCTTAAATTGCTGGAGCGCAAACCTCGCGCCGTCAGCCAAGCCAAACCGGTTCGGCAAGCAAAGCTACCGGAGCCCTTTGCCAACTACCATGCTGCCGTCCGTCGGATGGAACCCGAACAGGGAGACCGTGACTTTGTCCACATCCTACTTCTGCTACGGCGCTATCCCATCCACCGTATTGCCGACGCATTGACAGAGGCGATGCGCCAGTCCACCTTGTCTCCACACGATGTGGAACGCTTGGCCGACGAGTTGGAAAAAACAAGCTCCATGATTCCCGCGCCGAAAATATCCACAGCACCACCGACGGAAAAACGATCCACACCCCAGGTGGCGCCCACCCAACTGAATCGTTATGCACAGTTGGCCCAAGGGACGGTGAGCGCATGAATACAGCAACGATCAGCCATTATCTGAAAGCTCTGCGCCTATCCAGCGCAGCGGAGGCGCTCCCTGCGCTATTCCGTGAAACCCAGGCCCGCGAATTTTCCCACCTGGAGTTCTTGAGCGCATTGCTTCGCCATGAGATGGACCAGCGGGATGAAAATGCATTGGCTCGACGGATCAAGCAGGCCCGTTTTCCACAGATAAAGGGTCTGGATACCTTTGACTTCAGCCATCCGACCACCATCAGCAAAAGCCGCATCCTCACGCTGGCCCAAGGGGATTACCTCGCTGAAAAACGGCATGTACTATTTATGGGCAATTCTGGGACAGGCAAAACGCACTTGGCCATTGCCCTCGGTCTGTCCGCTTGTCAACAGGGACGGCGCGTGCGCTTTTACCAGACCACCCGCTGGGTCGAGGAACTCCTCGTCGCCCGGGAAGAGCACCGTCTGCTTAAACTGGAAAAGGAGTGGATGCGCGACGACGTAGTGATTCTGGATGAGCTAGGGTATCTCCCTTTTAGCAAAACAGGCGCGGAACTCCTCTTTCAGTTCTGCTCCACACGGCATGAACTGGGCAGCATCATCGTCACCACAAACTTGGACTTTGAACGATGGCCGGACGTGTTTGGCGATGTGCGAATGACGGAAGCGCTGGTCGATCGGTTGACTCACCGTTCGGAGATCCTCCTCATGAATGGGGAAAGCTACCGCTTTCGCCAGACGATGCAAATGCAAACAGCTCAAACCAAAATGTAGTGATTCCTAACCCCTTAGTCCGAATTATCTGTCAATTTACCATGGCAAATCAGGGGCCGGTCAACTTTTGCTCTAGCGCAGGTGGTCAACTTTTGTGTTGACGAAACCA
>NZ_SLXT01000061.1 GCF_004341395.1 Heliophilum fasciatum
AGTGATAATTAGGCGATATTTTCTACATTATAATTTGGTAAGCGCATAAATGAAGTGAGCACATAATTTCGGTTATGTTCCGCAGCACATAACCGTAAAAATTGGTTATTTTCAAACACGCCCCGTGGCGCTCAGGCCAGTGCGATCATTTACAGCATCGTAGAAACGGCGAAAGAGAATGGTTTGATCCCGTTTCATTATCTGACGTATCTTTTTGAAAAGCTTCCGAACGTCGATACTTCGAACCCTCAAGTATTGGATCAGCTACTTCCTTGGTCGGCGGATCTACCAAATATCTGTCGAAAAACAAAATAAGCATACAGCAGCCCCACTTTGATAAACAAGGTGGGGCTGTTTTGACGCTTACGACATATCCGTCAGAAGTAAATTTGATTGCATTTTCAGCTAAAATCAAAATAATTTTTCTTAGTCGAACTTTATCGGTGACCAACACAGGATGAGCATCGATATCCAGAGAAAGGTCTAATCTAATACCTTTTTCTACTGCCTTTGGGAATAAGCATTGAACAATTTGCGATAGAAAATCTTCTAAATAAACTTCAGTGTAATTATGGAGTACATTACCTGTCACTAATTTTGAATAATCTAAGACATCTTGGATAAGCGTCAATAACGAATTTGACGAACGTTGCAGAAGCTCTGTATATTCTTTCTGCTCTTCCGTTAATGATGAATCCATCAACGATTCAGTTAAGGCGACAATCGAATTCATGGGGGTACGAAGCTCATGGCTCATATTGGAAAGGAATTGTTTTTTCGCAATTGAAGCAACTTGTGTTTCTTCTTGTGCTTTTTCGAGATCTCGATGTATCGAAGCAATTAGTTCTTTCTTTTGTATAATTATCTCATTCTTTTTTTCGATTTGTTCCATCGCTCTGTTGATGAAAAATTTAATTTTCTCGCATAAATCTGTATCATAAGATTGTAGTATTGAATTTTCATCATAGATGGAATCATAGTTTTTTCCGTACTCTTTTAATAATACGTTCATCATGAATCTTGCAGCTTGCAACGCCAATTGAGGGGAAAGACTTAAAAACCCTTGAAATTGCCGCAACATATCTTCACAGAAATGATTATGATCATATTCCTCCGTCGTTGAAATAACCATTGATTGATCAGGATGAATAATAATCACATTCCATTCGTCTCTTAAGGGGGAATTAGGTTCTAATTCGATAAATACAGTATTTTGGAAATCTGTAACAACGGAAAAATCGATGTTCTGAGCAAAGATGAAAATTTTTGCACATATTTGATCTAGTTGTTTATATCGTTCTATTTCATGTAAGAAAAATCTAAATTCCTGAAAAAAAACATACATCTCTGCCTTGAGTTCAAATTGGATGACAATGTCTTCGAGGGCATAGCTTATTCCTAACAACGAAGATTTACAATATGACTTCTTATCCAGATCAGACTTATTTTTCGATAGATTTAGATATAAACCAGACATTGAATTATCACTCATTTCTATAGAAGGCATTTGTATTTTTTGCTGTAGAATAGCTCTGTTGTTGCTGTAGAATAGCTCTGCTTGTACTTATGTACAAGGTAATATTCTACATTTTGTTCCATAATCCTTCCTTTCCCCGTAAGCGTGCTTATATAAAATAAAAACAGGGAAGGCAAAAATCCTTCCCTGTTTGGGCAATACCGATAATCATGGTTTGTATCCGCTTTATTTTTCATCGAGATATTTCATTAACCCACCAGTTCCCTGTAAATCGTTATCGTCGATGGGGCGGGCTGACTGTCAAAGGCTTCATCAAGCACCTTTTCCAGCCAACGGTAATGCTCGATGGCACCTTGGCGGTCGCCTTTTTGCATGAAAAGCCGGAGCAGTTGATTATTCGCCCTTTCTTCTTCCGGTGCAATGAGCGTCAGCAGTTTCAGACGGCGCAGGATATCGTCGTTTTCATCAGGCAGTCCGCCGGAAACGGGGTCGGAAGCGGAGGCAGAAGCAGAAGCAAGGGCAGAAGCAGAAGCAAGGGCAGAAGTACGGGCTGGGGCCGAGGCTTTACGGAGCATCGTTGCTTGCACCATCGCCTTGAGCGCATCTTTTAGCGATTGCTGCACCTGGATGTCCTTTTCGATGCTCCATAAGTACCCTTGGTTGGCAAAGAGATTGCCTTGATGACCGTAGTTGAATATTTCGCTCTTGGAGAGCCAGTATGTCGGCAAAATAGAGCCATGTTCACGGAAAAATAGAGCCACCTTCACGGCGTAGAGATCCACCTG
>NZ_SLXT01000062.1 GCF_004341395.1 Heliophilum fasciatum
CATTGGTAGTGTGTGCAACCCACGAGATGAATAAACATCGTTATTCGCTAGCCGACTAGGCCGATTGTTACCCACACGAAACAGCGAAGAGGCAAAAAAAGCAGCGCTGGGCTGCTTTTTTTGTATTATATTTTCCAGCGGCTGAAGTAATGGGTTTGATCTTTCAGATAAGCAGCAGGGATGATGAGCGAATTGCCGTTATCTTGTTTATCCATTGCACCAATCGGTACGGGGTTGCAGCCGCCTTTGATTTTCTCAATCTGATCGATATGAAAGGCGTTGCCACAATTCTGACATACGAGGTAATTGCGATCTTGCTTATAATACCCTCGGCCGGAATCAAAACAAACCTGACAGGTATTTAAGGCTGTGCGGACGGTACCATCAGTCGCTCGGACGGCGAGCACTTCCATCTTTGTGCCATCCACCGTCACCGGATAAAAGGTGGCCGTGGAGGTGACTTCATTCTTGAGAATGGTAATGGAACCATCGGATGAGCCGCTGACTTGGCCGGGGGTGAAGCTGTAATATACGATGATGCCCAAAGCGACAGCCACCGTTGCCCAGAATGCACCCTTCTTAATCATAGTTTCTTTCATTGGGATACCTCCTTGCTTATAGCGATGCGAATATTGTAGAAGAGATTTGTGCAGATATTATGGAGAAGCAAGTTCTTCTGAAACCGTTATTTTGTCTTGATTAGAAGATGAAATAGCGGTTTTTTGTTTTGTCAATATTGTAAAAGGGAGGAATTATTCATTGAAAATAGAAAAAATATAATCACAGTGTAAATAAAAGAATCTTTGAATTGAAACAAATCAATCAGTAATAGGTAGTGCATATTTCAATGTGGCAAATATTGGGGCAATTGTTTCTTGGATGACAAGAAAGAGGTGTAGGCATGGCAAGGTCTTATTATTCAGCGTCCTTACGTGAATTTTTAATGCAAAGTGAAGATCAAATATTAGGTGAATTAGCTAGAAATAATGAATTCTCACTTGATGATACACAAAAATGGGCATGGATGAATCAGATTAAAATTTTAAAGAAACAATTGAACGGGTTTGATGGAAAAATAATATTTGAATATACAATTCCGCGAGTAGGAAAGCGGATTGATAATGTTTTCATACATAAAGGTATCGTCTATTTGTTAGAATTTAAAGTTGGTGAAAATGCATATAATAATTATGCAATCGATCAAGTCATGGACTATGCATTGGACTTAAAAAATTTTCACAAGGAGAGCCATAATCGAACAATTGTTCCCATACTTGTAGCAACCGAAGCACAGAATGTAAAAAACAATATTGTGCAATACCCGGATGGTGTTTATAAGCCACTTTTATGTAATCAAAGTAATATTTCAACTGCAATTAACCAAATCTGTAACCAAAGCAGTGTTGAAATTTTTTCAGTAACAGAATGGGAGAATTCAATTTATAAGCCGACTCCTACAATTATTGAAGCAGCGCAAGCACTATATCAAGGGCATAGCGTCAATGACATTTCACGGTCTGATTCAGGTGCTATCAACTTAAACGTAACTACCCAAGCCATAAACGACATAATTGACCGAGCTAAACGGTTAGGCGAAAAGTCTATATGTTTTATAACGGGGGTTCCAGGTGCAGGTAAGACATTAGCAGGTTTGAATATTGCAAATGAACGTCATCGTTGCGAGGAAGATGAGCATGCAGTTTTTCTCTCAGGTAACGGTCCCCTCGTTGATGTATTACAGGAAGCGCTTGCAGATAATCAGTGTAAAGATTCCAAAGGGGCAATAAAGAAAAGCGAAGCTCGGACTAAGACAAAAGCATTTATACAAATAATTCATCATTTCAGAGATGATGCTTTAGTCACTGATAATCCACCTATTGAAAAAGTGGCAATATTTGATGAGGCACAAAGGGCCTGGACATTAGAGAAAACTTCAGAGTTCATGCAAAAGAAAAAAGGAAGGCCAAACTTTCAAATGTCGGAACCAGAATTTCTGATAAGTGTAATGGATAGACATAAGGATTGGGCAGTAATTGTTTGAATATTTCGCTCTTGGAGAGCCAGTATGTCGGCAAAATAGAGCCATGTTCACGGAAAAATAGAGCCACCTTCACGGCGTAGAGATCCACCT
>NZ_SLXT01000063.1 GCF_004341395.1 Heliophilum fasciatum
TCCGCCACTCTCGCATCTGGAGCCACTGACCGGGATTGAACCGGTGACCTTATCCTTACCAAGGATACGCTCTACCTACTGAGCTACAGCGGCATTCATTACTTCGAAAAGCTATCAATGTAAATTGGCAGGGGAGACAGGGATCGAACCCGCAACCTACGGTTTTGGAGACCGCCACTCTACCAATTGAGCTACTCCCCTACATCTCCATAATTAAGCTTGTCTTTTGTAACAACATGGTGCCGAAGGCCGGGGTCGAACCGGCACGGGCTCTCGCCCACAGGTTTTTGAGACCAGCGCGTCTGCCAATTCCGCCACTTCGGCAATATCCTATTCAAATATGGCGGAGAGAAAGGGATTCGAACCCTTGAGACAGGTTTTGCCCGCCTACACGATTTCCAATCGTGCGCCTTCGACCAGCTCGGCCATCTCTCCAGAAAATTAAGTTGGTAGCGGTGGTAGGATTTGAACCTACGACACCACGGGTATGAACCGTGTGCTCTAGACCAACTGAGCTACACCGCCACAAAAGTGGAGCCGACGATGGGACTCGAACCCGCAACCTACTGATTACAAGTCAGTTGCTCTACCAATTGAGCTACGCCGGCAAAAGGATGGCGGAGTGGGCGGGATTTGAACCCGCGCTGGCCTTGCGACCACTAACGGTTTAGCAAACCGTCCTCTTCAGCCACTTGAGTACCACTCCACATATGAAAGAAAAATGGCGGAGCAGACGGGATTCGAACCCGCGATCTCCAGCGTGACAGGCTGGCATGTTAGGCCTCTACACCACTGCTCCGTGGTGGGCGATGACAGGATCGAACTGCCGACATCTTGCTTGTAAGGCAAGCGCTCTCCCAGCTGAGCTAATCGCCCAAAAAAGTTGGTGACCCGTAGGGGATTCGAACCCCTGTAGCCGCCGTGAAAGGGCGGTGTCTTAGACCGCTTGACCAACGGGCCATAAAGATGGTGATCCATGCTGGACTCGAACCAGCGACACCCTGATTAAAAGTCAGGTGCTCTACCAACTGAGCTAATGGATCAAATGGCTGGGGTGGCTGGATTCGAACCAACGCATGGTGGAGTCAAAGTCCACTGCCTTACCGCTTGGCGACACCCCAGTATTTTGCATGTAGCACCAAAAAAGAAATGGTGGAGGGAGTTGGATTCGAACCAACGAAGGCAGAGCCGGCAGATTTACAGTCTGCTCCCTTTAGCCACTCGGGAATCCCTCCGATTTATGGTGCCTCGGGGCGGAATCGAACCACCGACACGAGGATTTTCAGTCCTCTGCTCTACCGACTGAGCTACCGAGGCAAATGGTGGGCGATAACGGAATCGAACCGCTGACCTCTTGCATGTCAAGCAAGCGCTCTAACCATCTGAGCTAATCGCCCATTTTTATCAATATTTATCTGCCACACGAGTACGTATTCTACCAGAAGTTCTTGTCGATATCAAGTATAATTTTTGGTAATTCGCAGTTTTTTTTCGAATTTATTTGTGACATTTAAACTGCCATCGGTCCCTCAAAATCAAACAGTTGTAGGAGCGTGACTTCCTATTCGTCATCGTGATGCTGCATCGACCGTCTCTAAGCAGCGACATATTCTGCCTCTGCCAGGTACGCTGCGCATTCATCTCGCTGACGTTCCGACCTCGAAGTATCGAAGACTTAAAAAAGTCTTCGCATTTCTCCGTAGAAAGGAGGTGATCCAGCCGCACCTTCCGATACGGCTACCTTGTTACGACTTCACCCCAATCATCGACCCCACCTTCGGCGGCTGCCTCCGTTAGGTTAGCTCACCGACTTCGGGTGTTGCCGACTTTCGTGGTGTGACGGGCGGTGTGTACAAGGCCCGGGAACGTATTCACCGCAGTATGCTGACCTGCGATTACTAGCGATTCCGCCTTCATGCAGGCGAGTTGCAGCCTGCAATCCGAACTGTGAACGGCTTTCTCCGGTTCGCTCCATCTCGCGATTTCGCTTCGGTTTGTACCGCCCATTGTAGCACGTGTGTAGCCCAAGACATAAGGGGCATGATGATTTGACGTCATCCCCGCCTTCCTCCCGGTCGTCCCGGGCAGTCTCTCCAGAGTCCCC
>NZ_SLXT01000064.1 GCF_004341395.1 Heliophilum fasciatum
AGGTGGGGTCGATGATTGGGGTGAAGTCGTAACAAGGTAGCCGTATCGGAAGGTGCGGCTGGATCACCTCCTTTCTACGGAGAAATGCGAAGACTCTAGGGTCTTCGATACTTCGAGGTCGGAACGTCAGCGAGATGAATGCACAGCGTACTTGGCAGAGGCAGAATATGTTGCTGCTAGAGACGGTCGATGCAGTATCACGATGACGAATAGGAAGTCACGCTCCTACAACTGTTTGATTTTGAGGGACTGGGTGAATCTACCGGTTGATTTATCTCAACCGATAGTGTAAACTCTGAATTCCGGCGATGAACCGGATGTTCCTTCGAAAAGCGTAATAAATGATCTGGTGACGATGGCGGAGGGGTCACACCCGTTCCCATCCCGAACACGGAAGTTAAGCCCTCCAGCGCCGATGGTACTTGGGTCGCAAGGCCCCGGAAGAGTAGGTCGTTGCCAGATCGCTCACTTGCTTGGCAAGTGGGAACAAAACAGGGGCCTATAGCTCAGCTGGCTAGAGCGTACGACTGATAATCGTAAGGTCGGTGGTTCGAGTCCACCTAGGCCCACCATATTTTCCGGGGGTGTAGCTCAGCTGGGAGAGCACCTGCCTTGCAAGCAGGGGGTCAGCGGTTCGATCCCGCTCATCTCCACCAAATCGTGAAGGATGTCTCTCAGCCTTCGGGTTGAGAGACTTTTATTGTCCTTCGATTCAAATTTGCTCCTTGAAAACTGCACAGTGATAGTAAGTTAGTGATGAATGAACAAAAAGGAAGTTCTTCCTTACGCCATCCATGGCTCGGAAGAACGACCAAACATCCAGTTTGGTCAAGATATCAAGGGCATACGGTGGATGCCTAGGCGCTGAGAGGCGAAGAAGGGCGCGGTAAGCTGCGAAAAGCCACGGAGAGCCGCAAGCAGGCGTTGACCCGTGGGTACCCGAATGGGGCAACCCTCTTGGAGTTATATCCAAGAAACGTACACTGAATCCATAGGTGTACGTGGCCAACCCGGGGAACTGAAACATCTAAGTACCCGGAGGAAAAGAAATCAACCGAGATTCCCCCAGTAGCGGCGAGCGAACGGGGAAAAGCCTAAACCGACCCCTCGGGGTCGGGGTTGCGGGACCTCTTGTTAGATTCAATGATGTAACCGAAGCGGACTGGAACGTCCCGGCAGAGCGGGTAACACCCCCGTAGGTGAAACATCGGCGAATCGTAGAGGTATCCCAAGTACCGCGGGGCACGTGAAATCCCGTGGGAATCCGGGGGGACCACCCTCCAAGGCTAAATACTCCTCAGCGACCGATAGTGAACAAGTACCGTGAGGGAAAGGTGAAAAGCACCCCGGAAGGGGAGTGAAATAGAACCTGAACCCGTATGCTTACAAGCAGTCAGAGCATCTTTATGGTGTGATGGCGTGCCTTTTGTAGAATGAACTGGCGAGTTGCGGTCACGAGCAAGGTTAAGGCGAGAAGCCGGAGCCAAAGCGAAAGCGAGTCTGAATAGGGCGATTTAAGTTCGTGGCTGCAGACCCGAAACCGGGTGATCTACCCATGTCCAGGGTGAAGCGGCGGTAAAACGTCGTGGAGGCCCGAACCGACCAACGTTGAAAAGTTGGCGGATGAGGTGTGGGTAGGGGAGAAATTCCAATCGAACTCGGAGATAGCTGGTTCTCCCCGAAATAGCTTTAGGGCTAGCCTCGGGGGAAGAATATCGGAGGTAAAGCGCTGATAGGGCTAGGGGTCTTACCGGATTACCGAACCCTGTCAAACTGGGAATGCCGATATTTATCCCCGGGAGTCAGACGGCGAGTGCTAAGATCCGTCGTCAAAAGGGAAACAGCCCAGACCGGCAGCTAAGGTCCCTAAGTGTGTGTTCAGTGGAAAACGATGTGGCGTTGCCCAGACAACCAGGATGTTGGCTTAGAAGCAGCCACCATTGAAAGAGTGCGTAATAGCTCA
>NZ_SLXT01000065.1 GCF_004341395.1 Heliophilum fasciatum
ATTTGTGCGCCCGGCATGGGCGCTGTCTCTAGGGTGCAAGTCCCGAACACCGAAGGTGGCAGTAGGTGTAGCTTAAGGCAAGGGTGTCCGTCGCGAGGCGGAATCTGAAGGAAGCCGGCGGCAAACCTCCGGCCCGAGGACCACGAACCCCAGGAGAGGCTAGCGGCAGCTGGATGAGCTTGCAAATCAAAGCGAAGTCCTTGTCACCGAAGGCTGTCGAGAGTAGATGGGGCGGGTAGATGGAGGGAAAGACAGCGTTCTTACCCGGGGAGGCCTGCCGGGGGCTAAGTAACTTGGCAAATCGCGTCGCAAGGCGCGACTGAACCGGCAGGAGTCAGCAGAGGTCATAGTACCGGTGAATGACGTCAGAAACCGGGAAGGGCCGAACATATTGAAACGAGGGAAGCACCGATGAGTTCGAGCGAGACGCAACAACAGCCGAATATCCCGAAAGGGAGCTACCCGAAGGAGGAGACGGTGAATCCGTCAGGGACTGCGGGAGCGCCGAGCGCCTCGACGGCACAAGAAGCGGAGCAACCCCGCGAGACTTGGAACAACTTGATGGAGAGGATGCTGGAGCGCGGCAACATGACACGGGCCTATCACCGGGTCATGAGCAACGGCGGAGCGGCCGGAATCGACGGAATGGCACTGAAATCCCTGAAGCCATACCTGGACGAGCACTGGACACAAATCCGCCAAAGGTTGCTGCAAGGGACCTACCAACCGGCTCCCGTGCGCCGGGTCGAAATCCCGAAGCCGGACGGCGGAGTCAGAAAACTAGGAATCCCCACCGTACTCGACCGCCTCATTCAACAAGCCCTGAATCAGATATTGACACCGATTTTTGACCCGACATTCTCTAAGTACAGCTACGGGTTCCGACCAGGACGCAGCGCGCATCAAGCGGTGCAACAAGCCAAGGAATACATCGCTCAAGGATATCGCGTGGTGGTCGACATGGACCTGGCCCAATTCTTTGACCGGGTAAACCATGACATCTTGATGGCTCGGGTGGCCCGGAAAGTAGCGGACAAGCGAGTCCTCAAACTTATCCGGCGCTACCTACAGGCCGGCGTGATGGACCACGGGGTCATCCTGCGGACGGAAGAAGGAACGCCGCAAGGCGGACCGTTGAGTCCGCTGCTTGCAAATATCATTTTGGATGACCTGGATAAGGAACTTGAAAAGCGAGGACATAAATTTTGTCGCTATGCTGACGATAGCAACATCTACGTGAAAAGTCGTCGGGCAGGCGAACGGGTCATGGCGTCGGTCACTCGATTTGTGGAAGGGCGGCTCAAACTGAAGGTCAACGAAGCGAAAAGTGCCGTAGACCGACCCTGGAAGCGAAAGTTTCTCGGGTTTTCGTTCACCAATGGGAAACAACCGAAAATCCGACTGGCGGAAAAGACCGTGTTGCGGGTAAAGACGAAGATCAAACAGCTTACGCAGCGAAGTCAAAGCATCGCCATGGAGGACCGGATTGAGAAACTTAACCTCTACCTACGA
This sequence comes from Heliophilum fasciatum, assembly GCF_004341395.1. Lineage (GTDB taxonomy): Bacteria > Bacillota > Desulfitobacteriia > Heliobacteriales > Heliobacteriaceae > Heliophilum > Heliophilum fasciatum. The sequence continues at coordinate 1,513 of NZ_SLXT01000065.1, forward strand.
GGGTGGATGGGATATTTTCGCCTCGCCGACACACCAACACCATTCCAACGGTTCGATGAATGGTTGCGACGAAGACTGCGTATGTGCCGCCTCAAAGAATGGAAGCGACCGGCAACTCGTCGACGAAAGCTGGTGGCCCTACACATCCCCGAACACCTAGCGAGGAAAATCAGTGGATCCCGTAAGGGCTGCTGGAGGTTGGCTTGCACACCACAAATGAACACAGCCCTTGGGCTCCGGTATTGGGAGTCTCAAGGGCTGCTCAGTTTGGCCGAAATGTACCAAAAGTATCGTAATTCAATATGAACCGCCGTATACCGAACGGTACGTACGGTGGTGTGAGAGGTCGGGGGTTAATCGCCCCCTCCTACTCGATT
>NZ_SLXT01000066.1 GCF_004341395.1 Heliophilum fasciatum
ATCACCAAGGCCATGGAGGAGTACGGCAGTACCTATAAAGCGGCCGAAGTATTAGGGGTCAACCAGTCGACGGTGGCCCGGCGGGTAGCCCGTATTCGAGCGGAGCAATAAAAAGCGTCGAAGAACCCCTGGTCGGATTTGATCTTGGCCGGGGGTAAATGTTTGCCCATGGATACCCCGGGGAGATTGGTCAACGTGGACAAAAGAAAATCTCGAGATAGCCTTGTCTTTCTAGCGGTGTTGGCACGGTTATTGCATATAGAAAAAGGTGTACACGACAAAACAGGCCAATGAGGCCAAGGAGGAAGAAATATGTTTAATCTGGAATTGACGGAACAACATCGCATGGTGGAAAAGACAGCCCGTGATTTTGCTTTGAACGAGGTGGGCCCTCGGATTCGCGATCTCGACCGGGCCATGAACTTTGACGCTGGTTTGTTAAAGAGCATGGGTGAGCTTGGACTGATGGGTGTCTGTATTCCCGAAGCGTACGGCGGTGCCGGGATGGACTATATCAGCTACGGCTTGGTTTGCGAAGAATTGGAGTATGTTGATACGTCCCTGCGGGTCATCTTGGCGGTCCATATCGGTCTGAACAGCTTATCGCTGCTCACCTGGGGAACGGAAGAACAAAAGCAAAAATATCTCACGCCCCAAGCCAAAGGGGAAAAGATCGCTTGCTTTGGTTTGACCGAGCCCAACGCCGGCACCGACGTGGTGGGACTGGAAAGCACGGCTGTGAAAGACGGCGACACCTACATTCTCAACGGTGAAAAGATGTGGATCTCCCTGGCTGATGTGGCCGATCACTTCCTGGTCATTGCCTGGACCGATCTGGAAAAGAAAAAGCGCCGCGATCACAGCGGGCTGTCGGCGTTTATCGTCGAACGAGGCTTTGAAGGTGTAAGCACCGCCAGCATTCACGGCAAACTGGGTGTACGCGCCGGGAACACCGGTTCCATCAGCATGCAAGATGCCCGTGTTCCTGCGGCGAACCTGCTTGGCCGTGAGGGCGAAGGCTTTAAAATCGCCATGTTTGCCCTTGATCAAGGACGTTTCTCCGTTGCTTCCGGTTCGACCGGGTTGATCCGGGCTTGCCGTGACGCCAGTGTGAAATATGCCTTGGAGCGTACATCCTTTGGCAAGCCTATCGGTGAAAACCAGCTGGTGAAGCAAATGATCGCTCATATGTGTCGCGATTATGAAATGTCTCGCCTGCTCTGGCTGAAAGCAGGTTGGTTGAAAAACAAAGGGGAGCGCAACACGCGCGAAACGTCCCTGGCCAAATGGTTTTCTTGTGACGCCGCTGAGCGGGCGGCGGCTGATGCCGTCCAAGTCTACGGTGCCTATGGCTTCTCTGATGAATATCCGGTGGAGCGGTTCTATCGCAATTCCAAGGGTGCTTCGATTTACGAAGGAACGCGGGAGATACATACGGTCGTCCAGGCCGATTACGAACTGGGCTTCCGTGTAGATAAGCCGATTCGTTGCCAACTGCCGCCGTGGCCCTTCGAATAACCGGCCCAAGAGCAGACTAAGAAAGCCGGCGTCCTCTGGGCGCCGGCTTTCGAGCATCAACGATAAAATGCCATGGTAAGATCCGTTGAAAACCGAAGGGGGGATGGGAAAAATGGTCGTGTTACGTTCCTTGGCGAGTATGGGAGCACGAGAAAAAGATCCTTGTGAGATGATCAAGCAACTGGGGGCGGTGCTGAATTCGGCCCACAATGGGATCGT
>NZ_SLXT01000067.1 GCF_004341395.1 Heliophilum fasciatum
GCGTTTTGCGGCTACTCACTTGATTAATTTGGAAAAAACACAGTTTCAACGAATACCATGCTTATTTTCATTAGGTTCCTAGACGGACTCTAATAATGAACAATTACAAGTAATAATTCCCTCATATGCACCATTTTAATCTGATTAATTATGTAAATTAAAGCAAAATCCTTCTATATCTTACGAACCAATGAAGCCAACATCGTTGACTTTTTCCCCCACCAGAGCGATACTCACCTTGTGCCACCACTGGCAGACGCCAAGGAATAGCGGATTTGACCCCGCTGCCCCATCAACTGAATAGCGTCGGCGCTCAATACAGACATCGGCTAGTTGCAGGTCGGGCAGGCTGTGGAAGTAACACTGGACACCTTTCCTTTTCAGAAATACGGCACACTGCCGGGAAAGCTATTGTCGATCATTCCGGACGCCTACGATGATCCGCAACTGGGCCCGGTGTACAAGATTATGGTGGGCCTCGACCAGATGAGTCTTGTCGTCGATGGGCAAAAGATGCCCGTTGCTCCGGGCATGACCGTCAGCACGAAAATTAAAACGGGGAAAAGGAGGATTATTGGTTTTTTCCTGTCGCCGATTGTGAAGTATGCGAAGGAAAGTTTGGCAATACGGTAATTGAAGTTTATTACTCTGATTGATGATAATGCTTGGAGGGATAATTTTGCTTGATAAAAAAACTACTGCATTAATAATATCAGTGCTGTTATTGATCACTTTAACTTCTTGCGGAACAAGTGATGAGTTATCAGAAGAAAAACTAAAAATGAATCAATATTTACTTGAGAGATATGGACAGGAGTTTGTAGTAAACGACATTAACTATACTTATGACTATTTTGGTAGTCCAAAAATGATAAAAGCAATCGCGCATTCAAAAGAGTATCCAGAACTCAAATTCGAAATAAAAAAATACGCTGATGGCCGTATTTGGAAGGAGGCTGGCATGGATGTTTACTACAATGAATCATTCATATGGTCATTATGGTCTAAACAAGCTGAAACAAAAATGGATGGGCTAATGAGCAAAAGCTATTTTAGAACAATTATATCATTTCCTCCACATGATATATATCCAAATATCTATGGTAAAGCCATGGATTTAACAAATGCAAAAAAAATGTTTAAAAATAAAATTTCACTTGATATTTATTGCGCATTTTTCGATGACAGAAAAGAAGATTCGTTAGATAAGATTCTCTCGATTATAAATGCATATAAAGACTATGATTATCACAAAATATCTCTTGTTGTCGCTTATTTCGATGGACATTATCAAAAAAGCATTGAAAAAAACTTTAATAAATACATGAATAGCATGGATCCTGATTATAAAAAAACAATTACAAAAGAGTATAGAATTAATGATATAAAAAACGTGAATTCATTGGAACAATTGGAAGAATACGCTTTTCGGCGCCAAGGTTTATAATAAAGTAAAATTATGAGATGTGCTTCGATTAAGGAGGGTTTATTCGTGTTTGGTTAACCAAAAATATATTGATAATATAATTCATTAATAGAGTCCGTCTAGGAACCTAATGAAAATAAGCATGGTATTCGTTGAAACTGTGTTTTTTCCAAATTAATCAAGAAAGTAGCCACAAAACGC
>NZ_SLXT01000068.1 GCF_004341395.1 Heliophilum fasciatum
ACCCCACCTTGGTATGTCAAAGATGCACACTTTGATACTGAAAAAGGTCAACTGGATGTCTACATTGACTTTAAACCCGGAAGTACATTTGATTGCCCAATTTGTGAAGAAACAGGTCGCAAAGCGCTGGATACCAAAGAGAAGACGTGGAGGCATCTCAATTTTTTTCAGCATACGACCTATCTGCATGCGCGGGTTCCACGGGTTTGTTGTAGCCATGATAAGTCAGTGCATCAAGTTAACGTTCCTTGGAGTCGTCCGGGAAGCGGTTTTACCTTGCTGTTTGAAGCCTACATATTGACACTTGTTGAGCAAATGCCCGTCCGGGCAGCCGCACGCGTCGTAGGGGAACAGGACACCCGGTTATGGCGAATCTTGCATCACTATGTAGACAAAGCACGTGAAAACGAAGACCTGTCTTCCGTAACCCGGGTCGCGGTCGATGAAACGTCCCAAGCCAAAGGTCATAATTATGTGACCTTGTTTGTCGATACCGATCGGTCTCGCGTAATTTATGTGACCGAAGGCAAGGGAGCAGGTACGTTGGAGGATTTCACCGCCGATTTTCGTATGCACGGTGGGTCACCGGAAGCAATTACGGATATCTGCATGGACATGTCTCCGGCTTTTATCGCGGGGGCCGAGACCCATCTTCCCCATGCTGCGATTACATTTGACAAGTTTCATGCTGTAAAACTTGTCAACGAAGCCGTGGATCAGGTTCGGCGCGCAGAGCAACGGACCATGCCCGCCTTAAAAGGTACGCGTTACGTTTGGCTCAAGAACGCTTCGAATCTGACGGTAAAGCAAAAGGCTGTGATGGACGATGTCCTCAAAGATCGACATCTCCAAACCGTTCGGGCCTACCATTTTCGCTTGAGCTTTCAAGAAATGTATCGGCAACTTCCCCTGGATGCGTCGATGTATTTGCAGAAGTGGTACTACTGGGCTACACACAGTCGATTGCAACCCATCATCCAGGTGGCCAAGACGATAAAAAAACATCGCAACGGCATCCTACGCTGGTTTGAATCTCGGATTACGAACGGTTTGATGGAAGGGATCAATAGCCTGGTTCAGGCGGCCAAAAACAAAGCACGAGGCTATCGATCGTCTCGAAATTTGATCACCATCATTTATCTCATTGCTGGAAAATTGAATTTGCAACCGGTGTAGCAATTGGCCGCATGAGCGTGGATATGAAGTGATGTAGATCCCATTGGGGGCTCTGCCCCCAAACCCCCGAGGTTTTCTCGCTTTCGTTCTCCCTAGAGATGAAGAGCTTCACCTCTGTTTTTCTATACCCGTGTTCGGAGTATGAACTATGCAAACGGAGAGAGAGGATAACGATATCGTTGCCCTCTTCGTCTCCAGGGTAGAACCCCACCGGGCGCTCGGGTTGCTCCTCAGCATTGCCCTATCCTCCACAATGGGTAAGAGCCATTGGTAGTGTGTGCAACCCACGAGATGAATAAACATCGTTATTCGCTAGCCGACTAGGCCGATTGTTACCCACACGAAACAGCGAAGAGGC
>NZ_SLXT01000069.1 GCF_004341395.1 Heliophilum fasciatum
GCTACCGTAGGTTCCGGCACGGTGGCCGTGAGCATCGATGACATCAAGACGATTACCTCGGCCGGTGGCCAAGCCGTTGACACCATCTACTTCAAAGAAGACCGCAACGGTGCGTTGAAAGAAGATGCGTCCAACAGCATCAAGCTTAAACTGCCTGCCGGTTATAAATGGGCCAACGCCGGAACGCTGCAAAACAACTGGGGTACCGATGTAACCGCTCTGGCTACAGTGGAAAAAGGTTCTGATGATCGGGAATTGATCATCAAAACAACCGGCACCACCACGTCCGCGTCCTATTTCCAACTGAACGGCGCAACTGTCGATGTCGATGAGTCGATCGCCAAAAAAGGTGACGTTGTTGTGAACCTTTCCGGCGCAACGACCACGACACCGAACTCCTTCACCATTGCCCGTTATGGCGAATTCAACACCGGCATCGCTGTCTATGGCGATGTACCGACGATTGCCGCCGGTAAAAACGGGGACACCGTTTCCGAAATCGGTGCCTTCAAAATCGAAGAAGAAGTCAAAGGCAGCTTGATTGGCGGCCGGACCATCACATTCACCTTGCCGGAAGGCGCCCGTTGGGGTACAGCCGGCACCCCGCTGCAAGCACCGACCCGTAGCGGCGACACCAAAGACGGCGGCATTGGCGAATTCACCTGGACCATCGTCGACAACCAAGATGCCAACCGCATCTTGAAAGCGACCATCCCTGCCGGTGCCGACTCCTCAACAGCCGCCAAACTGATCTACGAAAAAGCCCAAATCGCGACAGCCGTAGACTTCTCCGGCGACCTGACGGTGGAAGTCGGCGGTACGGCCGGCATTACCGGTAACCTGGTTCTCGGAAAAATCGTACCTGCCGTTACGGTAGCGGCTTCCGAAGTCAAACCGGTAACCCTGGGTCTTGGCGCTCAACCACTCGGTGACATCACCATCACCGAAGGTATCCAAGAAGCGCTCAACAAAGATGCTGCCGCTACCACATCTTCTGAAGCGGACGGCGGTGTCAATGACTATGTAGTGAACGTACAATTGCCGCTCGGCGTGTACTTCAGCGGCACACCGAAAGTGGAAGTGGCTTCGGGCGACATGATGATTGAAGCCAGCAGCGTCACCGTGAACCAAAACGGTTCCGACGGCAGCCAAGGCAGCCTGCGCTTCAACGTACGCTCCTCGTCAACCACACCTTCGGCGATCAAAATCTCCGACGTGAAAGTTACCGCTGACCGTACCGTACCGGAAGGCGATATCATCGTCAAAGTCCGTGGTACCGCCGTGAATAAATCCGGTTTTGCCGGCCGTGGCACCGCTGCATCGGCCGTCATCGGTAAACTGGTCACCCCCGCTTCAGGCGAAGTCAAAGCGGATGCTTCCTTCAAAATCGGTGACACCAAGTACACCGTAAACGGTATGGAAAAATCGATGGACGTCGCTCCGTATATCAAAAACAGCCGCACCTATATGCCGGTCCGCTATGTAGCCGAAGC
>NZ_SLXT01000070.1 GCF_004341395.1 Heliophilum fasciatum
TGCTACGGAAGTATGGCGGCCAAAGAGCTCGTCCCTTCGGCTTTTTACGATCGGTTCACACCGGAACTGGTTGAATTCTTGAAACGTTGCATCGCCCGTGCGGCATCCATGGAAGCCGCCGAATTTGTTCCGGACCTGTCCGAGAAGTTAAAGGGTCTCGTCGATCTGCTTTGTATCGATAGCACATTAATTCGGCTTCACGATTCACTGGCCGACCGTTGGCCGGGTCCGCGTACCAACCATTCGCCGGCCGCATTGAAATTAAATATGGTGATTAGCGCCATGGGCGCAGGTCCGCGGGAAATTCAAATGGTCGAGGGGAAAAAAGGCGAGAGCCCCCTGCTGAAAATTGGCAGTTGGGTCCAAAACCGCATCCTTTTGTTGGATTTGGGATACTTCAAATTCCAGCACTTTCGGGAGATCCAGGGCCACGGTGGTTTCTTTGTCAGTCGCCTGAAGGACAACGCCAATCCGACGATTCTCGATACGTTAAAACAACATCGTGGCAACACGATCGATCTCTCAAACCAGAAGTTGCGGAATATTGAACCCTATTTGAAACGACAAGTGATCGACGTAGAAGTTAGCATTACGACGAGCAAGGCAAAATCGATAGAAGCTCTACGTAAAGACCGACAAATCATGCGTGTCGTTGGCATCATGGACAAGGAACTGAAAAAATACCATTTTTACATTACCAATCTCCCCGTGGAACAGTTGACGGCCGAGGAGGTCGCCCAGTTGTACCGGGCACGCTGGGCGATTGAATTAACGTTCAAAGAACTGAAGAGCACGTATCAACTTGATGTGATCACCTCCGCTAATGAATCGGTCATTCAGGCCTTGATCTGTACGTCCATATTGACCATGATCGTAAGCCGCCGATTATTATTCTTGCTTCGACGGATGAATCCCCAAAAAGCAAAGCGGATGACCCCTCTTCGGTGGGCCAATGTCTTTGCGGTTGGTGCCCCCAAGCTTCTTCACCCGCTTTTTCTCTATCTGGGGTTGGATCCACGAGGATACGATCCTCTTTTTGACATGTTTGTGGCAGAGGCTGTGGATCCGAATGTATTCCGAAAACGCATGCTCGATCCTTGGTCGAAATGATGCGGCAACGCC
>NZ_SLXT01000071.1 GCF_004341395.1 Heliophilum fasciatum
GATGCGCTGAAAATCCTCAACTATTATCTCGAAAGGCGAAGAGTTCATTACATCGTTGATGCAGATATCCGAGGTTTCTTCGACCATGTGAGTCACACATGGATGATGAAGTTCTTGGCGCACCGCATCGCTGACCCAAAGTTGCTCAAACTCATCGGTCGGTTTCTAAAAGCGGGAATCATGGAAAAAGGCGTCTTCAAGGAGAGCGAGGAAGGAACCCCGCAAGGTGGACTCATATCCCCAATAATTGCCAACGTCTATTTGCACTACGTCATTGACTTATGGTTCGAGAAAGTGGTGCGGAGACAGTGTAAAGGCGAAGCCTATATGGTCAGGTATGCCGACGATGTTGTCGCTGTCTTCCAATATGAAGAAGATGCAAAGCGATACTATGCAGAAGTTATACGGCGTTTGGCGAAGTTTAATTTGGAGCTGGCCGAGGAGAAAACACGAATCATTAATTTCGGAAGATATGCCACGCAGTACGCGAGGAAAAGAGGCTTGAAGAAGCCGGAGACATTCGATTTCCTAGGTTTTACTCATTACTGTAGCAAGAGCCGCAAAGGAAAATTCCGCGTTAAGAGAAAGACCAGTGTAAAGAAGTTTAGGGCGAGCCTGCACAAAATCAAGGAGTGGATAAAAGAAAATCGGCATCAACGTGCGGGGGACATGATCGATTCCCTGAAAATTAGACTCATTGGTTATTACCGATATTATGGAATTACGGATAATAGTCAAGCACTGGAATCATTCTTATTTCATGTACGGCAAAATCTATTCAAGTGGCTAAACCGGAGAAGCCAACGAGGGTCGTATAACTGGAAAACGTTTCAAATGCTTCTCTTGTTCAAGCCACTCCCGCCGCCGAAAATCCATGTCAACATCTATGACCTCCGGCCGGATATAAACTACGTATTGTGAATCATCTTGTGAGGAGCCGTGTGCGTTAATTGCGCCCGCACGGATCTGTGAGGGGTGGGTGACAATTTTGTCATGGAGCAAATATTGTGACACTCTCAGAGGAAACGGAGAGAAACAGGGAACACAAACCTGCTCCTAAAGCAAGAGAGGAGCCCATCTACTCGACC
>NZ_SLXT01000072.1 GCF_004341395.1 Heliophilum fasciatum
CCCAAGGACAAGCCTTCTGCCGAAGGCACGGTCGGCGTCATCTCTACCTGGATTATCGCGGCGTTGCGAAACGAAAAATTTTTCTCCTTCTCCGAATTGAATTCGGCCATCCAAAAGAAGCTTCTGGAATTTAACACAAAACCTTTTCAAAAAAAGAAGGGAAGCCGGTGGAGTGCTTTTGAAGAAGAAGAAAAATCCTTCCTTCAGCCGTTACCTGCTTCCCCTTATGAAATGGCTGTCTGGTCAACGGCCAAAATACAACCTGATTATCTCATAACCGTGGGGAAAAACAAGTATTCGGTACCTTTTGAATTCATTGGACACGAAGTCGATATCCGAACGACGAGCAAAACCATTGAGGTATTCTTTCAGAATAATCGCATTGCTTCCCATATCCGGAAATATGAGATAGGCGATCCGGAAATATTGCCGGAACATATGCCCGAGAATCATCGGAGATACCTGGCTTGGAACAAAGAAGCCTTTCTTGCGTGGGCACAAGGCGTGGGAATCGCCACATTGATGGTCATGAAGTCCTTCCTATCCTCCGTTCAGGTCGAGCAGCTTAGCTATAAAACCTGTGGCGCGTTGATGAAGCTGGCCGACCGGTATTCGGTAACGCGGATTGAAGATGCCTGCGCCCGTGCACTGAGCTACACCCCTTCACCCAGCCTGAAAAACATCCAAACCATCTTGAAAACCGGTCAGGACAAGGTGAAATCCGAAAAAAACTCGGACACGCCAAAACCAAGCGGCAACTATGGTTTTACACGAGGTGCCGATTATTTTGGAGGTGGTCGCCATGATTAACCAGGTGACCATCGATAAATTGCACGAAATGCGATTGAGTGCCATGGCCGAGGCCTTCACCTCTCAAACAGGCGACAACGCCTATCGCGGCCTTACCTTTGAAGAGCGCTTCGGGATGATTGTGGACCACGAATGGGGAAAGCGACGTTCCAATAAGTTGCAAAAGCTGATCCGAACGGCAGCGTTTCGGTATCCGAATGCTTGCATGGAGGATATTGAGTACCACGAGGACAGAAAGCTGAACAAATC
>NZ_SLXT01000073.1 GCF_004341395.1 Heliophilum fasciatum
ATCGCCCAGATCATCCAGATCCTCGAATGGGAAGGGCTGGCCCAACCGGGGCAAATCAAGCGAAGCACGCTGCAAGAAAAACTGGCCGAACGCGGGTACAGCACCCGGCATATGAAAATGTATTCGAATTCCGGCGTCGCTGCCCGGCGGTTTCAGCAAAAATACCGGAATCAGCTTTGGCATTCCGATATTAAATTCGGTCCCTACTTGCCGATTGGCCCGGATGGCGCCAAAAAGCAAGTCTATTTGGTCACCTTCATCGATGATGCCACCCGGTTTGTGTTACATGGCCAGTTTTATCCGACGCTGGATCAAGTGATCATCGAGGACTGCTTTCGCCAGGCGATTCAGAAATACGGCGTGCCTGACGCGGTGTTTTTTGACAACGGGAAGCAGTATCGAACCAAGTGGATGGGCCGCGCCTGCGCGAAAATGGGGATTCGCCTGCTTTTCGCCAAGCCGTACTCCCCCGAGGCCACGGGCAAGGTCGAACGTTTTAATCGGGTAGTGGACTCCTTTCTGAGCGAAGCCGCCTTAGAAAAACCGCAAACCCTGGACAAGCTCAACGGACTGTTTGGCGTGTGGTTGGAGGAATGTTATCAACATAAGCCGCATTCTGCCTTGCCGGGAAACACAAGTCCGGAGACTGCCTTTCGCAGCGACGCGAAACCGATAAAATACCTGGATGCCGATCTGGTCGCCAACGCATTCCTGCACTGCGAAGAGCGGAAAGTGGATAAGGCGGGCTGCATCAGTTTTATGGGTCAAAAGTATGAAGTGGGCATCGCGTTGATGGGTTGTACCGTGGACGTCACGTACGATCCCGCTTCGATCGATGAGTTGACCGTGGAATACCCCGGGCATGCGCCGATAAAAGCAAAACCGCTGGTTATCGGCACGCGCACCGGTCCCCGTCCCCACATGCCGGAACATCTGCAAAAACAACCCGCCGAATCGTCCCGATTGCTTACGGCGGCGACCCAGCAGCATGCCAAACGCCAAGAGGCGCAATGCCCGGCCGTTTCGTATCGAACGGTACGAAAGGAAGGG